>NZ_DATGNU010000046.1:0-126456 GCF_035306585.1 Galbibacter sp.
AGCTCCAATAAAGCCGATCAAACTAATCAGGAGCATAACCATATGGCATCTACCACTTGGACCTGTTCAATGCATCCTCAAATTCGTCAAAATGAACCAGGAGATTGTCCGATATGTGGTATGGAGCTTATTTCGGTTTCAATGGATAATCTCCACGAGGATCCAGCGCTTGTTGTAATGTCAGAATATGCTCAAAAATTGGCAAATGTTCAAACGATGGTAGTTGGGGAAAAAAATGATGCTGGCCAAATTCGTCTTAATGGGAAAGTAGCGGTGGATGAACGTCGCTCCTATGTTCAGTCAAGTCATATCGCTGGAAGAGTAGAACAATTAATGGTCAATTTTACAGGAGAAACCGTATCTAGGGGGCAGGCCTTGGCACGGTTATATTCGCCAGAATTAATGACAGCTCAAAAAGAGCTTTTACAAGCATATTCGATTCGAGCGAGTAATCCAGTATTATTTGAAGCGGCTAAAGAGCGACTTAAGCAATGGAAAATTACCGACAGACAAATTAACAACATTATTGAGCGAGGCCAAGTGAGCGATCAATTTACTATTTATGCCGATGTTGGAGGAGTTGTTACTGAAAAACTTGTGGAGCTAGGGGATTATATTAAGCAAGGTGAGGCGATCTACCAAATTGCAAACCTGGAACAATTATGGGTGCAATTTGATGCTTATGAGAGGAACATCAATTGGATCAAAGAGGGTAGTACCATAAGCTTTACAGTGGGGTCACTTCCAGGGGAAACCTTTGTGGGTAAAGTGGATTTCGTTGATCCCCTTTTAAATGATCAGACGCGGGTATCTTCGGCCAGGGTAGTGGTGGATAATTCAGAGGGTAGATTAAAGCCTGGCATGTTTGCCACTGGAATTTTGGAAATACCTGTGCAAGAAGAAGGGCAGTTAAGTGTACCTAAAAGTGCGGTTTTATGGACAGGAGAGCGCTCTATCGTTTATGTAAAAGAACATGGCGGTTTTAAACTGCGAAATGTTGTTTTAGGAGCAGAACTCGGGGGGGCTTATATGATTGCTCAAGGTCTTAACCCAGCGGAAGAAATTGTGGTCAATGGGACCTTTACGGTTGATGCCGCAGCTCAGCTTGCAGGTAAACCCAGTATGATGACGGCACCGAAAAACCAGGCTTTAGGAGCTACAGAAAGCACGCTTTTTGAACTTCCCAGTGTTGAACATAAAATGGATTTAAACCAGCGGAATCAAATGGCCATTAAACAACTCATAGATACCTATTTAAAGCTAAAGGATGCTCTTGTTGAGGATGATTTCCAGAATGCCAAAGCCTTTACCTCCCAACTATGGGAGGCGGTGGAGAAGGTAAATCTACCTCAAGAAGATGCGAAAACGCAACAGGTATGGGAGGAGGTGGTTTCCCAGTTTGACAAGGCCAAAAAAATGACCTTAGCAAAGGACATTGATGGGCTACGGGCTTATTTTGAATTAGTCTCCGAACTGATGATCTATACCCTTGAATCCTTTGAGTTAAGTATACAAACCATCTATCTACAGCATTGTCCGATGGCAAATAGCGATCAAGGCGCCAATTGGCTTAGCCGTTCTAAGGAGGTTATGAATCCATATTTTGGGAGCCAAATGCGCTATTGTGGTGAAGTGGTAAGAGCGATTAATTAATCACTAATTTTTAATTATAATACGATGAAAAATTTAAATGTTATCAAGGTTGTATCACTGTTAATGATAGGGATTATGATCCTATCAGCCTGTAATTCTGAGCCTAAAGAAAGCAATACGAAGAACCAGGTAGTCAAATCGGAAGAAGCTTCAAGCAAGCCCGAACAAGCCACTGAGAATCAGTCTGGAGAAGTAATCGCACAATACTTGGAACTAAAAGATGCTCTAGTTGCCGATAATCCAGAGGCGACTGCCTTCTTATCCAAGGAACTATTAACTGCTCTTGAAGGCTTTAATCTAAATCATTTTAAAGCAGATGACAAGGTTGGGTTAACTAAAATTATTGAACAGTCTAAGGAGCTAGCAAAACAGCTATTAACAAGTGATATTGCAAGGCAAAGAGCTCAATTTCTTCACCTGAGCAAAAATTTAATTGAATTGGTTGGTTTAACTGGTACCCCTGGGCAGCTTTATCAGCAGTATTGTCCAATGTACAACAATAACCAAGGAGGGGTGTGGTTGAGTGCTCAAAAAGAAATTAAAAATCCTTATTTCGGAGCAAGCATGCTACATTGCGGGGTAATACAGAAGGAGATTAGGGGGTAAGGTTTACTTTCGTAAAGGAGGCTACTGTCTTTTTTATTCCCTTTATTTTGGTAGGTAATTGTGTTGAAATCAGTACCTTTGTAAGGAAGCCTAGGAAAAATTATGGAATCGCAATGGATTCCATATAGCACAGGAGCATAATTGTTTTACCTTTTAAATTTACAACGGTTTTTGTGGTTTAAGAATTAAAAAGAATGGTATGGATACAGGCCTTATTGAAGATCGATTACAAGAGAAAAAAATACGTCCAACGGCAATGCGTCTTTTGGTATACAATATTCTAAAAGAGGCTAAAGGCGCCATTTCCCTTACCGATATCGAGACGGTATTTTTAACCAATAGTTCGTTAGAAATTCCAGTGGATCGAACCACAATTTACCGAACGGTAAAAACGTTTGAAAAAAAAGGGGTAGCACATGCCATCGAGCAAGGCAATGGTGTAATGGCCTATGCACTTTGTCAAAGTAATTGTCAGGAGAACCATCACAGAGATCAGCACTTGCACTTCTATTGTGAACGCTGTAAAAAAACAAGTTGCCTTAGGGACCAGCAAATTCCGAATGTTTCATTACCAAACGGGTATGAAATACATGATTTAAACTTTATCGCCAAAGGAATCTGCGATCAATGTGCCTAGATATAACAACCCCAATACATTCTTGAATTAAGAAAGTATTGGGGTGTCTGTCCTCCCGTATATGAGTATTTAAAATCCTAACAATCTTGATAAGGAGGAGGTTGTTATATTGGTTTTAAATTAGAGGTTTGGAGTTGTTGTTTTCCATGTATTCAAGTTTCATTTGAAACATTTCAGCCATTTTGTGAGCTCTCCAACTTGCTTCTTCGGCAATTTCACCGTCAAATTCAGTTTTTAGCGTTTCATTAAAAAGCAGTAACCACTGCTGAAAGTGTTCTTTTTTAATGGGGAGCTTTGTATGTGGAAGAAATGGTGAACCGTAATAGGTGTGTTCCTCTAGTAGCACGGTTTGCCAGAACTGATACATCTTGTTTAAATGAGTATCCCAATGATCTCCTATAGCCTTTTCGAAGATGGGAGAAAGCAGCGTATCTTTACGAACTTTTCCGTAAAATACATCCACTAATCGCTTTACATCATCGAGGTTTGTAATATCAGATTTACTCATAATTTTATTATCAAAAACAATTATAAAAACGCTACTTCTACAATGATAGTTAAAAAATATTCAAAAGTATAATAAGGAGGTTAACTCCAACGCTTCCTAATAAAATATTATAAGTGATCCTGGGTTTTAAATTGGCTAATACAGCGGTGTTATAACCCATCGCTACACATGTGATAAGAAATAATTCAAACATTTCAATTGGTCCACTTCCATTCATTAGTACAAGCATTGCGGCTACCCCTCCAACACAACTGGAGAGTAATATCCCAAATGAAATATACAGGTAAAAGGACTTCTCGAAAATTTTTAGATATTTGTTATATAGTGTCATTGTATCGAATATTAAGTTGGTGTAAAATTAGGATGCATTTACCTCCTTTTTTATGATTTGAATCATAATGAACAATTCCTTAATAATCGCCTTAACTCAAAAATTAATTATCGATAAATCTTTCTTTTTTTAATCTTTATTTCATTTTTCTTTTCTAAGGATTTGGTTGCTCTGATAATAGTTTCTACGCGTAACCCAGTTAGATCCGCAATCTGCTGTCGGGTTAGATCAACTCTAAAAGAAAATGG
The DNA here is from genome assembly GCF_035306585.1 of Galbibacter sp. Lineage (GTDB taxonomy): Bacteria > Bacteroidota > Bacteroidia > Flavobacteriales > Flavobacteriaceae > Galbibacter. Next base: position 3,984 of record NZ_DATGNU010000046.1, read on the forward strand.
TTCTGTTAATTTATAAACATCTTCCTTTAGGTAATCCAGGATACGAAGGATACAATGTTCTGGTTCTTGAGAAGAAATCTCTGAGGCCATTATAGCCTTATAATATAGGCGAGATGCAATGGCAGTGGTTACCTCAAGATGTATTTTAGGATTCTCTAGAAGAAGTTCTATAAATCGTTCCTTTTTAAGACATAGTATTTCAGAATCTTCAGTGGCCAAAGCATTTGCGGGATAGGTGATATCTGAGAAAAGTGGTGGTTCTCCGAAGCTTTGCCCAGCAGCGAAAAAGCTTTGTATAAACTCTTTTCCGTTCTCCCGATAGTTGTTCATTTTAACTTCACCTGAAACGATTTGATAATAAAAATGTGCGCGCTGCTCTTGTTGAAAAATGAATTCATTTTTCCTGTATAGTTTGTTGTGAGCACCGTAGCGTATCAACAATTCCTCTGGTATCATAAACAACTATTTTTTTAAGTGTTCGTTTCTTGCTTTTCTTTCCATAGGTAACAGACATTGATAGATCATTTCATTTACGGGTACCGAAATCCCATACTCTTTCGCCTGCTTGACAATGTAACCATTAAAGGTCTCTAATTCTGAAGGTTTTCCTGCCATTAAATCCCGTTGTGTGGAGGCGGTACTTAAGGCATCTAGCGCATCAATAGTCTGAAAAACCTGTTCAATATCCTTTGCTCGTAAATCCACTTGCTTTGCTTTTGCTACCGTAAGGATTTCTTGGGCGGTACCACGCATGAGATTATTAATATACGAACTTTCACGCAGCTCTCCAATTGGAACTCTACATAAACCACCGATAGCACTAATGGTGGTGATGAATAAAAATTTCTTCCAGAGCTCACGATGAATGTCCTTTGGAATGATACTTTTTATTTCGGCCTGTTTAAATACCGCATCAATCTCTTGTATCCTTTTAGAGTTTGTATTATCGAGCTCTCCAAAAGTCAGGGTTGGATTAAAAGCGAAATGACAAACAACCCCAGGGGATTCGATAAAACTAATAAGATTACAAAAACCACTGAGCACATGTTTTTGGTCAATATACTCCATAAGTTTTGTGGGATTGTCTACACCATTTTGAAGTGGTAACACTAAGGAGTTCTCACTGAGTATAGGCGCTATTTGCTTAGCTGCTTGAGCGAGTTGCCAACTTTTCACTCCCATGATCACCAAATCGGGACTGGGTGCTTGTGTGAGATCGTTGGTTACCAGGTTTGGTGTACAATGGAAATCTCCTAAAATACTTTTTACTTTAAGCCCATTCTCTTCAATGGCTTTTAATTGTTTTCCTCTGGCTATAAAAGTAATATGATGATCTGTAAGAGCTAATTTCCCTCCAAAATAACCACCAATTCCTCCAATACCATATATTAGTATATTCATTCTATATTTAATGTTGAGCCGTAAAGTTAACAAATCATTTAGTTTATAGCATTAGGTTGCCCTGCTAGGTTTATTATTCCAGGACTGGAAAGGCTTTGGATCCGGTAAAAAAAAATCAATGGAAAAAGTAAAATAAAACCTCCGCTGAGCGACTGAAAATAGAGATGTTATAGTTTCAAAAAAAATTAATATATTTAGAAAAACAAATAATTCATATGGGAAAATTTGAAATAAACGTAGACAAGGGAGGCAAGTACAGATTTAACTTAAAAGCTTCTAATGGACAAGTGATTCTGAGTAGTCAAGGATATACTACCAAATCTGCTTGCGAAAATGGTATTGAATCTGTAAAGACGAACTCTCAGAACGATGATTTATTCGAACGTCTAGAAGCAAAAGACGGTAGTCCTTATTTTAATCTAAAAGCATCAAATGGACAGGTAATTGGCAATAGTGAAATGTATTCTTCCAGCAGTGCCATGGAAAATGGAATTGCCTCCGTTAAATCCAATGCACCCAGTGCAGATGTGGTAGATAACTCTTAAAATTTACCTCAAAACGTATTGTGAACGCTATTAATTGGGTTGTGTTATGACACCTCAATTGGATAGCGTTTTCTTTTTTTAGCATATTTGAGTTTTGAAAAACTGCTAATCGTTTCTAGATTAGTGAGATATCCTATTGCGCTTTAGCGGGATAGGTATTGATGAGCCTAATTAGGGAATTGACCTAATCCAAAAGAAGATTTGGATTCATAATGGTTATGCAATAGCGCCAAAAAGTTAAAGCTTTGAAAAATATGGATTAATTTCTTTTTTAAAGAGTGCAAAATGAATTTAAAAGAATAATTTTGCAGAAAAAATATCAGCAGTGATTCAAGATATTATAATTGCAATGTTATGGAGTATTTCGCCTTTTGGAGAGGCGAAGGTTGGTATTCCATATGCTATTTTTAATGAAGTTAATATATACGTCGCTTTTTTGATTTGTTTTGGTGCAAACATCCTAGTGTATCCTTTGATGTTGTTTTTCCTTGATTCCATTAATAAATACTTTTTGAAATGGCGGTTCTACAAAAAATCAGCGCTTTATGTAGCTCGCAAAGCAAAGTTTGGGGCCAAGAAAAATGTGACTAAATACGGGTTTTGGGGGCTGCTTATATTTGTTATGTTGCCTGTACCAGGGACAGGAGTATATGCTGGGACTATCGCAACTTACCTGTTTATGTTGGACAGAAAGCAAGCCTTTATGGCCAACACAATCGGAATTTTTCTTTCTTGTGCCATTGTTTGGGGAATGACCATTGCAACAATTCAAGGACTTGATCAGTAATGGTTACTTTCCGTTGATAGGTTGACTGGATTTTTGATACTAATTTTGAGTTGATTTTCATGAGTTTGGCTTAGAGTCGGTTTGACGAAGCATCGATATTTTAATGAGGTATTCCCATAGTATTTGATATTTAATGCAGTAAAAGATTCTCAGATACTTCACTATATTTGAATAATTATTAAAATTTATATGGAACTCATTATTATCTTTATCTTAACATTACTCAATGGTTTTTTTGCCCTATCAGAAATTGCCCTTGTTTCTGTCAATAAAAGCCGAATTCAGCATAGAGCAGATGAAGGTAATAGGAATGCATTATTGGTGCTTAGACTTCTTGATAACCCTGAAAATTTTCTTTCTTCTGTGCAGGTGGGGATTACCTTAATTGGGATTGTAGCTGGTGCTTACGGAGGGGCTACGCTCACAGATGATATGGTTGAATTTTTATCACAATTCTCCTTTTTGAGTGGTGCAGTGGAGTCCATCTCTATGATTGTGGTTATAGGCTCAATCACTTATTTTACTATTGTCCTAGGTGAGTTGGTTCCAAAAACCATTGCTATGAACAGTCCAGAAAACATTGCTCTTTTTTGCGTGCCAATTGTGAATATTTTTACTAAGATAACCTATCCTTTTGTCAAGTTATTATCCCTATCCACCAAGCTTATTCTACGTATTCTTAGAATTAAGGAAAATGATTCGGAAAGAGTAAGTGAAGATGAACTTCGATTTATCCTAAAAGTAGCTGGAAAGCAAGGTGTATTGGAAACAGAGGAAAGTCAAGCGATGCAGAATCTGATTTCATTTACCGACCAGACCGCCAAATCCCTTATGACCCACAGTTTTGAAGTCGAATGGATTGATTACCATTCTACCAAGGAAGAAATTTTTGATAAAATTAAGGAAAGTGCGCACTCTAGGTTTTTAGTAGGAGAGGGTAGTTTAGATGTTTTAAAGGGTGTTGTATATGTAAAGGACTTATTGGATAGTTACACCGATCCAGACTTTGCACTAGATAAAATTTTGACACCTCCTATTTTTATTATTCAAAACACCCCAGCATTTAAAATTTTAAATCAATTCAAGGTTGAAAAACAATACCTTGGTGTTGTAGTTGATGAATTTGGTAGTGTTCGTGGTATTATTACCCTTCATGATCTTATTGAGGCGGTGATGGGGGATTTACCTGATGAGGATGAGCACGAAGAAGAAAAACACATCACCAAGCGTAAAAGTGGTGATTACTTTCTTAGCGGAAGAACTCCAATTTGGGAGCTCAATCAATATTTTTCTCAAAAGGTGATTGAGGACAATACTGGAAGGTATTCTACTATTTCAGGTTTCCTTATAGATCAATTGAAAGCAATGCCACACTCAGGCGATATCGTTGAAACCAGCTCGTATTCATTTGAAATCATCGATATGGATGGTGTTCGGATTGATAAGGTTTTAATGAGCTTAAAATCGGATTCTTCTAAGTCCTTTCTTGAATAAAATTGTTGATGAATATATTTTTGATCAAGGTAGATCATTGGAAATATTTATCACTTTTTATGCCTATTCTAGTCAAAAAATCCTATTTTTAAAGCTATTTCATACCCCTATTGGTTGTTGAACTTGTGTGATATAATGTATCAGTTTACATAAAATTGTTGGGTTTTTTCTAATAAAAAAGATCCATAATTGTACGGCTAGCATCTTATGGTAGGTGTATCAATGGCATGGATTACTATACCCTATTGATATGAACTGTTTTAGCTAAAAAATAGAGTTGATCATAGGAAAAACTAAAATAGTATGCATCCATATTATATGTTAAAAAAAGTGATGTATCTCCATTTAGTTTGAATACTTTATTGGTATTTTTGGCGTAAATTTGAAAACGCAAATTTTCGGAGTAATTGTGATTCTAATGTTAGATAGAAGGGATGTTACTTATTGTAAATAGGCAAGATACTATGATTTAGAGTAGCGTCTAAACTAGTAGTATCTAGGACCCACAGATAAGATGAAGTTTAATCTCGATTTAGGGTTTGCAGAATTTTTTATAGATTTTAAAATTTGATTATATGGGAATATCGGTTGAGCTTGTTTTATTTGGAATTTCAATTCTTTTCTTCTTGAGTATTTTAGCTGGTAAGGCTGGATATAAGTTTGGAGTTCCTGCTTTACTTTTATTTTTGGGTGTGGGAATGCTTTTTGGTAGAGATGGCTTTGGTATAGAATTCGACAACATAGAACTTGCTCAAACTATTGGTACAGTTGCCCTGTGTATTATTTTATTTTCTGGGGGAATGGATACTAAAATTGATGATATAAAACCCATAGCAAAACAAGGAGTGACATTGGCTACAGTGGGTGTTTTATTAACGGCTATTTTTACTGGTTTAGCCATTTGGTATGTCCTTGGATTGACCATGCCTGCCGCTGGGATTGGTCTTTTGGCGTCCCTGTTACTGGGCTCCGTAATGTCCTCGACGGATTCCGCATCCGTATTCTCTATTTTAAGATCAAAAGGATTGCACTTAAAGAACAACCTCCGCCCAATGCTAGAGCTAGAGAGCGGAAGTAACGACCCGATGGCTTATGTGTTAACCATAACTTTAATAGGCATTGTGGGAATGGATTCGGAACCAAATTACTTGTTTGCCTTTGGTAATCTTATTGTACAACTAGCCGTGGGATGCATCGCAGGGTACTACCTTGGAAAACTTGCTGTATTTGCCATTAATAAAATGGATATTGATAACAAATCGTTGTATCCTATTATGGTCTTTACGTTTTGTATTTTTATATTCTCATTTACTTATTTTGTAAAAGGAAATGGTTTTTTAGCCGTATATATAGGTGGACTTGTCCTTGGGAACTCTCGATTTGTTCACAAACGTTCCGCACTTAATTTCTTTGATGGTATGGCTTGGATGAGTCAACTGCTATTGTTCTTAACGCTTGGGTTGTTAATTAATCCCTCAGAATTACTCCAAATTATCGTTCCAGGTCTTATTATAAGTTTAGTTATGATCCTATTGACAAGACCCCTGAGTGTATTTATAAGTTTATTACCCTTTACAAAGATGTCTTTAAAGGATAAAACATTTATTTCCTGGGTAGGTTTGCGTGGCGCTGTTCCAATTATATTTGCTATCATGGTATTGGCTGCTGATGTTCCTAACGCTAGATTGATGTTCAATATCGTTTTCTTCTGTACCTTAGTTTCGTTAATTATACAAGGGACCACACTTTCACCTATGGCAAAATGGTTAGGTCTTGTAGAAGAACCGTCGAGAATAAAGGCTTTGAAAAATTTCGATGTGGAGTTTTCAGATGAAATTAAGTCAATTACTTCTGAGTTAAAGGTGACAAAAGTTGCTTTAGAGAATGGTAACCATTTAATGGATCTACGTTTGCCAGAGAAAACCATCGTAGTAATGGTCAAAAGGGGATCGCTGTTCTTCGTTCCCAATGGTAAGACTCAACTAATGGAAAATGATAAGCTTTTGGTAATTACAGACGATTATCAGGCGCTAAGTGAGACTTATGAGCGATTGGGAATGGTGTAATGGGAACCACATTATAATTTTTCACATCTTTTAGTAAAGCCCTTTAATTAATTATTCTTTTCTAAGTTGTTCAATTTAGTATATAGCCCCTTTAGATTTCAAATTTATGAATCATACTAGGGTGACTTCGTATTGCGTTAACTTTTTTCATTTTCAAAGCCATTTCTATTAATTACTTAGGTTAATTTAGAGGCGGACCTCAGCGGAGGTTCAGTAACCAATCTAAGCGATATGATTCTCAACAAAGAAGAAACAATTACGCTAAAGGAATATGGGAGGGGAGTTATCGGGGGGCTTTTATTCAGCCTCCCTTTATATTATACCATGGAATTATGGTGGGTTGGAATTACGGCTTCTAATGAAAAATTGCTAGTTTTTATAGTATTTACCTTTGTTATGCTACTTGGTTACAACAAATATACAGGGTTGAGGCCAGATAGTAGCTTTAAGGATATCGCGAAAGAGTCTGCTGAAGAAATAGGGATCGCTTTGATAGTCACCATCTTATTTTCAAGACTAGTTAACAAGATAAATTTTCAAATGTCCATGGATGAAATTATGGGTAAAGTAATTGTAGAATCTATGATAGGTGCCATTGGAATTTCGGTAGGTACAGCGCAGTTAGGCCAAGATAAGCAGCGCGATGAGGAACAATCGGATTGGCAAGTAAAAGAAAATAAAAAAGAAAAGAAAAACCAGCCAAAGAATCCTTCAACCCTGCAATTATGGATACTTTCACTATGTGGAGCTATTCTTTTCTCTGCACCAGTTGTTGCGACAGAGGAAATTTTAATCATTGCCATTACCAGTAAAAATTTTCATCTACTACTGATGGTGCTTTTGAACCTATCATTGAGTGTTGTTATTTTTTATTTCATTGATTTTAAAAATACTCAAACTTTCAAAAAGGGTGTTAGGGAAGTATTATTACATCTGGTGATCGCCTGTTTAGCTGCCCTTTTTGTCGCGTTGTTATTGTTATATTTCTTTGAATTTGGCAAATGTGGTCAGTGTAATTTCGATATACTCCTAGCTAAAACCATAGTACTTTCAATACCAGCTACCATTGGAGCTAGCGCAGGAAGACTTTTAATTAAGTAATCTTAAGATGGATGAAAATCATAAAAAAAGGAATCTTGTCAAGGCTGTAACAGTCCTATTGGGAGTAATCGCTATACTGGGTCTAATGGGGTATCTCATTTATAATATGTTCAACCTCAGTAGTGCTCCGCCAAACATTAAGGTAAGTACCTCCTATGATTCGACCACTAAAATGCATAGAGTAGTGGTCGAAAACACTGGGGATACCACAGCACAACAAGTGGTGGTCAGGTGCCAGATAATAAGAGGTAAAAAAGTAATTGATACCATTACCATCACTATGGAATATCTTCCATCCAAGTCAAAAAAAGTGCTACGGTTGCTGCTTTGCCCAATGAGGGTCTTTCCGTTAATATCCAGATTATTTCGATCCATTATCAAACCCCATAGTTTATCTCAAACCCAAGTGCTGTTATAAGTTATATTCAAGGATTTAAATAGATCTCGAGGTGGTTATTAGCTCTTTTGATGACAAAATTAACCTTATACCTTCGAAGGATCAATTTTATAGGTTTGTTAAGATTCTTTTTCTAGTGGTTTTAGTAACTTTTGATAAACTATTGATTTTAAATGTTTTAATTATGGATATTGACACCTACAATAAAAAAAGAGATTTTACTAAAACAAAGGAACCAAAGGGGAGTAAAGCTGATAGCTCTCAAAATGGGCAACGTTTTGTCATACAAAAACATCAAGCGACAAACTTGCATTTCGATTTTAGGCTGGAGGTTGAAGGTGTCTTAAAGTCATGGTCTATTCCAAAAGGTCCCAGTACCGACCCAAATGAAAAACGGATGGCTATCCCAACAGAGGATCATCCATTGGCATACGCTGAATTTGAAGGAACTATTCCTGAGGACCAGTACGGAGGCGGCACTGTGATGATCTGGGATAAAGGAACCTACAGAGATATCTCTGATGACAATAATTCCCTTGCAACGGCCTATAAAAATGGCGTTATGGAAATCTTACTAAATGGTAATAAAATTCAAGGAGGGTATTCTCTTGTGAAAATGAATTCTGGAAGCCAAAAAGGGAACTGGTTGATGATCAAAAAGGATGATATGCACGCTGACGGTCGTAAAAACCCCGTAAGTACCCAAAATAAAAGCGTTGTAAGTGGTAGGACGCTCCAAGGAATAGAAAAAGAGCAATAAAGATGAAAATACACGGTGTAGCGATTACTAATCCTGAAAAAATTCTATTTCCAGCATCTAATGCTTCTAAGCTGGATGTTATTAACTATTATAAAAATTTTGCTGGTCAAATAATGCCTTTCTTGAAAGGACGACCATTGACCCTGCGCCGGTTTCCTGACGGGATTGACCAAAACGGTTTTTTTCAAAAAAATGCATCAGATTATTTCCCAGATTTTATCAAAACGATAGCGATAGAAACCGAAGGTGGAAAAAATACAACGGTAGTCTGTAACAACATAAAAACTTTGCTTTACCTTGCCAATCAAGCTACCATTGAATTCCATATATGGTTATCGAGGATCGATAAACTAAATAAACCAGATAAGGTAGTGTTTGATTTAGACCCTGCAGTTGGATCCTTTGAATCACTTAAAAAAGCAGCAGAGGTTATTCGGGAATTTTTAGGGGAACAAGGAATCCGTTGCAAATTAACCACAAGCGGTAAAAATGGACTTCATTTATGGTATACCAAACGTAGAACCCAAACCTTCGATCAATCAAGGGAAGAAGTAAAGGGCTTTGCAATAGATTTGGCTTCTCGTTATCCAGAGCTTCTAACCATTGCAATGAGAAAAGAAGATAGGGATGGCAAAATATTTATCGATTACCCTAGAAATTCTTACGGTCAAACCGTGATATGTCCCTTCTCCCTACGAGCAACACCCAAAGCGAGTATTGCCACTCCCATATCGTGGAAGGAATTGTCAAACATTGAAAGTGCTCAAGAATTTAATTTAGGAAATATATCCAAATGGAGAAATCACTAAAGTGCTTTCGCGCGTGTTGTAGTTAAGTAATTTGCGGAATGAGTTAAAGGTTGGTCCTGATATAGAATACATTTGAGCAGGTGAGAGCTTAAAATTTCAACAAGTATTAACGTACTTAAAAAAAGTATATTATGAATTCTATTAATCTTCCAAGAAATAAAGTAACAAGAGCCATTAAAGAATTTATTGTTGAAGGAGATCATCCATGCTTAATGGCGCAGTCTGTGATTGAAGAAAATGCGGTGGATACTATTGTACTTCAGGGCAGCTCTTTTAACGAAATCAAAAAATTGTATACTTTTATTGAAAATTCAGTGTTGACCAAAAATCCCAATTCCAATGTCTTTACCTCTTTGATTGCTGTATTTCCGGATCTTGTAATGGAGGATGTTGAAGAATTTGAATTATTTCTTTGGGAAGTGCTTTACAAGCTCAATGCAATGGATGCTTATGATTGGGATCCATCCGTAAGTGAAAAATTACATGATAATAATTATAGTTTTAGTATTGCTGGTGCTGCGTTTTATATTGTGGGAATGTTTCCAAATAGTCCCAGGAAGGCTAGACGAATGCCATTTGTTTCACTGGTATTTAACTACCATAGCCAATTTGAAAAATTGCGAAAAATGGGAGCCTTTGATCATGTAAAAAAGCGTATAAGACAAAGAGATAAAAGACTACAAGGTTCGATCAATCCGATGCTCAAAGATTTTGGAAAAGAGAGTGAAGCCATGCAATACAGTGGAAGAATAGTTGATAAACGATGGAAATGTCCATATTTTGAAAAACCCGTGAAATGACCAATCATTTACCGCCTCGTACCGGGGTCTCTTTTAATTTAAAAAAGGATCAACGTCTTTTGGTTCATAATCCAGAAGGAGAACAAGTTTCTGATATGATATTGATAAACGCCCATGACACGGATGAAAAATTATCCTCGGGTAAAACCTTTGATTATGAAGAAACTATTTTAATTACCAAAGGAAATTATATCTGGAGCAATCGAAGCAATAAAATGGTCTTTATAGTGGAGGACACCTGTGGCAGGAATGATTTCTTATTAGCACCTTGTGATGCCAAAACATTTGCTCATTTTTACGATTCTCATGATCCTTCGCCAAGTTGTTTGGGAAATCTTAGTTACGCCTTGCAAAAGTACGGCATTAAAAAGGATGTTATCCCAACAGCATTCAATCTATTTATGAATGTCGACATAGGTAAGGATGGTTCCATAAGGGTACTACCACCAAAGGCTAAAGCAGGAGACTATATAGAATTTAAAGCAGAAATGGATTTAATTGTCGCATTAACCGCCTGTTCTGCTAAAGATAGTAATGGTGGAAGCTTTAAATCCATTACCTACGAGGTGAGGTCATAATTTGCCAGTGCAGAGAAGGATAGGAAGTAGTTAGTTTAGTTAATTTTTAGAGGTTTATTCTTCCCATGGTCTCATTGTCATTGTCATTTGAAGAATCGGAACTAAATAAATTTTTTAAAAATTCTACAAATTTATTCTGTTTTTTATCCCAGTAAAAAGAGGAGGATGGCTCGACTTTGATTCCAATTAATTTGACATCGTGTACGCCATCGAACCACTGGTCTTCACTGGCGGTGTAAAGTTCTTCCAAAAGCGTTCTATTGGTGTAAATTATGGCATGGCCATAGATACTTAAAAATTGCATTTCATCTGGATGACTAAATACTAATTGCACTCTTTTGTCAGACATTATATTACTGTAATGATCACTCTCAACTGAACTTAAGAACCAAATACCCCCATCGTTATCCACCGTTTTAACTTCCATTGGATTCGCGCCTAAGGGTAGACTTGTTAAGTTCGAAAGCATAACTCCCACTGGTACGTTCGCTACAATTTCTCTGAGCTTGTCAATAGATTCTTCTCTTGTTAAATACGTTGTTTTCATAATTTTTCGATTTATTGTTCAGTCAAAGCTATTGCTTTTATTAGCTTTTTAATGATTCAAATAGCGAAAATATTGACGCTTTTAAAGGCATTTCAAATTAATTTCTCTACCGATGCATCTTAGGTGGAAATACCGCTGACTTGATGAAATACGATCACAATTTTTGGATTAGAGCTAAGGAAGGATGAGCCGTTTTTGTAGCTTATAAAAGAGGTTTGTAATTTAAAAAAAGCTAATTATGAAAATTTTAGTGACCAATGATGACGGTATTTATAGTCCTGGATTGGCTTGTTTGGCAAGAGTAGCCTCTTCCTTTGGGAAGGTTGTTGTTATGGCTCCAGATGTTGAACAATCTTCAATGGGCCATGCCATTACAGCCAATAGGCCAATTTCATATAAAACTTCTCCAATAGTTTTTCAAGACATAGAGGCCTATAGGGTAAACGGCACCCCGGCTGATTGTGTAGCTATGGGGATACATTTGTTTAAAGATTTTGACCTTGTATTATCTGGGATTAATATGGGGGCCAATTTAGGCAATTCGGCATGGCACTCTGGAACATTATCTGCTGCCAGACAAGCAGTGCTATTTAATCAAAGAGGAATTGCATTGAGTGTTTCTCTCAGTAGTAAAGAAGTCGATTTTGCGCACCTAGAGGCCTATGTTCATAAAACATTATCAAATGTGATTCACCTAGAAAAGCCCGATCTACTAAATATAAATTTCCCGTTTGCACCAGATGGGGAGATTATCTGGACCAAACAAGCCGTTCTTCACTATGATGGAAAGGTGATCGCCAGTAAAGACCCAATGGGGAGAAATCACTATTGGTTTACTGTTTCACCTATTGAAGCGGAAGAAAAAGGTTCAGACCGCTGGGCAGTAAAACAGGGAAAAATTAGCATTACTCCTATGCTCTTAGATTTGACAGATAATCGATTTTTAGATAATGAAGAGCGTATCCATTAAGCTTAATTGAAGTAGTTTAGAGGTGTTTATATGTTATAAAATTGCTGTTTGACTTTTTTTAAGGTATGAATATTCGCAATAGGATTAAAAACACTGCAGGGTTGTTTCTATTTTCACATTTAAACCCAATAAAAGCAATATGGATGAGAACGATCAGTGAATTATATGAATATCACCTGCACTATATCTACAGTGCAGAGATACAATTGGTAGAAGGGCTCTCGATTATGGCCAGTAAAGCCACAAACCGACTCTTAAATGAAGTTTTAGAGATACAACTCGAAAAAACCAAGGATAATAAACAAGCCCTTTCTAAATTAGTTCAAGGGTACTTAGAGAATAATAGGGAAGTTACCTGTTTGATGGTACAAGCTTATTTGCGAGAAACCCAAGAATTCATCAAGGGAGCGACCCAGGAAGAGGTACTCAATGTTGGACTGATGGTCGAGACACAACGGTTGGTCCATTTTAAAATTTCAATTTATAGCGCCGCTTTGTATTATACCAATATATTGAACTATCAAGAAGATACTAGAGTACTTAGTGAGATTCTAGACGGAGAGCACCAAAATCTTATTACTGTTGCAAGTTTAGAAAAGGATCAGATTTATTAAATTTTTAAAAAAGGCACTTATATTAAATGATTCGAGCGGAATTAATCTATTTATGGAGCCCTGGCATGTCTACTGGATTAAAATTCTCTTAAAATCGTATAAGTTCCTGTAATTGTGATAATTAATTTGTAACTTGAAAAGCACAGGTCAATTTTGACCTTTAAATTCCCTCCAAAATCTACTATTAATTTAACTTATTTAAGATGAAGACAATTAGATTGTTAGATCATAGTATGGATAGTATATTTAGGCAACTCACCTCCCAATTGGAAGGGGAACTTACGCAAGAAGGTGGAGGCTATAACTTAAAAATCCGAGATTTTGATACACAGGGAATTTTTACAGGAAGCGAGTTTTCAGATTCAATTTCTTTTATACGGTGCCAGATTTCGGTAAAGGAGCGCTTTGCTATGGTTTTACAACCAGTACAATCTTCCACATCACTCTATTTTATATATTGTAATAGGGGAAAAATAACTCATGAAATTCGAGATAGAGGTTTATATCGTCCTATATATGAGAATCAATCCGTGGTTATTAGCCCTGGTTTATCGAATATCAGACTTCATTTTCTGGAAGATTACACACAAGAAATTTTATTTATCAAAATGGATCCTGTCCATTATTTAAAAAACAAATCGATCAATTCTGAATTCAACGATTGTTTAACGGCTATCTACAAAAAGCTTAATAAACGTGATGGAAATGCTCATTATGGAAGTTTAAATTTATATGTGTGTGATCATTTTAAAGAACTGAACGAATTAAAACACGAGGGGTTATTAAGAGAGGTTTTCCTAGAAGGACAAGTAAAACTCATATTAGCAAAACTGCTAAAGCAATGCGATAATGAATTATTTCAGAGTACTAAACCATATGATCTTAATAGTTCAGATTTGAGAAAAGTTAAACAGATTTCAGATTATATCGACCAGAATTACGCCCTTCCTCATACGGTAAAGGACTTAACCGAGAAATTTAAAATCTCACCTTCCAAGCTTCAAAAAGGATTCAAAATTTTATTTAATCGTACGGTATCAAATTACATTAAGAACTTGAGAGTAGAAATAGCCGAAGAGATGATAAAAAGTAGGGAGTGTACGATCTCAGAAATTGTATATGAAATAGGATTTACCTCCCGTAGTTATTTCTCCAAGATCTTCAAGGATAAGTATCATTGTAGTCCTAAGGATTATCAAGACTTAATTAGGTCAAAAAGACAATGTGTTTGATAACTAATTGTATTAAACTTAAAATCATTTATAATGGCTCTTAAAGCACTTTTTTTAAATTGTACATTAAAAAAATCACCAGAGGTATCCAATACTCGGGCATTTATTGATAAATCAATTACTATTTTTAAGGAACTTGACGTTGAAACAGAGGTCATACGAGTCATTGATTATACTATAAAGTTTGGTAATTCAACCGATATGGGAAGTGGTGATCAATGGCCTGCAATTCACAATAAAATTAAACAAGCTGATATTGTTATTATCGCAACTCCAGTTTGGAGAGGTGATAGAGGTTCCATTGCTAAGATGGTATCGGAGCGAATGGATGGCTTGTTTTCAGATGATCACAACCAAAATGATCAGTACATGACCTACAACAAAGTAGCTGGTGCGCTAGTGGATGGCAACGAAGATGGAGCTAAAAAGGCTATATCAAGCATTCTTTTTGATCTATCAGAACATGGCTTTACCTTAGCGGTAAACCCTTTTAGTTATTATGTGGGCGAAGCAGGACCTGGGCCTAGTTATATAGAGGCAGAAGGAGACAAACATGAGTTTACAAATAATATGCTCCTCATTATGGTGCACAATATGGTACATTTGGCCAAATTACTCAAAGATAACCCTTATCCAATTAAACTTTCCCAGGTTAACCAGAAGGCCAAAATAATGAGTAAGTAAAAGCTAAAAAATGGCATTATTTATTTTATGTAAGGAGGCCATCCAAAAATATAGGTTAATATGCAATAGTTAGAAGTTGGATAATTTCAACTTCTCCTGATAGTGCTTCGGGCTACACTTGTATTTTTCTTTAAATATTTTAGAAAAGTAACTCCTACTACTAAACCCGATGTCGTAAACGATTTCAGAAATGGTGCAATTTCTGTTCTTAATCATATTTTCCGCCGCTTCAACACGGACATTTTTTATATAATCGGCCACGGTTCGATTATATAAAATTTTGAATCCTTTTTGAAGTTTTGATGGTGATATTACGAATGTTTTTGTTAACTTTTTAATAGAGTAGCAGGCCGCTGGGTTCTCTTTAATGTGCTCCGCTACCGCTGTTATCGTTTTTAATTCATGAGTGGTGAGACCTTTTATTTTTTTGCGATTTTTAAGATCATCTTTGTACTGTTTGATTAAAACGGCCAAGAGAAGTTTAATTCTACCTTCCAACATGATATCTTTAATAGAACCTCGTTCTTGGATATTGTCTATTTCATTAAAATAATCCCCAATTTTAAGGTTGTAATTTCCATAATGGGAATAGTCTTCTCTGGCGTCGAATTCTTGATAAATGTTCAGTAGTTTTTGATTGAGCTTGTAATTGAATTTTTCCTTTTTTAAATATAGTCTTGGATGAATTTTAAGAATAATGAGCTGGGTATTCGGACTCTTTGGAATTAAGAATTCAAGTCCATGTTTGTTAGGTTTTATAACAGCCGTTTGATGCTGGTAAATCGGGCTGAATGCGCTCTCGGTGGGATTACGATGCATTAGATTTCCCTGGTTGCAAAAGACAAAATACAAAAAGGAAGGACAGTGATCGGATGCGATTTTAAATTGAAACTCCTGGTGAACCCTTATGGAACATTTAATAAACGATATGGCATTGGAATAGCTCTTACCATTAATAGTTCCTTTGATTTTTTCAGACAGCGTACTTAGTTGAAATTCACCCTGTTCTGAGGTCAATTCTCCAGAGAAGCGTTTAAGAAGAAGGCTAAATATTTCATTTATGTCATTGTCATTTAAAATCGAACTTTTCATAATAAAGCTTTTTAAAATTTCTATATACATCGGTTTAAATAGGTCATATGTTACCATGACCAATAACTAACTATATTAATAAAGTAACAGTTTATGGCTGTTACAAAAAAGCTTCGTTGTTATTAATTACCATCTATTTACATGCCTTTTATTCAGTAGCTGGGAGGACGGATGGTATAGATTATATCTATCTAAGTCAACAAGTTAGTGAAAATTATATTTATTTCTCTTTTAATTTGCTTTAATTTAACAATTGTCAATTCCTTCTTTTTATGGAGTAAATTCATAATCACTACATATTTGGATGTAAAAGAATTCGCTAAGTCGCCTCGAGTAAATTTTTCAGAGGACAACTTTTGGTCATAATTTGGGTGTATTCCAAGTTTTTTACAAAGATCATCTACCTGTCTATGATGCTTTTCGAATTGCTCCATGTTATAATGCTGGCCCACTTCGGACCAAGACGCACCATAATGCTGCATGATAATTTTAAAGATATCTCTTAAGGGTTTTGTTTTTCCTTCGCGCTGATAGTTGTGGTGTAAATTTCCCATAAACCAAATTTTATGTTTAAAGTACTTTACTCCACTAGGAGTCATTACCCCATTTGGAAAAAATAGTGACCATAAACATACCACAAGGATTTTTTAATTCATTTAGACTTATTGTTAACCCTATTAAGGGAAACGTTCAATTTCAGAAACACATTTTAGTAAATTCCCATGGAATACACATCGAGATGTTAACCTTAAAAAAAAAGCAATTATGAAATATCCTAAAGTTTTTCCAAAAGAAGATTTAAAAAAGCAACCCGGTCTTCAGTCTGATATGAAGACCCAACCCATTATGGTTCGAGAGGGTTATAAGGGAAGTGATAAGTTAAAGGGAAAAGTAGCCCTGATTACAGGTGGTGATAGTGGTATAGGAGCAAGCTGTGCATTGCATTTTGCTATGGAAGGGGCAGGAGTTGCTATTTTATATTTTAATGAGCGGCAAGATGCGCTCAAGCTTCAGCGTGACATTGAACAAATGGGCGGAGCGTGTTTCCTAATTAAAGGAGATATCAAGGATTCACAGTTTTGTCGTGACGCCATTGAAAAAGTAGTGGACAGGTTTGGCGGACTCAATATACTTGTTAACAATGCAGCCATGCAATTTCAAGAAGAGGATTTCCGGGAAATGGATTTAATTAATATGGAAACTACGTTTCAAACCAACGTCTTCCCACTTTTTTACCTCACTCAAGCAGCCCTAGAATATCTAAATGAAGGTGATACAATAATCAACACAACCTCCATTACAGCATTCCGTGGGAATCCTACGTTAGTTGATTATTCGAGCTCTAAGGGAGCAATTCTATCCTTTACACGTGCACTTTCACGTTCACTGGCAGAGAAAGGTATTCGGGTCAATGCTGTGGCACCAGGCCCCATCTGGACACCGCTAATCCCTGCTACATTTGAATCTTATGAAAAATTTGGACAAAATACCCCCATGGGTAGAGCTGGACAACCTGCAGAATTAGGTCCTGGATATGTCTTTTTAGCCAGTGAGGATAGTTCCTATATGACGGGTCAAACCATTCATTTAAATGGAGGTACTATTGTAGGTGGTTAGTTATTGGGAGTGAATACGGATAATTACACGCAAACAAGATGGGATGTCTCACCACAAAAATCATTTAGTATGTTTGGTTTTAGAAATAGGTGTTTTAAAAATTACTGCAAGCATGGGAGTTTAAGCATGGCAAAAGCTCAATTTGAACATGCTCGATCACGACTGTTTAAAGTAAATGACTGGTCAGATTTGGGTTTTTTTACTGCTAAATTTGAGTTATATGATCCTAATCTAATTCACTCCTCCACACTATTAGAACTAGGAAGTTATATCAAGATCATATTTCCTTTGGGGATGCCAGAGAATTGGGTGCGGGTGACAGAAATTTATACGGACGATTCTAAAGCGTACTTTATTGTTCATCCTATGAGCAATCCTCTGGAAGATTCCCCTTATGAAGTAGCTCATTTTTTACAGGAAAAAGCCAGTAGCATTTTTAAGGTAGCCATTGAAGGGACAAGGGTATATGGTTATGAAATTGGCCGAAATGAAGTGATTAATAATACCGGAACAAAGGCTGGAAATCGGAAATTTATAAACACGCTCATGGCTTGGGGTGGATGGTTAGGAATGCAACGCTATCAATGGGGAAAACTTACCAGTTATTTTGTGCGAACCGAACCCTTATTGACAAAAACGTAGCACGATCATTAGAGCATGATAAAAACGATACAAATTATACATAATCCCAATGCAGGCATGGCAAACCATAGTAAAGAATGGTTAATTGGGATGATGGCAAGATTTTCAAGCAAAGTGCAGTATATCTCCACAAAGGCTCAACGGTGGAATACTTTTGAGTTCAATCCAACACATCCTATTCTACTAGCTGGTGGTGATGGCACCGTACGTAAGGTGTTTAAGAAACTTATGGCATCTTATGACAAGAAGGTTGATTTTATGAGTCCTATTATTTTATGCCCTTGCGGTAAGGCTAATAATATTGCGAAATCCGTTTATATTCAGGGCAATCCTACTGGTGGTAGGATTGAGTTTGATCTAAATAAGGTTGAGTACTACCATCATGGGGCGATTGAAAATATACAAGACCAGCAATTCTTTATAGAAAGTTTAGGTTTTGGGGTGTTTCCAAAACTATTAAAAAGGAAGCCTGGTAAAGGAAAAACGACGTATTCATCTAAGGTAAAACTACAGCTGGCACTCCATAGACTCATTGATGTAATTGGGCAAGCTAAAGCTCAAAGGTTAAAGGTTAAAACAGATAAACTTACCATTGAAGGTTCCTTTATTTTGGCCGAGGTGATGAAAGTAAAGCATATGGGACCAAATATCCCACTAGCGCCCTCTTGTGATATTGGCACTGCTTTCTTTCATTTGGTTTTAATTTCTGAAGACCGAAGAGATGACTTTTCAAATTATCTTCGAAATCTGCTACAAGGGGTCAAAACTGCCTCCCCCGTATTAGATTTTATAATTTCCATAAAGACCCCACATTTAAACATTAAAAGTAGTGGAAAGTATTGTCACATAGATGATCAGTTTATTGGAAATTATCATGGCGATCCGATACAACTCATGGTGCGGAATTCTAGGATTCCTTTTGTTAAAAATATCACCTATACTTAAAATAAGGCAAAAATATAGGGTTTTGATGATAGCCTCTGGTAGAAAAAAAATCACTCTTATCCCGTGAAAAAGATAAGAGTGAAATCTGCGTTAAATTCAATGGATAGTTTCTTTTATAATTATCCTGTTAGGAGGCGCTTTTGGCCTGCTCATTTAGTCTTTCTTCGGCGATCTTAGTAAGCTTGTCATCTGCGCTATACTCTTCATCTAGGGTGCTCTTTAAAGTGTCAGCTATGTCCTGGTAACCTAATTCTTTCGCAAAACGAGCCGCAGTTCCATAGGCTGAAATTTCATAGTGTTCAATGCGTTGTGCCTCAGCAACAATCCCAGCATCGAGCACATCTTGATCCATATCTTCTTTCATAAAATGCTCCGCTTCTCGGATAAGGCCTTCCATGGCAAGACACTTTTCTTCCTGTCCATTTATGCCAAGACGATCACAGATTGATTTTAACCGGTTTAAATGGTTTTTGGTTTGTTCCAAATGCTCGTTGAGAGCCTTTTCTAAATTGCCATTATTGGACTTTTTTGCCATTTTTGGTAGCGCTTGAATAAGTTGCTCTTCAGCACTGTACAAGTCTTGAATCTGATGTTCGAATAAATCTTCTAATGTTTTCATGTCTTGAAGTTTTTTGTTAATACGAAAGTGATTTTACAAATTTTGTGGTATTTCAAAATTCTGGGTAACCAAAGTTGTTGCCTATAAGAGCTTTATGATAAGTCCTTTGTAGGTTTCTATTGGATACAACTAAAGGTAAACTGCGCTACAGAGTTTTTTTAGCTCAAACCAATTTATATTTGACCCTTTAAGGAAAAGTTTTCCTTACACTACAGTATCGATTATAAAAAAACCATCATCTCCTAAAGGTTGATACAAAGGCATAAAAATATATGCATCCCAACTGCTACGGATTTCAGCGCCATTCTCCATGGCTAAAAGCTGACCTTTTTTAATTTTACTAAAATTCTCAAACCCTGGCTGCATTTCAAACAAGTCACTCTTTTTTAATTCATGACGGTAAAGAATCTTAAAGGTCTTTTGCTTTGATCGATGTTGGTTCACCATGGTGGTGACAGACTCTGGAAATTTTGATAACTGTTCAAAATGCAATCCGCAAGCTTCTTTTAAAGCTAACCAAATTATCGCTTTATGATTGACTACAGCATCCTGGCTGGTGTGCTGCCCAGCTTCAAACACAAATCCGGTGAGCCCAATATCACTTAGGTAGTGATCGATATCTCCAGTGATGATATCGCTAAATCCAATCACCATGGGGGTGGGAAAATGTTTCGCCCAAGTAAAATTATCATTCACATCTTGAACCGAAATATAGGGAACACTCGCAGATGAGGTCGTATGACAATCAAGGAAATATTGCTTTTCGTGATTGTTTTTTTGATGGTGTTTTAACACCGAAATTATCGCCCGCATTTCCTTTAGCTCATGGGGGAAAACTGCGTCGGTTGAAAGGTTTGATTTGGTCCAGGTACGATTTAAATCACGATCGATGTATCGTTGATCTTTTGACAATGCCAGTTGATTTCCACAAACGCCAACAATAGTACCATTTATCTGTGGTTTGCTACGATGAAGCTCTGTAAAAATCTCTTGTAAAGCGATCACCCCACTTGGCTCATTACCATGAATTCCTGCCGTCACAAATAAAAGTGGTCCATTTATTTTGCTACTATAAGACCCTATAATTCTTTCTACCTCCATATTGTTGGGTTTTTATGGTTATTATTCCATGGTAGCTAAAATTTTATTTTCAATTTGCCCCATGTATTTAAGTTTATAGTACAGTTTACGCTCAATGGCCTCTATAACCGAAGTGGTGAAATCTGTTAATCCGATATCAGCGAAACGATCGAGTCCACCCGGACTAAGTATGTTAATCTCTATTAACTTGTCTTCAATAATATCTAACCCTACGAAAAACAAACCGTCCTTTATTAATTTAGGAGCGGTAAGATCCACGATTTTTTGCATAGCTTCCGTAAGCTCACTCCTATCTGCAGTCGCTCCTTGTTTAAAATTACTTCGGAATTCACCTTTGTTACACACTCGTCTAATGATGGCCTGGTCACCGTGTTCAGTTAGAATTCTACCATTCATAAGTAGCACTCTAACATCTCCTTTTTTCACCCCTGGGAGGTATTCTTGGGCAATGACATAGCCATCTTTGCTTATGGTTTCGATGATTTGATTAAGGTTCTTTTCATGTTTATCAATTAAGAACACATTTTTACCTCCTGAGCCCTCTAAAGGTTTCAACACGATTTGTTTGTTGTTTTTTTCCCAAAAGTTTAGGATGTCGTCCTTCTTTCGAGTAATCAGGGAAGCAGGTTTTATCTCTTGCGGTAATTCTTCAAAATAAAGTTTATCGATAAATCCATAGGAAAGTGCATTGGCGTCGTTGAGCACTAGCACTCCTTGTTGTTGTATCATTCTACCAAAGGCCAATCCCGATTGCTCCGCCCAGTGGCGTGAAGCACCTTCTTCAGTGGGATTGTTGCGTATAAATAAAACGTCTAAATCGGTCGATTCTATGGTGCTCTGTTTCGCCGAGTTGCTTTGCAATACCTTGAGGTATTTCTTTGGAGTCTCCATCTTTGTAGAAGGATCTACATATTTAGTATACAAAAAGATAGTGCCTTGATGTTGAAATTTAAAATCACCCACCCCCATGGCGTAAACTTCGTGACCCATATTATGGGCTTTTGTCATAAGTGCAACTGATGTTCCTGCTTTCTCAGTTGAAATTTTATTTAATACGAAACATATTTTCATTTTTTCTTTTTTTAGATTAAGAATGATTTGAGGTTGAAACAAGGCGTCTTGCCATTTGGTGTATAGGCATACCATTTTTTATTTGTTGAAGTCTTTCTTCATACATTTGATCGAAAACGTAACTTGGCTTTATGAGCCCTTTAACCAGTACGTTACGCTCGATGAGTTCCTCAATTATATGGATGTGATTGAAACCAAATTTACCTGCAAAGAGTAATTCGTAATCGCCTCCATCCATTAAATATTCACGTAATGCAATAAGGCCCTTTAGGTATATAGTATCCTTCAAAAAACCACCTCCTTGCATAATTCGGGAAGTGATATTAAACGCGTGTTCTTGTGAAAATCCATGGTGATCAAACAACAATTGGAAAATGGTGTTGAAATTGCCCCCTTCTAGCAATGCTTTACCCGCAACGACTCTCCCGGCAAGGGTACGTAGCCTATTTACGGACAAACAGCCTGAAAAAAATTCGGACATCACTGCCACACCTTCCTGTAGGATGTCATAGTCGCTTAATCCTGTAGATAATTGTGTTAAGGGCTGCTGTGATCCATTGAAATATGTAAGCACATGGGTACCTAATTCATGTTGTATAAGTGCTTTTGCCTCCAATTTTTGAGCAGTATAATCCGCTGGGATGTAGAGCTCTCCTTGGTTGACCATCATAATATTTACATCCTTTCTTAGGTGTATTTTACTTTTAAATTCAGGGTGTTGGGATTTGAAAAATTCAAATTCTTTTCGTGCATACGCGCTAAATTCTAGTGCAGTGATCTTTTGATCTAAATCTTGCTCAATTTCCTGATCAAGTTCCGACAGGATCAGGGTAGCGGTTTGAAAAAGGTTGTTATCAACCTCACCATAGAGTCGTATGCTGTTATGGTAGAACTTTGTGGTACCACGAGTGTTAAGCATTGATATTTGTAGGTCTAATTCCTCTCTTTTTTGTCTAAAAAGATGAGACATGGATGGATCATCAATCTCTTCAATCTTTAAATTGTATAATTCTCGTTTTAGGATATCAGGGTCAATTGGAAGTAACCTATAGTGATATGGGATCACTTTGTGATACTTTGATTCGAAAAACTCTTTTTTTATAGTATAGATATTCGAAGGGGAAATTAACCATAGAAATTTGTATGATTCTTCAATGCTGGTTAATTTTTGATCTATCTCAAAAACTTTATGTTTTAATGAACTTCTTCCAAGAGCACGGTAACTCTGAATTCCACAAGTGGTCTGCACCCTGATATACTCATAGATAGCTTTGTGAATAGACTTAACTAATGAATCTCTAAACTCCCTAAAAAAGACGGGATAAAAGCTACCTTGCTTATCATAAAATACGGCAGGTATTTCCAATCCAACTAAAAGAGCACCACATTGTTTGGCTTTATCAGTGGTCATTAAGGACTCGGTACCTTCAGGCTGTCTTTTGGTAGTATTTTCAATTTGGGTGGCGGTAAGGAGTAGTGAATTTCGTTCACTTAATTTATTTAACTCTAATTTTAAGGCCTTTAGAAAGGAAGGTAATTTGTCTTCTGGACCTTTTATTTTAAACAATTGACTTGTTTTAGAACAATAGAGCTCAAGAATAAGATAGGACTTATAGATCGAAGATAATACATCCGAAATAGCCAGAATTAATTTCTTATACTTTTTGAATTTCACATCTGCAATCAGGAGATAACTCGCCTGATTGATTACTACCCGAGCAATAGGATCTTCACTTACAGATCTTCTACAAACCATTAAAAATGGTAAACCTGGTTCTATATGTAATAAACCACCACCAGGAAGTGCACAGTTTACTTCTTCTGATTGTTTGAGAAGTGTAGTAATCTTTGCTATTTCTCTTTTACGGATATTTTTAAAGGTAAACATACTCGATTGTTTTCTTGATAAATAAAAGGGGGATGGTACTTAAAGTTATATATAATATCAGGTATTAGAGCAATGATCCATTGTATTTTGGCATTAATTTAATAGGTTGATTAGTAATTTGTTAAATCATTCCTAAAACCACGCTATACGACCATTACCACATTTGGTTACAGAATACTAAAATGTTGTATTTCAGTTAACTTTACATTGGATAGGGTTAATTTTTTATAAAAAAGTAGTGGAAATTGCAGTATCAGATTAGGGTTAATAATTTTAAAATAATTTGGTATGAAACTCAAAAGTTCAATATTCTTTATGGCTATTATTTTTGCACTTGTTATCTCCTGTAGAGAAAAACGACAAGATCCAACAAGAGTTGAAAATACAACTGAGTCCATAAATGAAAGCAAACAAAAAGCAGTTCAGAGGGAAGAGCAGTGGCAAGGTGAACGCCGAGAAATTGAGGATACTGCTTCCTATGAACGCAGACAAGTAAATCCTAAAGGGAGTAACCCCAAAAGTGACTCTCTTGTTCGATAAACCATAATTTGCCCCGTGAATAAAATTTAATTCCGCCAAGACTATGGACTCGTTGCTAATAGGAGCTTTAGTGGATTGTGATCGTCTAAACTTCTTTAAATAGTAAGCGAGTCCATTTTATTTTGTGCTGTTTTTTGAGTGCTAATAGATATTGGCCTGCAGATATTGTTCAACTTGTTAAACAGGAATGTGCTGAACTTTAGGCTCCCTTTCCCAATTCCTATGTTTTGCAATAGCTCTAATGAATTGGGAGGGTTCCTTATTTATAAAAATAGCTTGATCTTCGATAAAATCTTTTACATAGGTTAATTCTAGTAGGCGCTGCGCTTGATCATTAGCTGCTATGGCTTTACAATGTTTGAGCGTTTCATTGATAAACTTAATCGCCTTACCCTGTTTGGATAGTATTTGCACCGCTTCTTGTCCCCCTGGAATAAATAACGCATCATACAACACACTTTCTGTGGTAAGTAATGTAGCATCGATTTTGTGTTGTTTTTGTGCATTGCAGGTGATCTCACCACCGGTGGGTGCTATTAAATGCACTACGGCATTTTCTTGTTCTAACTGCTGTTTCATCTTCATATGATTTTGGTGGTCGAACCCAGGGGCTACTAAAAACGCAATTTGTCGTGATGCGATCGTATCGGAACTCAGAAATGTTTGACTCAAAGCAGCAGAGGACTCTAAATAATGTATAGGATCTCCAGGTTGTTGAGCAATGGGGGCCATATTCGCTCCTATGGCTTGGTTGATGGGCATATCAATTGTATCTGGGACTTTAAGGCCCATTTTTTTGGCAACGTTTTGTCCTAGTGTTTGATCGATCTTGCTTACAATCCATAACATTCTTAACTGAATATGCTCATAGGTGCACTTTCCTAGTTCAAAGGCATACGCACTCACTAAATGTTCTTTTTCGTGGTCTTTTAGACTCCTATAGAATAATGCTGGTTGTGAAAAATGATCACTAAAGCTACTGCTTCGACTTCGAATTTTGTTTCCACTTACATGTTCTTGATAAGTAGAAAACCCTCCTTCGGAAATTTGAGATAAAAAGGGACATCCTCCTGCGATGGAGTTCGGGAAATATGCGGTCTTTCCTTTGTTTATGGTCATTCGCATTTGGGCATCCCTTTGATTGTTATAAGGATTTTCCAATGGACGATTAATGGGGATTTCATGGAAATTTGGTCCTCCTAAGCGAGAAAGTTGTGTATCAGTATAGGAGAAAAGACGTCCCTGTAGTAAAGGATCATTGGTAAAATCTATTCCTGGTACAATATGTCCAGGATGGAAGGCGACCTGCTCGGTTTCAGCGAAGAAGTTATCGGGATTTCTGTCAAGAGTTAACTTTCCTATACGCTTTACAGGTACCATTTCTTCTGGAATTAATTTGGTGGCATCTAAGATATCGAAGTCGAATTTATGTTCATCTTTTTCAGGGATCACTTGAATACCTAATTCCCATACTGGATAATTTCCTGCCTCGATAGCTTCCCATAAATCCCTGCGGTGGAAATCAGAGTCAGCACCAGAAATTTTTACGGCTTCATCCCAAGTTACAGAATGCACTCCCAGAAGTGGCTTCCAGTGAAATTTTACAAAATTTGACGCTCCTTGCTCATTTACAAATCTAAAAGTGTGAATCCCAAAGCCCTCCATCATTCGAAGACTTCGTGGGATGGCGCGATCACTCATGAGCCATATTTGGTTGTGTAGAGTTTCTGTAGCATGTGAAACAAAGTCATAAAACGTGTCATGGGCGGAGGCGGCTTGAGGAATCTCGCGATCGGGTTCAGGCTTTACAGAGTGGATCAGATCTGGAAACTTCATGGCATCCTGAATGAAAAATACAGGCATATTGTTTCCTACTAAATCAAAAATGCCTTCCTCGGTATAGAATTTAACGGCAAATCCTCTTACATCCCTAGGTAAATCCGTGGATCCCTTTGAACCCGCTACAGTGGAGAATCGAACAAATACAGGAGTTTTCCTACTAACATCGGTTAGAAATCCAGCTTTAGTGATTTCCTGTTGACTCTCGTATAATTCAAAGTAGCCATGCGCACCACTTCCTCTTGCATGGACAATTCTTTCTGGAATTCTTTCGTGATCAAAATGTGTTATTTTTTCGCGTAATATGAAATCTTCTAGTAAAGATGGCCCTCTTTGACCAGCAATGAGTGAATTATTAGTGTCATTGATTTTGACACCTTGATTCGTGGTCATTGGTTTTTGATCGCCAGATTGGATGTGCGCTCTGATAGAATCTATTTTTTTGTTCTCTTTGCTCATAACTTATTAGGGTTTAATTACAATTCCCATAAAATTAGGCATCCACTAGAATGAACTTAGTTCAAATGATTCTAATGTTGATTCGAAAACGATTCAACTGGCTATAATAGGCTGGCTTTTATATCCTATGGCTAAATAGCATATAGTTCAATATTAATCCGCTAAGGATGGCCAATCCAAAACTAAGTAATGTTCCAATTAGAATGTATTCGGTGAGTTTTCTATCCTTGGCCTGGGTGAGATCACTAAATCGAAATATGGATTTTGCGGCAATTAAAAAACCAACTCCTTCCCAGTGGTTACTCGCGATAAAAACAAAGACTAAAAGACGCTCTAGCATACCGATGTATTTGCCAGCATGTTGTAAGGAGTCTTCTTTTTCCATTTCAGTGTTAGGAGTGTATACTGATATGAGTGTTTTGATAATTACCGATGAGGGCTGAGTTAAAAAAATTACTAATATGATAATCAATAGTGATTGTGGGCTTAAAGTAAGGTTTACCAGTGCTGCACCACTTAAATATACACTAGCGCCATATAGGATCATAAGATGAACACCTTGGTCTATAAAAAACAGTAGGCGGCTGTTTATTGAGTTTTGCAGGTACAACTTTCCTAGGTCTATTAAATAATGTGATAGCCCAATTAAAAGTGGGATATACCACCACTGTAGATCCCATAATAATAGGTAATAACAAAGAATGTGAAAAAGGATATGAAGGTACAAGCGTTTTGAAGCTATTTTCTTTTCCTGTTTCTCTTTTACCATCTTATTGGATTGTAAGAGAAAATCCGCTAAAAGATGAGCCAATAGAAGACGTAGGAAGATCAGTATCATATGAGCTGTTTTATTTTGGTTTGGTACATTTGGTCTAATTCGATTATCTCACTATAGAATGCTCTTTTCAAATGCTCACTGACCGTGTTCTGTTTCACACCAGTTAGCGCGCCAATTTCTTGTTGAGAGAATTCTGGATGCTCCATAGTTAATTTTACAATTTCCGATGAATTCGGGGTCCAGTGGTCCATAGCGATTAACGCCAACTTAAAATACAGGTTCAGTTCCTGGTCTAAGATGTGATTGTTTGTTTTAATAGCTAAATTCACTTTTTTCTTCCTTAGCATCTCAAAGGCCTCTCCAGAATAGATAAAGGCTGGGCCGTTGGATTCTGTTACTTTTAAACCCTGATGCGTCTTCTCGCCAAGGCCAATAGCCATTCGAACATCCAAACCTTTGATCATTTTAACGGTGGCCTTTATTAAAACGGCTGTATGGAAGGCTTTGTTGTTTTGCTGCAATTCTATCTGAAAGCTATCCCCTCTATAAAACTCCCAATAACGCTCTGGTGAGCCTATTTTTTCAAATACTTTTTTCAGTGGTTGTAACCAAAGGTTAGGGTCTTTTAAATGCCGAGAATTTACAATATCTCCAGTGATGACACTTACCATGCGTAACGTTTTTAATAATGAATAGATTCAAATATCGTTTATTTTACCGATATACACAAATATCGTCTAAATAGGCGATAATTATTAAAATCGCTTTAAATAACGATATTAAAGGGAGATTTTGACATTATGTCCTTCTAATTCATGAATAAGTTCACCTACCGAATAATCCAATTGATTGGAATAAGCTTCACGTTCTTTTCTAAGGGAGATCCTTTTAACACTGTTAAAGAAGCGCTTTAGTTCTTTCTCAGTCTCTAGAATGAGTCCAGGAACTTTAACACTATTACCTTGCTCATCCTTAGCAACCATGGTGAAGTAGGATGAATTGCAGTGTTTAATCACCCCAGTTTGAATATGTTCGGCTTCCACTCTTATCCCTACCACCATGGAGGTTTTTCCAACATAGTTGATCGAAGCTTTCATGGTGACTAATTCACCTATTTCAATGGGGTTTAGAAAATCAACGGTATCTACCGAGGCGGTAACACAATAGGTGGCCGAGTGTTTAGAGGCACATGCAAAGGCTATTTGGTCTAAAAGCGAAAGTATAAAACCTCCGTGTATTTTTCCACTAAAATTGGAATGGGAGGGAAGCATTAATTCGGAGAGTTGAACTTTGGAGGATTCTACGGTTTTAAATTTCTGATCCATATATTGGTGTAAAGGTTGGTTATATATTCAAATAAGGTATTATTCTTCTTCTTCTAGCTGATCTTCAGAGGCCCTTTTAAGCCATTTCTGATCAATTTGTTTACTAGCTTTGGCACCAAGGGTTTTCAAGCGTTCAACCCGAGTAATTAAATTGCCTTTTCCTGTTAATTTAGTAATGGAGCTACTATAAGTGCTCTGAACAGTATTGAGTTGTTTTCCAATTTTCTCCAGATCTTCCAAAAGGTTTCTAAATTGATCGTAAAGTCGCCCTGCTTGCTTTGCAATATCGACGGCATTCTTGTGTTGTCTGTCATTCTGCCAGATACTATCAATGGTTCTCAGGGTGGCCAAGAGAGTAGAAGGGGTGACGATGACAATGTTCTTTTCAAATGCTACATTGTACAATTGTGGTTCTTGCTGAAGTGCAACCGCAAAAGCCGGCTCAAGAGGAATAAAGAGTAGAACGAAATCAGGACTTTCCATCTCATAGAGGCTATGGTAATTTTTGGCACTGAGTTGATCGACATGTTTTTTAATTGAATTCACATGTTCTTTTGCCCAAATCGATTTTTGGACCTCGTCCTCCTCATTAACAAAACGCTCAAATGCAATCAGGGAGACTTTGGAGTCAACGATCATTTTCTTATCTCCAGGTAGATGAATGATCACATCAGGAAGAACCCTTTTACCATCCGCTGTAGAAAAACTGTTTTGGACCGAATATTCGCTACCCTTTTTCAGTCCAGATTTCTCCAGAACACGTTCTAATACCATTTCGCCCCAGTTTCCTTGCATTTTGGTATCTCCTTTTAATGCTTTGGTTAAATTGGAGGCCTCTTTGGTGATTTGGACATTTAATTCTTGTAGGTTTTTGAGTTGTTCTACCATGGCAGAATGCCTAGTAATACTTTCTTTATTACTGTCTTCGACACGTTTTTCAAAACTCTTGATTTTTTCTTGTAGTGGGTGGAGGATGTTTTTAATGTTTGTTTCGTTTTGGTCGGTAAACTTTTTAGATTTCTCCTCTAAGATTTTGTTGGCAAGTAGCTGAAAATCTTTGCTGAATTTCTCCTGCAATTTCTCAACCTCCTCTTTTTGTTCTTTATTTCGCTGAAGAAGATTGTCAAAATCCACCTCCTTTCGAGTCAACCGGATCGCAAAATCATCTTTAAGTTTTCTGAGCTCTTCTTTGGTTTGTCGCTCTTGGCTAATTTCTTGCTTATACTCTTGAATTTGCTTTAACAACTGAGCTTCTCTGTCCTTGATAATCTGTTGTACCGAAGCGTGTTTTTGTTTTTGGAAATAGCGTCCAATAAAAACCCCTAAGATAGTGGTGATCAGTGGAATTAGGATAAAGATTAGATTATCAGCCATTAATATGTATTTTCGTTGTAAATTATGAGTTAATTAATATTGTTGTAAAGATAAGAGATTCAAGCAGATCTAAAAGGACTATTCTCTAGAATCAAAACAGTGCTAATAAGGTGAATAAAGCAAACTCGATAGTGATAAAAAGCAGTAGGCTTCTTTTTTTTATAGCTTTTGGATGGTTATGCCTACAGGCAGGGATAGCGCAAAACCGCCCCCCAATTCATAATTTCTCTCTGAACGATTATAACGCCGGTATTCAAAATTGGGGAATAGCATATGGAGAGAATAAGGTCTTTGTTGCTAATAATGAAGGACTGTTAGAGTTTGACGGAGTTAAATGGCGATTATATCAGCTCCCCAATCAATCGATTATCCGCTCAGTGGCCTACTTTGATGGTAAGGTCTACACAGGATCTTATGAAGAATTTGGCTATTGGGAAAGACAACCCACCGGAATTCTTAAGTATCGTAGTCTGAGTAAACTCATCGATGCGAAATCCTATGAAACGCAATCTATTTGGGGAATTTACCAGAGAAATAATCAAATTATTTTTAAGTCCTTTAGCAGCCTTTTTATTTATACCGATGGGGCTATTCAGGTTATTGATCCTCAGATGACGCTCCTGGGTGCGAATGTGATCGATAATTCCTTTTATATCTTCGGTAGAAATCACGGAATATTCGAGTTAAAAGGTTTTGAATTACAGCTGGTTAAATCGAGTGAATCTCTTAAAGATTTCAAGGTGCAATCCATGGTTGCATTAGATAGGAATCACATACTAATTGGAACGTCTTTAAATGGAATCTTCCTTTGGGATAAAAATGGAGCCATAAGGAGGTGGGATCATCCACTGAGCGAAATTGTTAGGCAAAATCAGCTTAATAAAATAAGCGTTAACGCCTCCAATGTTTTTCTGGGAACTATAAAAAATGGGCTGTATGTAATGAATCGAACCACGGGCGGTTACTACAATATCAATGCGCTTTCGGGTCTTCAAAATAATACCATATTGGGGAGCTTAGTTAATGATCGAGGGATTGTTTGGCTTGCCTTGGATAATGGTATTTCAGCAATCCCAATGCACTTTAATGCGTATTATTTGAATCCTTCCAATTATGATATCGGTGGGGTTTATGATATGGTGAACTACAAGGGAGAAACTTATATAGCCACTAATACTGGAATGTATATTAGCAATCATCAAGGAATGCATTTTGTTCAGGGGTCACAAGGTCACATTTGGGATCTCACTTTAGTGGATGACCTTATAGTATGTGGTCATAACTTAGGCACCTATCAAATAAAGGATAAACAATGGGAACTTATCTCACCTAATAACGGGGGATATGATTTTAAGGCTGTTACAGGAATGCCTAATACCTATATTCAAGGAAATTATACAGGGTTATCGCTCTATGAAAAACTTGGAGATCACTGGCAGGTTGATCAGGTACAAGGACTTGAATTTCCCGTAAAGAAGATCGTATTTGAAAAAGAGAATATTGCCTGGGTGGCGCATCCGTATAAAGGAATTTTCAGGATTCACTTTTCTGATGATCACAAAAGGATACTAAACATAGAACGAAAGTATAATGATTTCTTTAAAAATAGCTACACCATTCAGCTCTTTAGTATTGAAGGGCAAATAGCATTCTATCACGATCAACAGTGGTTTGTGTATAATCCTTTGGAAGATAGAATCAAAAGTTTTGATTCCTTAAATACCATCTTAAAGAACGACCAACAGGCCTATCCAATTACCGAGCCTAATTCCACTCCAGTGGTATTTAAGAAGCAGGACGGGACCTTGTTTGTAAGAAAAAATTTAACCGATGAAGATTCTCAATTTTATATTCCCAAGAGTTATTATGGGGGCCATTTGATTAAAGGGGAGGAGCGAGCTGTGGTATTGGACGATTCGATCGTACAGATTGCCCTATACAATGATATTTTGGTTGTCAACAATGAGAAGTTAACCAGTAGTATTCTTTCTTATAAACCAAAGATCAATCGCATACTAAAAAATGGCGTACCTCAGTTAATCGACTCATCGCTAAAGATTCGTAAACGTGATACGCTAGCCATCGAGGTGTCTACACCATTTCTATCCAATAATACCATGGCATATGCCCTTGGGGAAAAACATACAAATTATAGAAAAGTAGAAGATGGTACCATCTTTATCACAAATCAGAATTTTGGCAGTTTGCCTATCAGTATTCAGTCCATTGTAAAGGGAAAGTTATCCGATAAGGCTACTGTATTAAAGGTGGAGGTAGAGAAACCGTGGTTCTTGGGGGTTTGGGGTGCAGTATTACTCATCGTCACTATACTCTTACTGACAGCTTTTATCTTAAGAATTAATAAATATGTGTTAATACGGCATAAAAAGTATTTAGAAGTGCAATTCGAGCACCAAAAGGAACTCAACCGTAAAGAAGAGGCTTTAAGGCACGAAAAGAAGCTGAACGAACTGCAAAAACATCAACACCAGTTAGAATTAAAAAATAAGACGAAGCAACTCGCCAATACGGCCATGGAAATGACTCGTAAAAATGAAATGCTGTTGAAACTCAAGGAGGATTTAAATTATTTTAAATCTGAGATTATTGATAAATCCAGGTACAATAAGCTTTTAACTAGGATTGATAAGCATTTGAAAGATTCAAAAGACTGGGAACTTTTTGAATCCAATTTTAATGAAATTCATGACTCCTTTTTCAAACAGCTACACAAACTACACCCTGAAAAACTCACGCCTAAGGATTTGAAATTATGCGCCTATTTAAAAATGAATCTCTCAAGTAAGGAGATTGCGCCACTAATGGGAATTTCCATAAGAGGTGTGGAGATCCATAGGTATCGTCTGAGAAAGAAATTGGAACTCAGTAAAGATCAAAACATGAGCGAATATTTGATTAATATTTAATAACAATGAACTACCGCTTTTGATAGTCTACAATTTTAAGAGCATTGCAACATTTTTAAGGGGAGTTAACAATTTTCGCTTCAATAAATCGTAAAATTTTAAGATTGACCTAGTAGAACAACAAATTAGGCGGATGAGAAATGATCCGTATAATAGGAAGATAACTCATCATTACTACATCAATTGCAGTTTCATGGATATTTCTCACGTATTCAATTAAATAATAATATTCTCATTTTCAATTATTTATATGTTTCTCATTATCTGATGTAATTAAGTTGTGGCAATTTATAGCTACATCGTTATAGTTTGTGATAATTTTAAGAAGCTAACTTTAATATGAAAAACATGAAAAATCATTTGCTAACACTATTATTGTTTTTTTGCTTGAGTGCTTTTGGGCAACAGACCATTACAGGTGTGGTTTCAGATGATCAAAATATGCCGCTTCCAGGAGCAAGTGTTTTGATCAAGGGAACCACCACTGGAACTCAAACTGACTTTAATGGGAACTACTCCTTAGAAGCCAACCAAGGAGATACGTTGGTCTTCTCCTATGTCGGGATGGAGACGCAAGAAGTAGTGGTCGGCTCCAACTCCACCATAAATGTTCAATTAGCCATTAGCGCTAGTGAACTCGAAGAAGTAGTGGTGGTAGGTTACGGTACACAGAAAAGTAAAGATCTAACCTCTGCAATTTCCACCGTTCAGGCAGAGGATATCGAAAAGACTCCTGCAGCTCAACCCATGCAAGCCTTGCAGGGTAAAGTAGCAGGACTTCAAATCGTTAATAATGGCTCACCTGGGGAGTCTCCGACAGTTAGAATTCGTGGTGTGGGATCCTATAATACAGGCGAATCAGGACCTTTGTATGTGGTCGATGGCGGTTTTTATGATGATATTAATTTTTTGAACCCTTCTGATATAAAGACCATCTCAGTTTTAAAGGACGCATCTGCGGCGGCAATATATGGCGTTAGAGCAGCAAATGGTGTCGTTCTTATCGAAACTAAAGGAGGAACCTTTAATCAAAAACCAGAATTCAGGTATGATGGCTATACGGGGTATCAAATTGCTCAAAATGTTGTAAAGATGGCCAATACGCAGCAGTTTGTTCAATATATAAATGAAACAGGGCTCGCTGCTGATAATCAGTTTGTAGACAATGCTATAGCACGTTATGGACGAAGCCGATTGGATCCTAATCTTCCAGATGTGAATACGGATTGGTATGATGAGATTATTCGACCTGCAGTTATTACCAACCACAATATCGCCATGTCAGGGGGAGGAGAAAATGCGAAATATTCCATTGGCGTGAACTATTTTAGTCAAGAAGGCCTATTAAACATGAAAAACGAATACGAACGTTTTAATCTTCGTAGTAATATCGATTTTAATGTAACTGATTGGCTAACCGTTGGAGGAAGTATGGTGCTAAGTAATGCCTCTAAATATCGACCAGAAGCTTCGGCATGGCGAAAAGCTTATTATGCGGTACCACTACTCCCTGTACATGATCCTCTAAATACGGAGGCTGTTCCAATAGATTATGCGAACTCACAAGATCTTGGGTATCGCAGTAGTCAAAATCCATTTTCCTTACTTTCCTTTAGTGAGAACAAGGATAAGATCAGGAATGTAATGGCTAATTTTTATGCCGAGATTGCTATTATACCAGATCGATTAACATTTCGCACAGCTTACAATCACAATTTTGAAACCATAGAAACCAGAGAGGTACGTTTTCCGTATACCATGGGGGGAAATGAAGTTCGTGTCAATTCTGAATTGGTGAAAAGAAATGCCACTATTTCCAATCAAATATGGGATAACACATTGACCTATGACAACAGCTTTGGAAAACATAATGTAACCCTGTTAGCTGGAGCTTCTTTCCGAGATGAGTCATTTGAAATGTTACAGGCTAAAGGAATTGGTTTTCCATACAACAATGGTGAGCAAGCATATTACCTGGACCAATCCCAAACCATTGATGTGGATGCAGTAGGGGATGATGGTAGAAGAGAATACGGATTATCCTATTTTGGTAGGATTGCCTATAATTTTGATGGGCGGTATTTGTTATATGGAACCTTTCGTGCTGATGGAACGAATAAGTACCAAGAGAAATGGGGATATTTTCCCACAGTTGGTGCTGGATGGGTACTTAGTGAGGAATCCTTTTTTCCACAAAGTGACGTGGTTAACTTTTTGAAACTTCGTGGAAGTTGGGGGAAATTAGGTAACGACAATGTAGCCTCAAGTGATGGGGCCTTTACCTCTAGTGTAGTTACTACTGCTTTTGGGGATGTGATGTACTCAGGAATTCAGACCTCTAGTGCTTTTACATATTTGCGTTGGGAGGTCACCGAGGAGTATAACCTCGGATTATCTGCAAGACTCTTTGATAGTAATCTATCAGTAGAATTTGATTATTTTAGAAGGGACACCAAGGATGCTGTGATTCCAGTGGCAAGGCCACTAGTTCCTGAGAGTCTAAGACAGAATGTAGGTCAAATTCGAAACCAAGGATTTGAGGTGGCTCTTAATTGGAATAAAGTAGTTTCTGATGACTTCAGTTATAGTATTGGGGGTAATTTTTCTACCTTGGATAATGAAATCCTCGACCTTGGAGGGCAGCAATATTTAAACTTTGGAAGTTCTGATTTCCAGCGAAGAAGTATTGTTGGGGAAACGCTTTTTGCATTCTACGGCTTGGAAACAACTGGAGTTTATCAGAATGATGCCGAAATCCAAGCAGACCCAATTGCTGTGGACAATGCGCTAGTTCCGGGTGATTTTAAATTTAAAGATCGAAATCAAGATGGTGTTATAAATGGAGATGATCGTACCGTCTTAGGTTCGTTTATACCGACGTTTAATTACGGATTTAATGTAAATTTAAATTACAAAAATTGGGATTTCTCCTTGGCTGCACTTGGACAAGGAGGCAATAAGATCTTAAACAGAAAACGTGGGGAGTACCGTTATACACCCGATACAAATATTGACAGGGACTTTTTTATAAATCGTTGGCATGGAGAGGGAACTAGTAATAGTTATCCGTCTTCTCTTGGACTTCGAAAACCGTGGAACTACCAGCTTAATAGCTTTTATATCGAGGATGGAGACTTTTTTAGAATCCAAAATATTACCCTTGGATATACCATTAAAAACGATAAGATTCCACAGACGAGAGTATATGTAACGGCTGAAAAACCATTAACGGTTTTTAGTTACAATGGATTTAATCCAGAGGTTGCCGATGGTTTTGATAATCAAACCTATCCAGTACCTGCGGTC
Organism: Galbibacter sp.; assembly: GCF_035306585.1. Classification (GTDB taxonomy): domain Bacteria; phylum Bacteroidota; class Bacteroidia; order Flavobacteriales; family Flavobacteriaceae; genus Galbibacter. The sequence continues at coordinate 40,292 of NZ_DATGNU010000046.1, forward strand.
TACACATTAGGGGTTAACATTAAATTTTAAGAAATTATGAAAGGACACGATAAATATATAGTATTGAGTTTATTATTGATACCATTGTTATTTGGGAGTTGTGATAAGCTTGATGAGCCAGAATTGAACAACAATTTCACTGGTGGTACGGATTATACCCAGACCCAGGACATGCTATTGTCGCTGATAGGGGTTTACGATGCCCATAACGATACGGGTTGGGAACTTCCGCTTTTAATAGGCGTTCGAGGGGATGATGTGAATGCTGCTGGTGATCAGGCCGTTTATCAAGACACAGACCAGTATAAATACGACAGCAATAACTGGATGTATAACAGTGTATGGAAAGCATACTATGATGATATTGTAGTTTCCAATACTGCTATTGAGAACATCGACAAATACATTGCCGAGGCGGATGATTCTGGTAAAAAACAAGGAGAGCAATACAAGGCAGAAATTAAAATAATGCGTGCCATGGATCACTATTTCCTTGCCAAGACTTGGGGGAGGGTTTTTATACTGGATACTTCGGATCTGTCAACTTTAGCAGAAATTCAGACATTGCCCACGCGAGAAGAAGTGATGCAATTTGTGTCTGACCAGATGGATGAGGCTATTCCAGCTTTGCCAAAGATACGCCCTAATCAAAGAGAAGATCTTCCTGGGGCTTATACAGCTTATACCGCCTATGCTGTCAAGGCATTGGCCAATCAGGAGTTAGAAAATTACCAAGCAGTGGCCGATGCCACCGGAGAAATAATAAAATCAGGATTATTTGATCTTTACCCTGATTTTTATGAATTGTTTAAAACTCCTGGTAAATTAAGCGATGAAAGCTTGATGGAATTGCAATATTCAGACTACGGTCAAGGTTCCGGAGAACGGGAAGCTCATTTATACGCTCCTTATGGTCCCTCTTCATGGACACCTGCGGTTAGTGATGCTTCTTCCGGTTGGGGATTTTATGAACCTAGTTTAAAGTACATCCACTTTATGTTGGATCGCGGAGAAACCACCCGATTACTAACCAGTGTATTGTTTACCCCAGATGGGATCGCGGAAATTCAACAAACACCTGGTTATGAGACGCTTCCTGATTTTGTTTCCAATACAACCCCTGACGGAGATGTGATTAACAATAATGTGAGGGCACTGTTTTCCAGTGGAAAACATTATTTGCCATCCAATCAGTTAATTCCGGGTCGTACAGATTATGGTAGTAATAAGAATTACATTATGATCCGTTATGCCGAGATCTTACTTATGTATGCAGAGGCACTAACTAGAGGAGCCACTGGAGTAGGTCTAACTGCGGACCAGGCAGTAAATCTTGTGAGGGCACGTGCTGATATGCCACCACTCTCGGGAGTGACTACTCAGGATGTTTTGGATGAGAAATTTGCTGAGTTGGCCATGGAATGGGGAGTTCGTTTCTACGATATGATTCGTGTTGACAATTACCAAGAATTAAGCTATCAGGGCCGAAGTTTTAATGCTGACATGGAACTATTGCCTTATCCTCAGCAGCAAATCGATGAATTACCTGTATTATCAAAGTAGACTAATGTTTAAACTAACAAGATATGAAACGTATTATATATCTAATGGGTCTTGCCTTTGCGTTGCTTGCCTCTAGCTGTGACCAAGGTATCGACCCTATTAAGGAGGTTGCTCCAGGGCCTGATATGGCTCCACCTAAAATTCAGATCAACTATCCTGCAGCTGGATTGGAAATCCAGGTTAAAGAAGATGTGGTTCCGATCACTATTAAATTTTCTGTAGAAGATGATATTGAACTGATTTCAGTAGATGTCACAATGGATGGTACAGAAATTGCTAATTATAACGACTTTAAGGATTATAGAAAAGTGACCATAGAAGACTTGGTGTATCCTAACCTAGAAAACGGCAGTCATAGCCTTTCTGTTCACGCCACCGATATTCAGGGTAAAGAAACTACACAAACTATCACTTTTGAGAAAAAAGAAGCATACAAGCCCATCTATGATGGGGAGATTTTTTATATGCCCTTTAACGGGGATTTTGCGGAATTAGTGAGTGTAACAAGTGGTACTGTTGTGGGTTCTCCAGGATTTGCCGATCAGAGTGTAGTTGGACCTAATGCCTTTGCTGGCGCCACAGATTCTTATGTTACCTTACCAACTGAAGGATTATTAGACTCGGAGTTTAGTGCTACGTTTTGGTATAAATTAAATGCGGTACCTGATCGGGCAGGTATTTTAGTTATTGGACCTGAGGATACCGAGAATCCCGATGCTCAAAACAACAGAACCAGTGGATTTCGATTCTTTAGAGAGAACGCTGGTGGAAATCAACGATTTAAATTAAATGTTGGTAATGGAACGGCGGATTCATGGGTGGATGGTGGTGCTGCTGCCGATCTTGCTCCTGGTACAGATTGGGTTCAAATGGCCTTTACTATTTCTCAAAGTTCAGCTAAGGTATACATTGACGGTAGCCTAGTAGCGGAGACAGCTATTTCTGGTGTAGACTGGACTGGATGTGATCTGCTATCTATTGGGTCAGGTGCGCCTAGGTTCACTGGATGGGATCATCTTTCTGATTTGAGTTTTATAGATGAACTTCGATTATATAATAAAGCGTTGAGCATGGAAGAAATTATAGAAATCCAAAATGCTGATTTAGAATAACTATTAACTTAAAAAAAAAATAATATGCGTTTATGCACAATTTTTATATTGTTGTTTACACTGGTAATTACCTCGTGTGACAATAAAACAAAAAAGGAAACAGAAACCTCGAAATCTACTCCTGAAACACAGGATGAGCAAGGAGCGTTTGTTCCAACTGATAATGATCTCGCCCTTTTGGATAAGGTACAGCGACAAACCTTTGATTACTTTTGGGATGGAGCATTGCCTAATTCAGGATTAGCAGCTGAGCGTATTCATATGGATGGTGAATATCCATCTAATGACAAACATATTCTAACAACAGGTGGGAGTGGTTTTGGCTTGATGGCTATTTTAGTAGGCGTTGAGCGAGGATATATCACAAGAGATCAGGCTTTAAAGCGCTATATTAAAGTTGTTGACTTTTTAGCCAAAGCGGATCGCTATCACGGTGCTTGGCCACATTGGTTGGATGACAATACTGGTAAGACCAAAGCCTTTAGTACCTATGACGATGGTGGTGACCTTGTGGAGACAGCTTTTTTGATCCAAGGTCTTTTAACGGTAGCAGAATATTTTAGGGGTGGTAACCAACAGGAGCAACAGCTTGTCAATGATATTCAAAAGTTATATGAGGAGGTTGAATGGGACTTTTATACCAAAGGCGAAAATGTATTGTATTGGCACTGGTCGGAAAATTATCAATGGAAAATGAACTTCCCAGTTGGTGGATACAATGAATGTCTTATTATGTACATTTTAGCCGCTGCCTCACCGACACATCCAATTTCTAAAGAAGTGTACGAACAAGGTTGGGCTAGAAATGGTGCCATAACAGAAGATACGATCTTTTATGATTTGCCTACTATACTGGATCATTATGAACATGACGGTGACCCTGTAGGTCCGATGTTTTGGTCTCATTATTCATACCTAGGGTTAAATCCAAAAGGTTTAAAAGATCAATATGCTGATTATTGGGCGTTGAATCGCAATCATGCGTTGATTCAATATAGGTATTGTGTTGATAATCCCAAGGGGTATCAGGGGTATGGTGAAAACTGCTGGGGGATGAGCTCGAGTTATTCCATGAAAGGCTATGCTGGACATCGCCCTGGGGATATGGATCTTGGTGTTATAACGCCCACTGCAGCCTTAGCTTCTATGCCATATACCCCGAAAGAAAGCATGCAGTTTTTAAGATATATGTATACCGAACAGGATTCCCTAATTGGAAAATACGGTCCCTATGATGCCTTTAGTCTGGAGAACGACTGGTATGTTCCTCGCTACTTGGCAATTGATCAAGGACCGATACCAGTTATGATTGAAAATTATAGAACGGGGTTACTTTGGGAGCTTTTTATGAGAAATAAGGATGTTCAAAACGGATTGGACAAATTAGGTTTTACCTATACAACTATGTAGTCATGGTCATTAATAGGCATGTTATATTGATTGTTTTTTTCGTCATGGTATTTGGGTGTCGTCCTGAAAAAACTAGTTTTGAGTTCGTTGTTCTGCCAGACACACAGTCATATATGGAAACTTATCCCGATATTTACTTAAAACAAATGCAATGGATTGCAGATTGTGAAAAGCGTTTTTCCTTTGTAATACACCTGGGGGATATCACGCAAAATAATAGTGAAAAGGAATGGATCCTGGCCAAAGAGGGCTTTAATAAGCTGGAATCAAAGGTTCCTTTTACTTTTAGTTTAGGGAACCATGATATGGGGAGCGCTCCAGGTAAATTTGCCGATGAGCGCAATACGGAAATGGCGAATGCGTATTTTGATCTTCAAGCATTAATGGACAAGAGTAATGTCATGGCTTCCTTTCCTGAAGGAACCGTTGATAATCTCTGTAGTAAGTTTAAAATCGCTGGTTCCACTTGGTTGGTATTTTCCTTGGAGTTTGGTCCTAGGAATAAAACAATTGATTGGGTAGATCAAATAATAGCCAAACATCCTGAAGCTAAAATTATTATTAATACCCATGCGTATTTATTTGAGGACAATACCTTACATGGAGGCGATCATTGGTGGCAGCCACAAGACTATGGAATAGGTAAGGAAACAGGGCGAGAGGCGGTAAACAATGGCGAGCAGTTGTGGAATAAACTAGTTAAAAAACATCCTGGAATACGAATGGTCTTTAGTGGACATATATTAAAATCAGGTGTAGGGAGGCTCGTCTCAGTAGGAGATCACGGAAATAAGGTGTACCAAATGTTGGCTAACTATCAAAAAGGAGTAGTGGGATCAAAAAATGGCGGTAATGGGTTTTTGAGAATTGTGAAGGTTGATCTAAAAAAGGAAGAGATCTCTGTTAGTACCTATTCCCCTTGGCTAGATGCATATAAGGAAGATCCTGAAAATGATTTTAGTTTTGAAAACGTAAAATTTTAATACCATGAGATATATAAAACACTGGCTTAACAGCTTACTTCTATTTCTTCCTGTGCTTATATTTGCACAAGAACAACATTATAAACAGGCACAACTGGTAAGGCAAAATGATACGTTAAACTATCGGATTTTATGGCCTGAAAATTTCTCAGAAGATGCGTCTTACCCCTTAGTGTTGTTTCTGCATGGTGCTGGTGAGCGCGGGAGTGATAACCAGTCGCAACTAGTCCATGGCAGTTCCCTTTTTATCAATTCAGAAAACAGGTCTAAATTTCCAGCAATTGTCATTTTCCCTCAATGTCCCAAAGGTGATTATTGGGCGAATGTAGCCGTGGATCGTTCAGAAAAAGGAGTGGAATTGGAATTCGATACGGATAAAGGACCAACGAGGCCTTTAAGTCTTGTTATGGAGCTTCTAAAAGAACAATTGGAGAAGTCTTATGTGGATAAAGAAAGGGTATATGTTGCTGGTTTGTCTATGGGAGGTATGGGAACCTTCGAGATCCTTAGCCGAATGCCCAATACCTTTGCAGCTGCTATTCCAATTTGTGGTGCGGGCGATGAAGGTTTGGTTGGCAAATACGCCCACATACCAATGTGGATTTTTCATGGAGCCAAGGATAATGTTGTAAGTCCACTTTACTCTATAGAAATGGTTGAGGCTATTGTAGAGGCCGGAGGATTTCCAAATTTTACGCTTTATGAAAACGCCAATCACAACAGTTGGGATCCAGCATTTGATGAGCCTGATTTTTTAAACTGGTTGTTTTCCAAACGACGTACCCTGCAGTAATAAGGGGGGGCGTACATCGAATTGATAATTCGATGCTATTAGATCGTAAAATGTAGTAAATTGTAGTAAAATGGAACGATTAAGAATACTTGTAGTCGGATGCCTTTTTGGTAGTCTTAGCCTGATGGCTCAAAATACTGCGTCCATACCAGAGGTGGAGGCGCTTTTGAGTAAAATGACCGTGGAAGAGAAGATAGGGCAACTTAACCTAGTCACCCCTGGAGGTGGCATTGCTACGGGAGAGGTAGTCAGCCAGAATGTAGAGGAAAAAATAAAAGCTGGTAATGTGGGAGGATTATTTGGTGTCTCTGGGCCAAGAAAGGTACGCATCGCTCAAGAGCTCGCTGTAAAGAAAAGTCGTTTAGGAATTCCGTTGTTATTTGGCTTTGATGTTATTCATGGTTATAAAACCACTTTTCCAATTCCTTTAGGGTTGGCTTCGAGTTGGGATATGGAGTTGGTTGAACGAACCGCTGAGATTGCTGCAAAAGAAGCTACTGCCGATGGTATCAACTGGAACTTTTCTCCTATGGTTGATATTAGCAGGGACCCAAGGTGGGGGCGGATGGCTGAAGGTGCTGGAGAAGATCCTTTTTTGGGTGCTGCCATTGCAAAAGCTATGGTTAAAGGATACCAAGGTGATGATCTCGCCGCTTCAAATACCATGCTGGCAACGGTAAAACATCTTGCGCTTTATGGGGCCTCAGAATCTGGTCGGGATTACAATTCTGTTGATATGAGCCATCTCAAAATGTTCAATCAGTTTATGGCACCTTATAAAGCCGCTATTGATGCTGGAGCTGGCTCTGTGATGACTTCGTTTAATGATATTGATGGTATACCAGCCACAGGAAATAAATGGCTTTTGACAAAGGTATTACGGGATTTTTGGAACTTTGATGGATTTGTAGTCTCAGATTATACATCTTTAAACGAAATGGTAGCACATGGTGTAGGTGATTTACAGACAGTCGCTGCTCAAGCTTTAAATGCTGGATTAGATATGGACATGGTGGGGGAAGGTTTTTTGAATACTCTTAAAAAATCCCTTGAAGAAGGAAAAGTGACAGAACAAGCTATTACTAAGGCTTGCAGAAGGATCCTTGAGGCCAAATACAAACTTGGACTTTTGGATGATCCTTATAAATACATTGATCAGACTAGACCACAGCGGGATATACTTACCCCTGGAAATAGAGCCGTGGCACGAAAGGCTGCTGCCGCCTCAGCAGTACTTTTAAAAAATGAAAATAAAACCCTGCCGCTTTCAAAAACTGACAAAATTGCACTCATTGGCCCCCTGGCGGATAATCGCCATAATATGCTGGGCACTTGGGCACCTACTGGGGAGATCAAGTATGCCGTAACTATAAAAGAGGGGATGGAGAATGTGGCACCTTCTGCCTCGGTGCTTTATGCCAAGGGCTCGAATATTGTAGATGATCCTGAAATGGCTGAAAAGATTAATGTATTTGGACCTCGGGTAACAATTAGTGAAACTGCACCTGAACAATTGCTCGATGAGGCCCTAGAGAAAGTCGCACAATCGGATGTGATCGTTGCAGTAGTTGGAGAAGCTACCGAGATGAGTGGTGAGGCTGCTAGCCGTACTGACATCCGTATCCCTGAACCACAAAAAAAACTAATTCGAGCTTTAGAGAAAACCGGAAAACCGTTGGTGTTAGTGCTGATGAGTGGCAGACCTCTGGATATCAGTGAGGAATTTGCTATGCCCATAAGTATTTTGCAAGTTTGGCATCCTGGAGTTGAGGCTGGTAATGCTATTGCTGATTTATTGTTTGGTGATTATAACCCGTCTGGGAAATTAACTGCTTCATGGCCGAGATCAGTAGGACAGATTCCAATATACCACAGCATGAAATATACCGGTAGACCTGCAGGAGACACCAATGAATTTCAAAAGTTTAGATCCAACTATTTGGACTCACCTAACACCCCTTTAATACCATTTGGTTATGGACTGAGCTATTCCACTTTTGAATATTTTGATTTAAAATTGAGTACCGATCAGATTACTTCAAAGCAGTCGGTTGAGGTTTCAGTAACGCTTAAAAATACAGGGGATTATGATGGAGCAACCGTAGTGCAATTGTACCTAAGGGATGTGGTGAGAAGTATTACTCCTCCCAAGCGCACCTTAAAAGGATTTAAAAAGGTGTTCCTTAAAAAAGGAGAACAGAAAACCATTACGATTACGCTAAAACCTGAGGATTTAAAATTTTACAACAATCAATTGGAATTTATTGCAGAACCAGGAGTCTTTGAAGTATTTGTAGGTGCAGATTCTAATGCGACCTTAAAAAAATCCTTTGTTTTACAATAAAAATCTAACCATGCTACTACGAACTTTACTTTTTTCATGTACTTTTTTTGTTTTGATTTCTTGTGCTCCAAAAGATGATAACCGTTATTCCGAAGTCATTTTCAAGCAGGTCCAAAAACAGACATTTATCTATACGGATACCCTAAAACTAGATTTTTATGATATCAAGAATGACCCTCTCGATAAGCGGCCCTTATTGATTGTGGTTCATGGCGGCGGTTTTTCTGTGGGAAAACGCGATAACTCGACGGAGGTTAATTTCTCCAGGACTATGGCTAAGATGGGCTATGCAGTGGCTTCTTTGAGTTACCGATTAACTAGAAGGGGTAAAGCCACTGGATTCGGATGCGATTGTCCAACTCAAGAAAAAATTAAAACCATCAGAATGTCAGGTGAAGATATATTAGCTGCCCTGCATTTTATAAAAAATAAAAATGATCTGTTTAGAGTAGACTTTGATCGTGTGGTACTTATTGGAAGTAGTGCGGGGGCTGAAGCTGTAGTTAATTTGGCCTACATGCGTGGTAGCGATCTGTATCGGGACTTGAACTACGGGGATTTAGAGTTCGCAGGAGTCATTTCTTTTGCAGGCGCATTGTTGGAGCTTGATAACTTAAAGGCTGAAAATGCTATTCCTGGGATGTTTTTTCATGGTATCAAGGACCAATTAGTTCCGTATGACGCGGCACCACATCACTATTGTCCAAAAGATGCACCTGGATATTTAAAACTCTATGGCTCTAAAGCCATAGCGGATAAATTAAGGGAATTAGACATGTCCTATAATCTAGGAACGGATCCAGAAGGGACCCATCAGTGGGCTGGAATTCCGTTTTCCCGGACAGACACGATAGCCTCTTTCATCAATGATGTCATTATAGAGGGGCAATTTTTACAAATCAATAGAACACTTAAAGCAACAAAATGAGATATTCAATTACCAAAAGAACCTTCATCTTTATTATTTTAGCTGGGCTAATGAATTTTGTGAGCTCTTGTCAAGCGAACCAAAAAGAAAACAATGCTACTACTACCTCTGAAGGTGCCAAGGCGAGTCGACCAAACATCCTCTTTATAATGTCGGACGACCATGCCTATCAAGCCATAAGTGCATATGGTAGTGAGTTAAGTCAATTAGCACCAACGCCAAACATCGACAGAATTGCTCAGAATGGTGCTTTGTTTACCCAAATGTATAATACCAATTCCATTTGTGGACCAAGTAGGGCAGTAATCCTAACTGGAAAGCATAGCCATATGAACGGTTTTCGTCAAAATGGAGAACGATTTGATGGGAACCAGCCAACCTTGCCAAAAAAGTTAAAAAGCATAGGATATCAAACCGTACTAATTGGAAAGTGGCATCTATATGGTTACCCACAAGGATTTGATTACTGGAATATTGTTGAGGATCAAGGACATTATTACAACCCTGATTTTATCAAAATGGGAGATACGATACGTATTGCTGGATATGCAACTGATATTATCACTGAGGAAGCCTTGAACTGGCTAGAAAAAAACGGCCGCCAAGAGAAGCCATTTTTTATGATGTTACATCATAAAGCACCACATAGGAACTTTATGCCTGCGCTTAGGTATCTCAACGCGTTTGATTCTATTACCTTTCCTGTTCCGGACACTTATTTTGACAAGCATGAAAACCAAATTGCTGCACAGCAGCAATTACAAACGATTTACAAAGATATGTATGAAGGACATGACCTGAAATTAAGCAAAGGTTATGGTAGTACCAACTTAGCAAACAATCCCTGGACCAACGATTTTGATCGAATGAGTACCGAGCAAAAAACTATATGGAATAAGGCATACCTAGAAAAAAATAATGCCTTCTGGAAAGCCGATTTAAAAGGAAAAGAGTTGGCAATTTGGAAATTTCAGCGCTATCTACAGGAATATCTAGCCACAGTAAAAGCTGTTGATGACGGGGTTGGAAAGGTGCTTGATTATCTTAAAGAAAGTGGGCTTATGGAAAACACCATTGTAGTGTATACCTCAGATCAAGGTTTTTATCTTGGAGAGAAAGGATTTTTTGATAAGCGATTTATGTATGAGGAGTCCTTTAGAATGCCTTTTATGATTCAATATCCAGGTAAAATTAAAGCAGGGATCAAAGTGAGTGCGCTAACCCAAAACTTAGACTTTGCTCAAACATTCTTAGATTACGCAAACGCTGATGACTCATTAACTGTTGGGATGCAGGGTAAATCGTTTAAACCACTGCTAGATGGGAAGATCTCCCAGGATGATTTTAGGGAGGCTATTTATTATCATTATTATGATTATCCGGCATTTCATATGGTGAAAAAACATTATGGTATCAAAACCAAACGCTATAAATTAATGCACTTCTATGACGATATTGATACCTGGGAGTTTTATGATCTTAAAGTAGATCCGAAAGAGCTTCATAATGCCATAGACGATCAAAACTACCAAGAGGTCATAGCACATCTGCATAAGAAACTTGATTCGCTTCAAAAGGTCTACAAAGTGACAGAGAAAGAATTTGAAAAAGCACCGAAATCTAAGGTAAAAAACGCTTACGAAGTTTTTGAGCGTTTAAGAGGGAATCCTATTGAATAAATGAACCTATCTATTGTTTGTAAATCGGAACGTTAAACTCTCCAGTGCCACTGATTAGTTGGAATATATACGACAAAACAGTAACTAAGAAATATTCCTATTGGTTGGTGCCAAATAAGACACAGCAAATACTACTTGCTAAAAACCTTGTATGCCTGCATGTTGTTTATAACCATATTCTTTAAGCATATAATAAGCAGTATCAGGAGGTTTAATACTCCCCAAATTTAGGATCACAAATTAAGTGGTAACTTTAAATCTTCGCGGCTGATCGACACTTATACCGTGATTGATACCTAGCGAAGATCCATGTATTACAAAAATGAAAATATTCCATGGAGCGTTCAGATGGAGGCACGCAATCTATTGAATGTCTGATTTAAAAACCAAAATAGTTTTAATTCCTATGTGATATCTGATAGGAGCACTTTTGTTCTCCTTAGAATTGTTGTATTTTTTTGTTGTCTACACCATTAATGTCTAAACAAAATTAGTAGATCATATACAATCTAAATTTTGGTTTGGTATATTTGACAGATGAATTTTACTAGCTGTAATACAAGAATCATGAGAATTTTAAATTTACTCTTGGCTGCGTTTTTATGCAGTGCCACCTATGCACAAGATCTTCAAGTAATGTCATACAACATTAAGTATGACAACACCTCTGATTTGGTCAACAATTGGGAAAATCGTAAAGCTTTTCTTATCTCTCAACTGAACTATTACGATGCTGATATTATTGGAACCCAAGAAGGACTACACCATCAGCTTGAGGATATTAAAGCGTCTTTGGATCGATATGATTATGTAGGGATAGGTCGGGATAAAGGAAATACGCAAGGGGAATATTCAGCCATTTTTTATAATACTCAAGAAGTGGAAATGCTAAAACAAGGAACTTTTTGGCTTTCTCCAACCCCTGATGAGCCTTCTAAAGGATGGGACGCTGCTTTAAATAGAATTTGTACCTACGCCTTGTTTAAGGACAAAGACACTGATCTGCGCTTTTGGGTGTTCAACACTCATTTTGATCATATAGGAGAAGTGGCACGTTTGGAAAGTTCCAAATTAATATTACAGAAAATAAAAGAAGTAAATACGGATAATAAAGCGGTCATTCTTACTGGTGACTTCAACTTAACGGATCAAGAAAAAGGTATACAGATCATTACTGATCAAATGATTGATACCCATAAGGCCGCTGGTGAGAATGCCTTTGGTCCAAAGGGTACTTTTAATGGTTTTCACTTTGAAAAACCTGTTACTGATAAAATTGATTATGTCTTTATCTCAGAAGGTGATTTTAAGATACTTAAAAGTGGTATTTTAAGTGATTCCCAGGATTGTAAATACCCTTCCGATCACTTACCAGTACTGGTAGATCTAGATTTTAATTAATACTCAGTTAAATGATTTTGAAACTAGCAGTTTGCGGATCAAAACTGATTAGATCGCTGCCAAATAAATTAGAAAAAATTCCTTGATTTATGAGTTCTTCGGGTGTTCCAAAGAGGGATCTTTCTTTTTGAATAATTATAATTTTATCACAAAGTTGTAAGGCCAATGCAATTTCATGGGTTGAAAATACAATGGATTTATTTGTTGTTTTGACAATATTTTTAAGCATCTTAAGAACATAGGCTTTATGATAAATATCCAAATGCGTAGTAGGTTCATCTAGTAGAATTAACGCGGTATCCTGAGCAAGTGCCCTTGCAATCATCACTCTTTGAAACTGGCCATCACTGAGTTGGTAGCATTTTTTATCCTTTAGCTCAACGAGTCCAGTGTCGTGAAGGATGTTTTTAATAATCTCGATATCTTTGGCAGTTAAACTACCGATCCAATTCGTATATGGCTGTCTTCCCAAGGCAATTACCTCTGATACACTTAGGTTTTTAGTGGGGATACCTTCAGTAAGTACAATACTAAGGGATTTCGCAAGTTGATTGGACTTATAATTCGATAGTGGGGTGTTGTTGAGTAGAATCTCACCAGAGAGCTTCATTTGTATTGCTGAAAGCGTCTTCAGTAGGGTGGACTTCCCGATACCATTGGCACCGACCACGGCAACAAGTTCATTAGAATGGACATCAAAATTGATATTTTCTGCCACTTTACTTACCACCGATTTATGTCGGTAACCAATGGCTAGATCCCTTGCTTTTATGATGCTATGTGTTGTTTTAGTCTTGATAGGATTGTAATTTAAAAAATCATTTTACGTTTTCTAACCAACAGCCAAATAATTACTGGAGCTCCTACTAAAGATGTTATGGCGTTAATGGGCAGTGTTAAAGTACTTCCAGGTAGCTGAGCTACTGTATCACAAAGAAGCATGATGATGGCACCCAAACAAACAGTTGCTGGAATCATTATTTTATGATTCAGTGAAGGAAAGAGTTGCCTGCTAAGATGTGGAACGGCCAGTCCTATAAATGCAATAGGACCAGCAAAAGCCGTGATACTTCCCGCCAAAAGGCTTGTAGAGACGATAATGAAGTATCTAGATGTCTTTACGTTAATTCCTAAGCTAGAAGCATAATGTTCTCCTAATAAAAGTGCATTGAGCGGTTTGATGCAATAGATGGCAATGAGTATCCCTAATACAACTAATACACTTAATAGCACTAATTGACTCCAAGATAGATTACCTAAACTTCCAAAAGACCAAAAAATGTATTGCTGTAGCAATTCTTTCTGGGTGAAATAAGATAGTACACTTACCACAGAAGAGGTGATGCTCCCAAACATTAAACCAATTATTAATAGGGTCATCGTATCTTTAACCGCGCTAGCTACAATCATTATAGCTAATAAAACCAAAAAGCTTCCTATTGTTGCTGCAATAATGGTGCCGGCAGCGTAGCCAAGTCCTATGCCTATGACCCCACCAAATAGAGAAGCTCCCATCACTAATATAGCAACACCAAGGCTAGCACCTGAACTAATCCCTAATACAAAAGGTCCGGCTAGTGGGTTTCTAAATAAGGTTTGCATTAGTAGACCACTTAGCGAGAGTCCACTACCTACTAAAATGGCGGTCAGTGATTTTGGAAGCCGATAATTTACAATGATATACTTCCATGATTCATTGGTAATAGGACCGTCGAAAAGGGCATAAATCACCTCTTTAGGAGGAACACTCACTGACCCTAAACTTAAATTAAGTACAAAGCTTATTAATAGAAATGCCCCTAAAATTAGAAAGGAAGCATAGTATGTCTTTGTGGTATTCAAGATTGTAATGGTTTAAAGAATACAGTGCTGTATTCTGGTAACAAATCGGGATGTAAAATATGAATTATATCTTTTAAAACCATGTCTGGCCTACTGGGTGCAAGTTCGTAATATAACATACCACCTTTGTCCCCGGTGCTTAGACCATAGGTATAAATTTTTTTATGCTTGAAAAAATTAAATTGTTGGTAATGGGGGTTGGCCTGTTTTAACTGGTTATAACTAATGAATTGTCCTGACCCTATCCAGTACTCCGTTTCACGAGCTTTCATTAGTACGGTCTCAAAATTCAGTGAAAGGCTACCAGTGCCCTTGGTATCCTTCCATAGATAATTCGCATTGGCATCCTTAAAGAATTGTGCAAGCCAACTTTCTCCCGCTGGAACGTACCAAATATCCTTAAACATGGATCCACTAATTACGGTTGGTTGAGAGCTGGCTTTTAAGGCTAATTTTTTCGCTTTATTATATTCTGAAACAATGGTATTAAAAATCTGATTTGCCTGCTTTGATTTACCAATGAAAGCACCCATGAATTTAATCCATTCAGCTTTACCAAGGGGAGTTTCTTCTACCCAATCTCCATTATATACCACTGGAATTCCAGCTTTGGAAATTGTATTGTAACTCTTATTTTCATTGGAGACACCAAAACCTATAAACAGGTCGGGTTGTAAGGCAATTACAACCTCCTCATTGATGGATTCATTGACGCCTAATTCAACTATCTGGCCACTTTCAACGCGCTTTCTTAAAACTGGTGAAGATATAAAATCTGTTTCAGCAAAGCCGATTAAATAATCGGACACTTCTAAAAGTTGGAAGGCAGGTATATGGGTGGTCGATGTAGCTGCAATTCTTTTAGCAGGGGTAAATACCACAGCATCAAAGTTTTTTCTCAGGTAAATTAAACTATCCTTTAATTCGTTTTTATGCCGCTTGTCAATTAAGACGTACTTATAGGGTACATTGGCATTTGGCCATGGAGAATTCACCTCTACATAGGTTAAATGGCCTTGTTTTTTTATAGTAAATCCTTGTGCATATTGAACGGCAACTTCTGAGTTCGGAATGCTTTGCACTGCTTCGATTTGTTGAGAAGAAAGGGGAGCTTCCTTTTGCTTGGATTCTTTACACCCTATAAAAACAAGCATTAAAAGGCAAAGGTATTTCATTATGACAAGTTTAATTGTGTGTGTTTTATCATTGATTCAAGGCATAAAATTAAGATTAATTTATTGTGTGAGGCTTCTGTTGTCTAAAATGTTTACTTTTGCCCTTGAATTTATGGTTCCTAAGTTGTATAATTCAAATAGGATGAAAAGGGAATACGGTGTAAATCCGTAGCTGTTCCCGCAACTGTAAGCTTTATGTAGTGAATCTAGTAACTACAAACGTACTTTTTTGGTGTTTTAACTATGCCACTGTTCAAATCTTCTAAGGATTGGATGGGAAGGCGAATCAAAATAAAAGCAAGCCAGGAGACCTGCCTAAATTCAAAAAAACATTGTCAAACTTTCGGGATAAAAGTTGGCGTATGGTTTTTCCATACTTTTTTCCCTTTTTACAACATTAAAATATGAACAAAAGAGTACTTTCTTTTTGTGCTTTAGGTATTCTATGTACCCTTGGCTACTCTCAAGAAATGAGTGTATTGGATGAAACTGAAATTCAGCAATTAGATGCTGTTGTGGTAAGTGATTCCAGATTTGAATTAAAACGTGAAAACTCTGGTAAAACGATCATTACCATCACCTCCGAAGAGCTTCAAAGAAATCAAGGACGAAGTCTTTCCGAACTGATCAACACCAAGAGTGGTATAGAGATCAATGGAAGTCGAAGTAATGCTGGACAGAACTTATCCTATCTGATTCGAGGTGGTAATAACCGGCAAGTACTATTTCTAATTGATGGAATTGTAGTAAGTGACCCATCCCAGATAGCGGGTGATTTTGATTTAAAACTCGTTGATCTAGCCAATGTTGAGTCGGTAGAAATTTTAAAAGGAGCCGCAAGCACCTTATATGGGAATGGTGCTGCTACCGCTGTTATTAACATTCGAACCAAACAAGCAGAGCCTGATAAGATTTCGGCCACTTTTCAAAGTAGTATAGGTAGTAATCAATCTTCTGATGAGCATTCTTTTTCCCCTGCAGACTTTCGAAACAATCTCAATGTCAATGGGCAGCTAGATAAATTCAGCTATCTAGTTGGATTTGGCCAACAATATACCAATGGACTTTCCGCAGTAATAGGGGAGGAAGAGGATCCCTTTAACCGAATCAACACCAATGTTAATTTTGGATACCAGTTCTCGGATCGATTTTCTGTAAATGTGTTGGGATACTACGATAAATTTAAGGCTGATTTTGATTCATCCTCCCCAATGGTTGATAGTGATAATTATTCTCAAAGTGAGCAATTCAGGGTGACGTTATCCCCTGAATACCGTTATGCACAAGGACAACTCAATGTCAATGCTTCATTCAATGAGATCCATCGCGATATTTATTCGGAATTTCCCAATGCCTATGAGGCTAAAAGTACGGTTGTAGATGCCTACAACAGGTATAAATTTGGTGATCAACTTTATACCATTTTAGGATTGAACTATGTTCGCCAGCAAGCAACTTTAGGAGCTGATACTGATTTTTCAACTACTGATCCTTATGCCAATGTGGTTTGGGTATCTGATTTTGGTTTAAATCTTAATCTTGGTGGTCGATTGAATAATCACAGTGAATATGGAAGTCATTTTACTTATAATTTCAATCCTTCCTACACTTTAAAGCTCAATGGCAGTTATTTAAAATTCCTTGGTTTTTATAGTAGTTCCTATATTGCACCAACCTTACCACAGCTTTTTGGAGCTTTTGGGGCGAATCCAAATTTAAAGCCCGAAGAAAACCAAACTTTTGAAGCAGGGATAGAATTTAAAAGTGATCATTTTAGATGGAGTGGGCTATATTTTAATCGCAAGGAAGAAAATTTTATTGATTACCTCCTTGATATAGAAACAGACCAGTGGCGTTATACCAATATTGAAGACCAATTTACGGTCCATGGGATGGAGCTCGAGGCCGCTTACAACTTGGGGGATAAACTAGGTATTACTGCAAACTATACCTTTACAGAGAATCGAGATAAGGTAGTTCTTAGAATTCCAAAACATAAAATAAATGCACATGTGAACTACCAGTTATTTTCAAGCACTGCTTTTAGCCTCGGATATCAATACACAGGGGAGCGTTTAGATACTGATTTTAGCACCTTTGAAAATGTAAATTTGAAGGCTTTTTCGCTTCTTAATTTTTCTGCTAATCACCAGGTGTCAGATCAATTTACCGTGTTTTTAAACTTGGATAATATAACAAATCAAGACTATCAGGAACTTGTGGGGTATACCACAAGAGGAAGAAACCTGCGATTAGGATTTCGCCTGACCTTATAATAAAAAAGCCGAGTAGTTCTTTGTTTTAAAGCAACTACTCGGCTTTTTTATGATCTTCAAAAGGGATGGTTTCCTATTATTTTAAGAGTTCTAATTCAGAAGGAAGCATAAACATTTCAGTACTAAACTTCGGTCCTTGGATTTTACCAGCTTTGTCAAGGGTCATAGTGGATAAGGTTTGTCTGGCACTAATTCCTGTAATATCATCAATGGCCGTTTTAAGGAGTGCTTCACCTGGGTCTCCAAAGGGCTTTATCGATGCAGCAAAAGATGCTTCGTCTACCGCTAGATCAGGAGTAAAACCATTGTCATAGTCACTTTGCCCTTGGCTATTGGTTATTTGAAATACGATCGGCTGCATTCCGATATTGTGATTTGGATTTCTGTTTTCAGCATCTGTAAAATCACCTTCAGAATCATATACGGTGATGGAACCTTCATTTTTTCCAACAGTTGTACCTCCAACGACTATGACATCCATATAGGGACGCAAACCATTTATAATCATTTCACTTGCCGAAGCGGTATAACCAGTTGTAATTACGTATACACGACTAAGGCCATCTAATCGATTTATATCAATATCTGC
Source organism: Galbibacter sp. (assembly GCF_035306585.1). Lineage (GTDB taxonomy): Bacteria > Bacteroidota > Bacteroidia > Flavobacteriales > Flavobacteriaceae > Galbibacter. The sequence continues at coordinate 58,387 of NZ_DATGNU010000046.1, forward strand.
GCCTTCTTTATAAGCTCCAGTTGTTTTATCATAGAGCCAAGCCTGGTTAAAAAATGGATACGTAGCTCCTTGTCCTCTATCTCTTTTCTGGTTGTAGACCAAGTTTGCAAACACATCATTTTCAGATGTGCCCCCTTGGATCATACTCGCTAAAAACGCGGAGGTTATCACTGATCCACCACCATTATAACGCAAATCTAATACGAGCTCATTGATGTTCTCATTTTTAAACTGCCCAAAGACATCATTAAGTTCCTCGTGATAGGTATGTACAAAGCTGTTATAGACTAAATATCCTATCTTGGTACCTGCAGTTTCAATAATGTCATGGTAATACACTGGATTTTCATTTAAGATCACTGGGGAAAGGGTAATTTCATCTTCGTATACGAAGGTACCTTCTACCACCTCAGCAAAACCTATAGAGATAGAACTCTCGGTATATAATTTATTGATTAGATTAACATTGTTTCCATTAAGTCTTGTTCCATCCACACTGTAAATGAGATCTCCACGCTCAATACCAGCATCACTGGCAGGGGAATTTTCTGTTACATAGCCAACATATACCACTACATCTGTTTTGGTGTTGTCTGTATAAACTGCAAATCCTAGGTTGATTCCGTAGGATTCCGAAATACCTCTAAAGGCATTAGCCTGTGCTTCTACATCTTCAATATACCATGAAAAATCATCTTCTTGGGTATAAACCAAATCGCTGAACAGATCTTCAGGATCTGAATACTGATTTAAATAAGTGTAATAATTGTCTTGATTGTCATCCTTGGTATCGGCTAGATCCTCAACTTGGCTTTGGTAGTAGTACCAGTAATTCATCCCTTTCCAAATAAAGTCATTGACTTCATTGTTGAGTTCTACTGCTGTTGGGTCTGGATTGTCGACATCGTCATCATCTTTACTACAACCAAAGCTTACAGCTAGTAGTAGAAGAATGATCCAAGCGTTTTTTAATTTGTTATTCATACTTTTGGTTATTTGAGGTAAAGTGTTGAAAATCAACTTTTTTGAGTTTTAGTAAAAGTAAGTTCATAGTTAGAGGTGTAAGATTACTTACATTTGGCGAATTAAAAAAATAAATTGTAACAAAATTTAATTGTGATCGTCTTGATTTTAGAACGCTATTAAATAAGCATTAAGCAACCAATAAAATGCAACAAAGGGAGTTTTTAAATACAGTAATGCCTTTTAAAGATAAGTTATTCCGACTTGCTAAACGGTTGTTAGTTTCCACAGAAGAGGCGGAGGATGCCACCCAAGAAGTGCTGATGAAGTTGTGGAACAATAAAGACAAGATAGGGCAGTACAACAATGTGGAAGCTTTTGCTGTTACAATGACTAAAAATTACTGTTTGGATCGTTTAAAGTCTAAACAAGCTGGAAATTTAAAACTCGTTCATTCGAATTATACCGATGAAAGTGTATCGTTACAAGGTAGTATAGAGGTACGCGATAGTTTGGGGTGGATCAGTAAGATCATAAGTAAGCTCCCTGAGCAGCAACGGATGGTGTTGCAGTTAAGAGATATAGAGCAATATGAATTTAATGAAATAGAAGAAATGTTATCGATGAAAGCTACTGCAGTGCGTGTAACCTTATCCAGGGCACGAAAGGCAGTACGGGAAGAATTAACAAAGACGCACAGTTATGGAATCAGTAGATAGAATAGAAAAATTATTGGAAAAATATTTGGAGGCCACAACCACTGTAGCTGAAGAAAACGAATTAAGGGAATATTTCACCAAGAGTGATGTAGCCCCACATTTGCAACACTACAGTGTGATGTTTAATTATTTCTCCATAGCCAAAGAAGAACGAAGTACACGCGAGATCCCAGTAAAACCTGGAAGAAAACCTTATTATTTAGCCTGGGCTAGCATCGCAGCTGTAGCCGTACTTGCTTTTGGTATTTATTTTGGCAGTGAAGAACCTTCTTCTCCTTATGATAAACTTTTTGCGCAGGGTTACACAGAGGAAGAAATTGAATCTGCACAGATGGCCATCATGCTATTCACAAATAATTTTAAAAAAGGAGTAGAAGGGGCAAGCTATCTGGAGGAATTTGAAAAAAACACTAACCGTTTCATTTTAAACAATTAAAATTAAAAAGATTTAACTTCAATAGTATGAAAAAGTATTTAGTAATAATTATGGTTGCATTGTCTCCGTTAATGACACAAGCACAAAGTATTTTTGATAAGTATGCTGAAAATTCAGAGGTGACCTATGTTGCGTTACAGCCGAAAATGTTTCAAATGCTTAGTAAAATAAGTGTAAGTTCGGATGATCCAGATGCACAAGCGGTTTATGATTTGGTCAACAACATCACTAGTTTTAAGGTGATTACCACTGAAAAAGTGGAGATTACTAGAGATTTGGATAATTGGGTTACCAAGCATTTGAGTAAGTCAAATTTTGAAGAATTGATGCGAGTGCGCGATGGGGATGCAAATGTGAAATTTTATGTAAAGGAAGGGAGCGATGAGTTTCATGTCGAAGAATTGATCATGCTGGTTACTGATTTAAATTACGAAGATTTAGAAATCGCTGGCCAGAAGCCAGAGACCGTATTGTTATCTTTAACAGGTAATATCGATCTACGTCAGCTCTCAAAACTTACCTCAAAAATGGATTTGCCAGGAGGTGATCAACTCGGTAAAGCAGGACAAAAACACAAGTAAATCTAAGAACAATATAGGAACCTCCTTAAATCGGGAGGTTCCTTTAATTAGTCAACAATAATTCAATCCATATGAAATACATTGGTAATTACATAGCCGTGCTGCTTCTTAGTGTAGCATTTTTTTCTTGTTCAAATGGTTCTCCTAGTTTACAGGAGTATTTTGTAAACCAAAACGAGAATTCAAATTTCATTTCTTTAGACATCCCATCTAGTATTTTAAGTGTCGATAATAGCATGCTTTCAGCTCAGCAGAAACAAGCATTTGAATCTGTCAAAAAGCTCAACATACTGGCCTTTAGGTTGAATCAAGAAAACGCTTTAGAATACGAGAAAGAAAAACAAACCATCAGTGAGATTTTAAAAGATGACAAGTATCAAGATCTAATGGTTATAAACAGTGGGTCACACCGTGGTACGATAAAGTATTTAGGTAGCGATGATGCTATTGATGAGGTAATTATATTTGGTAGTAGTGATGATGAAGGTCTTGCATTAATCAGGGTCCTTGGAAAAGATATGAAGCCTGAGAATATGATTACATTAGCGAAAGCCCTTGAGAATGGAAGTGTAGATGTTTCTGGTCTGGAAGGTCAATTAAAAGGGATTTTTGAGAAAAAGTAATTTGTAATCTTAGGCAAGGACATAGTTGCTAATAGTCATTAAAAAAGCCCGAAGGATTTACCTTTGGGCTTTTTAGGAGATAGTAACTGACCCTGCTAAATTCCTGTGTAATTAGCAGGGGTAATTTGTTTTAATTCTTCTTTTATGGCATCTGAAACCTCAAGAGTGTCAATGAAATTAGCGATGGATTCTTGGTTAATTACATGATTGGTTCGCGTAAGGTTTTTTAGCGCCTCATATGGATTCGGATAGGACTCTCTTCTGAGGATGGTCTGAATAGCTTCAGCTACCACAGCCCAATTTTTCTCTAAATCTTCTTCGAATTTCGCTTTATTGAGCAGTAATTTATTCATGCCTTTTAAGGTAGATTCAAAAGCGATCAACGTATGAGCAAATGGTACGCCAACATTTCTTAGCACAGTACTATCGGTTAGATCTCTCTGCAATCTTGAAATCGGTAGTTTAGCTGATAGGTGTTCGAAAATTGCATTGGCGATTCCTAGATTTCCCTCTGAATTTTCAAAGTCAATAGGATTTACTTTATGAGGCATCGCTGATGATCCAACTTCGCCTTTTTTAATGCGTTGTTTAAAGTAATCCATGGAAATATAAGTCCATATATCCCTATTGAAATCTATAATTATGGTATTGATACGTTTTAAGGCATCAAACAAGGCTGCGATATGATCATAGTGCTCGATTTGCGTGGTTGGGAAGGAGTGGCGTAATTGGAGGGTTTCCTCGACAAACTTTGCTCCAAAAGCTTTCCAATCGATCGCTGGGTATGCTACCAAATGTGCGTTGTAATTTCCTGTAGCCCCGCCAAATTTAGCTGCAATTGGGATTGTTTTTAGGCTGTTGAATTGCTCGGCAAGCCTAACGATAAATACCTGGATCTCCTTGCCTAACCTAGTAGGGGAAGCTGGCTGGCCATGCGTTCTAGCAAGCATTGGTACGTTTTCCCATTCCGAGGCTAAAGATTCTAGCTTGTCGATCAAACGCTCGTAACTTGGAAGGTAGCTGTGTTCTAGTGCCTCCTTTACAGAGAGCGGTATGGCCGTGTTATTGATATCTTGCGATGTAAGACCGAAATGGATAAATTCCTTAAAGGCATGTAATCCAAGGTTGTCAAACTTTTCTTTGATAAAATATTCAACTGCTTTTACATCGTGGTTTGTGGTCTTTTCAATTTCCTTAATGGCTAAGGCGTCCTCACTATTAAAGTCCTTGTAAATGTCTCTGAGCTTTGAAAATTGAGCGTTGTCAAACCCTTTTAACTGTGGAAGAGGAATTTCACAAAGCGCAATGAAATATTCAATTTCAACACGAACACGGTATTTAATAAGCGCTTCTTCTGAAAAATAATCAGCTAATTTGTCGGTTTTGCTACGATACCTCCCATCGATAGGAGAAATAGCCGTTAAGGAAGTTAATTGCATGTTTTCAAATAATTAAAAATCACTGAAACGCTAAAGTTCTACAGTGATTCTAGTTAAGATCCCACTGGGATTTAAATTAAAAGCACAAATTTAATCTTATAAGAGTAAAGGGTCAACTTATTTGTGAAAAACTTAAACTCAAATTTTGTTAAGAATATGCATAGCACGTGCTTTATAGGCCATGGTATGGTTGGGAATTCCCTTTTGAAGGATAGCTTTGAGTTCAGGGTGCACCCAAATGAACACTATACCCAGTAAATGTAATGTCTCCATAGCATAGGCTTTGGTGGCAACTTTTTCATCATTCATCAGCCAGTCAAAATTTATCTCCACCAGTGATGCTAGATCGGTCTTATCAAGGGCTTCTATGGTGCTTTTATCAGAATCAAGGAAATAACGCTGGCAAAGGAGCATGCAGATTTTTGCACAGCAACGTTTGGATGATTTATTTTCAATAAAAGGAAGCTGATCTATAAAATGCTTTAAATATGGATGTATCCATGAAAGCTTTGCGATGCATACATACTCTAATACCCAACAGGCTGGCTTGCCAAGTCGTGCATCATTACTAAGGCTATAGTCCATTAAAATTGGAAATATCGCTTGATTGTTAAGAACTTGATCTGCTAATTGTTGTCGGTGCGCTTTGTAGGCCTTTAAAGATTGAATTTGCGATTTAAATTCCATAATTATTGCCATAGGGAGTATAGAGGATCGCTGTGATTTATAAAAATATACGGTGTTCACTTATGTGGTGTCCTTGAAGTTTTTTACATTTATTAAAAATAGAAAAATATGAGGGCATTTAAAAATATTCTCTTTGTGATATTCACTGCACTTGTTGTCATGCAATTTTTTCCGCCAGAACTTAATAAGGCCGATACAACACCGCCCACAGATATCATTTTAGCCACTAGTCCTCCAAAGATTATAGAGGCTACCTTGACAAATGCCTGTTATGACTGTCATTCTAATTCGACTCGCTACCCTTGGTATACTGGAATAGAACCAGTGTCCTATTGGTTTGATTCCCATATAAAGGAAGGTAAACGGCATTTGGATTTTTCCAAATGGGAACATTATTCCGCAAAGGAAAAAATACATAAGTTAGAGGAGATTACAGAAGCTGTAAACCAAGGGTGGATGCCGCTAAAATCATATCGATGGCTACATAAAGATGCTAATTTAACCCAGGAAGAAATTAAAGCGATTACGGATTGGGCTGCATTGCTACAGCTTAATTATCAGACAGTAGATCTACCGCAATAGGCACCCCCACAGTAGCCTTCTCTGCTATAATTTTTAAATCGGTAATGGCGTGTTCGGTGATACTAGGGTTAGGGTCAATGAAGTATAGTGGTACACCTGGCTTTTTGTAGTCTACCAACCCTGCGGCTGGATATACTTGCATCGAAGTTCCAATGACCATAACAATGTCAGCTCTGCCCACAATAGCCGCTGCTTCTTCGAGTAAAGGGACCGCTTCACCAAACCATACAATATGAGGGCGTATTTGCTGATGGTGTTTGCATAAATCCCCTAGTTTGATGTCCTGCGTCCAAGGAAAAATAAGCTGAGGGTCTACAGTGCTTCTTGCCTTTAATAATTCTCCATGAAGGTGAATTACACTGCTACTTCCAGCTCGTTCATGTAAATCGTCTACATTTTGGGTTATAATGTCTACACAAAATTGTTCCTCTAATTTTGCTAGGGCTAGATGTGCAGCGTTAGGCTTAACCTCTAGTAATTGCCTGCGTCTTTGATTGTAAAATTCAAGTACTAATTCGGTATTGTTTTTCCAGCCTTGTGGAGTAGCTACTGTCATCACATCATGTCCTTCCCATAAACCATCGGCATCTCGAAAGGTTTTAAGACCACTTTCTGCACTGACCCCTGCTCCAGTTAGCACGGCAATTTTTTTCATTGTTTTTTATTTAGTATTAGTGTTAAATACTATCCTTTCCGTCGTCGTCTTTTTTTGCTTTACTTATCTGAGCTACGCCCTTTTGAAGTAGAAGATTGTTGGGATAGGTAAGGAGCTCACCTTCATCGCTACGGATATGAATATGAAATGCTCTAATATCCTCAATAAGGCCTTCTGTTGGAAAATCCTTGTCTTGGATACGGATACGGTCTCCAATTTTAAAAGGGAATGAAAAGAAAAGTATAATTCCAGCGGTGACATTGCTTAAAATAGACCAAACAGCAAAGAAAGCCACCCCTATAACGGCAAAGGCAGAAGATATAAACCACCCGAGATCATCGATGTTTACGCCCCAAAACATACTGATGATAAAAATGCCAATAGCGCTGATAAAAAGGTTAAAATACTTAAAGATGAGCCGTGTTCTATTTGGGTCTAATTCACCCATTTTCCCCACCCTTTTAATTGCTTTGTATATAAGAAAACGAATTAAAAGAAAAACGACAACAACGATGAGCGTTTGTAATAATTGTTTTTGATATTCTTGGAATAGTTCTAGCATAAATTAAAGTCCTATAAGTGTCTGACAAAGATACATTAGCTTTTACATTTTTTAACCCAATGAACCTTTAAATTACTGCAACATACAGAGTTTTAATTTATATTTACATTAGTTCTTCAAGGGGTTTGTGTCACTGGAGACTACGATCAAAGATAATAAGGAATTTTTTCTTGGATTAATTGTTTGTGTTGAAACTTTTAAATGGGTATTGCTATGGATAAGGCTTTACATCATGGATGATGCCGAAATTTTTACTCATTTCAAAAGAGTGGAATTCGTATATTTGTGTAAGGCAACTTGATTGTTGTTGAATTTTCGGAGTTTAAAGGTGATTAAAAAAAAAGACATGAATAACATTTTTAGTGTAAGTCGAAGTGCTGCTAGTGTTGATTTAGCATTATTAATTGCACGAGTAGGTATTGGAGTCTTAATGCTAGTACATGGTATATCTAAGATTCCAATGCTAAGTCAGTCTCCAATTCAGTTTTATGATTTTATGGGGTTAGGTGATCAGGTGTCCCTTTGGCTAGCCTTATTTGCTGAGATTGGTTGTTCTATTTTAATTATTTTTGGATTTGCAACTAGACTTGCAGTGATACCACTTATCATAACAATGTTTGTAGCGGTATTTATTATTCATGCTGAGGATCCATTTGTAAAGCAAGAGATGGGACTGCATTATATACTCATTTATGTGATGCTGTTGTTAACTGGAGCAGGTAAGTATTCCATTGATTATCTTATTTCGAAACGTTAATTTCCTAAGAGCCCATTGATGTAGGTAGAAGGGGGTGAAGGGAAAGTTTGTTGAAAAGAGTTATCGACTGTTTACCAGCTGCATATGATATGTTAATTAAATTATATTATTGACATGGTGTTGTAGGTGAACTGGTGATTAGAAATTATACTCCTTAACATAAATAACTATATGGCACAAAGTAGAAGACTTCAAAAAGTACTGTTTTTGGGCTTATGTTTATTAGTTGTGGTTGGGGTTATCGCGCAACTGTTTTTCACCTCTAAGGTAAAAGATTTCCTTGAAAAGCAAACTCCGAAAGACATCACTTTAAATTATCGGAACTTAGGGACAAATGTTTTTTTAGGGAGTATTTCTCTAGAGGATCTTAAACTTTCCTCGGAAGGATTCGAACTCGAATCAAAGGGTATTAAGATTTCTGGATTGCATTTTATACCCCTTTTAAAAAACGGTGATATTGTCATCTCGGAGGTATCTCTTGAGAAACCTTTTATTGCTTTAGAGGAAAAGAAAAATAGTTCATCCGAGGGTTCGAATAACCAGTCCCTAAAGCGTATTTTTTTTGAAAAATGCCACATTGAAAATGGTCAACTTCAGATCTTGTCACAGGGAAACGGTAGCGGTGGTCTTAGGATTGAAAACATAGATCTTCTACTTAGAGAGGTGACCTACAATGAACAAACACGAGCGCATGTGATCCCTTTTAGCCTGAAGGATTATAGTTTGAGCACCAAAAAAGGATATTACGATCTCAGCGCACTTGAATACATTAAATGGGAGGATCTTCATATCGATACCAGTATAGGGCACATTAATAAACTGGCAATTCAATCAAAATATACCAAAGAGGAGCTTTCCAAAAAACTTACCGTGGAACACGATCATTACGATATAGTCTTTGATTCGATTGGATTTGCGGAACCAGATTTTGGACTTGATTCACAAAGTCCGAAGTTGCATTTTTCAAAAATGCACATTGAGGGACCAGATATAGGTGTGTATCGAGATAAACTACTTCCTGATGATACCACTCATAAAAAACTTTATAATCAAACCCTCCGAGATTTGGATTTTGATCTTAAGATAGATTCAATAGCTGTTTTTAACGGAAAGGTTAGTTACCAAGAGCGCGTTGCTGCCGATGTAAAACCAGAGCGATTAATTTTTACAGAGGTCCACTCGCAGATACTTAATACCCATAGTAGGGGTAGCGGATTAGTAGAAGTAGCTATTGATGCAAAGTTGATGGGGGACGGCCCACTAACGCTAAATTGGTCATTTGATCCGATGAAGCCTAATAACGAATTTATGGTCAAAGGAAGCTTGGCTCAGTTTGATTCCTCTAAAATTAATCCATTTTTAAGAACCAATATGAAGGCTGAAGTAATAGGGAGTATTCACCAGATGTACTTTACATTTAGCGGGCATGAATTCGGGTCTAAAGGGGATATGAAAATGAAATACGATGACTTTGAGTTTTTGGTACTTAAAAATAATCGTCTTGGGGTAAATAAGCTACTCACAGCGGTGGTAGGTATTTTTACAAATGATGGAAATCAAACTGAAGAGGATGGCTTTCGTTATGGTTCCTATGAAGTTGAGCGAGATCGAGAAAAATCCTTTTTCAACTTACTCTGGCTAAATGTCAAGGAGGGACTAATAAAGACCGTATCAGGTAATGGTAAAAAGGAATAAAGGCGTGGAGCCTTTTACGGATTACTGAGATTTACGAGTTCTTCAAGAGTGCGATACACCTCATATACTGGTAGTCCGACCACATTAAAAAAAGAACCTTCGATTTTTTCAATTCCAATTTGACCAATCCATTCTTGAATACCATAAGCACCTGCTTTATCATAAGGTTTAAAAGTATCTACGTAATAGTTGATTTCTTCATCGCTCAGTATTTTAAAATACACCTTGGTGGTGTGATTCAAGGTTTTCTCCACTTTTGTAGTGCTAAAGCAAACGGAGGTGATTACCTCATGCGTTAGCCCTGATAGGGATTTTAGCATGGCAACAGCCTCTGCGCGATCATTGGGTTTTCCTAAGGCTTTATTTTGGTGCCATACAATGGTGTCAGAAGTAATTAGGATGTCATGATCTTTGAGCTCATCTTTGTGAGGTAGCGCTTTTAATTGCGCTAGATAATCAGAGATTTCAAATTTGTACAGTCTTGGTGGATATTCTTCCACCACTTTTTTTAATCGAATCTCTACCGCTAGCCCCAGGTCTTTAAAAAACTGTTGTCTTCGAGGAGAGCCCGAGGCAAGAATGATGTTGTAATTCTTAATACGTTGATGTAATAACATGGATGGCTTATTCGCTTTTAATCATATTGTGCATTGTAGTTGTCCTTCCATTTCCCTTGAACCTTAAGGACTTGTTCAATCACATCTCGAACACATCCTTTTCCACCTTGTTTGTGGGAGATGTATTTTGAGATTTCTTTGATCTCAGCAACAGCGTCATTTGGGCAACATGGCATACCAACCATTTTCATCACGTGATAATCTGGAATGTCATCGCCCATATAAAGCGACTGTTCTGGTTTAATATTGTAAATGTCCAGGTACTCATCCAGAGTCGCTACCTTGTCACCCACTCCTAAGTGGATATCAGTCACCCCTAATCCTTTTAAGCGTGTTCGCACCCCAGGGTTACTTCCACCAGAAATGATACAGATATTATAGCCCTTATCCAGTGCTGTTTTAATGGCATAACCATCTTTCACATTCATGGTTCGAAGCATTTCCCCTTCCGTTGTGATGACTAGGCTTCCATCGGTTAATACTCCATCCACATCAAAGATAAATGTGGTGATATTTTCTAAGTATTCTTTATAACTTTTCTCCTCCATGGGTTTTTATTATAGATCTAGTTATTGATTTATAAATGTCTTTATATAAGGGATCTTTCAATTGATCCAAATGAGATTCGATAGTGCTGTTGTCGCCACGCACTGCTGGACCTGTTTGGGTTGTTTTAGCCGGTGAATTCTCTAAAGATCTAGTGGTTTGTTTTATTAATGGAATAAAGATTTCAAATGGGATTTGCGCTTGCTCACTTAGCTCTGCGCCAATGCTGTATAAGTGGTTGACAAAATTATTGACAAATACGGCTGTTAAATGGATCCTACTACGCTGTTTAGAGTTTATTCGATAAACCTTGTCAGTCATGCTTTTTGCCAATCGCTGTATTAGTTGTAGGTCTTTTTCATTTTCAGCTTCCAAAAGCAATGGTACATCGTTCCAATGAATTTTTTTCTCTTTACGAAAGCTCTGTAATGGATACAAGACCCCTGCTCGGTTTTTTGAATCGATCACCTGGATATCCGAGTTTCCGGAGGTGTGTACTACCAATCGATCCTTAAAAGGTAAGGAAGAAGAAACCTCACGAATTACCGAATCACTCACGGCTATAATATAAATATCCGCTGGTTTTAGGTCTGCAAGTTGGTTTGTGAGAAGGGTAGTAGATTCAAATTTTTGGATAGCGGATATACTGCGGTTATACCACTGTACAAGTTCGATCTCCGAATTTTTAGAAAACTGGGCAAAGAGGTGATGTGCAACATTTCCACCGCCTAAGAGAACAATCTTTAACATAGCGCTAAAATAACTAAAGTTGCTTAGAATTCTGTAGAAGTAGATGCCAAATTTTTAAATCAAATCTCAAAGTTAAACCCTTTGTCGGTGAGTTGTTTGTAGATTTCTGGGTCAAATTTATAGAGTTTCGCCGCCCTATGTGATACATTTTTTTCTTTTTCTTTTAGATCTACAAGCAGTTTCATTTTAAGGATTTTCCTTCGAAAGTTGGGTTTGTCAAGTTCAATATTAAGCACCTCTTGGTAGAGTTGCATAAGTTGCAAAAGCGTGAATTTCTCTGGAAGAAGGTTAAACCCAATAGGTGCTTGGCGCACGCGGTTTCTAAGGTGTTTAAGACTATAGGAAAGGATTTCGTTATGATCATAAATCAGATCATTTACCTGATCCATCCTATACCACTTGGCATCGGATGCGGTGAAGCCAGCCTTAACATCGTAGTCGGCTTTTTTAATTAAAGCATAGTAGCCGATAGTGATTACGCGCCCCAATGGGAAACGATTAGGGTCGCCAAATGCTTTGAGCTGTTCGAGATACAAGTCCTCAATACCTGTCAACTCACGAAGAACTCTATTTGCTGCCCTGTCAATACTCTCATCCTCTTTGATCCATCCTCCTGGAAGTCCCCATTTCCCCTTGCTTATCCCCGTTCCATGTTCTACGAGTAACACTTCCAATTTTCCCTGATCAAAACCAAAAATTACACAGTCAATTGTAATGGCATTCATCACTTTTTTTTCTACAATTTTTCCGGATTCCTCGTCTATAAATTTTTTAACCATTTTGTTATCGACTGAATAAATTAGAGTGCATATATACAAAAAATCTTTATATGTGGTGGTATTTGTGTTAAATATTAGTGTTTCGGTAGTTTTATTTAATATTTTTTGAATAAAAGAAAATTAATGATTAGTATTGTAGTCAAATATACTATAAGTTATAGTTTAATTGACTATTAATGGATAATCTAACCAACACGAAATCTAGTAATGTTTATCTCATTACTGCCGTAGCCAGCCTAGGAGGCTTATTATTCGGTTACGACACTGCCGTTATTTCTGGAGCAGTGGGCGCACTAAGAAGTTTTTTTATAGATGAATTAAGCACGGATCCTGCATTAGCACAATCCACAATCGTTCAATACAAAGTAATCGTAGTACTCTCGTGCATGATTGTCTTTGGATTGTTTGGCGCATTCTTCTTTAGGTTCTTTAAACGTTCAACTTCCTTCGCATTATTAATTTTCACCTTTGTAATAGGGGGCGGGCTCTTATACACCAATTTCATTGCGCAACAAACGGTCCTTTCTGAGACATTAACCAATTCTATTCTTGGCTTTATGGTCAGTAGCGCCTTGGTAGGATGTATCATTGGTGCTTCGCTAGGAGACCGAGTGGCCAACTCTGTGGGTAGGAGAAATGGATTAGTAATTGCGGCCGTCTTATTTTTGATTTCAGCCGTGGGATCTGGATACCCAGAGCTTTTAAATCCTTTTTCAAGTGGCGATCTATCCTCCTTTATTGTTTATAGAATTGTAGGAGGAATAGGAGTGGGGCTAGCAAGTATGCTGGCGCCGCTATATATCGCTGAGATGGCTCCTGCTAATATTCGAGGAAAATTAGTCTCCTGTAACCAACTTGCCATAGTGGGTGGGATGCTGATTGTTTACTTTGTGAATTACTTTATTGTAAAGGGACAATCTGATCAATGGATTAATTCTATGGGGTGGCGCTATATGTTTCTATCGGAAAGTATACCCGCAACGCTGTTTTTAATTTCGTTATTTTTTGTGCCCAAAACACCTCGTTTTCAAGTCCTTAAAGGTCATGACGAAGCAGCAATTCAAACCCTTACCAAATATAATGGCCCTTCGAAAGCCGCGTTAATTTTAACGGAGATTAAAAGATCTTTTAATATTAAAAAAGCACCATGGCTAAGTTATGGATGGGGAATCATTGTTATAGGGCTACTATTATCTGTTTTTCAGCAATTTGTGGGTATTAATGTCGTGCTGTACTACGCTCCAGAAATTTTCAAAGGGATGGGTATGAAAACAGATGCCTCTATGCTTCAGACAATTATTGTTGGAGCCATTAATTTGCTCTTTACCATTGTCGCGATATTTACTGTGGATAGGTTCGGTCGTAAAGTCTTAATGTTAATTGGAAGTGCGATCATGGCTGTGAGTATGATAGGTTTAGGTACGGTATTATACTGGCAAGATACGGGTATGGCGGCATTACTTTTTATGTTACTCTATATCGCTGCTTTTGCAGTGTCATGGGGTCCTGTCACCTGGGTGCTTCTTTCTGAAATTTTTCCGAACAAAATCAAAGGCGCCATGGCTATTGCAGTGGCTGTTCAATGGTTGGCGAATTTATTAGTATCCTGGACTTTCCCAATGATGAATAACAACACCTATTTAACTGAAACTTTCCATAATGGATTTGCCTATTGGGTATACGGGATAATGGCTGTATTGTCTGGAATATTCATATTAAAATTCGTTCCAGAAACCAAAGGAAAAACACTGGAGGAAATCGAGCAGATTTGGGATCCAAAACAGGATGTCGCAACAGTCAAAAATTAAAAATTTAAACGAAATAAATAAAGTATGTATTTCTTAGGAATTGATTTGGGAAGTTCATCTATCAAACTATCCCTCTTGGATGGTGAATCAAATAAAACGTTACAAGATGTAACTGTTCCAAAGCACGAAATGAAAATTCATGCTCCAAAGCACGGCTGGGCTGAACAGGATCCTAAGCAGTGGTGGGACTATGTAAAGCAAGGTATTGCTGAATTAAAGGCAAGCGCTGATGTGGACTTTCTATCGGTGAAAGGTATTGGGATCGCATATCAGATGCATGGCCTGGTTGTAGTTGACAAGGACCTAGAGCCGCTTTGTCCATCGATTATTTGGTGTGATAGCCGAGCGGCAGAAATTGGTCAACAATATTATGAGGCTATAGGAGCCGAGCAATGCCAAGAACAGATTTTGGGCTCGCCAGGTAATTTTACTGCCTCGAAATTAAAGTGGGTTCAGGAGAACCGACCGGAGATCTACGCTAAGATTAAATATTTTATGTTACCTGGTGATTTTATCGCCACAAAGTTTACGGGAGTAGCACAAACGTCCTCTTCTGGATTATCAGAGGCGGCTCTTTGGAATTTTAAGGAAAATCGACTGGCAACGGAAATATTGGATGCCATGGGGATTTCATCGGAGTTGGTGCCCGAGGTTGTTCCAAACTTCGCAGAACAAGCTAAAATTGATCCTAGTGTCGCAGCTGAGTTAGGGATCTCTGATGAGGCGATGGTGAGTTATCGAGCTGGAGACCAGCCCAATAATGCGTGGTCACTTAATGTTTCCAACCCTGGAGAAATTGCTACAACAGCTGGGACTTCGGCCGTGATATATGGGTTAAGTAATCTTGATGATTACGATAAAGATAACCGTATTAACACCTTTTTGCATGTCAATAATCAAGAGAACCACAAGCGAAATGGCGTAATGGTGTGCATTAATGGTTCTGGGATTTTATACCAATGGATTCGGCAGCTCTTGTCTGTGGACCGCGATCAGCCTCTGAATTATGAGGCTTTGAATCAACTTGCCAAACAAAGTGTTCCAGGTAGTAAGGGGCTACGTTTTTATCCTTTTGGTAATGGTGTAGAACGTATTTTTAATAATAAACCTGCCTTTTCAGGGGTGCAGAATCTGAATTTTAATATTCACCAAACTCCTGATTTCGTCAGAGCCGCTTGTGAGGGTATTGTGTTTGCTATGCATTACGGCTTTGAAATTATGCGACAAGTTGGTGTGGAAGGTAAAGTGGTTCGCGCTGGAAATTCAAATCTTTTTTTAAATCCTGTCTTTAGAGAGATATTCATTCATACTACCAACACGAGTTTAGAACTTTATGATACTTCTGGATCTGAAGGAGCAGCTAGAGGAGCTGCCTATGGATTAGGATATTATAGGAGCGTTGAGGAGACTTTTCAAGGATTGGTTTGTTTGGAGCGATTTGATCCTGACCCAGAATTAGTTCAGACCTATAAAGAGATTTACCAAAATTGGAAAAATAATATATAACATACGATAAAACTTTTTAAACAGCATATAAAACCATTAACTATGAGTGCAACATATTTTAAAAATGTAGAGAAAATAAAATTTGAAGGAAAGGAAAGCAAAAATCCGCTCGCTTTTAAATGGTATGATGAGAACCGTGTTGTGGGTGGAAAAACCTTAAAGGAGCATTTAAGGTTTGCTACAGCCTACTGGCATACCTTTAATAATAAAGGCGGAGATCCTTTTGGCGCACCTACTGAGGTGTTTGCTTGGGATCAATACCAGGATCCAATCGACCGAGCGAAAGCTAAAATGGACGCGGCTTTTGAATTTATGACCAAACTAGGGACACCATATTACTGTTTCCATGATGTGGATGTGGTAGATGAGGCGCCTACACTGGCCGAATTTGAAAAGCGTATTGAGGCTTTAGTGGAGTATGCGAAAGAAAAACAACAGGATTCAGGGATTAAATTGCTATGGGGAACTTCCAATTTATTTAGTAATCCAAGATACATGAATGGTGCTGCTACCAACCCTAATTTCGACGTAGTTGCATATGCCGGTGCTCAGGTAAAAATTGCCATGGATGCTACTATTGCTCTTGGTGGAGAGAATTACGTATTCTGGGGTGGAAGAGAAGGGTATATGAGTCTGTTAAACACCAATATGAAACGTGAATTGGATCACATGGCCATGTTTTTAAGTACCGCTAGAGATTATGGGAGAAAACAAGGATTTAATGGAACATTTCTTATTGAACCTAAACCAATGGAACCAACTAAACATCAGTATGATTACGATGCGGCTACTTGTTTAGGTTTTATTAATAAATACGGCCTTGAAAACGACTTTAAACTTAATTTGGAGGTGAACCACGCCACTTTAGCTGGTCATACCTTTGAACATGAGTTACAAGTTGCAGTTGACAACGGAATGCTCGGAAGTATAGATGCGAACCGTGGAGATTATCAAAACGGATGGGATACTGATCAATTCCCATTGAATTTATATGAAATCACCGAAGCTATGTTGGTCATCTTACAAGGCGGTGGATTAGGAAGCGGTGGTGTTAATTTTGATGCAAAAGTCAGAAGAAACTCCACAGACCTGGAAGATAAATTTATAGCACATATTTCAGGAATGGACGCCTTTGCACGGGGGCTTATCTGTGCCGATAACATTTTAAGACAAACCAATTTTACAGATTTAAGAAAGCAGCGTTACGGTAGTTTTGATCAAGGTAACGGTGCTCGTTTTGAGAAAGGAGAATTGAGCTTAGAAGATTTAAGTGCTATAGCCAAGAGTAATGGCGAGCCAGCTCAAATTAGTGGGAAGCAAGAGTTGTATGAACAACTGATTGCCAACGCTATCTAGATCAACTAATTTATTATTATTCAAACTAACAAATTTTTTATGAAAAAGCATGCAAAAAAGCTTTTGGAAAGCAATTTCCTTAAGCTAACGTTTTTGTTTGTCTTGCTTTTACAAGCTAATTTTTTACAAGCACAAGACAAAACTGTAACTGGAACAGTCACCGCTGAGGAAGATGGCATGCCCATACCTGGGGTAAATGTTGTTGTTGTAGGTACCACAAATGGTACCTCTACAGACTTTGACGGTAACTATAGTATTGAAGTTCCTGAAGGAGGTACACTCCAATTTAGTTATATTGGGTTTATTAACCAGAGCCTACCGGTAGCTGGTTTATCAACACTCAATGTAGCATTACAAACTGACACTCAACAACTCGAAGAAGTTGTTGTTGTTGGTTATGGAACGCAGAAGAAGGAACTTGTCACTGGAGCTAACCTGCAGGTAAGTGGTGAGGATCTTCAAAGACAGAGCACAACTAGTGCTTTACAGGCATTACAGGGACAAACTCCCGGGGTACAAATCACATCAACCTCTGGGCAGCCAGGGGAGGGATTAAATGTTGTCATACGTGGACTGGGATCAACAGGAAATAATTCTCCATTATATGTAGTTGACGGCGTCTTGACAACTGATATTTCGTATCTTAACAATGCTGATATTGAAAATATATCTATTTTAAAAGATGCAGCATCTGCTGCAATTTATGGGTCGCAAGCTGCTAACGGGGTAGTTCTTGTAACGACTAAAAAAGGTCGTAAGGGACACGCACAAATCACTTTCGATCATTATTATGGTATTCAAGAGGTTGCAAGGACAATGGACATGACCAATGCAAAGGAATACGCAACGCTAATTAATGAAAGTGTTATGAATTCTGGAGCTTCCCCTGTATTTAGTAATGCAGATATTGCTAAAATGGGTGAAGGTGTTAATTGGATGGACGAAATGTTCGCTACCGCTAAGACCGAAAATTATACCCTAGGGCTTACTGGAGGAAGCGAAACCTCTACCTATTCATCCTCTTTGTCCTATACCAATCAAGAAGGTATTGTTGGGGGAGCAGACTTATCGAATTACGAACGGTATAATTTTAGATTTAATTCAGAACATAAGTTTTATAATGATAGAATTACCTTTGGTGAAAACTTGAGTTTTGCTATTATTAAAAACAATGGTATTGGTGTTGGGAATCAGTATAACAACGCTTTAAGAGGTGCATTCCAAGCGAATCCCCTTCTTCCAATGTATGACCAAAACGGAAATTATTACAATAGTTCGGGTGATTCTGAGCCTTGGTTATCCGGGATGTCTAATCCATATGCCTCTATGGTTTATGGGAATCAGAACGCCAATGAGACTAAAAAATTATTAGGGAATGTTTATATGGAATTTGAATTTTTAAAAAATTTAAAATTCCGTACAAGTTTAGGCTTAGACTATTTCTCTGCACAAGGTCATTCATTTAGTCCTATTTATGAGTTGTCTTCCTATGACTTCAATCAGTTTACTACCGCTACTCAAAATATGAGCGAGGGAAAAACTTTAATATGGGACAATTTACTATCCTATACTTTTGATGTTAGTGATAACCATCACTTTGAGGCTATGTTGGGATCTTCTTCCTACAACTACGAAGGGGTTTCTATGTATGGTAGCAATGTGAATTTAGTATTTGATGATTTAGCACATGCATGGTTGAGTAACGCCACTAATACGGAAGGTGCTCAGATTACACTCACAGGTGGGCCAGATGCACGTATTAAGCGCATGTCATATTTTGGACGTTTGAACTATAACTTCAAGGAAACCTATTTATTGAATGTAACCTTTAGAGCGGATGGTTCGTCTAATTTTGCTAGTGGAAATCGATGGGGTTATTTCCCCTCCGTATCAGCTGGTTGGGTGCTTAGCAATGAGAATTTTATGGATTCCAGTAGTACTTGGTTAAATCATCTCAAACTTCGTGCGAGTTGGGGACAAGTAGGAAATCAAAATGTTGGTAATTTTCAATATTTAGCACCGATTACTTACCAGAATACCAACTACATATTTGGAAATCAAGAAGCGGTACTTACTCCAGGAGCTTATCCCAATCGTTTAGCAAACCCTGCATTGACCTGGGAAACATCTGAACAATTGGATATAGGGTTTGATGCTCGCTTTTTCCAAAATAGACTTACGGTTAATTTTGACTGGTATGAAAAAACAACTAAAGATTGGTTAATTAATGTTCCTGTGGTACCAACCGCTGGAGTGGAGAATAAATGGATTAACGGTGGTGATGTTACTAACAAGGGTGTAGAATTGGCGCTTAATTTTAGAGATCAAATTAACGATGATTTTAGTTATTTTATCGGTGTCAATGGAGCCTATAATCAAAATGAAGTTGGCGAAATTCCAACAGAAGATGGTGTGATTCATGGCGAGACAGCACAACTTTGGGATAATTCGCCCGAATTCTATCGTGCAGCCAACGGACACGCTTTAGGATTTTTCTGGGGCTATGAAACCGCTGGTGTATTTCAGGACCAGCAAGAGATTCAAAACTATAGAGGAGAAAATGGAGCTCTTATTCAACCAGATGCCTTACCTGGTGATCTGAAATATGTCGACAGCAATCGCGATGGTGTTATTGACGCTGCTGATAAGGTTGAAATTGGGGATCCAAATCCGGATTTAACCTATGGTTTTTCAATTGGAGCAAATTATAAAGCTTTAGATTTTTCTATTCAAGCTAACGGGGTTGCAGGAAATCAGTTGGTACAATCCTACAGAAATATTGCCGGTGCTTATGGCAATTTTCCTGCCGAATATATAGGTCGCTGGCATGGTCCAGGGAGCTCCAATACAATTCCTAGGCTAACTGTAGATAATAAAAACTTTTCCAAATTTTCAGATATCTACGTCAAAGATGGTGATTTCTTAAGAATAAGCAATCTTACCTTGGGGTATGATATCGCTAAGGCCGTAAATAAGGATAATTTCTTTGCGAGTCAATTAAGAGTGTATTTCTCTGTACTTAATCTATACACATTTACAGAATATAATGGAATGGATCCAGAGGTAGGTTATGGTATTTCTTCGGATACGTATAATTTCTCTTCTGGAGTGGATGTGGGCTACTATCCTCGCCCTAGAACATATATGATGGGATTAAACATTAAATTCTAAGACAATGAAAAAATTAAATATATATATCGTATCAATAGCTATGTTGGCCCTGGGATCCTGTACTAAGGATTTTTTGGATACCGAGCCAATGACCGAGCTTACAAGTGATAATTTTTACAAAACACCACAAGATGCTTTCGATGCGCTTGTGGGTTGTTATGATGGTTTGCAAATTGCAATCGGGGCATCAGCATTAAGCTTTCCAGTAGCATCCGAGGTGTTATCAGATGATTGTTTCGGTGGCACGGGGAACTCCGATGATTTCAAGTATCAGATGCTCGATGAATTTGATGTGAGTCGTTCACCTTCCAATATTGATGTGTTCAATGATGCTTGGGTGAAATATTATCAGGCTATCTTTAGATGTAATGCGCTGTTAGAGAAATTGGATCAAACCGATTGGGGTAATAATGAAGATTTAAGGATTACCTATGAATCTGAAGCGAGGTTCATACGTGCTTATCTATATTTTGACTTGGTTCGTTTATTTGGGCCAGTACCATTACTAACGGTACCATCTGAGGAAATCATCCCTCGATTTGAAGTAGAGGAGGTGTATAAAGTCATTGCAGAGGATCTTACCTTTGCTGCCAATCAAATGGACGATGTTGCCTATACACAGCTTCCATCTGGTCGAGTAACCAAATGGGCGGCTAAATCTTTATTAGCTCGGGTATATTTGTATTACACTGGTTATTATGGTGCAGCTGACCTAGTTGGGGTAGTTGATAAGGCAACAGCACTTGCTCATCTAGAAGATGTCATTGCAAAAAGCGGCCATGGACTTGTAGATGATTTTAAAACTCTCTGGCCTGCAGCTTCAGTAGATGATTTTGCTGGTGAGGACAATAAAGAAATTGTTTTTTCAGTGAAATTCACCTACACTAGTGACTACAATGGTAATACTGATGGAAACCACTGGATGGTCATGTTTGGTATGCGCGAATTTGATTACCTGCCTTATGGAAGAGGTTGGGGAGTTACTGTAAATCCAGAGCTTTATAACTTATACACCGAAGGAGATAGTAGAAGGGAAGCAACATTGATTGCAATTGATGAAGAGGGAATACCGTTTGATAAGCAAGAGGGACAGCGCGAATATACAGGGTATTATAATAAGAAATATGCTCCTATGACTGCCGTTGATGAGGATGGTAAGTTAGGTAGTATAGCAGAGCAATTAGGTGGTGTTAATTTCCAAATTGGCCAGTTCCAAGATTATTATGCTATTCGTTATTCTGATGTGTTGCTTATGGCTGCAGAACTCGGTAGTGCCAATGGGCAGCAATATTTTGACCAAGTTCGTCAAAGAGCCTTGGGAACTGATTTTGTAGCTTTGACTGCAAACAGTACAAATATTCTTAAAGAAAGGCATTTGGAATTTGCCATGGAAGGAATCCGTTATTGGGATTTATTGCGCCAAGGGGTGGATGTAGCTTCAGAAGCAATAGCGACCAGTACTACTTTACCTAATGGAGGTGTTCCAACTAGTAAGGTGATTTCTGCCAGTAATATAATGGAAACAAAAGGATTACAGCAAATTCCAAATACGCAAATCACTTTGACTAACAATGTGATCACTCAAAATAGCGGTTGGTAATTGTGAAACCTAAAAGATAATAATATGAAAACGATATATAAATATGCTTTTATGATTATGTGTCTTTGTGGTTTATTAACCTCTTGTGACGATCATGAAACAAGTATGGGTGCAAAACTGGATCCATCAGAGCTGAATTTTAAAATAGAACAAGATCTTACGATAGATCAAGGTGGGAATACCGTCATATTGACCAATAATACTCCAGGTACTATTCCTATATGGAATTATGGAACGGGACGCTCAAATAAAGCCATTGACACTATTCGATTCGCATTTGCAGGGGAATATACTATTCAATATTCCGCCATGACAGAAGGTGGATTGGTAGAGGCAGAACCAGTGACCATAACGGTAACCGATAATAATTTTGATTATGTTGAAAATGAGTTATGGCTGAAATTATCTGGGGGTGTTGGAAATAGCAAAACGTGGATGTTGGATTTAAATGCCGAAGGGGTTTCCAAGTATTTTGTCGGTCCAAAATACTTTTACGGAACCAACAACGGATGGCTTGAAGGTGGTAATGAATGGTCCGGTGGAGCAACTGGATGTTATGGTGATGATTGTTGGAACTGGAATCCTGATTGGGCTGGTAATCAATGGATTATGTCTGCAGGAGATTATGGCACTATGACTTTTAGTTTGGATGGAGGTCCCTTTGTAGAGGTAAATAACTTAATGTTTGCCCAGCAAGGTACACAAAGTGGTACCTATTATTTAGATGCAAACAATCATAATTTGACCTTAACCGATGCACAAATGCTTCATGATTCAGAAACAGATGCATGTGTATCCAACTGGAGTTCCATTAAAATATTTTCACTCACCGAGGACACTATGCAATTAGGAGTTCTCAGAAAGAGTTCTTGTGACGGAGCAGCTTATTTAGTTTATAATTTTATCAGTAAAGAGTATAGTGATAACTGGGTGCCAGAGGAGACAGAACCTACTATTGATGAAGGTTTTGACCCAAGCTTCGAACCTGGAGAATTACTTGATATGTTGACTGGAGGAGCTGGATCTGGAAGAGTTTGGGCATTGGATGCCAATGGCAACCCTGTGGATTGGATAACAGCAGGAAAGGGTTGGACCGTCGATGCTACTAGCTCAGCCGACTGGGGATGGAATGATAGTTGGTCGAGTGTTGCATCTGAGTCGTGGATACGATTTGATCAATGGAATGGTTCCCAGACTTATACTAGGAATCAATCTGGTGTAGAAACCTCTGGAACATTTACAATTAATGAGGCGACTAATGAAATCACCCTCAGTGGGGAAACCTTAATTCAGAATCCGGGCAATTGGATGAGTCCAACAACTGGTACCATCACAGTTATAAAAGCTTTTGATGATTTTCAGTCCAAAGGTATTTGGTTCGGAACTAGTTATGATACTGCTAAGGATGAATGGTTGGCATTTCATTATATCATCCCATAATTAATTTAAAGGATACGGAGATTCTAAAGGGGTCTCCGTACTGTTTTTAATCTTCTAGAAATAATGATCAATTTATTTTTAATCAGAACTATTAAGATCTTTATAACGATCAGTTTGATGGTTTTTTTTGCTGCTTGTGATTCTTCTAATACGCCGCAAAAAGAAGCTAACTCACGAAAATTCTCTTTTAATGAACAGTGGGATTTTTACCTTTCAGATAGTACCGCAGTAGGTGATTCTATTTCTGATCAGACCCAGTGGAGAACCTTGGAATTACCACATGACTGGAGTATCGAAGGATCTTTTAACCCACAGAGTCCTGTTGGACATGGTGGAGGTTATCTCTCCGGAGGACTTGGATGGTATAAAAAGGATTTTATCATCGATCAGGGTGATCAATCCAAGCGAATCAGCATTTTATTTGATGGAGTTTATTCTAATAGTGAGGTTTGGATAAACGGTCACTACCTTGGTAAACGACCAAATGGATACATTGGTTTTGAGTATGATTTAACGCCTTATTTAAATTTTGGTGATACCAATCAGATTTTGGTTAAAGTCGATAACAGTCAACAACCGAACTCACGTTGGTATGCTGGTTCTGGTATCTATCGTAACGTTTGGCTAAAAAAGACAGCGAAATTATATGTGGCTAACTGGGGAACATTTATCACCACCCCTAAAGTGACTAAGGACTTAGCCATGGTCAACGTGGTTACCAACATTAATAATGATAATGCAGAAGAAAAAACAGCTTTCCTTCGTACGCGCGTTTTAAAAGATAATCAAGAAATCACACAAACCGAAAAGGAATTTTCCATTCCCTCAGAAGGAACAAAAGAGTTAGAACAGCAGTTGGAAATTACATCACCGCATCTATGGTCTGACCTGAATCCTGAGTTATATACTGTTGTTTCAGAAATAATAGTTGACGGGAACCTTATTGATCAAAAGAAAACTGATTTTGGAATCCGAAGTTTTAGGTTTGATCTTGATAAAGGGTTTATTCTCAACGGAGTGCAAACTAAGATTAAAGGTGTTTGTTTACACCATGATTTAGGACCCTTAGGTGCAGCTGTAAACAAAAGAGCGATCGAACGAAAATTGGAAATCATGAAGGAGATGGGGGTCAATGGTATTCGTACAGCCCATAATCCTCCTTCCCCTGAGCTTTTAGCACTTTGTGATCAAATGGGATTCATTGTTATGGATGAAGCCTTTGATATGTGGGCACATGGAAAGAATCCTTATGATTATTCACAGGCTTGGGAGCAATGGCATGAAAGAGACTTAAGAGATCAGATCCTACGCGATAGAAATCACCCGAGTGTTTTTATGTGGAGTATCGGAAACGAGATTCCTGAGCAGTGGAGTCCAAAAGGTGCAGAAATAGGCAGAGAGCTTTCGGCTATTGTAAAAAGTCTGGATACCACAAGAGTGATTACAGCTGGAATGAATCCACCGATTCATATTAATAAAGATGAGGTAACCATACAATTTGAAGGTACTGCTGCTGAACCTAATGCATTGGCGGGTTCTGGTGCTTTGGACCTAATAGGGTATAATTATGCACATCAAACCTATACGGATCACCAGAAAAATTTTCCTAATACTCCTTTTATTGCCGCGGAAACAACCTCTGGGTTACAAACCCGAGGCTATTATGAATTCCCTTCCGATACGACAAAGATATGGCCTGTACGGTGGGATTTGGTCTTTACTCAAGGCAATAAAGATAACACCGTATCGGCCTTTGATCAGGTAAGAACACCCTGGGGATCATTACATGAGGAGGCCTGGAAAATTATTAAAAAGCACGATTTCTTATCGGGAATGTTTGTTTGGACCGGCTTTGATTATATAGGAGAACCAACTCCATATCAGTGGCCTTCGAGAAGTTCCTATTTTGGTATCGTAGATCTTGCTGGCTTTGCCAAGGATGTGTATTATATGTACCAGAGTGAATGGACTCAAAAAGATGTCCTACATGTATTTCCACACTGGAATTGGGATGAAGGAACATTGGTGGATGTATGGGTATATTACAACAATGCAGATCAGGTGGAACTGTTTTTAAATGGCGAATCTCTGGGGGTAAAATCCAAAGAGGGGGATGACTTACATCTTATGTGGAGGGTTCCATATAAAGAAGGGATACTCAAGGCTGTTTCTCGAAAAGAAGGTAAAGTGGTATTAGAGCGGGAGGTGAAAACTGCAGGAGCTGCATCTAAGCTTTCCTTAATCGCTGATAGGTCGACCATACAGGCCGATGGTAAGGACTTATCTTTTATAACCGTAGATGTTTTGGACGCCAATGGTGTGATGGTCCCAAGGGCCGGGAATCAACTTACCTTTACCTTGGAAGGTCCTGGTAAAATAGTAGGTATGGCTAATGGTGATCCTACCAATCATGAAAGCTTTCAAGGCAATACCCACAAGGCTTTTAATGGGAAATGTCTAGTGATCGTTCAAGCTGACAGAAAAGAAGGAGATCTCGTACTTACCGCTACCGCGGATGGATTACAACAAGCCTCCATCAATATCAAAACAATTAACTAGCTAACAATTCAAATATGACACTAAAAATCAAACTAAACCAGAAAATACCAAGTAAATGGAGGGTGCTCTTAGCCGCCAGTCTATTTACACTAGGTAGTAGTTCTGCCCAAATTCAACATGCAGAGGTACTGAATTCACCAGTAGATATCAGCAAGGACTTTACAAATTACTTAAATACTTTTTATTTCGCAGATGAATTGGTCGAATTTGATCCCCAAACAGGTAAAGGAGCCATCCGATACCAGCGGAATCAATTTCATGCCAAGCAGGCCTTTAACAATATGCTTATTAAAGCAGATACCATAGGGCCAAATGAGTTTCCAGCCACGGAATATGAAGCGTCTCCAGTTCACGAATTTGAAATCCAATTTGTTTCTGATCGAACCATTCGTATTAAGATGAATTCTGGGCCAGTTTATCACAAGGAAAAGGAATCGTTAATGCTGGTAGGTGGAAAAGCACCAAATAACCCAGCGACATGGGAGTATAAGCCGATAGCCGGTGGGCATCAATATCGCAGTGTGCATGGAAGGGTAGAGATCTACAAAAAACCATGGCATGTAAAGGTCTATGATGCCAAGGGCAAGTTGTTGACCTCGACGCTGCATAAAACGGATTTTTCCAATACCTACACTCCCGTACTGCCATTTTCTTATCTTAGGCGCAATAGTGATTACTCCAGAAGTATGGCAGCGGTCTTTAGTCTTCAACCTGGGGAGAAAATCTTTGGATGTGGAGAATCGTTCACTCAGTTCAATAAACGGGGAGAAAAAGTGGTTTTATATACAGATGATGCCAATGGGGTACAAAATCAGACGATGTATAAACCAATACCTTTTTACTTAAGTAGTAGAGGGTATGGGGTGTTTATGCACCATTCTTCCCCAATTACAGTTGACTTTGGACAGTACTTCAACGGAGCTAATTCTATGATGATTGGAGATGATCAAGCAGACCTATTTATCTTTTTAGGAACGCCTAAAGAGGTTCTTGATGCCTATACAGATCTCACTGGAAAAGCTGCTATGCCTCCTCTTTGGTCCTTTGGGCTTTGGATGAGTAGAATTACGTATTTTAGTGAAAATGAAGGACGCGAAGTCGCTAAGAACCTCAGAAAACATAAAATACCTAGTGATGTTATCCATTTTGATACTGGGTGGTTTGATGTTGATTGGAGGAATAATTATGAATTTGCAGAGGATCGATTTGAAGATCCTAAAAAAATGTTAGCCGATTTTAAAGAACAGGGATTTCATGTGAGTCTATGGCAATTACCTTATTTTACGCCACGAAATACCTTATTCAATGAAATTGTCAGTAGTGGATATGCAGTCAAAGATGCCAAGGGCAATATACCCTATGAAGATGCTGTATTGGACTTTTCCAATCCCGAGGCGGTGGTTTGGTATCAGAACAAGCTTAAACAACTTTTTGATTTAGGAGTAAGTGTTTTTAAGGTTGATTTTGGTGAGGCCGCTCCAGGAAATGGAATTTACCACTCTGGACGTACTGGATTTTATGAACACAATTTATATCCTCTTCGTTATAACAAGGCCGTAGCTGAGGTTACTAAAAAAGAAAAAGGCTATACGCTACTTTGGGCACGAAGTGCTTGGGCTGGAAGTCAGCGCTATTCTTTACACTGGGGTGGAGATGCCGCCACCACCAATACTGCTATGGCCGCAACACTTAGAGGAGGACTATCCTTAGGCCTAAGTGGGTTTACATTTTGGAGTCATGACTTAGGAGGATTTACTACAAAAACTCCAGAGAATCTTTACGCGCGATGGGCGCCATTTGGTATGCTATCTTCTCATGTTAGAAGTCATGGAGAACCACCGACAGAACCATGGTTGTATAGCAAAGAGTTCTTAAAGGCCTTTAGAGCGGCCGATAATATGCGCTATGAATTAATGCCCTATATTTATGCCCAGGCCAAAGAAAGTTCACTCAACGGATGGCCTATGCTAAGAGCTCTTTTTGTAGAATTTCCAGAGGATCCAGGAAGCTGGTTAATCGACAATCAATATTTGTTTGGATCTGATATGCTTGTTGCACCATTATTTGAGGAAACGACCAAAAGAGATGTTTACCTACCAGAGGGAAGTTGGATTGATTATCAGACCAAAAAAGTGTACCAAAAGGGATGGCATACCATCGAGGCAGGTGAGGTGCCAATAGTGGTATTAGTTAAAGATGGAAGTATCATTCCACACATTGACCTGGCACAGTCCACAAAAGATATGGATTGGTCAAAATTAACCCTTGAAGTGTTTGCTACTAAAGACGCATCACAGGCCAAAGGCCAGGTTTATTTGCCAGAAGGTGATAAACCACATTTACTGGAAGTTGAGAAAGTAGGCTCGGAATTTAAACTCAAATCCAATCCTTTGGATGGAAAAACTAGTTTCAAGGTACATTGGGCTCAGTAAGAATTTTTTAAGATAATTTAATTAGATATGATTTTGAATATTAAGAACTTTATAGTGGCTATTGCGTTGATTGGATTGACCTCCTGCCAGCAAAAGCAAGAACCTTTAGTGCTCTCCTCGCCAGGTGCGATAAATGAAATACAATTTTCGCTCTCCGCACAAGGTGTTCCAACTTATCAGGTTTCTCATGGAGCCATCCAGGTATTAAATCCTTCGGAGCTTGGATTTGTTTTTAAAGACAACGATTCATTATATCGCAATTTTGAGATCGTAGCAGTAGAACGACGTAGTTTTGACAAAGAGTGGGATCAAGTGTGGGGAGAAAAGAAAACTATCCGCAATAACTACAATGAACTAGCGGTTCAATTACAAGAGAAAGGCGCAAAGAAAAGAAAACTAAATCTGGAGTTTAGGGCCTATGATGACGGGGTTGCATTTCGCTATATATTTCCTGAGCAGGGTGTGAAAGACAGCATATTCATTATGGATGAGCTTACAGAATTTGAGTTAGCTGAAGATGGAAAAGCATGGTGGATCCCAGCCTACGATGAGCAGCGCTATGAGTATCTCTTTAACGCCTCACCAGTAAGTACTTTAGACACTGTTCATACCCCACTAACAATAGAGAGTAAAAGTGGTTTGAGTTTAAGTTTTCACGAAGCTAATTTGATCAATTTTGCTTCAACGACCTTGGCCCATACCCAGGGAACAACCTTGAAGACCGATTTAGTTCCTTGGTCTGACGGAGTAAAGGTGAGAATTACGGATTCTTTCACTACACCATGGCGTACGCTTCAGATTGCTAAAGAGCCTACAGAGCTCATTACATCATATCTGATTCTCAATCTTAATGAGCCGAATAAGTTCGAAGATACAAGCTGGATAAAACCGTTTAAATACATTGGTATTTGGTGGGGGATGCATATTGGAAAATACACCTTCTGGGAAGGAGAGAATCAAGGCGCTACCACCAAAAACGCTAAGAAATATATCGATTTTGCAGCAAAAGAAGGCATTGACCATTTATTAATCGAGGGATGGAATAAAGGCTGGACCCCCGATTGGTATAAAAATGCTATGCACCAATTCAATTTTACTCAACAGGCGGATGATTTTGATTTAGAAGCGGTCACAGATTATGCCGCAAAGAACAACGTTCGTATTATTGGTTATCATGAGACTGGATCTAATATTGATAATTATCTAAAGCAAATTGATAGCGCCTTTGCACTTTATAATAAGGTAGGTATTCACGATGTGAAAATTGGACATGTTGGTTCACTTTTGAAAATGAAAGAGTGGCATCATGGGCAATTCGGAGTTGAGTATTTTAGATATGTTCTTGAAAAAGCAGCGGAGTACAAACTCACCGTGCTGTATCACGAACCTATAAAGGATACTGGAGAGCGTAGAACGTATCCTAATATGATGGCCAGAGAAGGTGCCAGAGGGCAAGAGTACAATGCGTGGAGCGATGGTAATCCACCCAGTTATACCACCATTTTGCCTTTCACTAGACTCTTGTCAGGACCAATGGATTTTACAGCAGGAATCCTAGATGTTGAAATATCCCAAGGATATCCTGGTCGTAGGGTTCACAGTACTGCAGCCAAGCAGTTGGCCTTATTGGTAACAGTGTACTCTCCCATTCAGATGTATGCAGATCTCCCAGAGAATTACCAGGGACAACCAGCTTTTCAATTCTTAAAAGATGTTCCCACTGACTGGGAAGACACCAAGGTGCTCAATGGCGCTATTGGAGAGTATATTACTACCGTTCGAAAGGATATTAACAGTGAAGATTGGTATTTGGGAAGTATCACAAATGAGCAGTCACGAGAATTTGATATTTCTCTTTCATTTTTAGATCCACAGGCAAGGTATGAAGCTCAAATTTATGCCGATGCACCAGAGACTGACTTAAACAATAATCCGGAAGCCATTAGCATCACTACCAAGGAGGTTACTGCAAAGGATAATCTTCGTCTTCATTTAGGTGCAGGAGGTGGTGCAGCGGTACGATTTAAACAACTATAATGGACTCGATAGGCTAACTTTGATGGTGCACCTTAAAGTGTTTGATTTAGAAAAGCCAGAAATGTCGAAAGCATTAAATACAAAAGCGGAAAAAGAACCTATATTTTTTTTCCGCTTTTGAATTAAAAGTACTATTTAATTTGGGCTACTGTTTTAATTTCTTAGCCGCTTGTTGGTCAACCATCCAAGTCACTCTTTGTGCATCTTTAGTAATTAATTGTGATGGATATAAATCAGCGTTTGGCGCTCCTTGAAGTACTTGGTAAAGCGCTTCTGATTTTTTATCACCAAAGACTAAGAAAACGATGTTTTTAGCTTTATTGATCAGCGGTGCAGTTAATGTAATTCTATACATATCCTGGGGTGCTAAGAAATAGGCGGCTACTTTCTTATCCTTTTCCTTTAGAATGATATCTTGATTTGGAAATAATGATGCTGTATGGCCATCATCACCCATTCCAAGGATGATTAGGTCAAATTCTTCACCATTGGTCAAATGCTGCTCTAAAAGGCCCTCATATTCCTTGGCATATTCTTGGGCAGAAACACCATCCTTCCACATTGGGAAAATTTGGTCTTTTGGTACTGGAATATGATTAAGCAAATCTTTAAAGGCAGCACCAGCATTACTTTTTTCATCATCTAGTGGTACCCATCGTTCGTCGCCCCAAAAGACATATACTTTTGACCAGTCAATCTTTTCTTGGTACTCTGGGGTAGCAAGTAATTGATACAGGCCAGCAGGGGAGGAGCCTCCTGTTAGGGCAACAGTAAATTTTCCTTTCTCCATAATGGCTTGTTGTGCTTTACTCACAAAATAATCAGCCAATTCATTATCTAAGGTTACTTTATTTTCAAATATTCGAATCATTTTTTGTCTTTTACAGATGAATGTTTATTTACCGCCCAGACGTGACCTTCACGAGCGATAAGGGCTTCAGCGTTTTCTGGTCCCCAACTTCCAGCTTGGTAATTTGGAAAATCAATGGATTCTCTTTTCTCCCAAGCCTCTAAGATGGTAGATATAACATCCCATGCTTCTTCAATTTGGTCGGAACGCATAAATAGGGTGGTATCTCCAACCATCGCATCTAATAACAAGGTCTCATATGCCTCTGGAGTTTGCGTTGAGCAGCTGTCATAATTGAAAATCATCTCTGATGGATTCAGGTTCATTTCAAGCCCGGGACGTTTGGTCATAAAACGCAATAAAATATCCATTTGAGGTTGGATATTGATAGTCAATCGATTAGGCATGATGCTGTCAATCTGATTGGTAGGGAAAGAGGCATGAGGAACAGGTTTGAACTGTATAGTAATGGAAGAGGTCTTCTCTTGCATACGTTTTCCTGTTCTTAGATAAAATGGGACATTTTGCCATCGCCAGTTATCCAAGTAGAATTTAATGGCGGCATAGGTCTCTGTGTTTGATTTTTTATCAACACCATTTTCTTCACGGTATCCAAGTACTTTTTCTCCTTTAATCCAACCCGATGCGTATTGTCCTCGCACAGCATAATGATGCACTTCTTCTGGCTTAATTCTACGAATCGATCGAAGGACATCATATTTACGGCTACGAATCTCCTCTGCATCGAATGATGCAGGTGGTTCCATGGCAACCATACAAAGGATTTGTAAAAGGTGATTTTGAATCATATCTCTTAAGGCACCTGATTCCTCGTAATATCCACCTCGGTCTTCAACACCCACTTGCTCTGCAACGGTAATTTGAACGGAATCGATATAATTTCTATTCCACAAAGGTTCAAATAAAGCATTGGCAAATCGGAATGCTAAAATGTTTTGAACGGTCTCTTTCCCTAAGTAGTGGTCAATCCGGAAGATTTGCTCCTCGTCAAAGGTAGCTGTAAGTTTTTTGTTTAATTCTACCGCTGATTTTTTATCGTAACCAAAAGGTTTCTCAATAATGATGCGATCTTTTTCTTTAAGGGCAGCAAGACCTGAGCTACGAAGGTTAAGACTTAAGGTCTCGATGAATCTCGGAGAAACGGATAAATAGAACAATCTATTGGCGCGTTCTCCCCACTGTTCTTCGTAGGGCTCTATGATTTTTAATAATTCATCATAAGAGGTCTTATCATTGATGTTAGAGGTGAGATAATGTAAGGAACCCTTGAACTTATCCCAATCTGCTTTCTTGGGTGTTCCTTTCCTTGAAAATTCTTTTAAGCCCTGGTAAAGGTGTTCTTGGTAATCTTTATCACTGAGTTCTGTTCTTCCAAGTCCGTAAATGACAAAATTCTCTGGCATCCACCCATCGATGAACAAATTGTAAAAAGCGGGTATTAATTTTCGTTTTGCTAAATCGCCAGTTCCACCAAATATAACGATCGCAGTTGCAGTTGCATTTTTTCCTGTTTTCATATTTTTTTCATAGTTGTTTAATCCTCCCATTCGGTGTGAAAAATTCCTTCACGATCAATTCTCTCATAACGATGTGAGCCGAAGTAATCACGTTGTGCCTGGATAAGATTTGTAGGTAGGACTTCACTTCTATAGGCATCAAAATACGATACAGTAGTTCCATAAACTGAAAGAGGAATTCCTAAAGAAATACCTGTTGTGAGGACCTCACGTATTGCAGACTGCCTTGTATTTAAGTCTGCTGCCAAATTTTTATCTAACAACAGATTCGGTAGCTGAGGATTGTTTTTATAGGCTTTTCTGAAGTCTTCTAAAACCGAAGCGCGGATAATACATCCACCTCTCCATATTTTGGAAACTTCTTCTAAATCTAAACCATAGTTATATTCCTTAGAGGCTATGTGTAGCTGTGCCATTCCTTGTGCATAGGTTGTAATCATAGCAAAATAGAAGGCATCCTTTAATTTTTCTAGGAATGTTTCTAAATCCAAATCGATTTTAGCTTTCCATTGGTAGGTTTGTGAGGCAATTGTACGCTCATCTTTATATTTTGAAATATCTCTCATGTTCACAGCAAGGTCAATTGAGGGGACTGGTGCTTGAATATCCATCGCATTTTGAGATGTCCATTTACCAGTACCTTTAGACTTGGCGGTGTCTGAGATGAGGTGAATTAATTTTTTACCCGTTAAAGAATCGTCTTGTTTTAAAATATCAGCAGTGATCTCTACTAAATACGATTCAAGTTCTTTACTGTTATTCCATTGTTCAAATACTTTTTGGATTTGTTTGTCTGGAAGTTCAAGTCCGCGATTTAATAAATCATAGGTTTCAGCAAGTAGTTGCATGATTGCATATTCGATTCCATTGTGGACCATTTTCACATAGTTTCCAGCAGATCCACTCCCTAAGTAGCTTACACATGGTTCGCCATCAACCTTGGCAGCTACTGCTTCAAAGATTGGACGAAGACGCTCATAGGATCCTTTATCCCCACCAGGCATCATACTAGGGCCGAAACGAGCTCCTTTTTCACCTCCAGAGATCCCCATTCCAAAGAAATGGATGTTTTTCTCGGCAAGTTCTTTCACTCTTCTGTCCGTGTCTGGGAAGTAAGAATTACCTCCATCCACAACAATATCACCTTCCTCTAGATGCTCTAATAAAGAACCAATTACAGTATCTACAGGTTTCCCTGCTGGTACCAACAACATAATAGCTCTTGGTTTTTCTATAAGGCTTACAAACTCTTTTACGTCCGTGGTACCTTTTATCTGATGTTTTGTCTCGGCTTCTTGCTCTAAAGAAGCAGCTTTTTCAGCATCTAAATCCAAACCAACAACAGAGAAGTCATGATCGGCCATATTAAGTAATAGGTTTCTACCCATTACGCCTAGTCCAACCATTCCAAAGTCAAATTTTTTCATAGTGTTTTTATCCGTATTTTTTGATATTATAATTTTTTGAAATTCATTTCTTCTATGGCTTTTACCTTATCTAGCCGTCTTTGAAATCGACCATGACTGATAAATTTTGCTTTAAGAAAAGCTACGGTGATTTCTTCAATAAGCGCCGCTCCAAGAACTCTTCCTCCCATACATAGGAGATTGAGATCGTCATGCTCTACGCCTTGATGCGCAGAATAATGTTCTGAAATTAGCGCCGCACGAACACCTTCGAATTTATTGGCTGCAATGGATACTCCTACACCGCTTCCGCAAATGGCAATTCCTTTGTCTATTTTTTGATTTGAAATAGCCAGAGCTAAAGGCATAACTACATCCGAGTAATCATCTTCTGGATCCATGGTATGAGCTCCAAAATCTTCATATTGATACCCTTGTTTGTCTAGGAAAAGCTTTAATTCCTCCTTATTTTTATATCCTGCATGATCTGCGGCTATACCAATTTTCACAAGTATTGAGCTTTTAGAAATGTTTCAAAGTATAAAATTACGTATTTCTAGGGGATTGCGGCAATATAATTTGTTTATATAACGATAGTTTATTTTTAAGTTACAATGTGAAACACATGATCGTGTACTCTTATCGTGGCATTGATTAGCTCCTTTTAATTATAAGTTTCGCTAAAGTAAAGTGTATTTATTTAAGCGACCTTTTCATCTATACGTTGGGTAAAATCTACTTATTTTTAGTAAGTGGACCGAAAGTAGTGATCGTCTTTGTTCATCTTTTTTTTAAGGCATACAAGCTGATGGTAATTTTATGAACTTTGGATAAAAACGCTAAGACACCCCTTTAAAACACCGGTTGCACTGCCTTACATCGCTTCAGGTTTAAAATCCAATGCATCACAAGGGCAGGTTGGGTGTCTAATTGAAAGCTCTAATGCCTCCTTAAAACGATCTATTCTAAGCCGCTTTGAAGCATTTCAGGTGTAACAATGGTTCTAAAACCTAAGTGTTCCTGACCAGAATCAATGGAAGTGGCCATTCTGGCAGAAATACGATAGCTTGCACAATACGAGTCAGAGCAAAGAAATGATCCCCCTTTGATGATCTTCTCTTGTGCATATGGATTGTTTGGATTGAATGCTTTCTTTGCGCCTTCAGGATTGTGGATTACCCCTTTATTTAATAGCTGTTTGTAATAATCCACATGGTACCAATCTTGGGTCCATTCCCACACATTTCCAGCCATGTCATAAAGACCGTAGGAATTGGGAGGGAAGGATTTTACTGGAGCTTTATTCTCGAACCCATCTTTTTGATCGTTTTGTGTAGGGAACTCCCCAGTCCATGTGTTAGCTTTGGCGTCCAATTCCGCTACATTATCACCCCAGGTGAAAGGTTTATTGTTCATTCCTGCGCTGGCTGCTAATTCCCATTGGGCCTCCGTGGGAAGTTTTCGCCCAGCCCATTTACAATAAGCAACGGCATCAGGGTATGCAATGTGTACAACAGGATAATTCCCTTTGCCTTCTATGGAACTGCCTGGACCCTTAGGATGTTTCCAATTGGCTCCAATTCTCCATTCCCACCATTGTGAAAAATCGTATAGATTTGGTACGGAAGTCTTGGTTTTTTTAAAGACCAATGATCCAGGTTGTAAAATGGAATCATGAGGTTTTGGGGTTCCATCAGGAAGCTGTTTTTTAAGTTCGTTCCATTGGATTTCACGTTCTGCGATTGTGATATAGCCAGTTTGTTTTACGAATTCTGAGAACTGATCATTGGTCACCTCAGTGATGTCCATAAAAAATCCGTCTACTGCAACAGGATGTGCTGGTTTTTCATGATCTAGAGCGAAGGAGTCTCCTTCACGCGCACCCTGAGTGAAATGACCTCCAGGGACCCATACCATGCCTTTTGGTGTCTCAATCTCCTGAGGTTTTTCCTTTAGGACTTTTACCGTGGTGGTTAAAAGACCAACGTTGTTATCACTAGTTGCAGGGGCTTCTTTTGTGTTTTTACAGCACACAAACAAAGTTATTAATAAGGGGATTGCCAGGATACTTCTCATATGGAATAATTACGTCTGTCAAACTTACAAAAGTTTTTGGGTACATGGTTTACTCGATGAAAAATGATGCACTTTAACAAGATTGAAATCTAAAAACATAGAAGCCCTCAGCTCTTTATTGCTATTTTTGTCATTACTTTTGAGAAAAATAATTGAGATGAATAGGAGATCAATACCTTTTAGTGGTTTTATTTTAGTTTTAACAGCAGTCTTGATGACCTTTGGTTGTAAAAACGATCAAGAAAAAAAGAATCGTACATATACCTTGCTTGAAGGGCCAGTGTTCGGAACTTATTACCGCATTAAAATTGATTCAGAAATTGATTTTACCCCTAAAATAGATTCTATTTTTCAAGCGATTAATACGGCAGCTAACAGTTATGTTGAGAAATCTGAAATCACCACCCTTAATCAAACAGGGGAGCTAAAAAAACCGAGTCTTACTTTTTTAAAAATGATCAAAGAGGCGCAGTACTTTCAGCAGATTACCAATGGGTATTTCGAGCCTGCTATTTATCCTATAATAAAAGTTTGGAGCTTTGAAAACGACGGTGCAACCATGCAGGTAGATTCCTTAGAATTAGAAAGGCTGTTAAACTTACTTCCAATGGAATCGAGTGTGTCGATTTCAGACACCCTGGTAAGGGTTACAAAACAAGGTGCTAAAATCGATTTGAGCGCTATGGGCGAAGGATATGCTATTGAAGGAATTCATCAGGTACTAAGCAAAGCAAGGGTTGAAAATTATATGATAGAAATCGGAGGTGAAATATTTGCCCATGGGAAGAACGAACAAGGAAACACTTGGACAATTGGTATAGAAGATCCCTCGAAAGCCCTATCAAACTCATATGAGAATATCATTACTAAGATCCAGTTAAATGATCAAGGGATTAGTACCTCGGGTAGTTATAGAAAATTCTATACCGACCAGCAAGGGCATAAGTATCCACACATTATAAACCCTAAAACCGGTTATCCAGTAAAGCATCATATGGTGAGCGTGAGTGTTAAAGGTCCCTCACCGTTGATTGCAGACATTTATGCTACTGCCTGTATGGCAATGGGAACTGAGAAAGCTAAAGCATTCATCACTGCAGATTCTGACGTTCAGGCATTTATAGCGTATTACGAAAAAGACTCTCTTAGAACATGGAGTTCTCCAAATTTTTACCAAACCCAAACTCATTAACAGTATTTATTGAATTTTTGTGATGAAATGCTTAAATTGTATATTGACTAATTTAATTCAGGGATTATGAGAGGTGTAGGTTTTTTAATTGGCTTTATTGCAGTATTAATAATAGGCAGTTGTCGCAGTACTCAAAGCATACTTGGAACCCCGCAAGAGAAAGCTATGGTAGACTCTCTTATAGCCAATCGTGCGTTTAGAATTGTCAATCAGTGGGCCCTTCCGACAATGAGTACCAGTATGATGAAGTTGTCCTCAAGCGGTATCCTTGGCCCTGGGAATAGTGGCCAAAGGATCGATTTATCTGGAAACGGTAACTATTTAGAAATCCAGGGAGATTCCGTGCGAGCCTTTTTGCCCTTTTTTGGAGAACGTCAAATGGGCGGAGGCTATAACTCTGATGGAGGTGGAATTCGATTCGATCAAGTTACCAATGATATAAGTTTTCATTACGACGAAAGTAAAAACATCCATATTGTTAGGTTTTCTGCTAAAGATGGGTCAGAATCCTTTGAAGTGACCTTGAATGTATTTTCAAACAAAAAGAGTTCACTACTAGTAAGTAGTTCTCAACGCGATATGATTCGTTATCAAGGCACTATAGAACAGTTGCCTAAAAAAGACCTTCCTTAATTATTGAATGTATAAAAAGCCTTAGCGGGGTAAGAAATTTTTATTGCGATGAGTTCCATTGAGTATACCCTTAGAGAGCGATTAAAGGAGTTAACCTGTATGTATGAGGTCACTTCCATCATTGTTAACAGTGACTTTGAAAAATTGGAACTGACCCTAAAATCAATTGCTTTTTGCTTAAAAAAGGCACTGCAACATGAGCATGAAGCTGAAGTCTTCATTAGCTGCTCTGAAATTACCATAGTTATCGGCCAACCACTTAGGGATTATGTGCATTTGAAAGCACCAATTAAAGTATTTAATGAATCCAATGGTTATATTGAGGTACGTTACCCATCAAGTAGTTATACCGAGAATGATTTTCTTGAGGAGGAGATCAAATTACTCTCCAATGTATGTTTGGAAATTGGCAATTTGATTGAAAGAAAACAAATCAAGGAAAAGGAAGAGCAGATCCGAAAGAAAATGGAGTGGAATGACCGATTAAATATTCTTGGAGAGATAACCGCTGGAATTGCCCATGAACTAAATACTCCTCTCACTAGTATTATTGGTTTTACCGAATTATTAGATGAGCAAATCAAGGATGAGATCATCCAAAGTGACCTGAGTAAAATAAAAGAAAATGCACTTTTTTGTAGGGAAATTGTAAAAAAATTAATGTTCTTTGCATGTGAAGTTCCACAACAAATTAAAGAGATTTTGTTAAATCCTGTATTAGAGAATGTATTGAACTTACTCAGCCCAGCCTTTAAGAAGAAGGATGTAAGAGCGAGTTTAATTATACAGGATGCTAATATTGGTATTAAGGCAGATGAGATTCAATTAACTCAGGTATTGTTTAATATAATTATGAATGCATTGTATTATTCGCCTGCAAAGGCAACAATAGAGGTCCGAGCTAGTAAAGGTGAAAAAGGTATTGTAATTTTGATCGCAGATCAAGGCCCGGGCATTGACCAAACAATAAGTGATAAGATATATGAGCCATTTTACACTACCAAACCTGTAGGTGACGGTTCTGGCCTTGGACTAAGCGTTGTTCATGGAATAATGAGTAGCCATAAGGGGAGTATATCCTTTTATCCAAACTCACCACATGGAACGGTATTTGAATTGTGTTTTCCAAATTGACTATGAAGATGAATTTTAAGAAAGAAAATATACTGATTGTTGATGATGATATTCATGTTCTTGAACTGCTAAAGCGCCATTTGCAATCCATGCAGTATTATACCTTTAAGGCGGTATCTGTCAAGGAAGCTTTGAGTATTTTAAAAAGTAATCGAATAGATCTTTTGATTACCGATATTAAGATGCCTGATGTGGATGGTTTTGAACTAATGAAATATGTTTCGGAACATTACCCTTCGATGCCAATTTTAGTTATAAGCGGTTATGTCTCGGCTAAAGAGGCCCTTGAGATGGGGAAATCTGGTGTGATAGATTATCTAGTAAAACCCTTTACCAAGGATGAATTACAAGCCTCCGTTTCAAAATCCCTCAGTGGGCCTCGCCAACAACATCCAAGAGAACTAGCTACTACTGCCTATAATTTTAGGGAACTGGTGGGGAATTCACCAGCACTGAATCAAATCAAAGAAATTATACATCGAGTAAAAGATATTAAAGCGACCGTATTGATTCAAGGCGAAAGTGGTACGGGTAAAGAACTCATTGCTCGAGCTATTCATTACAATGGCAAGTTCTCCCGAAAACCCTTTATCGCTGTTAACTGTGGAGCTATTCCAGAAGATTTACTGGAGGCTGAACTCTTTGGTTATGAAAAAGGAGCCTTCACGGGTGCAAATGATACTAGGGAAGGGTTTTTTCAAGCCGCAGAGGGAGGAACTATTTTTTTAGACGAAAT
This sequence comes from Galbibacter sp., assembly GCF_035306585.1. Taxonomy (GTDB): domain Bacteria; phylum Bacteroidota; class Bacteroidia; order Flavobacteriales; family Flavobacteriaceae; genus Galbibacter. Next base: position 98,252 of record NZ_DATGNU010000046.1, read on the forward strand.
AGGGAATGCCTCACCTAAGGTTCAGAATAGCTTATTGAGGGTTCTACAGGAAAAGGAGGTGCAAAAAGTTGGATCACAAAAGTCAACAAAAATAGATATTCGTGTCATTGCAGCTACCAATAGTAATTTAGCCAATGCCATTAAACAAGGGAAATTTAGGCAAGATCTCTATTACCGATTATCAGTAGTTGAAATCTTGGCTCCACCACTTAGAGAGCGCGTTGAGGATATTGCTCCTCTTGCCAAATTATTTTTGCAGAAATATGCCATGGAATACAAAGATCGATCCATGACTATTGGTCTGGATACTCTTGAGATCTTAGAGCGCTATAATTGGCCAGGCAACATTCGTGAGTTGGAAAACTGTATTCAACGAGCGGTGATCATGAGTGACGGTGAGATTGGCCCCAATCAGCTCCCCGATATGTTTAAATTTCAAATTAACTTCCCTAAAGACGGCCTTAAATCTTTAGCTGAAAAAGAAAAAGAATACATTCAACAAGTTTTAGAACTCGTAAAAAACAATAAAACCAGGGCAGCAGAAATTTTAGGAATTGATCGAAAAACACTTAGGGCAAAAGTAGGTTAAGGCGCATTTCACCCATTGATATGGGGAGAATATCCCCGAACGGGTAATTTTTCCCGCATCAAGAAGTAAATTACATGGAATAAAAACTTAACAATAATCTGATATACAGTATGTTGTTGTTTTTTAAAAATATCGGTACAATAATTGGCACAACTGTTGAAATCAACGACAGTGGTTAATTATGTTGTGTCACCATTACAGGCTATAGCATTAGTCTAGCATAACATTGACCACCGATAAACACTAAAAACCACATAACAAATTAACTAATAGTATATTGATGATTTCAGAAACGATAAAACAAGACGGTCCTGTAAAGCAAGGGATGCTGGCTAATGTGATGCGCCAGTTTGAACACGCTGCGGACAGCATAGAACTGAATCCTAATATTAGAAAAATCCTTTCCATTACAAACAATGAACTCGTAGTGCACTTTCCAGTTAAAATGGACAGCGGAGAGATTGAAGTGTTTACTGGGTATCGTGTGCAACACAACAATGCATTGGGGCCATATAAGGGAGGGCTTCGTTACCATCCAACAGTAGATTTAGATGCTGCCAGAGCCTTGGCAATGTGGATGACTTGGAAAACCGCTTTGGCGGGACTACCATATGGTGGTGCCAAAGGAGGAATCCAGATTGATCCAAAAAAATACTCTAGTGCTGAACTAGAACGTATCACCCGAAGGTTCACTTATGCCCTTGGTGATAATATTGGTCCAGAGTTGGATATTCCAGCGCCAGATGTCAATACCAATTCACAAACGATGGCGTGGATATTGGATACATACATGAGTACCAGAACACCCAATGAACGATCCAAGAACTTACACGTTGTAACTGGTAAACCTATCGGAGCGGGGGGGTCGGAAGGAAGAGATCGTGCGACTGGATTTGGAGTTTTCTTAACAGTAAAATTTTGGGCGGAACAAGAAAAACTAGATTTAAAAGGCAAAACTTTTATTGTTCAAGGTTTCGGTAATGTAGGTTATTGGGCTTCTTGGTTCTTGGAAAGAGAAGGAGCGAAACTAATCGCTGTTCAAGACGTCACAGGAACCTATTACAATAAGGAAGGGATCTCCGTAGATGCGCTCAATGATTACCAAAAATCTGCTGGTAGCTTGGAGGGGTATAGCAATGCCACCTTAATGGCCAATGATAAATTTTTTGGAACTGATTGCGATATTTGTATTCCTGCAGCCCTAGGAAATCAAATCACAGCCAGTAATGCACATGTTATCAAAGCAAAGGTTATTGCAGAGGGCGCCAACGGCCCAACGGATATTGATGCAGAGGAAGTGCTTTTACAAAAAGACATTACTATTATCCCAGATATTTTATGTAACTCAGGAGGGGTTATAGGTAGTTATTTTGAGTGGTTACAGAACAGAAATGGGGAAATTTGGACCATGGAAGAGGTCATGGAAAAATTAGAAAAAAAATTAAAAACCTCTTTTGATCGGGTTATGAGCGTTTCACAAGAGCGAGGTGTCGATACAAGAACAGCCGCTTTTATGATTGCTATTGAAAGGCTAGAGCAGGCCTATCTTCAAAGAGGTATTTTTCCATAAATAAAACTTAAGCTCAGGAAAGGATACGATTTCAAAATGAAGATGACAACAACATACCAAGAACCAATTGTTGAGAAAAGAGAATATGTGCTTTTAAAACGATTGATAAGTTTGTCAAATTTTCATTTCGATGGCAGCCCACCCGAGGAGGTGAATAAACTTAGTGAGTTGTTAAAAAACGCAAAGGTTCTTGACGAAGAGGACATGCCTAAAGATATTATACGACTTCAAACCACAGTAACGGTGTCACAATTTGAATCCCAAGAAATACGTTTTCAAATTGTGCTGCCGGATGCTGTCACATTAAAAGAAAAACATAAATCTGTGTTATCTGCCCTAGGGGTAGCGTGTTTCGGTCATAGTCCTGGCCAGCAAATCCATGTCCCCTGTGATGGCTTTCTAGAACAATATAGTATTGTTAAAGTGCATCAACCAAATTAGACGAAAAATTCTATTTCGGTCAATAGTGATGTCGCCTAAGCGACTATTTCCCTTTGCTTATACAGCTAAAATTGGTTTTCTATTTTCTTTTAAATCCTTTACCCTTGTTGTGGTTATTGTAAAAAGCCTATACTAGATATAGATTTTCTCTATTATGATAATTATTTGTTTGATAAATCAATATAATGTGCTAAATTGTGAAAAATTAAAATTATCTTATAAAAGTGACTTATTGAGATTTATTTCGTGATAAATGAGGTTATATTAACTAAAGATGCTATTTTTAAGCATCTTTTAATTAATTAATTTAAACTTTATTATCATGAAAAAACTAGTATTTACCTTAGCAAGTGTTATTGTATTATCAACCTTAAACTCATGTTCTCTCGATGAGAGTGCATCCCAAATTGATAGCCTATATGCAGTGGACCGAAGAAAAGTGGAACGACCAGGAAACCAAGGACAGAAGGATGAGCCAAAGTCAGTGGATAAAAGAAAAGTGGAACGACCAGGACGACAAGGACAAAGCGGTGAACCAAAATCTGTTGACAAGAGAAAAGTGGAACGACCAGGTCGACAAGGACAAAGTGGTGAACCACAGTCCGTGGATAAAAGAAAAGTTGAACGACCTGGTAACCAAGGCGGGAATTAGAATAGCCGCAAGCCTGTTAGTTGCCTTGTCTGGTTTGGTTCTATTTACCGATAAGGTAACTACCTTTGGTATAACAAGTAGCTTTGGATTCCAGGATACCCAAACTTTTATTTGGGCATTATCGCAATCCTTTTCACCGTTAATACTAATTCTGGGAAGTTGCTTGAGACCATATAGAATTGCCTATACTATTCCAGGATATATTTATTTTATCCAAATTTATTGGGTTTTTCATCCAGACATAAGATTTGACGATGTATTTCTTCAAGTTTATGCTATTGGATTCGTCTCTGCATTTACAACCCTTGTCATTGTGATTAATTATTTATTTCAAGGTGAAAGAGATCAAGAGGTAGAATATCAATCTAATTTGGAACACTACTTAGATCTCCAAAGTCCAGTGGTGAAATCTGCCAAGTAATCAGACAAAAGAAAGGCCTTTAATAGTAAAATATAAAAAAGGGAAATGCAAACTGAGTTGATGCACTTCCCTTTTTTTAATACATTATCTATAGACCCTATAGCGAGTTGAATGCGGCTGTTAAGTCCTGTTTTAAATCCTCCAAATCCTCTAATCCTAAGGATAGACGGATAAGGTCTTGAGAAACTCCAGCTGCCTGTTGATCTTGATCGCTTAATTGCTGGTGCGTGGTACTGGCTGGGTGAATAACCAATGATTTGGTGTCACCAATATTGGCAAGTAAAGAGAACAATTTCGTATTATTTGCAATCTTTTTAGCGGCCTCAAAACCACCTTTTACCCCAAAGGTAAGGATACCACTTTGTCCTTCAGGCAGGTACTTCTTGGCTAAATTATAATAAGGGCTACTTTGCAGTCCAGGATAGTTTACCCATGATACTACCTCTTGTTCTTCTAGCCATTTAGCCAGCTCAAGCGTATTCTTGCTGATTTTATCCATTCTTACTCCCAAGGTTTCTAACCCTTGAATAATCTGAAATGCGTTATAAGGGCTGATAGAGGCACCTAAATCTCTTAAGCCTTCCACACGGGCTTTAGCAATAAAAGCTGCATTACCAAGAGCCTCATGATACACCAGGCCGTGATATCCTGGAGAAGGTTCCGTGAATTCTGGAAATTTTCCACTGCTCCAATCAAAGGTACCAGCATCGATTACAGCTCCACCAATAGAGGTACCATTTCCACTAATATATTTAGTTAAAGAATGGATAACAATGTTAGCTCCGTATTCAATAGGTTTTAACAAATAGGAAGTTGCGACTGTATTATCGACAATAAGGGGAATTTTATTTTCTTTTGCGATCGCAGCAATAGCCTTAATATCAAGAACATCAAGTTTAGGATTTCCAAGAGACTCAATAAAGATAGCCTTGGTGTTCTCCTGTATGGCTTCTTTGAAATTATTGGTATCTACCGGGTCTATAAAACTTGTGGTAATTCCAAATCTAGGTAATGTTACCCCAAACAAATTATAAGTACCTCCATAAAGGCTGCTTGAAGAAACGATATGATCTCCAGACTTTAAAAGGGTTAAGATAGTGGTAGAAATAGCGGCCATTCCAGAGGCAGTGGTGATGGCACCGATTCCACCTTCTAGAGCCGCTAATCGTTGCTCTAAGATATCATTGGTGGGGTTGTTTAATCGGGTGTAGATGTAACCTGATTCAGAAAGGTTGAAAAGGTTCGCTGCATGGTCTGCATCGTTAAATACAAACGAGGTAGACTGGTAAATCGGTACCGCTCTAGTACCTCCGTGTGCAGTAACATCATGGCCTGCATGTACTGCTGTTGTAGAAAATTTTGATTCGTTCATAATGTATTCAATTCGTTTAAAAGTTATATAAATAAAAAAGTCCCCAAAAAATGAGGACTCTATATGTGTTCTATCTTAAGCACATCGTTATATAGTCCCTAAAAGGAAGGACATGCCCATACAATGGTTATGTGTTGAAATAGTAGTGATCATCTTCTAATAGAATGAATGCAAATGTATTTAATTTTTTTATACGCTACAAGTCTATCAATTTAATAGATTAATAAAAGTGCGTTTTTTTTAACCTATTTTGTTATATTACTATATCAAGGATCAAAAAAATTACCGTATTACTATTTCTTATTGGTTTTTGGATAATTTCAAAAGAGTAGGAGGAGTGTTTAAATGTACCAGTTTTAATCTGAATTACTACCTGGTATCTAAAGTATTATATTCCATTTTTTTATACATTTTTGCTGTATTTTCTTCATTTTCTATGTATTATCATAAGTACTTGGGTAATATAGTATTAGTATGTGCTAATATTTAAATATTTTTTCGCCCACTTAATTATAATTTTACAAGTGTCAATATAACACATATTTAAAGTATCATTTTAAACCATGCTTTAAAATGTTGTATCTGTTTATAAACTAACTAAATAACATGTAAAATTATCAATTATGAAACAAACCTATGCATTTGAAGACATCTGGGGTGGGAAAAACTATACTGCCTACAAATGGCTTTTATTAGTTGTTCTCCTTTTGATGTCATTTAATTCAGTGGCCCAAACGGGGATACAGGGTACTGTAAGTGATTCTGATGGAATACCCATAGCTGGAGCATCCGTAATTGTGAAGAACACCTCTAATGGGGTTGTAACGGACTTTGATGGCAAATTTCAATTAAATGTGGCTTCAACCAGTGCCGTACTTACGGTATCCTATATTGGATTTGAAACCCAGGAAATTCCGGTGGGTACCCAAACCAATTTCAGTGTGGTACTGAAAGAGGACCTTCAAGAACTTGACGAAGTGGTTGTTATCGGGTATGGAACACAGAAAAGAGCGGATGTAACCTCGGCTGTTTCTACGGTAAAAGCAGAAGACTTCGTCAAAGGTAATGTTAAGGATGCTGCTCAATTGATCCAAGGTAAAGTTGCAGGATTAACTATTTCTGCACCTTCTGGGGATCCAACGGAGGGTACACAAATCAAACTACGAGGAGTTTCTTCGCTAACTGGAGGCACAGCACCACTAGTGTTGGTAGATGGTGTTCCAGCAAGTCTAAGTACGGTAGCACCTGAGGATATCCAAACCATCGATGTTTTAAAAGACGGATCTGCTACAGCAATTTATGGAACCCGTGGAACCAATGGGGTGATTATAATTTCTACCAAACAGGGAAATTATAATGAGCGTCCTACCATTGAATATAACGGATATTCCTCCCTCTCTACCATATCAGAGAAAATGGATTTCTTGGATGCCGATGAACTTCGTGAAAAATATGCGGAAGGATATGAATTTGTAGGCGCAAATCTTCAGGACTTCGGACATAGTACAGATTGGTTGGATGAGATTACTAGAGATGCTGTAAGCCAGGTTCATAACCTGATTTTTAGAGGTGGAAATGACGCCACTAACATAACAGCATCGATCAATTATCGTGATTTAGAGGGGATTTTTCTTAAATCCGAAACCGAAAAATACACGGGCCGTATAAGTGTAAATCACGCTATGTTTGACAACAAACTAAAAACGAACATAGCTGTTATCGCAAGTGAGCAAGTTTTCAACGCTCTTGGGGATGGGACTAGCTTTGACCCGTATATTTATAGGCAAGCTATTATAAGAAACCCAACAGAACCACTCTATGATAGTAATGGAAATTGGTTTGAGCGCGATGTATACTTCTATGATAATCCGGTAGGCTATATTGAAGAAACCATAGGGGAGAACCGCTACAGAAATTTACGGTTCGATTTCAGTATGAGTTATGATTTTAATGAAAATCTCACCCTTAAAGGATTGTATACTCGAAAAGGAAATTCAAATATTCGTGGATTCTATAGAACTAAAAAACACGTCTCAACCGTGAAATACGGACAGGATGGTTTTGCCTCCAGAGGAACGGACGACTATAGAGGAAACTATGGTCAAATCACCTTAGACTTTGATAAAAAGTTTGGCAAACATGGTATAAGTGCCATGGCAGGATATAATTATGAGGACAATGTTAACGAAGGATTCTGGGCCACTAACCGCAGATTTCCTACCGATGGTTTCTACTACAACAATATAGGTTCAGGACAAGGATTACAGCTCGGAGAAGCCGGAATGGGTAGTTATAAAAACTCGGATAAATTAATTGCTTTTTTCGGAAGGGTCACTTATAATTTCGATGACCGTTACTTGTTGCTAGCGAGTTTACGTCATGAAGGTTCTTCTCGTTTTGGAAAGGATAATAAGTGGGGTAGTTTCCCTGGGGTCTCTGCAGGATGGCGTATTGACCAAGAGGATTTTATGGAGAATGTTTCTTGGGTAGATAATCTAAAATTAAGAGCTGGATATGGTGTTACTGGTATTAATGCCGGATCCAATTATCAGTCTCTTAGCGGCCTTACCTATGGCGATTACTTCTTGAATAATGGAAACTGGATAAGAGAATTAGTTCCTTCTAGAAACGCCAATCCCAATCTGGCATGGGAAAAGAAGAAGGAGATAAACCTTGGTTTAGATTTTGGTTTATTAAACAATCGTATTAGTGGATCTGTTGATTACTATAACAGAACGACTGATGGTGCATTATTTAATTATAGCGTTCCTACACCACCATACTTTTATCCAACCATATCGGCTAATGTGGCAGAGCTTAAAAACGCTGGATTGGAATTGCTACTTACAGTGGTTCCATTTGAAGGAGAAAACTTTAATTGGACCTCTAATATGACCTATTCTACCAACTCCAATGAGGTAGTATCCCTATCGAATGATGAATTTCAGCTAACTAATGATTTCTTCTACCAAGGGTATACTGGGGAACCCATTCAAATTGAAACACATAGAGTAAAAGAGGGTGAGCCAATTGGAAATTTTTATGGACTTAAGAGTGTGGATATCACAGATGATGGTATCTTTTTAATTGAAACTCCAGATGGATCGATTATTCCAGCCACAGAGTCCTCTACCGATGATCGCCAAGTACTAGGCAACGGACTTCCAAAAGCTTATTTTAGTTGGAACAATTCGGTTTCCTATAAGAACTGGGATTTAAATGTGAATCTAAGAGGAGCCTTAGATTATCAAATTCTGAATTTCTCTCGTATGTTCTATGAGAACCCTACAGTGAGTTACAACGTACTTGATACCGCTTTTGACAAGGTGTATGGAAAAGCCGTTTTAAATGACGTACAACGTTATGTGAGTCATTATGTAGAAGATGGAGACTTTTTAAAAATAGACAACGTGACCTTAGGATATACCCTTCCAAAGGACGCCTTAAAGTTCACCAATAGTTTTAGAATTTATCTTTCAGGTCTGAATTTAGCGACCTTCACCAAGTACAAAGGTATCGATCCAGAGGTCAATAGAAATGGACTAGCACCAGGAAATGATGAGCGGGATAAATACCCATCTACCAGAACATTTACCTTAGGAATTAACTTCACCTTATAAACTATAGTCAGATGAAAAATATATCAATTAAATTAACTTCTGCTTTATGGAAAATGTTCAGCATTACATTGGTACTTTCTATTGTAATGGCAAGCTGTACAAACCTTGAAGAGGAGGTATATTCAGAAGTAACAGAAGACTCATTTGTGCCAGCGGAGTCTGATATTATAGCCGTTATGGCCTCGGCCTATACGCCTTTAAGATACATCATGGGATGGCAAGGTTGGTTTGATTTACAAGAAGAATCAGCAGACATTATTGTAACACCTACAAGACCAAATGGTTGGGATGATGGTGGAACCTATAAGCGAATGCACTTTCACAAATGGGATAACCTACAGTGGCAACCTACCAATACCTGGGTGACTTGCTTCAATGGTATTAACAGTGCCAATAGAGTAATTCTTCAAATTGAATCGGGAGCCTTACCAGTTTCAGATGAACAAGCTGTAATTATCACCGCAGAAATGAGAGCCTTACGCGCCTTGTATTATTCCATGCTACTGGACACCCACGGAAATGTACCAATTATTTCCAGTTATAGCGATGAATTACCTGTACAAAACACCCGCAAAGAAGTATATGACTTTGTAGTGTCCGAACTCACAACAGTGATACCTGCTCTTTCGGAAACGGTAAATATGTCAACCTATGGACGTATGACCAAGTGGGCTGCATACCATGTGCTAGCTAAAGTTTACCTGAATGCTGAGGTGTATGCAGGAGAAGCACAATGGGAAAAAGTAATTGCCGCTTGTGATGAAATTATTCAAAGTGGAGCCTTTTCGCTTGCTCCAACCTATAAAGAGATATTTGATGCTCAAAATGAGGACAATCCCGAAATGGTTTTTGCCGTACCATACGATCAAATTTATGCACCTGAATTTGGAGCGCATATGAAAATGCTGCTACCAGATCATCGCTCTGTTTTTAATATGGAAGCGCAACCTTGGGGCGGGTCAAGTTGTAATCCTCAATTTATCGATACCTATCAGCCTGGAGATAATCGTTTAGAGGATACCTGGTTAATGGGGGATCAAATTAATCCAATTGATGGAAGTGTGGTGATGACTTTAGTGAAAGAAATGCCAAGTATTTACAACTGTACCTTTACCCAAGGATTTCGTCTAGGAAAATATGAAATTGAGCCTGGTGCAACTGGTGCACTTAACAATGACTTTCCATTTTTAAGATACACCGAGGTTTTAATGATGAAAGCTGAATCCTTACTTAGAACAGGGAGAGCGGCTGAGGCAGCAGCGATAGTAACCGAGGTTCGAGGTAGATCATTTGATAATCCAGCAGATGCCGAGGTAACTGGTACAGAATTACAAGGTGATACTACCTGGCAGTATGGTACATTAAAGGAGGACGGAACCATTGATGAGGCTGGTGATCAGTCGGTTGTTCCTTACGGTCGCTTTCTAGATGAACTAGGGTGGGAGTTTGCTGGAGAAGCGCACCGAAGAACCGATTTGATTCGCTTTGGTGTATTTCAGACTAAAAACTGGTATAATCATACTCCCCAAGGCGACCATACGATCCTTTTTCCAATAGGACTTGAACAATTGAATACAAATTCCAATTTGGATCAGAATCCAGGATATATAAAATAATTGAATTAGTTGATGTTAGTTAGGTTTTTAAATCTAAAAAAAGGCGGATGTTTTAAACATTCGCCTTTAATGATTACACCGTTCATGTTTGGGTCTAAAATTGTGATCTGTATTGTGAAGGGGTGATTCCTTTGAGTTCTTTGAACTTTCTATTGAAGTTTGTGATGTTTTGAAAACCACAAAACTCTGAAACTGTCGCAATTGACATTTCACTATTTTTATATAGTAACTTGCAGGCATTCTCAATGCGCATTTCAATAAGGAATTGAAAAAAGGTTTTATTAGTTCTTTTTTTGAAGTATCGGCAGAAAGCATTTTTGGTCATATTTGCCTTTAAGGCTACCTCTTCTAGTGTGATCTGGTTATGGTAGTTCTCCATAGCGTGTTCAAAAACAGCGCGCATTCGTTTTCCCTCATCATCGGTGTATTTTTTTCCATAGACAAAAGAGGACAATGGACTGTATTCCAGATTAAGGCTTTGATCGATGATTTTTAGCAGCGATGCAATGCGTTCTATTTTACTTTGTTTGTGCAACTGGGTAAATAATTTTACGATCTTCTGGTGATTATTCGAAAGTTTCATGCCGTATTGTGCACGCTTGAAAAATTCCTTTGCGGCTTCCATATCGCTGATCTGAAAAAAACCATTGCCAAAGGCTTCCTGTGTGAAGAATAGGGTAAACATCACTGAATTCGAGGCAGCCTCTAGGTCACTTCTAAATACATGTGGAATATTCCCTCCTATGATCAGAACATCATTGGTGTTATAGGTATTTATCGAATCACCTACTACTAATGTGCCGCCACCTTTTTGAATATAACTTATTTGTAACTCTTCATGTTGGTGGAGTTGATCATAGAAGTATACTTGGCGATCCTCCTGGTACACCAAGGCCTCCTGTTTTGGCTTTGGGATCTTAAAGGGTAGTACCTTCATTGTTTTTTGAACTCTTAACATTATAGCTAGCTTTTAATATTAAAATGACTTTATCCCGGAGCATTCTACTATATTGTTATATGGCTTTTTGATCCGGTCTAAAGTTGCTTCTCTATTGACGACTTGAAATTACTCTTTTTTATATCAAAATACCTAATAAAATATACTATAACACGGTTATGGGTTAATATAGTATTTGTTTTAGCTAATATTCTTCAAGATCCTTTATGAGATTATCTCTAGTTTTAACCTTATGGATTCAAGGAAAAATACGATCATAAAAATATGTGTTGTTTTAACACTTTTGATTTCGATAACCACTTCAGCGCAAGGCACTTTAGAGGATTATAAGCGCTCTGTAGCGGTGGATAGTTTGTTTAAAAATAAGGTGTATAATACCCCTAAAGATTTTCATTGGCTGAGTGATCATGTGTTTTGGTATCAGAATAATTCAAAACAAGGTTTGCAGTATATAAGGGTTGATGCCAGGAACAATACACAAAGTTTGGTATTTGATCACCAGAAGATGGCGCAAAGCCTATCTGAATTTTCTGAAAATAAAGTTAGTTCAACCAAGATCGAAATTCGTGATTTAAGCGAAGATACTGTGAATAACACACTTGAATTTAAAACAGGTAAGTTAAAACTTTTATGTGATTTGACCACCTATAAAATTAAAGTATTGGATAGTCTTAAACCAACTACACCTCGAGGTTACTGGGGGATGAGAGCTCATGAAAATGGGGGCGATCCTGTCCCATCGCCAGATGGTAAGTTCTCAGGTTATATAAAAAATTACAACTTATATGTTAAGAACCTTGAAAGTGGACAAGAAACGCAATTGAGTTATGATGGCTCTGCCGCATTTTACTATTCTTCAAATATACTTTGGTCTCCTGATAGTGAGAAGGTTATGGCATATAAATTTAGGCCTTCTCAGGATCATAAGATTTATTTTGTTGAATCGAGTCCTAGCGATCAACTCCAACCCAAATTACATTCCAGGGATTATTTAAAGCCTGGGGATCAGGTGGCTTTTAGAAGTCCTCAATTATTTAATGTCAAATCTGAGCAACATTTTAAAATTCCGACCACTGAATTTGATCACCAATACCATCTTGGGAATTTTAAATGGAGAGATGATAGCAGCGGTTTTACCTTTGAGTACAATCAAAGAGGACATCAACGGTATCGCGTAATCCTAGTGGATGCGGCGCAGGGAAAAGTGAAAGTGCTAATTGATGAAGTGAGTCCCACCTTTATTGATTACAATATGAAAAAGTACAGAAAGGATCTCGATGGAGGAAATCAAATATTGTGGACATCAGAACGTGATGGGTGGAATCATTTATATCTTTACGATGGAAAAAATGGCAAATTGATCCGACAGATTACCAAGGGTAACTGGCCCGTGAGAGAGGTTGTAAAGGTGGATGAAGAAAATAATCACATATATTTTATAGCTAGTGGCCTGGATAAGGATCAAGATCCCTATTTTAAACATTACTGTCGGGTTGATTTTGATGGGAAGAACTTTAAACGCTTGACGGTAGAGAATGGAAATCACCAGGTGTATTTTTCTACTAACAATAGTTATTACGTGGATCAGTACTCCAGAGTGGATTCACCGCCAATCACCGTATTAAAAAATGCAGAAGGAAAGGTTATTCAACAATTGGAAAAGGCTGATATTTCAGCATTAGTGGCTACGGGTTGGAAAGCACCCGAGGTGTTTACGGCTAAGGGACGTGATGGTAAAACGGATATATGGGGGATTATTATTCGCCCTACAAATTTTGACCCTTCCAAGTCGTACCCTGTGATTGAATACATCTATGCTGGACCGCATGATTCATTTGTACCTAAGAGCTTCCAGAGTTACTATTGGTCTATGACCTCCTTGGCAGAACTTGGGTTTATCATGGTTCAAATAGATGGAATGGGAACTTCGAATCGCTCGAAGGCTTTTCACGATGTTTGTTGGCAAAATTTAAAAGATGCTGGGTTTCCGGATCGAAAATTATGGATCAAAGCAGCGGCTAAAAAATACCCTTCTATGAATATCGAAAAAGTAGGAATCCGAGGCACCTCGGCAGGTGGGCAAAATGCTGGGGCCGCATTGGTTTTTCATTCAGATTTTTATGATGTCGCGGTAGCCTCCTGTGGCTGTCACGATAATCGTATGGATAAAATCTGGTGGAATGAACAGTGGATGGGATATCCTATTGGACCTCAATATGCGGCAAGTTCAAATGTGGTACACGCCAAGGAATTAAAAGGAGATTTAATGTTAATGGTTGGTGAGTTGGATGACAATGTCGATCCTGCCTCTACGTTTCAATTCGCTGATGCGCTTATTAAGGCAGGTAAGGATTTTGAACTTGTAGTTATTCCGGGTATGGGGCATTCCTCAGGCGGTACTTTCGGAGAACGTAAGCGAAAAGATTTTTTTGTAAAGAAATTACTAGGGGTTGATCCTCCTTCCTGGCAGGAAGTGTACCCACTCAATACTGAGACAAAGCGTTAAACTAAAATTAAATAAATGAAACTAGCTAAATTATTTACAATAATGATTATGGGCCTTTGCGGTCTGTTTGCAACTGGATTACAGGCTCAGGAAGGTGATCAAATTTTAGATGGAATAGGAGAAACGGCCTTGACAGCCCGTTATGTATTGGATGGTGATTTAAGAGATTGGTCGCGTAACAACTTACATGCAGCCCAAAATGGTACTGAAGTGGATTTTGTTAAGGATGATGTATTTGGAAAAGTGGCAAGGCTTAGCCAGGGAGATGTAAATGGTATTGAACTACCTGGAAAGCTCGTCACCACTGCTGAGTCGTTGAGTATTTCAGGCTGGTTTTCTTTAGGGTCCGCTGAAGAGGCTTATTTAGTAGACTTTGGTACCAATGAGCAAAATCATTTTTCAATTGGTGTATTTGATGGGAATTTAATTGCTAAGGTAGCAACCACAAATAAAGTAATTCAGGCTAAAAAAGGCGATATAAAATCTAAACAGTGGTATCACTTTGCAGTGATCTATAATATCGTTAGTAGTAACTTTGAGTTATATGTGGATGGAAAATTAGAGGATACTTCTAAGATTTCAAATAAAGGCATATTGCAATTATTAGGAATTCAAAGCACTAACAATGCTGACTTTTACATTGGGCAACCCCTCTCTGGGGATGAAAGAAAGGATAATGTGAAACTTTATGATTTTAGAATCTATCATGTAGCTCTAAGTGGGCAACAGGTACAAAGGATCTATCGCGCGGCTATACAGGGTGAAGCGGTAGTGAATGAACGTCAGGGAGATGATGATAAGTTACCTGAATTTGATGCCAACACGCCACAGCTTTTTAACGCTTATTTACATAGTGTAGAGGACATAGAGGTGACTACCAGCATAGGAGAACTTCCAAGACTACCTTCTTATGTGAAGGCTCAGTACAATCAAGGTATTGATAAAAAGAAGGTGCGTGTAATTTGGCCAGCTCCAAAGGATAATCAAAAGGTTCAAAAGGTTGGTACTTATACGGTGGTCGGTAAAATTCCTGGAACATCATTTCAACCTAAGGCAGTGGTCACGGTAAAGGAGTTATCCAAAGAAGCTCCAAAGCGTGTACTAGCCTCATTTAAATTGAGCCAAGTGCAACTAAATAAGGATTCCCATGGGCAGCAGACTAAGTTTATTGAAAATAGAGATAAGTTTATAAATACCTTAGCTAAAACCGATCCAGATTCATTCTTATATATGTTCCGGAATGCTTTCGGGGTTGCGCAGCCACAAGGAGCTAAACCACTTGGGGTTTGGGATTCCCAAGAAACAAAGCTCAGAGGACATGCTACAGGACATTATCTCAGCGCCATTGCACAGGCGTATGCTAGTAGTACTTATAACGAACAACTTCAAGAGACCTTTGCTCAAAAGATGAACTATATGGTGGAGACCTTATATGAGCTATCAAAATTATCAGGACAGCCTGTTAATCCAGGTGGGACACATGTTTCAGATCCTACAAAGGTCCCCTTTGGGCCTGGAAAATCGGACTATGATTCTGACCTGAGTGAGCAGGGGATCCGAAATGATTATTGGAATTGGGGCACTGGTTATATCAGCGCGTATCCACCAGATCAGTTTATAATGCTAGAGCGAGGAGCTACTTATGGGGGGCAGAACGATCAAATTTGGGCTCCCTATTATACCCTTCACAAAATTCTTGCTGGATTAATGGATGTGTATGAGATTAGTGGAAATAAAAAGGCGCTCACTATAGCAAAAGGAATGGGGGATTGGGTTTCTGCTCGTATGATGGAACTTCCAACTTCAACCCTAATAAGTATGTGGAATCGTTATATCGCAGGAGAATACGGTGGAATGAACGAAGTAATGGCACGCCTCTATCGTCTCACAGGAACAACATCATACTTGGAGGTGGCCAAATTATTTGACAATATTAAAATGTTCTACGGTGATGCTCAACATTCGCATGGTTTGGCTAAAAATGTAGATACCTTTAGAGGGTTACACGCCAATCAACATATTCCACAGATTGTAGGTGCCTTGGAGATGTACCGCGATACAGATGCAATTGAATATTTTAAAATAGCGGATAATTTTTGGTCAAAGGTTACCCATAATTATATGTATAGTATTGGAGGTGTTGCAGGTGCGCGCAATCCTGCGAACGCAGAGTGCTTTCCAGTGCAACCAGCTACCCTTTATGAGAATGGATTTTCCTCTGGAGGTCAAAATGAGACCTGTGCTACTTATAACATGTTGAAACTAACTCGAGGCTTATTCTTCTTTGAACCAAAAGCACCATTGATGGATTACTATGAGCGTGGGTTGTACAATCATATCTTGGCTTCTGTAGCTCAGGATAGTCCAGCCAATACCTATCACGTTCCACTTTTACCTGGCTCGATAAAACACTTTGGCAATCCCGATATGACTGGATTTACCTGTTGTAACGGAACGGCCATTGAAAGCAGTACCAAACTGCAGAATTCTATTTATTTTAAAGCAAAGGATAATAGTAGTTTATATGTCAATCTTTTCATTCCTTCTACACTACACTGGACAGAGCGCAATATGGAGATTGAACAGGTAACTTCCTTTCCTAAAGAGGATCACACCACGTTGAAGATAAAAGGAAAGGGACGTTTTGAATTAAAACTTCGTGTACCCAGTTGGGCAACCAATGGATACTATGTCAAAGTAAATGGAAAAGAATTGGATCTGAAAGCAACTCCCGGAACTTACCTGAGTATTGATCGCAGATGGAAAAATGGGGATACTGTTGAACTCTCTATGCCTTTTGAATTTCGATTGGAACCAGTGATGGATCAACAAAATATTGCTAGTTTGTTTTATGGGCCTGTTTTATTGGCAGCACAAGAAGAAGCCCCATTAAACCATTGGCGTAAGGTTACTTTTGACGCTCAGCAAATTGGAAAAAACATTCAAGGTGATCCCGCTACTTTGGAGTTCCATTATAATGGTATTGAATTTAAACCATTTTACCAGAGTTATGGTCGTCATTCGGTCTATTTAGACGTACGTTTAGATTAGCTCTTGCAAGGCAGGCGGCTACGGATACATTACATCTAGGTGTTTAAATGCAATAAACTAACTTATTGAAAATGATTAAAATAAAAAAAGTACAAGTACATATTCAGCTGTTATTGATCACCACACTGATGTGTTCCATAAATTTAAATGGACAATCTTATTGGGATAAAGTAAACGATCGTGAATCGACCCTTGGATTGGATCAGGGGTATGAGGATTTTAAAACTTCAAATTTTACACTAAAATTAGTACGTGCTTCGCAAACAGTTGCAGGCCTTTCTCCTACTGGTGAGCAGTTCGATTTTACGCCAGGGGAGCGTATAGAAATTCGAGATAAAGATAGCCTATATCATCTTGGTGATATAAATCTAACCCTTAAAAAGGGGCAAGGTAATTGGGAATCTTATTCCTCTGCTTATCAAAGAAAGGCCGTTACTCCCCTTAAGGTTAGCGGGACAATTTTAGCAGCCTCTGATATGTCAAACACCTTTCCAATTCGAATGCCAGTGAAGGTGAAACGTTACTACCAAGAAGATCAAGGTGATTTGGTTCTGCGATACGTGATCAGTAATATTTCAACTGAAAATGTAGAGATAGGTGCTCTTGGAGTACCGATGATTTTCAACAACATATTGGAAGGTAAATCTTTGGATCAGGCACACGCCGACAATGTATTTTTCGATCCTTACATCGGTATGGATGCGGGGTATCTGGAGGTTAAACATCTTAACGGAGAAGGAAAAGTATTATTGGTTATTCCTGAGAAAAATATGCCTTTTGAGGCTTATCGTCCCTTACTTGATGATCCGACTCCTAGAAGCATTGTATTTGAAGGATTTCACGAGTGGATGTCAATGAGTAAGTCCTATGCTCAGAATCAGTGGAAGGGAGTCCAACAGTGGAACCCTCCAACTTCTATGATCCTAAAACCAGGGGAGGAAAAAGAATTTGCACTTAAGTTTACCCTAGCCAATGACCTAAGGTCCATTTCGGATCGACTTTCAGATCATAAAATGGCCGTGGGTGTTGGAATCCCAGGATATGTACTCCCTATGGATGTGAAGGGAAGCTTGTTTTTGAAATCCCATACAGCTATTGAGTCTATTACCGTTACACCTGCAGGTGCACTTACAATAAAGGAAAATAAAAAGCTTAAAAACGGTTTTAAGAAGTACGATGTGACTGCGAACAAGTGGGGAAGAGCTCGTATATCGATTGTTTATAAAGATGGAAAACAACAAACTATTCATTATAAGTGTATTAAATCGGAACAGGATGTTGTTAAAGATATGGGAGAATTTTTGACAACCGAGCAATGGTTTGATCAAAAGGATGACCCCTTTAATAGAGCGCCATCGGTAATTTCATATGATTATCAGGCAAAAAGACAACAGACACAGGACAGTCGGGTGTGGATCGCAGGGCTTAGCGACGAAGGTGGAGCTGGTAGTTGGTTAGCAGCGATGATGAAGCAGTACGTTCAACCTGATCAAGGCCAAGTGGATAAACTCACAAGCTTTGTCCATGAAACGCTATGGGGTGGTATTCAGTATGACACTGGAAAAAACAAGTACGGAGTAAAGAAAAGTGTGTTCTATTACCAACCCGATAGCCTTCCTAAAAACACTTATAACGATAGTATAAATTATAACACTTGGGCTGCTTGGGATCACAAGCATGCAAATGACCCAGGGCGTTCTTACAACTACCCACATGTAACGGCGGCGTATTGGGTACAGTATCGTCTTGCCCGATTCCATGACAATATGATCGATAAGCAGTCTTGGGAATGGTACTTAAAGCAGTCCTATCACACGGCCATAGCAATGACAGAACTTGCTCCATATTATGCCCAGTTCGGTCAAATGGAAGGAACCATCTTTTTGGAATTACTATTGGATTTAAAACGCGAAGGTTTGGATACCATGGCCACAACACTCGAGGCAGCCATGAAGAAAAGAGCGGATCTTTGGAAATCCCTTAATTATCCTTTTGGTAGCGAAATGCCATGGGATTCTACAGGGCAAGAAGAGGTCTTTATGTGGTCGGATTATTTTGGATATGATCAAAAGGCTGATGTGACCTTAAATGCAATACTAGCCTATATGCCAACGATGCCTCATTGGGCTTATAATGGGAATGCTAGAAGGTACTGGGACTTTTTGTATGGTGGGAAGCTCTCACGCATAGAACGTCAAATTCATCATTATGGATCGGCCCTTAATGCCATTCCAGTGCTTAAAGCTTATCAGAATTCACCAGATGATCTTTACCTTTTACGTATAGGATATGGCGGGCGATTAGGAGGAATAGCGAATATTACCCAAGATGGCTTTGCACCAGCGGCATTTCATTCCTTTCCTAGCACTTTAGAGATCGACTACCTCTCCGGAGATTATGGTTCTGGTTTCTTTGGATATGCGGTAAATTCAGCGGCTTATTTGACGCACTCCTCCACCTTTGGATGGTTAGCCTTTGGTGGTAATATTACCAAAGAGGGTAGGAAGGTGGAAATGATCCTGACAACAGCTTCTAAAAACCAAGTATTTATCTCCGCTGAAAGGTTATTAGTGACCCTTGACGCAGGTTCAATCCATAGCGTGGTGTATGATACCAAAAGGCATGTGGTCAAACTATACCTAAGTCCGGGTAACGAATTTACTTCTCATGCCTATTTGAGAACCAACAAAGACATTAAACTTGATTTTATGGAGGAAAAGGGTAGTTATAAAATTCCTTTAGGCAAGGATAAAATTGAAATTGAAATAGCTTTATAGGATAAGATATTCTAAAGTAAATTGTATTGAAATAAGGTCGGAGATTGGTTTGTTTACCGGCGTTTAAAAGAGGGAGTTGTGATAACTCCCTTTTTGTTTTTCTTTTTTTTTGCGTATTATTTACAAGGGGATTAGTGTTAGCCTTATTGATGTGAAAGACGGATGATATAACCCACTAAAGATGTAAACCTTAAGATAGATTTAATAATTTTAATTGCAATAATTTATTATTTCTGATGTTAATTTGAAGGATCAAAAGTTTCTTTAATGAAAAATACTGACCAACACCAATTTTTATCCCCTATTGTATGTATCTGCTGAAAAATGACCTTCATGTTATTATACTTGCTATCAGGGATTTCAGTGAAGCTACAACTGCCTTAAACTTATCAAGATTCCTGCAGCGATATTAATGCTATGTAATTCTAGCTATAAATGTCATTCAAAAATCATTTTAATCTACCTAGGAATCACCATATAGGGATTTTTATTCATAACCAAAACTTATAAAAATTCATGAATAGGCTTCTTATAAAAAGACTTAAAGCCGGGGATCAAAAAGCTTTTAAAGAAGCGTATTTCCTGTACTATGATAAGCTTTTTGATTTGGGTAGGCGATTTGAACACGTATTTTTAAGTGCTGATGATTTTGTTCAAGAAACTTTTCTTAAAGTATACCACAATCGTGAACAGTTAAATCCGGACGCCCCCTTAGACAAACAGTTGTATGTTATTTGTAGAAATTTAATATTAAATAACCTTAAAAGACAACAGAAGGTTATACCACTCAATGGAAATATACCAGAACCTTCTTATCAGGACTCATCTGATGAGGAAGATTATCAAATTAAACAAGAACTATTTCACAAATGGGTAGGTGAGTTGCCAGAGCAGCAACAAAAGGTATACACGTTACACAAAATAGAACGATATTCTTATTCCGAAATAGCCCAACTAACAAAGCTTTCCAAAAAGACTATTGCAAATCATATTTATCTTGCCACAAAATTTATTCAAAAAAAAATAGCAGAACGTTAGGAACTTTTTACAAATCGATTGTCTTATAATAAAGTGACAACCGTGAAAGTAGAAAATTATAAAACTAATGTTAAAAATCAGCAGCAGGCGAATTACTTGATTAAAGTCCTACAATTACATGTTTCTGATTGCCAGCTAACCTTTGATCAAGACACCTTTTTACTATCGGTCAGCACAAGGAGAGAAGTTTCTGAGTTAGTTTGTTTTGTAGTGTCTAAGCAGGGTTTTCTATGTAAAAAAATAACTTAATAATCATGAAAAAAGAAGAACTCGATAAGCAGCTGGAGAAATTGTGGAAGAAAAAGCCAGCGGTTCAAAACCCAAAATTAAAAGAGCAATCTTGGGAGGCTTTCTCTGCTAAGGCATTTGTGAATCCAAGCAGGAGGATTGAGAAGGTTGGGTGGCAGTGGGTTGCTGCAGCTGTGATTATGGCAATGATCGCCATTGGAAGCTTGTTGGTATATCAAAACAACCCCATACAGCAGGTGAATGTGTTTGAGTTAGTTGAAAACACCACTTTACAAGTTAAAAGAGTGGAACTTCCCGATGGTTCTATCGTTGAGCTCGATCCCTTTACAAAATTAGAATATGCTAAAAATTTCAAAAAGCACAGGACTCTAAAATTGCAGGGAACCGCATTTTTTCAAGTCGAAAAAGATGAAAATCATCCATTTGTCGTGCAGTGTGATAAAACGACCACCACCGTATTGGGGACTACTTTTACGATCGGGCAGCGTGCGCAGGAGAATGTTCGTGTAAGGCTCTATGAAGGTAGTGTTCGTATGGAGATTGAACATCTTCCAAAAAACTGGGTTTTAGAGCCTGGGGAGGAGTTTATTTATAATCATAGACAAGTTAATATAAAGCCCTTTGAACGATTCATAGATTTTGAAAATGCGAATTTAATTGAAATCGTAACCTATATAGAGTCCAGCTACCATTACAAAATTGTATTGCCAGAGGTGTTATTGCATCAATCTCTAACCCTGCGAATTAATAAAAAAGAACGATTTGAAAATATCGTACAAATCATAGCCACAATGTATGATCTAAAACCTGTGATAGATAAAGAACATAAGACGGTTCATTTTCACCAGTAACTGGAGGCTTCATAAAAATCATACCGGTAGATACGCTTTATGACTAACTATTATTCAATTCATTTTATTTTAAAAATCAACAAAATTTTATGAAAAACCTATTCTTCCATCTCTATATACTCGGGACGATGAGTCTTTGGTCCCAAGGTATTACCACCACCATTAGAACATCAACCACTTTAAAAGAGCTGTTTACAGAGATAGAGGCTCAAATCGATTACAAATTTGCCTATAGGAACGATCTTGATGTCTCAGCTAGGTATTTTAATCAAGAGCTACAATTAGATAACGCTAGCGTGAGTGAACTCATTAGTGAACTTAACAATCACCTCCCTATACACTTTTCTGTAATCGGTGACAATATTACAGTTCATCGAGCCTCTAGTAGTAGGCAGCAGTACTATACTTATACTGGAAAGATCACTGACGAACTTGGAGATCCATTAGTTGGTGTAAGTATCCACATAAAAGAAGTCAATACAGGAACGACAACTGATGAAAATGGAAACTTTTCCCTTCGGTTAGCTTCCAATAATTACACCGTTAGGGTAACCTATGTGGGGTATAGGAGTATTGAAAAATCATTAAAGTTAACTCATAATGTAAATCATCAATTTCAATTAGAGATAGATACCCAAACATTGGAAGAGGTAGTGGTGACGGATCAGAGTCGGGCCGTTAATATCAAAAAGCCACAAATGAGTGTGAATCATTTATCGATGCAACAAATTAAACAAATACCTGTTGCCATGGGAGAAGCCGATCCTTTAAAAGCATTGATGACCTTTCCAGGGGTTTCCAATGCAGGGGAGGGCTCATCAGGTTTTAACGTTCGAGGCGGTGCTGCGGATCAAAATTTGATTTTGCTCGATGGTGCACCAATTTATAGTGATTCGCATCTTTTAGGTTTTTTTTCCGTCTTTAATGCAGATGCAGTGAATAGTCTAGAACTCTACAAGGGTGGGATTCCCTCTAAATTTGGTGGCCGCGTGTCCTCTGTGCTTGATGTGCATCAGCAACAAGGGAACTATAACGATATGGAAGCAGCAGGGGGCATCGGTCTGATCTCAAGTAGACTTCTACTTAAAGGGCCCATTTTAAAGGATAAACTTTCGTACATGATTGCAGGAAGAGCCTCCTATGCGCATTTATTTTTAAAACTAGCTGATAATGATAATTCGGCTATGTTCTACGATATTAATACCCGGCTCAACTACCAGATCGATCAGAACAATAGTATTTATTTTTCAGGATACTCTGGAAGTGATGTGTTTGATTTGGCTGATAACTTTAATACGACTTATGGTAACTTGATGGGCAATTTAGGTTGGAAACATACCTTTAGTAATTCGCTAGGTTCTGATCTATCAGTTTTTTATAGCGATTACCGATTTGAGTTAGCTATAAACACCGAGGATTTCCAATGGAAAAGTGCTATTAAAAGTTATGGATTAAAATACGATTGGATTCATCATTTAGCAGATCGGTTTCTATTGAATTATGGTGTGCAAGGTACCTACTATGATTTTAATCCCGGAACTTTGGAACCCCAAAGCAGCGATTCCCAGTTTAATTACCGACAATTGGATAAGAAGTACGCGGTAGAAAGTGCTGCGTACCTGGATATCGAGCATAAGCTTACAGATAAAGTAAATCTGAGATATGGATTGCGATATAGCCTATATTATAGGTATGGGGAAGAAGAGATCCTCACCTATGCACAAAACAAACCCGTTATTTACAACCCAATTTACAATATTTATGAAAAGGCAGAGCCTACTGGTTCGGTTGCTTATGGAAGTGGTGAAAGGATCGCTAATTTTAATAATTTTGAGCCACGGATTTCCCTGTCCTACACCATAAGTCAGAAGCATTCCTTCAAGGCAAGTTATAACCGAATGGCACAGTACATTCATATTGTTTCGAACAGTCAATCTCCAACACCTATGGATATTTGGACCCCTAGTGGTCCATTTATTAAACCTCAAATACTCGATCAGTACGCCCTAGGGTATTTTAGAAATTTTGACAATAAAATGTACTCGCTAGAGACTGAGGTGTTCTATAAAAAGGTTAAGAACCGAATTGATTATGTCGATGGAGCAAACCTGTTGGCCAACAATAATATAGAACAAGTACTCCTAAATGGTAAGGCGCGTGCCTATGGTTTGGAATTATTACTGAGAAAAAACAAGGGAGATTTCACGGGCTGGCTTGCTTACACCTTGTCTCGAGCAGAACAAAAAACAGTAGGCATCAGTGAAGGAGAACCAGGAATTGCCAACGGAAATTGGTATGTGTCGCCTTATGATAAATTGCATAATTTCAATATAGTGGGAAATTATCAGCTGACCGATAAGTGGAGTTTTAGCGGTAATTTTAGCCTTCAATCAGGTCAACCCATAACATATCCTAATGGATATTACGAATTTGGCGATATCCATATTCCAAATTTTAACATGCGCAATGAGAATAGATTACCGCTCTATCACCATCTTGACCTTGCAGCTACTTACACTCCTAGACCAAAAAAGACCTCAGGTTGGAGAGGTTCATGGGTTTTTAGTATTTACAATATATACAGCCGAAAAAATGCGGCATCCATTCGATTTACTACCAATGAAGATACAGGGATAAATGAAGCCAGACGACTTTCTATCTTTGGAATCGTACCTAGTATTTCTTATAATTTTAAATTTTAGAAACATGAAATATTTCTTTGACTACGCACAGATGCTTTTTTTAAGTTTAGTTACTTTGATAATTTTTTCTTCATGTGAAGACGTGGTTGATGTAGCTTTGGATACCGGGCAATCGACCATTGTAATTGACGCTGAGATCTTATGGCAAAGTGGAACGGACGGTAGCAAGCAAACAATTTTAATTAGTAAAATGACAGATTATTATAATCAGCAGGTTCCAAAGGTCACGGGCGCTGAGGTCTTTGTTGAGAATCAATATGGGCAACGTTTTGAATTTAAAGACATTGGTCAGGGTGTATATCAGTGTACAAATTTTAATCCCGAACTTGATGTGGAATACACATTAACAGTAGCAGTAGGAGATCAATTATACACTGCTACCGAAGTTATGGAACCTGTTTCTGAAATACTTCAGGTTGTTCAGACTGTGGAACAAGGTTTCTCAGGGGAGGATGAAATTGAAGTGCAATTTAAATTTCAAGATCCAGCTGATCAATCCAATTATTACCTTTCTGACTTTGAGACCAATATACTTTTCTACCCTGAATATGAGCTTACAGATGATGATCTCTATAATGGGAATGTAATTAAAATTGGCTTCTCAGATGAAGATCTTAAAATAGGGGATACCGTTAAGATAACCCATAGAGGGATTTCAGAGCAGTTCTACAATTATATGAATTTAATTTTGGAGACTACCAGTGGCAACCCATTTGCAACCCCACCAGGCAATATTCGGGGAAATATCCTAAATGAAAATGAGCCTGGAGCATACGCATTGGGGTACTTTAGGCTTAGCCAATCGGATGTGGCTACTCATATAATTGAATAATAAATTGGGAATTGGAAATTTAGTACCAAATGACTTTGTAGCATACCGGTATTAAATTTACTGTATTATGACCTTGATCATAGTAATTTGGTTTGCTTGTTTTTAATTTCGCACGCAAAATTGAAATCAACCATTATGGAACTTTCCCAGAAAATCACAGAATTAAAAAAGAAAAAGAATGCCGTAATCCTTGCTCATTACTATCAAACTCCTGAAATACAAGATGTCGCTGATTATGTAGGTGATAGTTTAGGGCTTTCTCAAAAAGTGATTTCCTCTGATGCGGATATCATTGTTTTCGCAGGTGTCCACTTTATGGCAGAAACTGCAAAAATTTTAAATCCAACTAAAAAAGTATTACTTCCAGATCTAGCGGCGGGATGCTCTCTGGCAGACTCCTGTCCTCCAGATGCTTTTAAAAAAGTTATTGCGGCGCATCCCGATCACCTTGTGATCACTTACATTAATTGCTCGGCTGAAATCAAGGCAATGAGTGATTTGGTTTGTACCTCTTCCAATGCAGAACAAATCGTAAACACTGTTCCTAGAGAGGTGCCAATATTATTTGCACCAGATAAAAATTTAGGAAAATACATTCAGAAAAAAACCAATCGAGAAATGCTTCTTTGGGATGGATCGTGTATCGTCCATGAGGCATTTTCTTTTGACAAACTGATGAAACTCTATCAGCGTTACCCAGGTGCTAAAATACTGGCACATCCAGAATCAGAATCACATATATTAGAAACGGCTAATTATGTGGGTTCTACGGCTGGTATGATACGATATGTCAAGGAGCATCCATCTCATGATTATATCGTGGCTACGGAGGCTGGGATTTTACATAAAATGCAACAAGAGGTTCCAGATACCCTGTTGATTCCTGCACCAGCTCAGGAGGATAATCACTGTGCTTGTAGTGAGTGTGCTTTTATGAAATTAAATACTATGGAAAAACTGTATGATTGTCTTGTTCATGAGTATCCACAAATAGATATACCACCTAGTGTTCAGCAAAAAGCCATTAAACCTATTATTCGAATGTTAGAATTGTCATAACCATGTTGAAAACAAATTTCCTAATTATAGGTTCAGGCATTGCTGGTATGACCTTGGCCATAAAACTGGCGGAATATTTTCCTACGAAAAAAATTACCATTGTTACCAAAGCCGGGGAATCCAATACTCGTTATGCTCAAGGAGGCGTGGCAGCGGTACTGGATAAAAGCCAGGATTCTTTTAAAAAGCACATTGAAGATACCTTAAAGGCAGGCGATGGGTTATGCGATTTAGCAGTAGTAAAGCATGTTGTCGAGCAAGGGCCAAAGCGGATTAAGGAGCTTTTAGACTGGGGGGCGAGGTTTGATAGGGATCCTAAGCAACGGTTACTTTTATCAAGAGAAGGGGGACATACCGAACGCCGTATAGTTCACCACAATGATACTACAGGAAAAGAAATTGAACGAGCCTTGCTCCAAAGAATTCAAAACCTAGATACTATTGAGGTTTTAAGCAATTGTTTTGCTATTGATCTAGAAGCGCAATCCAGCGCTAAGGGGAACGAAAAAACCATTAAAGGGGCGTATATATTTTATCAGCATACCCAAGAGGTTTCCTTTATTTTTGCTCAGACAGTAACCCTGGCCACTGGTGGTATAGGTCAACTATATACCCACTCTACCAATCCTTCTATTGCCACAGGGGATGGTATTGCAATGGCACTTCGAGTTGGTGCACAGGTGAAATACATGGAATTTATTCAATTTCATCCCACTGTATTCTTTGAAAAAAGTTCTGGAACTTCCTTTTTAATATCCGAAGCCGTTAGAGGCCATGGTGCTTATCTTAGAAATTCAAAAGGACATCGCTTTACCCTAGATTATGATGAAAGAGGAGAATTAGCCTCTAGGGATATCGTATCTAAGGCCATCTATTGGGAATTATCCCGATCGAAAGAAAAATGTGTATACTTGGATTGCACTCATCTAAATGTGGAAGAATTTAAAAAACACTTTCCGAACATATATCAGACTTGTTTAAGGAAAGGGGTAGATATTTCAAAAGACTGGATTCCTGTGGTACCAGCGGTTCATTATTTATGTGGAGGTATTGTTGTGGATAAGGATGGGAAAACTAATTTGAGTAATTTATTTGCCTGTGGTGAATGTTCATGTACTGGACTTCATGGGGCAAATCGATTGGCCTCAAATTCGTTGTTAGAAGCGCTTATCTATGCACATTCCATATTTGAGTACCACATCAGACATTATCATAAAAGCAACGATATTCTTTCTGTAGATCAGCACCTTAGGGATACTTATAAAGTGGTAAAGGAATCTATTGCGCTGGAACAAATGTTGGATAACTTACGAGCCTTAATGTCCGAAAATGCTGGCATTGTAAGAAATACAAATACGCTTATAGAATCGAAGAAAAAACTTGATTTGCTTCTAAGCAGGCTACAGACAAATTACCCTAAAGAGCATGTCAATACAGGTCTTTGCCAATATAGAAATATGCTTGCTGTGGCACAAGTTATCATTGCGCAGTCCATCGCGCGAAAAGAAAATAAAGGAGGTTATTACAACATGCAGCTCTAACGCTACTTTTAAATGGCATGTAGCGTTATAACAATCAAAATATAAGGCGAATCAGCGGTAGTTTTTGGTTGATTTTTTTTATTTTTATTTACATGAAATCAACCATAGAAGAAATAGAAAAACGATTTGATCAAGACGTAGAGCGATTTTCTAATCTTGATACAGGACAGGCTACCACCTTGGATGCCACCTTTAATTTAGAGTTAATTACCCATGCGATCTCAAAAGCATATCCCAATGGAATATCAGTTTTGGATGTAGGCTGCGGTGCGGGGAATTTTAGCGTAAAACTTGCCCAGAAAGTTAAAGATGTCCAATACACCTTATTGGATTTAAGTAAACCCATGCTGGAGAGAGCAA
>NZ_DATGNU010000047.1:0-4845 GCF_035306585.1 Galbibacter sp.
CTCATACTTTGAAAACGCGCGGTTCCGTTTAAATCATCGTCTGCATATAGGGCAACATCGTGTCTATTTTGAGCATATGTTGAGCCTGCTGCCCAAAGGACTGCTATGGTTAAAATATATTTTTTCATGGGTGATTTTTTAGTTAACAATTATCTTCGGCCACTGCTTCTACTGCCTGAACTTCGCATACCGCTACTACTCCTAGTGGAGCTGCCTGAAGATCTCGAATACGTGCTTCCACTACTTCGTGTGGAAGGCCTAGAATAGGTATTGGAGCTTCTTCTAGAGGAATTCGACCTTGAATAGGTTGAATTTCTATTAGCGTTTGTAGAGCGAGACCTGTTGTAGGTATTGTTGCTACTACGACTGCTTCTGGAATAGGTAGCATTGTCATTTGCTCTGGAGGAGTTTCTTGTCGAATACCCTGGATTTCTGCTGTACCTTCCATCTACCCCAACACGGGAAGAGTTGGAATAGCCACTATTTCTAGTGCTGGTTCTTTGACCCTGTCGGTATCCATCTGTATTTCTTGAATATCCTCTAGAGGTTCTAGAATACCCATCAGTTGTCCTAGCAGCTGTTCTGGTATATCTATTAACGGCTGTGCTTGTTCGAGCGTAATACCCTCTTCTGGAGTTTGAGTACGCATAACTTCTTGAATAATAAGGTCTATGGTATGGATAGTAGTAATGTCCATAATAGGGACCATAACCGTAATAAGGGCTGTAATAACCTCTATAACGGTAACCCCAATATGGGATGCCCCAACCCCATCCGTAATAGGAAGGGCCCCAAAAAGGGTTGTAGTAATTGTAGCCATAATAGCCACCCCATCCATAATAACCTCCATAGCCGTAGTATCCACTCCAACCATAATAACCACTCCAACCAAAGTTGTTATATACATTTACGATGGTTTGTTCAGGGTTATCTCCCCAACCGGGATTTCCGCCTTTGTAATTATCGATGTATTGTTGAACTATTGCTGTGCTATCAACATCGGTACTGCTATAGCTATCGACATCCGTGAAAATTTCATTTGCTTGTCTATATTCCATTGCCTGATCTAAGGCCTCCGCTTGATTGCCAAAATAGCTTTCATAATCACTGATCACAACAGGATTAGCAACATTTTGATCACTGCTTTGCGTTTGTCTTCTCTGTGGTGCAGATTCTCTATAGGTGCCTTGGTCATTGTCTGAATAGATGCCATCAGTATTTCCATAGGTTGCTTGTTGGTATGAGCCACAAGAACTCAAGAGCATGCCGATGACAAAAACGACCGCGTATGCTTTAAAATTAGAACGTGTATATGGTGTTTTCATCATTGCAATTTTTTATTGTTGAACATAACAAAAATAGTTAGTTTTGCCAAACTATTCATTTCATTTAACTAAGGTACAAGATTTGTGCCAAACTACAGTAACATGGCAAAGAATTTAACGACTCGAGAAGAGGATTATTCTAAATGGTATAACGAGCTGGTTATAAAAGCGGATCTGGCTGAGAACTCTGCAGTTAGAGGTTGTATGGTCATTAAGCCCTATGGGTATGCCATATGGGAAAAGATGCAAGCAGAACTTGACCGTATGTTCAAAGAAACCGGACACCAGAACGCGTATTTCCCGTTATTTATACCAAAATCATTTTTAAGTAAGGAAGCCGATCACGTAGAAGGCTTTGCTAAAGAATGTGCTGTAGTGACTCATTATCGTTTAAAAAATGATGAAAACGGCGCAGGAGTAGTGGTGGATCCAGAAGCGAAATTAGAAGAAGAACTTATTGTAAGACCTACCTCGGAAACCATCATTTGGGATACCTACAAAAAGTGGGTGCAGTCCTATCGTGATTTACCCATTTTGGTCAATCAATGGGCCAATGTGGTGCGTTGGGAAATGCGAACCCGTTTGTTTTTAAGAACTGCTGAGTTCCTATGGCAGGAAGGGCATACGGCTCATGAAACCAAGCAAGAAGCGATCAAGGAGGCCGAACAAATGATGAACGTATATGCGGACTTCGCTGAGAACTTTATGGGGGTTCCAGTGATCAAGGGAACCAAAACCGATAGTGAACGATTTGCGGGAGCATTAGAGACGTACTGTATAGAGGCCTTGATGCAGGACGGTAAAGCGCTGCAGGCGGGTACTTCACACTTTTTAGGGCAGAATTTTGCCAAGGCATTCGATGTGAAGTTTGCTAATCGTGAAGGGAAACAAGAACATGTTTGGGCGACCTCATGGGGAGTGTCTACACGGTTGATGGGGGCGCTAATTATGACCCATAGTGATGATAATGGTTTGGTATTGCCGCCGAAACTTGCGCCAATTCAAGTGGTCATTGTTCCGATTTACAAAGGGCAAGAACAACTCGATGCTATTAGCCAGCGCGTACAACCATTTATCAAGCAAATGAGAGCGAAAGGGATTTCGGTGAAATTTGATGATAGGGATACTCAAAAGCCAGGTTGGAAGTTTAACGAATATGAACTTAAAGGGGTGCCTCTTCGACTGGCCATTGGAATGCGTGATATGGAGAATAACACCTTCGAAGTGGCCCGTAGAGATACCATGACCAAAGAGTCTGTGGCTATGGATAAGGTAGTAGATCGCATAGAGGAACTACTGATCCAAATACAGGAGAACATATACCAAAAAGCACTGGATTACAGAAATGCTCATATCACTGCAGTGGATACCTTCGAGGAGTTTAAATCCTTATTAGAGACCAAAGGTGGCTTTTTGTTAGCGCACTGGGATGGAACTGCCGAAACCGAAGCTAAAATAAAAGAATTAACCAAAGCAAGCATCCGTTGTATCGCATTAGATGCTAAGGATGAAAATGGCCGTTGTATACTAACAGGGAAGCCTTCGAAAAGGCGCGTTCTCTTTGCAAAAGCGTACTAATTTCAAATTTTTAAAAAATTTTAATTATTACTATTGCATGATTTAAAAATAGTTGTATTTTTGCATCCGCAATTGAGAAAATAATGGTCCGTTCGTCTAGGGGTTAGGACGCCAGGTTTTCATCCTGGTAACAGGGGTTCGATTCCCCTACGGACTACTAAGGAAAATTGTTCTTTAAAATACGGTGAAATAAAGAGTTTCACAATGATTAATGGTCCGTTCGTCTAGGGGTTAGGACGCCAGGTTTTCATCCTGGTAACAGGGGTTCGATTCCCCTACGGACTACAGGTAAACAATTAAGCAGATAGATATCTGTACATTTGTAAAAATTTTATAACGTAGTAAGATGGCAAATCACAAATCGGCATTAAAGAGAGTTAGAAGAAACGAAGCCGTTCGTTTGAGAAATAGATATCAACATAAGACCGTGCGTAATGCAATTAAGAAATTACGTGGGATCGAGGATAAGAGTGAAGCAGAAGCTTTATTGCCTTCCGTATCTGGAATGATTGATAGATTGGCTAAGAAAAATATTATCCACGCAAATAAAGCGGGGAACTTAAAATCTGGTTTGACTAAAAGGGTAAACGCTCTTTAATCAGGTTCATAATTTTATAGGTTTAAAATAGCTCCGCATAAACGTGGGGCTTTTTTTATTTAAAGTACAATTATTGCTCCACAACCATGGGAGTGATCTTAAAAAAAAAGAACGTATGGATAACGGAATCTACGCAAAATTTGCAACCACTAAAGGGGAGATCTTGGTAAAGTTGACGCACGATAAAACGCCAGGTACAGTTGGGAACTTTGTAGCTTTGGCAGAAGGAAATATGGAAAACAGCGTAAAACCACAAGGGCAACCTTATTACGATGGTTTAAACTTCCATAGAGTTATCAATGACTTTATGATTCAAGGAGGATGTCCACTTGGAACTGGAACTGGAGATGCTGGGTATAAGTTTGATGATGAGTTTCATCCAGAACTAAGACACGATAAACCTGGAGTACTATCAATGGCAAATGCAGGCCCTGGTACCAATGGATCTCAATTCTTTATCACCCATGTTGCAACACCATGGTTGGATGATAAACATTCCGTTTTTGGATTTGTGGAAAGTGGACAAGAAGTAGTGGATGCCATAGAGCAAGGTGATAAACTGGAATCCCTTACGATAGTTCGAGTTGGGGAACAGGCAGAGAAGTGGAATGCCATTGAAGCTTTTAGAACCTTCGAAGGAGCACGAGAAAAAAGGATAGCAGCGGCTAAAAAACAAGCGGAAGAGGCTTTGGATAAGTTAGCGGCTGGTTTTGAAAGTACTGATTCTGGGCTTCGCTATAAAATCATTCAAAAAGGGGATGGCCCTAAAGCAGAAAAGGGAAAAATGGTATCGGTACATTATAAAGGACAACTTCAGGATGGACGGGTATTCGATTCATCATACGCTAGAAAGCAACCTATTGACTTTACCTTAGGTATTGGTCAGGTGATTTCTGGATGGGATGAAGGTGTTGGGCTGTTACAAGTTGGGGATAAAGCGCGCTTTGTGATTCCTTCACACCTAGGATATGGTTCTCGCGGTGCTGGCGGAGTTATTCCACCAGATGCCATTCTTATCTTTGATGTGGAGCTTATGAAAGTGAAATAGTTCCTTTAAAGGTTAATCACATACATAAAATATTAAAAAACGGAAGTTTCTATAAAAGGATCTTCCGTTTTTTTGTCGGCACCTAGCAAGGACGTTTATGCGCTAAAGCTGTCATGGTGTGATTGATTTTCTTTGCATAAAAATATAAGGAGTATAGGAGTAAATTTTAAGAGTAATTTGCTTGGACTTGATGCTTATTCCCAATTTGGGTTTGTTATATTTGCGATATGGCAAAACAAGATCTAGAATCCATGAAATATCCAATCGGGAGATTACAAATTCCCGAGAGCTATACT
>NZ_DATGNU010000048.1:0-42402 GCF_035306585.1 Galbibacter sp.
CCGCCAGTTGTTGTGGCTACTGCTTGATATAATGCCTTCATTTTTAAAAATTTATTTGATTATTTCCTGTAAGTTACCTTTATTCCTACAAAGTATATACATTTTAAATATTAAATTTGCTATAAAATTTAACCTTGGCAACGAAACCATCACAAGAATCATCAAAAAATGAAACACCGAAAAATCCGTTGATTTCAAAGACGAGATCCTCGGTGGTCGACCAGTTTAAATCCAAACGTAAAGCCGCGTTTGATGTAGATGCCTTGTGTGACTCTTTATTAAAAGGAAATATTACGGCTTTAAGTAGAGCCATCACCCTAATTGAAAGTACAAAGCCCGAGCATAGACCTTTAGCGCAGGACCTGTTACATCGATGTCTTCCTTATAGCAATTCCTCGAAGAGAATAGGTATAACAGGAGTTCCTGGGGTTGGAAAAAGCAGTTTTATAGAAGCCTTCGGCTGTCTTGTGGCCTCGCCCTCAAATAAAGTTGCCGTACTAGCTGTGGATCCCAGTAGCTCTATCTCAAAAGGTAGTGTCCTAGGGGATAAAACTCGTATGCAAGAGCTTTCAAGGCATCCGGATGTTTTTATTCGGCCTTCTCCCGCTGGAAGTACCCTAGGAGGAGTGGCACGAAAAACACGCGAAACAATCCTGTTATGTGAAGCTTTTGGCTTTCAAACCATCCTTGTCGAAACTGTAGGGGTAGGCCAGAGTGAAACGGTTGTACATAGTATGGTTGATTTTTTCTTAGTGCTAAAACTCTCTGGTGCGGGGGATGAGCTGCAAGGAATTAAAAGAGGTATTATCGAGCTAGCAGATTCTATTGTCATCAATAAAGCGGATGGTGATAATTTGCAGCGAGCAAAAATTGCCAGAAGTGAATTTAGTAAAGCCCTAAAGCTCTACCCACCTAAAGAAAACGGGTGGAAACCAAAAGTACTGCTAACCTCAGCCATTGAAAATAAAGGGATTATAGAGGTGAATGAGCTCATAGAGGATTACATTAAAACCGCTAAAGAGAATCACAGCTTTGATACAAAGCGACTAGAACAAAATAAATTCTGGCTATACCAATCCATCGAAGAGCATCTCAAGGAGAGCTTTTATCAAAATCCAGAAATCCAAAAAGCATTACGCCTTCAGTTAAAAGCTATAGAAGAACATAAAATCACTCCATTTGCAGCTGCACAATATTTAATTTCCTTACTTTAGTTATATTAACTACTTGAATTGGTGTCACTACAGTACCTTTTTAAGCGTGCAAACCAAAAATTATATATGGAATTCGAGCTTACCATAGTTGTTCCTGTATACAATGAACAAGACAACTTACCTCGCGTAGTCTCCACATTTATCACCTATTTTGAGACCGCACCTCTTTCAACTAAATTACTATTTGTAAATGATGGTTCTTCAGATAATAGCCAAGAAATAATCGAAGAGATCTGTAAGAAAGATCACAGATTTGAATACATCCAATTTGACAAAAACTATGGTTTAAGTACCGCCATTAAAGCGGGATTTGACACCGTCCAAACACCGCTTGTAGGTTATATAGATGCCGATCTACAAACCAACCCTGAGGATTTCAATAAACTATTACAATACAAGGATCATTACCAACTCATCACTGGTGTACGCACGGAGAGAAAAGATTCCTTTTTTAAAAATTTCATGTCGAAAGTTGCCAATATGATTCGTCGCGCCTTTACCAAAGACGGCATGGATGATACAGGTTGCCCTTTAAAAATTATACATACAGATTACGCCAAGAGGATTCCTATGTTTAAAGGTTTGCATCGTTTTCTACCAGCTATGATCTTATTGCAAAATGGAAAAGTGATTCAAGTTCCCATCCGCCATTACCCAAGGATAGCTGGTAGCGCAAATTTCGGGTTACGCAACCGCCTTATGGGACCACTGATGGATTGTTTTGCATATTTATGGATGAAAAGAAAATATATTAATTACACCATTGTTAAGAAAAGATGATTGACAATTGGCTCATATACGCTATTGGATTTCTAGCGCAAATACTGTTTTCCGCTCGCTTGTTACATCAGTGGTTAAGTTCTGAAAAACTTAAAAAAGTAAGTACTCCCACATTGTTTTGGATCCTTAGTCTAGTGGCTTCTTTTTTACTTTTTTCCTACGGCTGGCTAAGGAATGATTTTGCGATTATGCTCGGACAAACCCTCTCTTACTTTATTTATATTAGAAATTTACAATTACAAGGCAAATGGCAACATGCGCCAAAAGGCCTTCGTTTGTTTTTAATCCTCTTCCCCATATTAATTATTACATTTGGATATAACAATAACAACTACGACCTTCGGGCGTTATTTGATAAGGAGAACATCCCATGGTGGTTATTAATTTTAGGTGTGGTAGCTCAAATTATTTTCACGCTCCGATTTATCTACCAATGGGCGTATTCCGAACACAAAAAAATATCTTGCCTTCCTCAAGGGTTTTGGATCTTAAGTCTAATTGGCGCACTGTTAATTTTAATCTATGCTGTTTTTCGTAGAGACCCCGTACTTTTTGTCGGACATTGTTTTGGCAGCGTTATATACATTAGAAATTTACTTATTCTAAGAAAACAAGATGGTTAAATTTGTCGAAAAACACTCCCTCTTGATGATTGTTCTGGTCTGTGTAGGGATCTTCCTTACTCATCTGGATGTGCTTTATGTGAACATTATGGAAGCCCGAAACTTTATATCTGCTCGAGAAATGCTCCACGATGGTAATTGGCTGTTGACTACCATGAACCATGTCCCCCGTTATGAGAAACCTCCACTACCCACCTGGTTAACCGCTTTAAGCGCTTTTCTCTTTGGAATTCACAATTTAAGTGCCCTTAGACTTCCTGCCGCTCTTATATGTATTGCTTTAATTCTAACCTATTATAAACTCATACTAGAATTCTTTAAAAACACCAAACTCGCGTTTTATACTGCACTGATCTTGGCCACTTCTTTTTACATTATTTTCTCAGGACGAAATGGGCAGTGGGATATTTTTGCCCATGGATTTATGGTCATAAGCATCTACTTTTTACTAAAGATGTTACACCGCTCCAATAGGTGGTATTATGCTATTTTAAGCGGGTTGTTTTTTGGATGTGCTTTTTTAAGCAAAGGACCCGTATCCCCTTACGCATTATGGCTCCCTTTTATGATTGCCTATTTAGCAATCTATAAAAATAGGCCCTCCAAAAGAGATATCCTTCCAATGGTGCTGACACTTGTAATTGGCGTATGTGTTGGGCTATCTTGGTATCTTTACATTCAAATTGAAGATCCAGTAAGTTACTTTAGAATTACACAGGAGGAGACTGCGAATTGGTCAAATTTTAACATTCGTCCTTTTTATTACTATTGGAGTTTCTTTACCCAAAGTGGCATTTGGACCATACCCTCGTTTATAGCACTGCTCTACCCTTATTTAAAAAATAAAGTGAGTGATCGAAAAGCCTACACCTTTTCTTTACTTTGGACCATTTCTTCAGTGGTACTACTATCGGTAATTCCAGAGAAAAAATCGCGGTATTTACTTCCCGTACTAATACCCATGGCTTTGAATACCGCATTTTATATCGAGTATTTAATAGCTAAGTTTAAACAACTCAAGAGGACTGAAAAATTACCAGTGTATGTTAACTTTGGACTTATTGGTTTGATCGGAGTTTTATTTCCCATTGCTGGACTAGTGTATTTTAACGGCACCTTAGAGAGGTTCTATGCAAACTTTATCCTGTGTGCCTGTTTGCTATTTGGTGTAGGGTTACTTATCTTAATTACGCTTAAAAAACAACAGTTTAAAAACGTATTTCTACTGACCGTTTTATTTACATGGATGATCCTAACGGTTGGTTTTCCATTAACAAAGGCCTTGTATATCAATCCAAACTTCAACAATTTAAGCGACCTAAAACCAGAAGTTCCGTTGTATTCTTATGGTGAGGTTACCCCTGAAACTTTATGGCATTTTGGGCATACGGTGCCTGATATTCTCTATAGCGGCCAACTTGAAACTCCATCAGAAAATAAATTCGGAATTTTAGTTACCCCTGAGAATAGCTCTGAATTTAAACGTATATTTGCTAAGGAGTATCATATTGAACTATCGGATACTTTTGATTTAAATTATACGGCGAGTCCTCAACATTCCGCGTATAAAGATCGGTTAAAAACATATTATTTTATACTTGAAAAAAAACAAAATAACCATGACAATCAATAGAACTGAAAAATTAGGGTATGCATTTTTAGCAGTTATTTTTGCTGTAAGTCTCTATTTAGGTTTTACTAATGAATCATATTTCAACGACGTTTTTGCCGCTGAAGACAATGCTGTAGAGTGGACAACGGCTATTATGTTGTTATGCGTTAGTATACTTTGTGTTGTCCGATTATTGACCATTTCTAAAGAAAAATCGATGACATGGAAATTAGGGGTATGTGCATTTGCTTTGATTTTCTTCTTTGGTGCAGGGGAAGAAATTTCATGGGGACAACGTATTTTTAACATTGAATCCAGTGCCTTCTTCATGGAGAATAACGCACAAAAAGAAACCAACTTACATAATTTAGTTGTCAGTGGTAAAAAAGTAAATAAAATCGTTTTTAGCC
The DNA here is from genome assembly GCF_035306585.1 of Galbibacter sp. Taxonomy (GTDB): domain Bacteria; phylum Bacteroidota; class Bacteroidia; order Flavobacteriales; family Flavobacteriaceae; genus Galbibacter. Next base: position 4,640 of record NZ_DATGNU010000048.1, read on the forward strand.
AACTCCTCATGGTAGCGATGGTGGTGTACTTGATTATTGTGCCCATTCTATATCGCAAAATGGATAGTGTACGAAGATTGATGCACTCCTTTGCTGTTCCAGTGGTTCAATGGCATCAAACCATCGCATTTTTAGTTTCAACCCTGATCGTTACGGTCATTCCTCCAAGTAGAAAGTGGGAAGTCTATGAACTTGCCTTTGGCGTTATTTTCTTTTTAATTTTCTTGTTCCCTTTAAACGATTCTATATTCCAGAAAGGTAAGATAAAAAGTGGACACTAAAAGGGGTTCCTCCATGTGTGGCACTAAAGCTTAGGGTATGGGAAACCTACAGGCGTCTATTAAGGTATATTAAGGTATTTATGGGTCTGAAGCGATACTTTCCATTTGGGATGCTTCATAACGTAATCGACAATCATCGGAATTACCTTATCCCGTTTACTCCACTCTGGTTGTAAGTATAATATGCAATTTTCATTGACCTTGGCAGCTTGCTCCTCCGCAAACTTTAAATCGTGTTGATTGAATACAATAACCTTTAGCTCATGCGCTTTTTTATAAATCTCTGCGGTGGGAAGTTTTAACTTTTTAGGCGATAAACAGATCCAATCCCACTGTCCTGTTAATGGGTAAGCACCAGAGGTCTCAATATGTATTTTCAATCCTTTCTTTTTCAGCTCCGAGGTAATAAAGCTCATATCCCATGTAAGTGGCTCCCCTCCAGTGATGACAATAGTATCAGAATATTTAGCCGCATTATCTACAATTTGCATTACATCCGTAGGCGGATGGGTTGCGGCATTCCAGCTCTCCTTAACATCACACCAGTGACACCCTACATCACAACCACCAACTCGAATAAAATATGCGGCTGTCCCCTTGTGAAAACCTTCTCCTTGAATGGTATAAAACTCCTCCATTAGTGGAAGCATTTCTCCTGCATTTACCTTGGCTAATATCCCTTCTTCTATCATGCTGCAAAGATACGTTTTCCATTTTTAATTTAATACCGCCTATTCCCTTGATTTTATCATGGAGCTTTAAAGAATAAGTATTTATTTCAAAATACCTCCGCGAGGACTTTTGAAATTGGATTCAAAACTACGCGGATTACTTGCCATTGCTATACTTGGTTGTAACTTAAAAGCATTAAAAAGTAAAATCTTTGTTACTTTGTGAGATTTTCATCTATTTTAGTATAAATTTTTAGATACAATGGCTGATAAAGACGCTTTTTTCACCTCAATAGAAGCAGGATATAAAACTAAAGGAGATTATATTACGATGGGAAGTGCCATGTTAGATGGTGAAACACTAACCAATGCATTTGTGAAAATCCCACTTAAAACGCTAAACAGACACGGTCTGATCGCTGGTGCAACAGGTACAGGAAAGACAAAAACCTTACAGATATTAGCAGAAAACCTATCCGATAAAGGGATCCCAGTACTTCTAATGGATCTCAAAGGAGATTTAAGTGGACTAGCGCAACCAGGAGATCAAAATGTTGGAATCGAAGAACGTCATTCCAAAATTGGTTTTCCTTATCAAGCCAAAAAATTTCCTTTAGAAATACTGACCCTATCAGAACAAGCTGGAGTGCGTTTAAGAGCTACCGTCTCTGAGTTTGGCCCAATATTACTTTCTCGAATTTTAGATCTCACCGAAACGCAGCAAGGCATCGTGGCTGTGATTTTTAAATACTGCGACGATAACCAACTCCCACTTTTAGATTTAAAAGACTTTAAAAAGATACTCCAATATGCAACCGATCATGGAAAGGATGAATTTCAAAAATCCTACGGTAGAATCTCAACAGCATCCACAGGTGCTATACTGCGTAAAATAATTCAACTTGAGCAACAAGGAGCAGATTTATTCTTTGGTGAAACTTCTTTTGATGTCAATGATTTGACTAGAATTGATAACCAGGGAAGAGGCATCATAAACGTTATTCGCCTAACCGATATACAAGATAGACCCAAACTTTTCTCCACCTTTATGATGAGTCTATTAGCGGAGGTATACGACACTTTCCCGGAGCAAGGTGATAGCGACCGTCCGGAACTGGTTCTTTTTATAGATGAGGCACATTTGCTCTTTAATGAAGCTTCTAATGCTTTATTAGATCAGATTGAGAATATTGTTAAATTAATTCGTTCCAAAGGAATCGGTGTATATTTTGTAACCCAGAATCCAACCGACATTCCAAATGCTGTACTTTCACAGCTTGGACTAAAAATACAACATGCCCTGCGTGCCTTTACCGCCAAGGATAGGAAAGCTATAAAATTAACCGCTGAAAATTATCCGATATCACCCTATTACGATACAGCAGCGGTCTTAACTTCACTTGGAATAGGGGAAGCTCTTATTACCGCTTTGGATGAGAAAGGTCGCCCTACTCCCCTAGCAGCAACATTGTTACGCGCTCCAATGAGTAGAATGGACATCCTTAACGATCAGGAATTAAAGGAACTTATTGACAATTCGCAACTAAGTTCGAAATACAATAAGATTGTTGATCGTGAAAGCGCCTATGAGATCCTAACCAGAAAAATCGAAATCTCTCAACGGGAAGAGGTGCAAAAACAGGCCAAAGAAGAGCAAAGCAAACAACAGAAGACTTCCAGGAAAAGTACTCGTATGAACCCCGTTATTAAAGTACTAACTTCGGCTACTTTCATTAGAGGAGTTATGGGAATTTTAAAGAAAGCCATGCGCTAAAGAAGTCAACTTTAAGTTAATCAATGCTTTTGAATGTTTCTATAACACGTTTTATAAAGCACGCAAACGATAAATAATTTTCTATTTTTTTTGGTGGCGTCAGGTAAAAAAATCACTGGCATCAATAAATTTGGTTATCATTAATATTACTCCTACATTTGACCTGTAAACTTTAGGGGTGCCATCAAGTTTTGGCTGAGATATTACCCTTTGAACCTGATTCAGGCTAGTACCTGCGAAGGAAAAAGTTCAAAAATTCCATTATAACTTTTGCGCGCACATTTGCGCTATCTTGTATAAGATAAACTTTTCTCCGCAATCCATCCCTTTTGTTTACAGCTATTAAAATCAAAGCGATATGATAACTGTAAATGTAAACAACCAAAATCACTCCTTTAGACAACCTATAAGGCTTCTAGAATTACTAGAGCAGCTTCAAATTCAACATTCAGGAATTGCTATAGCTATTGACAATCACGTGATTTCTAAACCCTTGTGGTCGGAAACGCTCCTTGTGGACGGAAGCCAGGTTTTAATCATCCAAGCAGCTCAAGGAGGATGACACTTTTGTTGGTTTTACAAGCAAACACAAATTAAATCAAATTTTTATTATGAAAGAACAGCGTACACCCTCTAGTCAAGGTATCAGCAGAGAACCCTTTCCAAACTCCCAAAAAGTCTACCTAACAGGGAAGCTTCATAAGGGGATTAAAGTCCCAATGAGAAAGATCAATTTAGATGATAGTATTGACCATTTTAACAACACTAGAACACCTAATGAGCCCGTATTGGTATATGACACCAGCGGTCCTTATACAGATCCCTCTCAAGAAATTGATATCCATCGAGGATTACCACCCATTAGACAACCGTGGATTGCTGCTCGCAAAGATGTAGAACTCCTTAGTGAATTGTCTTCAGATTACGGCAAGGAACGTGCTGAAAACAAACCATCACACTCCTTCAGGTTTAAGAATATCCGTAAACCATTACGGGCTAAAGCGGGCAAAAATGTAACCCAATTACATTATGCTCGAAAAGGCATTATAACACCAGAGATGGAGTTTATCGCTATTCGTGAGAATCAAAAGATCCAGGATACTTTGGCCATTAGGAAGCAACATCCTGGTGAAGATTTCGGTGCTAATATCCCGAAACAAATCACGCCAGAGTTCGTCCGGGATGAAGTTGCCAAAGGCCGTGCAGTGATCCCTAATAACATCAACCACCCCGAGAGTGAACCTATGATAATTGGTCGAAATTTCCTGGTTAAAATCAATGCGAACATCGGAAATTCTGCGGTGAGCTCTTCCATTGAAGAAGAGGTGGAAAAGGCAGTCTGGGCATGTAGATGGGGTGCCGATACTATTATGGATCTCTCAACGGGTAAAAACATTCATGAAACACGTGAATGGATCCTTCGCAACTCTCCGGTTCCAATTGGTACAGTGCCAATTTATCAAGCATTGGAAAAAGTCAATGGAAAGGCAGAAAATTTGAATTGGGAGATCTTTAAAGATACACTCATTGAGCAGGCAGAACAAGGGGTTGATTACTTTACCATCCACGCAGGAGTTCGTCTTAAATACGTACCACATACCGCTAAAAGACTTACAGGGATTGTCTCCAGAGGTGGTTCAATAATGGCTAAATGGTGTCTAGCCCATCACCAAGAAAACTTTTTATATACTCACTTTGAGGAAATTTGCCAAATCATGAAATCCTATGATGTGGCTTTCTCTCTGGGGGATGGATTACGACCAGGGAGTATAGCTGATGCCAATGATTACGCTCAGTTTGCCGAATTAGAAACCCTAGGAGAGCTCACTAAAATTGCCTCTAAACATGATGTACAGTGTATCATAGAAGGTCCTGGTCATATACCAATGCACATGATAAAGGAAAACATGGACAAGCAACTTAAAGAGTGCGACCAAGCACCTTTTTATACCTTAGGACCGCTAACCACTGATATTGCTCCAGGATATGATCATATCACTAGTGGAATTGGTGCGGCGATGATTGGATGGTACGGTTGCGCTATGTTGTGTTATGTCACTCCGAAAGAACACCTTGGTCTTCCCAACAAAGAAGATGTAAAACAAGGTGTAATTACCTATAAAATTGCTGCACATGCTGCGGATTTAGCTAAAGGCCATCCAGGGGCACAACACAGGGACAATGCCATGAGTAAAGCTCGCTTTGAATTCCGTTGGAACGATCAGTTTAACCTGGCCTTGGATCCCGATACAGCCAGAGCATATCACGACGAGACCTTACCGTCAGACAATGCGAAAGTAGCTCATTTTTGCTCCATGTGTGGGCCTAATTTCTGTTCAATGAAAATCACACAAGATGTACGCCAATACGCTAAAGAAAACAACATGGATAGTGAAGAGGCTATTATCAAGGGGATGCAAGAAAAATCAGAGGAATTCAAAGCGAAAGGTGGAGAGGTCTACCTCTAAAATTTTTTAAACTATCCAATAAAATCAATAGTATCATCCCATGCTTTTACTAATTACAGCGCAACATAATGTAGAACATGAAGCCAGTATTCTAGAGGAGATTGGCACCTATGACAGCTGTATGATACATGTTAGAAAGCCTGGCTTTTCCCAAGAGCAGATGAAGCAGTGGCTGGAGCAATTTTCTACAAGGACCCTTGAGAAGATGATGCTGCACCAGCACCACCATCTTTGTGCAAATTTTCCGCTGAGAGGAATCCACTTTAAAGAGTCAGAAAAAGATAGGAATATAAAGGTAGCAAGGTCCACCAAATTAATGATCTCTGCTGCCTTTCACGATCCTTTCCAGGCTCAGTGGCAAAACCAATACCATTATGCTATTCTAAGTCCAGTTTTTGATTCCATTTCAAAAACACAGCTGAAGGGGAAAAATTTTCATATTCATACCTCGGTTAAACCCATTATTGCTTTAGGAGGAATAACCACCAAAAATATGAAGGTAGCCCGTAACCTTGGATTTAAAGGAGTTGCGGTATTGGGAAGTGTATGGCAAAACAATGATCCGTTAAAAGCATTTAAGGCTATTGAAAAAACCTATAAAATAGTATATGAATAAGCCCACAGTATTAGTGATTGCTGGATTTGATCCCAGCGGTGGCGCTGGGATTATCGCAGATGCCAAAACTCTTGAGACAATAGGCGTACAGGGTGTTTTTGTGCAAAGTTGTAACACCGTTCAAACTACCACTAAGTTCTTTGAATGCTATTGGGTAGAAGAATCGATAATTTGGCAACAACTCGATCTATTACTCAAAAACCTCACCCCAAAAGTCATCAAAATTGGAGTGGTTAAAAACCTTGAGTTTCTAGATAAATTATTGGAAGTTCTCAAAGTAAAACTTCCCAAGGCTAAAATCATCTGGGATCCCATCGTAAAATCATCTAGTGGATTTGATTTTCACCATCAGAAACATTTTGCACAAATCACTAGGGGTTGTCTTTCAAAGATCGATTTAATCACACCGAACTACAATGAAATAGCTGCTTTCACTTTGGAGAGCGATCATACAAAGGCACTCGAGTACCTAAGAGCTTTTTGTCGTGTGTATCTAAAAGGGGGGCATCGAAAAGAAGTGGGAGTCGATGAACTTTACCAACCCTATAAATTAAAGAAAGTGTATTATCCAAGGACAACGAATTGCAGCGAGAAACATGGGAGTGGTTGCGTTCTATCTTCCGCCATTGCCGCTTATTACGCCAACTGTGGAAAATGGGAAGAGAGTTGTGAAATGGCAAAATTATATGTAGAACGCTATTTAGCCTCCACGACCACCCTTATGGGATCACATTTGAAATAACTTAAAATGAAACAACCAATAGTATATTATATTAGTCAGGGTCCTACAGCAGAACAACATCTAGCGCACCTTATAAAAATGGCAAATGCGGGCTGCAGTTGGGTACAACTACGATTAAAAAACACCCCGAAAAAACAGCACCTTCAAATTGCCCTTCGTGCACAAGAGTATTGTAAAGACCAACAGGTAAATTTAATTATCAACGATAATGTAGAGATTGCAAAGGTCGTCGATGCTGCTGGGGTTCACTTGGGCAAAGACGACCAAGATCCACTCATCGCTAGAAAAGTACTTGGCAAAGACAAGATCATAGGTGGAACAGCCAATACGTGGGAAGATTGTAAAATCTTACTAGAAAAGAAAGTAGATTATATTGGCCTTGGGCCTTTTCGCTTTACAGCTACCAAAAAAAATCTCAGTCCCATACTAGGCATCAATTCCTATCACACCATTATTCAAAAAATGCAACATCACCCCAATAGGGTTCCAATAGTGGCCATTGGTGGGATCACCTTAGCAGATATCTCCGCCTTACAAAAAGCAGGTGTCTGGGGAATTGCACTCTCCGCTTATTTACATCAACAGTCCAACATCCCACAAGCTATTAAAGATATTAAAGATACATTCAAATCATCACAACTTTATGAATACTAAATTAACTATAGCCGGAAAATCATTCCATTCGCGACTCTTAACTGGAACTGGTAAGTTTTCCTCCTCACATATGATGCAGCAAGCCATTCTTGCTAGCGAAAGTGAACTTGTAACTGTTGCGCTAAAAAGAGTTGACCTAGAAAATGAACAACACTCTATTTTACAAGGTCTTACGCATGATCACATTTCACTCTTACCTAACACCTCCGGGGTTCGCAACGCTGAAGAAGCTGTTTTCGCAGCGCAAATGGCAAAAGAAGCCTTGGGGACTAATTGGGTAAAAGTAGAAATACATCCTGATGCCAAGTACTTACTACCTGATCCTATTGAAACGCTCAAAGCTTGTGAGCAGCTTGTCAAACTAGGTTTTGTTGTGATGCCTTATATTCATGCAGATCCTGTGCTCTGTAAACGATTAGAGGACGTTGGGGCCCAATGTGTCATGCCACTAGGCGCTCCTATAGGAACAAATAAGGGGCTTAAAACACTAGACTTTCTTGAAATCATCATTCAGCAAAGTAAGGTTCCGGTGATTGTAGATGCTGGAATTGGAAGTCCTTCACATGCCTGTTGGGCCATGGAAATTGGAGCAGATGCGGTGCTTGTAAATACCGCTATAGCCGTTTCCAAAAACCCCATACAAATGGCGAAAGCCTTTAAAATGGCGGTAGAGGCAGGAGCCATGGCATACCAGGCAAAACTTGCGCAACAAACCGATACACCACAGGCCACTAGCCCACTAACACAATTTCTATATGAGTAATTTCACTTCAGTATTAAAACAGTATAACTGGGATGAACAATGGGAAAACATCCATAGCAAGACTCCGCTTGATGTAGCGAGGGCCTTAGAGGCAAAACAACCAGATCTTGAAGATTTTACTGCCTTAATATCACCTGCAGCCCAGGGATATTTAGAACAGATGGCCCAAAAAAGTAGCACCCTTACAAAGAATCGATTTGGTAATACCATGCAGATGTATGCTCCCCTATACTTAAGCAATGAATGTCAAAATATCTGCACCTATTGTGGTTTTAGTTTTACCAATAAAATACCAAGACGTACCCTATCCGATAAAGAAATACTAATGGAGGCGCAGTTTCTAAAACAAAAAGGGTATCAGCATATCCTATTAGTCACTGGCGAGGCTAGCCAACGTGTCGGAGTAGATTATCTATATAATGCCATTGCGCTTCTTAAGCCGCATTTTGCAAATATCTCCGTGGAAGTTCAGCCATTGGATCAACAGGATTACGAATCCCTCATATCCCAAGGGCTATATGCAACTCTTGTCTATCAGGAGACCTACCACCGAGACACCTATAAAACACACCACCCAAAAGGGAAAAAATCTAATTTTGATTACCGCTTACAGACCCCGGACCGTCTTGCCAGAGCAGGAATACATAAAATAGGCATTGGTGCCTTATTAGGTCTGGAGGATTGGCGGGTTGATAGCTTTTTTACTGCGCTACATTTAAATTATCTACAAACTACCTATTGGAAAACTCGTTATTCTATTTCCTTCCCTAGATTACGACCCTTTAGTGGCGGTATTGATCCCAAAGTTCAAATGACCGATGCCGATCTTCTACAACTTATATGTGCCTACCGAATAGTATTTGAAGATGTAGAACTATCAATATCCACTAGAGAACCTGCGAAGTTTAGAGACCAGTTAGTTCATTTAGGGATTACTTCCATGAGTGCAGAATCAAAAACAAATCCCGGGGGGTATGTGGTAGAACCACAATCTTTGGAACAATTTGATATCTCCGATGAGCGAACTACAGAATCGATCGCCCAAATGCTCAAAAATAGTGGGCTGGAGCCCGTTTGGAAAGATTGGGAGCCATTACTATAATTTAAAATAACGGCTCCCTTACATTTTGCTAAGTGATTACATCGGTTTATTGTCCTTCAAAAGCGCTTTTAAATACACTATTAGCAAATTCTTCTATGGAAGTTGGTGTGGAGTTTTCTTTGGTTCGAGAGTAAAAACCCGGGACCTTCCCTTGGTTAATGAGTTGGGTAAATTCATAAAATTTGCTTGCCGCATTTCTACTTGCTCCCATTTGGGTCATTGTGGAGAAAAAATCATCTTTGCCCACTTGGTAGTATTTCAAATTCGGATTCCCGATTGCCCGCCCGTAAACTTCCGCAATTTCATTATAGGAAAGATCACGCTCTCCCAGAACATATTGAACACTCTTTCCTTTAAAATCAAGTGCGTGTAAATTATTATAGGCAACTTGGGAAATATCCTTTGCGGCAACCAAAGCGAATTTCTGATGCCCATTTTCTGGACCGGCCATGACCCCTTTGTTTTTAATAGCTTGTATTTGAGTCAAGGTATTCTCCATAAAATAAGTTGCCCTGAGGTGTCTTACATTAATATTTGGAATTTCATTAAAAAGTTCTTCTAATTTGTGCAATCCTAAAATCACTCCAGTTCCTTTGTCCAAGTGTGCCCCAACACTACTAAGGGTCACAACAAATTTAATCCCTTGATTTACAACCGCATTTTTAATGGCTGTTGCATGAGCTACCTGGGTGGCGGTATAATCCACCGCTTGCATGTCAATAGGAAGTACCACATAAACAGCGTCAGCACCCATGAAGACGTTATTTAAAAATTTCTCATCTAAGTTGTCCCCAGCAAATACCTCTGCACCTTTTTGTTTTAGTTCCGCAGCTCGCGCTGCATCACGGCAAACCACCCGAACTTTATTTCCATTTTGTAACAATTGAAGTGCAAGGGTTTTACCCGTTTTCCCTGTTCCTCCCGTAATAACGTATGTGACCATGTCTTTTTTTACAAAGTTAAACATTTTTAGTTTCCTTTCTCTAAGGAGACACTTGGTCGCTCCTATGCATTTAAAATGATAACTATAACTGCCTAGGGTCTATCAGCAGTGGAATGGCCTACTAAAAAAAAAGCCCCTTCAATAGGAGCTCTTTAGATTGATCTTATGCTTATGCTACTGGTGGATAGTGTTTATCACCTCTTGGTTTATGCTTCGCACCTTTTCTATATCCATTTTATCTACCTTTCTATCATAAGTCATAAATCCGTTGACTTCACCTTCAACATCCGTAGTCTGGGTGTAAATGGCAGCTGAAAAGCCTGATTTTATGAGTTCCATTAACTCTTTGGCATAGGCGGTATACTGATCGGTAGTTTGTTTTGAATTTTTAAACTTCACATATCCCCAATTATTATCCGTTTTCCATAGATGGCCCTCTACAGGCAGTCCAATACCACCGTACTCTCCTAGAACATTCACCCGATTAGCATCATAGAGATACATCTCAGGGTCTGGGTAATTGTGTAAGTCCAGTATATCCCCTGTTTGGAAATGATTTCCTCCACTAGCTGAATTGATGAGTCTTGAAGGATCATAGGACTGTGTCCATTGTGTTATTTCCACAGTTTTAAACTGCCCCCAAGCTTCATTAAAAGGCACCCAAACCACTATACTCGGGTAGGAATAAAGATAATCCATGATTTCTTTCCACTCCTTTCTGTAGATTTCTTCTGATTCTGCAGAGCGCTGTAATTCGTTGCCATCGAAATACGTTGTATTTTGCCAAATTGGAGCAGCATCTCCATTTGGCATATCTTGCCACACCAAAATCCCGAGCTCATCACAATGTGTATACCATCTCGCAGGTTCCACCTTAACGTGCTTTCGAATCGTATTAAATCCTAACTCTTTGGTCTTTTCAATATCATATTTTAATGCTTGATCGCTCGGAGCAGTGTACAACCCATCAGGCCACCATCCTTGATCCAATGGACCAAGCTGAAAATAATCCTTGTTGTTTAATTGCATTCTAACAATACCGTGCTGGTCCCTTTTTTTGGATATTTTTCGCATGGCAAAATAACTTTCCACTTGATCAACAGTGGCACCATCACTGATTAACTTCACCGTCATATTGTAAAGAAATGGAGACTCAGGGCTCCATAGCTTTTGGTTAGAAATTGGTATTTCCAAGGCTTCTGTAGCACTAGCTTTGGTAACTGAAAGCACCTTGTCACCATCTTTCACTATGACCTCTACGATATCTCCATAGGTTGCGTTTTCTATAATGGGATCTAATTTGAGAAGCTGATTATCAATCTCTGGTGTGGTTCTTAGATCCTTTATATGCTTTTTATGTACAGGTTCAAGCCAGACAGTTTGCCATATCCCCGTCACTGGCGTGTACCAAATGCCTTCAGGATTTTTCACTTGTTTACCCCTAGGCTGTGGACCTTCACTTGTAGGATCCCAAACTTTTACCACAAGGGTTCCTTTAGAATCAGTTAGAAATGGAGTAATATTAAATGAAAACGGTGTATACCCTCCTGTGTGCGAACCTACTTTTATATCATTTATCCATATTTCGGTTTTCCAATCCACCGCTCCAAAGTGAAGGAGTACTTGTTTTCCATTCCAATCTTCTGGTACAACAAAAGTAGTTTCATACCATAACTCATGCTCTTTTCCAACTCTTTTTTGCACTCCTGAAAGGCTTGATTCAACGGCAAAAGGTACCAAGATTTTTCCATCGGCTTTTGAAGGTTTTGATTTTCCAACTTCTTCTATGGCGTAATCCCATAAACCATTGAGGTTTTTCCATTGCTCTCGCTTTAGGATCGGTCTTGGATATTCTGGCAAAACAGCATTTACATCAATTTGTTCAGCCCATTTGGTTTTAATTTTATCTCCTACAGGTTTGTAATTTTGAGCAGAAAAGGTCAAGGGTATTAATAACAAGGCTACAAAGGTTCTAAGCAATTTAAGGTGCGTTTGTGGTATCATAGTTAAAGTTTTAAATTTTAATAATTTATTAGGTTGTTCATTCGTTGGGCTAGTGCGATTATTCTCGGTCAAAATGATTCTTTAATAGTTCGTTAAGGGTACGGTCTGTTTAAGCTCAAGTTAACAATTTTATAAAGTATAACAGTACTATGATCTTGCCTTTTTAACCATATTCCACCCATAGATAATAACCACTAAAAAGCAGATAACAGGTAATAAAAAGGAGAATTTCACCTCCGAGACTCCAAGTATTTTTATATCATCAACTCCGACGCCTCCTAAGTCTATAATCATTCCCTGAAATTGAGGTAGTAGCGCTCCACCAACAATAGCCATGACCAGGCCAGCAGCTCCAATTTTAGCCTTCTCTTCCTCGAGGCCGTCAAGGGCAATTCCATAGATTGTTGGGAACATAATGGAGAGAAAAAAAGAAATACTTACTAAGGCGTATAACCCAAGAACCCCTGCGCCAAATACCGTTATTAATGCACAAATTAACCCAGCAAATGCAAAATACACCAACAGTCTAGTGGAATTTATGAATTTTAGCAAATAGGTTCCAATAATCCTACCAATGGTAAAGAGGATAAAGGCTAATAGCTGATAATTTGCCGCGATACTTGCCTCTATTCCAATTCCTTCCGCGTACTGATAAATATAGGTCCAGCACATAATCTGAGCCCCCATATACATCACTAAAGAAAAGACACCGTAAGAATAGCGTCGATTTTTTAAAAGCGCAGTAAACGTTTTTCTCAGACTCACCCTACCACCACTATCCTTTGCCTGCGGCATTTTACTCATTAAAATAACCACAAGAACTGCTATTACTATAAGGCCTAGAATTACATAAGGATCCCGGATAACAAGTAAGTCCGATGACCTAATCAAGGCTTTTTTACCATGATCCAAGGCCGCGAAATTCTCATAATCATCCGATTGCAACTGATCTAAAACAAAGAACTTAGCTACCAACAAACCCAGCACTAAGCCAACTGGATTAAAGGCCTGTGCGAAATTCAAACGCTGAATAGCAGTTTTAGGGTGCCCCATGGCCAAAATATAGGGATTAGCCGTTGTTTCCAAAAAAGCCAAACCAAAGGTTAGCACATATAGTCCTAGGCAGAAAAACCAAAATTCCTGTCTAACCGCGGCAGGATAAAACAACAATGCTCCCAGGGCATAAAGGGATAATCCTAATATAATTCCGTGCTTATAGGTATACTTTCTAACAAATAATGCTGCTGGTAATGCCATACAAAAATAGCCCCCATAGAACGCCATTTGTACCCAAGCGGCTTGTGAGTTACTCAGTTCAAGCACTTTTTTAAAAGCCTGTACCATAGGATCCGTTACCGCATTGGCAAATCCCCACAAGGCAAATAATGAGGTAACTAAAATAAAAGGGACGATTAACTTTTTATCAACTACTGCTATCTTTAGGTTGGTATTCATGTTTAAATATTAGGTAATTTATCTTTTATCTTATTCCAAAAATCAGGGTCGAATGTATGGCTAGCGCCGATGATATTCGCATGATCTGTTTGATCAATAATAGTAATATGCATTTGTAGTCCTTTGCCCGTTAAACTTTCCCGGAGTCGGTCTAAAAATAATTGGGATGACTTGGCAATACTTCCTCCTATAACCAAGATATCAGGGTTAAATGCTTTTAAATAGGGCGTGGTAAAGGCAACAAAGTTATCCGTGAATTTATCGAACAATTCTTTAGCCTTAGCTCTATTGTCTGCAATGATACTTTTAACACCCCCTGAAATCCGCTTTCCAAATTCTTTTTCGTATTCTTGTAAAAACCACCGAGTCGAGAAGTAATCATCTGCTATGGTATCTTTGAACTTCTTATCCCACAAGCATCCGTGTTCTGGTACCTTCGCTGCGTTGATCAATGGAAACTCATCCTTAAAAAACGCAGCTCCAAAGCCCGTCCCAAGGGTCAGGGCAACCACCTTACTTTGGGGGTTAATCCCGCCTGTGAGCATACTTCCGATCCCAAATGACGACGCATCATTAAAAAACCGCAAAGGAATGTTCTTTTTGTTTAAATATTTCGGTAATTCTTCCTTTATGCAAACTCCGTACAATGATTCATACTTGTCATTTATCTCAAACATGGCGATCCCTTCCTTATAGTGAAATGGTCCTGGCATGGCGAAACCGATTCCAATAGGTACCTTATCAGCAAGCGCTTCCAATGTACTATTTAGGCAGTTTGCCCACTGTTGTAATATTACTTCACTTTCAGCCTTTGAATCAATTGGCGCAATGCGGTATGTTAGATCGATAAGTTTATTACTGTTAAGTTCAACTGCTGCACATGAAATGTGACTCCCCCCTATATCTACTCCAATGGCTATTGGCATGCTAATTTTAATTTTAATATTTAGTACACTACCTACCGTAGTAGGACTGTTAAAACTTTTTTACTTTTTATTGTGTTTCAATTGAAATTTCCCCACCATCCAAAAACAATTGATGAGAAATAAAATATCCCTCCATTGGAGTGTTGTTTACCACAATTCTCTTTAGAGATCTGCAGATCGGTTGTGTTGAAATATTTAACTCGTTCTTCGACCCTGGGTTCACGGAAATGTGATCAAATATTGGAACACTTACCAAATAATCAGTATCCGCTGGTGAGAAGGGGTATAACCCCATCGCACTACAGACATACCAACTAGACATCTCTCCGGCATCATCCATTCCACTAAGGGCTAACCCTTGAGGGCCTATGCCGTAAAAGTTTCTTAAAATAGTGTCAATAATTCTTTGAGATTTTTCTGGTTTGTCAATGAAATAATACCCAAAAGGTGCTTCGTGATCTGGCTGATTTCCATGACAATATTGCCCTATGAAACTGGAAATATTTCGGGCAATATATGCTGGGTTCCACTTAAGGGTAAATAAAGAGTCTAATTTGTTCTCATATGCTTGCTCACTTGTATACAAGGCTATCAAACCTTCCATATCATGTGGGGCATAAAAGGAAACTTGCCAAGCATTAGCCTCTCGGTACATGTATTCATAATACGGGTATTGCGGATTGAAAGGGGCGATCCAAGAACCATCTTCCAATCTACCACGCATAAAATTTGTTTGAGGATCAAAAACATTCCTATAATTTTTGGACCTTTTCATTAAATCCTCATAGTGTAAAGTATCTTTGAGCTCTTTAGCTAATAATGCTAAAGCGTAATCATCATAAGCGTATTCCAAGGTTTTAGAGACTCCCGCCTTCGCTTTGGTTTCAACATGAGGGTTTTCAATATCAGGGTCCGATATAAATCCCTGAGTGATATATTCCTTGATATAAGGTCTTGTACCCCCTTGTTTATAGGCATTATTAAGCAGTAATTCATATGCTTTTTGAACATCAAAATCCCGAATTCCCCTTCTGTAGGAACCACTGATAAAGGCTGCCGCATGATCTCCATGAAAAAACGTGGGTATAAATCCAATATGGCCACCACGATCAACAAGTGACTTGATAATATCATTACAAAGCTTCGGATCTAGAATTTGTAACAACACCAGCTTATTGCGATAGGTGTCCCAAAAAGATGGGTTGGTATAATAACGATGCCCTTTATTCACTACAGCACCCTTTTCATTGCGAAAATCCCCGTTGACATCACTACGAAGTGCTGGCCATAAAAAAGTTCGATATAGCGAGCTGTAAAAAAGAGTTTTTTCCTTTTCTGATCCCCCTTCAACCGCAATTTTTGACAGAAGATCATTCCAAATGGTTTTACCTTTTTGTCGAACCTCTTCAAAGGTCAGCGATCCAATTTCTTTGGCAAGATTCTCTTTGGCATTATCAGTACTGACAAAAGATAATCCAATACGAAGGATAACCGTATTCTCAGATTCGCCTAAATTCAAAAGCACATAGCCCTTGCTCTTTCCTTCATTTTTTTTCTGTACACTTTTAATCGGGGCATCTACATTGGCATAGAAATAAATGCGCTGTTCTCCCGTCTGCTGATAACCTGCAATGTCGTGAAGACCTACCTTTTCAAATCTCCAATCATCCACATGATTATTGGCCATCCCTAAATCAAATAAGATCATTCGGTTATTCTCAGAGGCAAAGCTATACCTATGAATACCTGCACGAAGAGTGGAACTGAGCTCGACGTTTACTTTATAATCTTGGAGATACACTTGGTAGTACGCTGGAGATGCGTTTTCATTTGCATGAGAAAAAGTAGATTTATACGGGTAAGATGCACCTTCTCCAGCGATGGGCAATACAGGAATATTACAGAAATTCCAGTGTCCTTTATTGGTGTGGGTGAAACCTAAAATCTCCGTATCCTCATATTGATAGCCCGCACCAGTGTTATAAGCTGTTATTGGGCTCAGTTGCACCATTGCATTGGGCAAGGATGACCCAGGATAAACCAGCCCCGCCCAAACCCGCCAACCCTCAGGTGGCGTGTATCCAATTTGTTCAGGATCCGTTAAAGGAGCCGTTCCAATAAAAGGATTAACATAATCAGTATAGCCATTTATTTTTTCTTCAGAGCCCGTTTCCAATGTTACTTTTTCCTGGCAGCTATATAGTAGTAAAACAAGACAGCAAAGCCCAAGAAGCACAAAGATGTTTAACCTAAAATGAGTAAAAAAAAGGGTATGGGTATGTACAGATTTCTTCATTAAAGTAGTTCCGGATTTTCAGTATAGGTCTTCCAAAGCAATTCTCCGAATAAGGTATTGGCCCAAGCAAACCAGGATCGACTAAAATTTGTAGGATCATCCTTATGAAATGATTCATGCATGAACCCAGTCCCACCATCTGTATTTTTAAGAATGTTAATACAGTTTTTGATTTCTTTAGGATCAGTACTACTAAGGGCTTTTATACTAAGAGACATCGGCCAGATCATATCCATTCCAACATGAGGGCCTCCGATTCCTTTTCCAGCCTTCCCTTCAAAATAGAACGGGTTATCGAGTGACCAAACAAAATTACGGGTATTTTTATAGATAGGATTCTCTGGACTTATAGCATCTAAATAAGGTAGCGACAACAAACTAGGCACATTGGCATCGTCCATTAAAAGATGATTTCCATAACCATCAACCTCATAGGCGTATATCGGACCATACTTAGGATGATCCACAATCGCATGTTGTTCAATGGCTTGGGTTACTTCACTGCTAAGGTTCAATAATTTTTTTGACAATGATGTATCCTGATGTATTTGTTCAACCATCTCAGCGGCCTGGTTTAAACTTACCACGGCAAAGAAATTGGAAGGAACTAAAAATGAGAACACCGTAGCATCATCACTTGGACGAAAAGCCGAACAAATCAGTCCAACAGGTTTCACTGGATACCCATACCCTCTTAAAGCTCTGGTATCAGTAGCATGAGGTGTGTTCCTCATAAAGGAATAAGGACCAGGTCCATCTTTTTTTTGTTGCTCTTTAAAGGTTTGTAAAATTAGCGCAATGGCCTGTTTCCATTGCTGGTCAAATGGCAAAGTATCCCCAGTGTTCTTCCAGTAATGATATGCTAATCGAATAGGATAACACAGCGAATCAATTTCAAATTTCCGCTCGTGGACACCCGGTATCATTTTTGTCAGATCACTCGCCCATTCCCCTTGCTTTGTGGGATCGTCATAAAAAGCATTGGCATATGGATCTTTAAGAATGTACCTTGTCTGTCGATTGATCACTCCAGCTATCAAATGCCTTAAATCTTCATCTTGATTTGTAAACTCCATATATGGCCAAACCTGAGCAGAGCTATCACGCAACCACATAGCATCAATATCACCTGTTATGACGTAGGTGTCGGGCTTACCATTAATTTGCTTATAGGTCACGGTAGTATCCAATGTATTTGGAAAACAATTATTAAATAACCACACCAATTTAGGGTCTTTCACATCCTTGGAAAAAGTCTTGATTGCTCTTTCAATAGCCTTACTTTGAAAGTTTCTCCCTCCTTCTGGAGTACGTACCTTTGGAAAATTAAGGGCTGAAGATGCCGTTAGTTCCATTGGATTTATAAAAGCAAGACTGGATGCCATGGTCGCATTTTGGATAAAAGTTCTTCTTTTCATAATTGGTTATCTTATGTGATTAGGTATATAATTGGCCTATATTTTCTGTTATAGAATTTCAAATATACATTACTAAATCGTTTTAGCAAATATATTATTCAATTAAATACACCCAATAGTACTTTTTCTAATTTATATAGGTTAATATCGTTTGTAGGAGGAATCACGAATAATGAGTGAAGACTCTAAAACAACTTTTCGATTAGGAACATCCGTATCAGACCTAAGTAATTTCAATATGATATCCATCGCCTCTTTGGCCATTTCGGCCGTGGGTTGGGCAACTGCCGTTATACTAGGGCTATAGGTTTTAAACAAATGACTATCATCGAAGGTAATAAAACCAATTCGATCAATGAGCCCTGGGAAATCTCGCTTAATAACCTCAAGTCCTGTTTCAGTAAGGTAATTGGTAGCAAAGAGGATGGCATCAATTTCAGGGTTCTCTTTCAAAAATGCTTTCATTTCTTTGTCGCCCTGATTACTTATTGTTTTTGAAAAAGGAAGTCTTAGCGAAATTTCCGTTAGTCCGTATTTGGAGATCGCATTCTGGTAGCCTTTTAAACGGTCTTCCATCTGAGACTGATGGGTGTCAAGAGTGATAAAAGCAATGTTTTTAAAACCATTTTCCACTAGGTGTTCAATGGCCTTTTGAGTAGCTTCCGCATTGTTCGTTACCACATAATTGGTGTCAAGTTCTGGATAATAGCGGTCGAATAACAACACTGGAATGCGCTCCTCAATTAAATTGGAGATGGTATTTTGAAGCCTTGGAGAGGGTACAATTATAAATCCATCAACCTGCCTGTTTTTAAATAAATGAATGAGTTCTTTGGATTTGTTATCATCGTTGTCATTACTACAGAACAATACCTTATACCCTTTTTTATAAGCTAGATCTTCAATGAGCCGTGCCAACTTAGCAAAGAAAGAGTTGGCAATGTCCTCTACCATAAATACAAGAATTTTTGACTCTCCAGTTCGCAAACTTTGTGCAATCTGGTTAGGTTTATAGTTGACCTTTTCAACATACTCAAGTACCTTTTTGGTGAGTTTCTTTGAAATGTGCTTCTCCTCTGCCTTACCATTTAAAACAAAAGAAACCGTAGTCACGGAGATATTTAAATCCGCTGCAATATCTTTTATGGATACTCTTTTTTTTCTCATTATCAAGCTGTCAGTATTACAGATACCCTGAAATATAGGGAGTTAATTCATGGCCAGGCGCTAAATTAGGAAAAATATTAACATTTCTAATCATCTCCATTTTTAAATTATCTACATCGAATTAAGAATAGATACTATACCAGTAAGCTATCGGAAACAATAAAGGCCTGGTGTACATTACCCAAGCCTTTGATTGTAATTCTAAGTTTCAAAATTAATTAATAGTGGTGCTTTACTTTCCGTTAAAGAGAATCATCACGCCAATTACAATAGCAACAATAAGGATTGATACAACAACATCAACCCAGTTGTAGCTGTTTTTATTATTTTGTTTTTCTTCCTCAGTGATGGTTCCGAAAGTAAGGTTCTTAACTTTGTCTTCTGATGGTGTTCTGGTTAGTAAACTAACTACAATGGCTAGGATAATACAAAATAAGAAGAACCAAGCTCCAAAGGTTAAGAAGTTCATATCGCCAAGGGCAAATAATATTCCGTTGGGATCTAAATCATCTTTAATAAGTTCCAGTATAATTCTAAAAGCACCTACGACAAATCCAGTAACGAGCGTTGTAAAGGCCCCATGAGCATTGATACGCCTGTGAAAAATCCCCAATAAGAATACCGCCGTAATCGGGGGTGAAATATAGGACTGTACTTTTTGAAGGTATTCATATAGTACACCTGAGATATTGGCCATAATAGGAATCCAGATAATACCGATTATAACCACGATAACAGTCGCTAGCTGACCTGTTCTAACAAGTTTCTTTTCGGGGGTGTTTGGTCGTAACTTCTTGTAAATATCGACGGTGAATAATGTGGAACAAGAGTTAAATACAGAGGCCAGTGAACTCATCAGGGCGGCTAATAATCCAGCTGCAACGAGCCCTCTTAATCCGGAAGGTAATAAGTTACTCATCAACACCGGAAAAGCTTCATCTGGGGAGTCCCAATGTAATTCTCCTCTCATTTTTAAGGTCAATGCAATAACACCTGGTATTAAAAATAAAAATACTGGTAAAAGTTTCAAAAGTGCCCCAAAAATAGTTCCTCTTCTACCTTCTTTTATATTTTTGGCAGTTAGGGTACGTTGAACAATGTATTGATCCGTACACCAATACCAAATACCAACAATAGTACTTGTAATTAATAAGGTTGGCCAAGGAAATTCAGGGTCAGATGCAGAACGCCACATATCGAGATATTCCGGAGTTACAGTCGCTTTCATACTCTCCCATCCCCCTACTTCGTTTAGTCCTATAATGGTAAGCACTGCTGCTCCGAAAACTAACACAATCGCTTGCAATGCCTCGGTATAAACAACCGCGCGCATTCCTCCAACAACGGTATAGAGTCCAGTTAGAATCACAGTAGATAATGCTCCTGTCCAAAAATCAATTCCTAAAAGCGCTGATACTACAATTCCCCCTGCATAAATGGTCACCGATATTTTAGTAAGTACATAAGCGATAATCGAGAATACAGATAAGACCCATCTTGAACGCGCATCGAAACGTTTTTCTAAGAATTCTGGCATGGTGAACACCCCGCTCCTCGCGTAGAAGGGAAGAAATATCCAGCCCAGCATCAATACTACCCATGCTTGTATTTCATAAATTAACATCGGAAGTTTATCGCCCGCACCTGCACCTGCCAAGCCTACCACATGCTCTGATCCTATATTGGAAGCAAATATAGAGGTCCCTACAACGAACCAACCAATATTACGTCCAGCTAAAAAGTAATCCTCGGTATTGTTTTGTTTTTTTCTGATAATCCAAACGGCGACACCAGCCAATACTAAAAAGTATAGTCCGATAAAAATCCAATCCAGTGTATCTAATGTCTTCATATATTATTCTGTTAGGTTGTTCTTGTTGTTTGTTTATTTAACTGAAAACTTAAAGGTGGTTTCACTTCTATAGGTCTGATCTGGATTCAACACCACCGATGGGAAGTCCTCTTGATTTGGTGAATCAGGGTAATGCTGCGTTTCTAAACAAAAACCTGATCGCTTGGCATAGGTTCCTCCCGATTTAGACTTTAGCGTTCCATCAAGAAAATTCCCAGAATAAAATTGTATTCCAGGCTCCGTTGTTTTAACTTCCATAAAACGACCACTTTTTGGATCATAGGCAGTGGCTGCAAGGCTTAAATCTTCGGAAACCCTGTTGAGTACCCAACAGTGGTCATAGCCTAAACCACGTTTTAATTGTTGGTTATCTTCATTAATTTGTTTACCAATGGCTTTGGCTTGTTTAAAATCAAAAGGCGTTCCAGCAACCGCTTTAAATTCACCCGTTGGAATCAATGTTTCATCCACTGGTAAGAAGGTATCCGCATTAATTGCGATTTCATGTTCTAATATATCCTTAGAGAAATCACCCGACAAGTTAAAATAGGTGTGTTGGGTTAGATTGACTATCGTCTTTTTATCCGTAGTAGCTTTGTAGCTTACCTTTAAGGTGTTGTCATTGGTTAAGGTATAAGTAACAGTGGTACTTAAATTCCCTGGATAGCCTTCTTCCATATCCTCACTTAAATAATGTAATTGAAGGGCTATGCTGTGTAGATTGGTTATCTTTGTAATTTCCCAAACCACCTTATCAAAACCTTTATTTCCTCCGTGAAGGTGATTTTGTCCATCGTTTTGAGCTAAAGTGTACTGCGTACCATCAAGGTTGAATTTTCCCTGAGCAATTCTATTGCCATATCGCCCAATAATTGCTCCAAAATATGGTGCTGGTGTGAGATAACCTTCAAGGGAATCAAAGCCTAAAACCACATCTTCAATTTTCCCATTTTTATCTGGGACTTTAAGATTGGTGATAATGCCCCCATAATTAATTACAGAAACCACCATACCATTGGCATTGGTCATAGTATATTTCTGGATGGATTCTCCAGTGGGTAATTTCCCGAAGTCTTCTTGCGAAATAGCAAGGCTATCCTTTGGCTCCTTGTTGGCAATTTCAGTTTGTTTTGTACCTTCATTCTCAGCTTTTCCCTTACACTGAACGTTTAGGAATAACACTGCTAAGACCAGTAAAAATTGCATGCTGATTTTTAATGCTTTCATGATGTTGAATTTAGTCGGTTACATTCCATGTTGAAAAATATGGTAATAGGCCTCATTTGCGTTTAAGGTATCTTTAAAAGATCGGATTCGCGTATCTTGATCGATTACCAGTAATTCAATACCTGCAATATCGGCAAAGTCCTCCATATATGCTGTATCTAAAGCTTGAGAATAAACAGTATGGTGTGCCCCTCCAGCTAATATCCAAGCTGTGGTTGCCGTCTCAAGGTTTGGTTTACAATCCCAAAGAACTCTTGCCACTGGTAAATTTGGTAGATCTTCCAAAGGCTCAATGGCCTCCACCTCGTTAACCACCAAACGGAAACGATTTCCCAAATCAACTAAGGAAGCGTTGATCGCTGGCCCTGCAGGTGAATTAAACACCAAACGCACAGGGTCTTCTTTTCCACCAATACCCAGTGAATGAACCTCACAAGAAGGTTTTCCTTGTGCAATAGATGGACATATTTCGAGCATATGTGAGCCTAAGACATACGATTTTTGGGCTCCAAAGTGGTAGGTGTAATCTTCCATGAATGAAGTGCCCCCTTCAAGCCCTGAAGCCATCACTTTCATGCTTCGTAACATGGCGGCCGTTTTCCAGTCACCTTCTGCACCAAACCCATATCCATCATTCATTAATCGCTGAACAGCTATCCCTGGAAGTTGTTGTAGATTCCCTAAATTTTCAAATGTATCAGTGAAGGCCTTAAAGCCTCCTTGGTCTAGGAAGCTACGAAGGCCTAATTCTATTTTCGCAGCATCCACTAAAGAATGTCTTTGATCCCCACCTGGTTTTAGCGACGGTGTTAGATTATATGAATTTTCATAGACCTCTAGAAGCTCTTTAAGCTGACTCTCACTTACGTCTTTAATATGTTCTATAACATCCTGCGAATCATAACCATTCACTTGAAAACCAAAACGGATTTGAGCTTCGACTTTGTCCCCTTCTGTTACAGCCACTTGTCTCATATTATCTCCAATTCGAGCTACTTTAAGATGCTGTAACTCATTCCAACCAAGGATCACGCGAGCCCATATGCCTATTTGAGACTGTACATGTGATGATCTCCAGTGTCCAACAACCACCTTTCTTTTCTTACGCAATCTAGACATTATAAATCCGAATTCTCGATCTCCGTGAGCAGATTGATTGAGATTCATAAAATCCATATCAATGTCATTCCATGGAATTTCTGCATTGAATTGAGTGTGAAGATGGCATAATGGCTTCTTTAAAATATTTAACCCATTGATCCACATTTTAGCCGGTGAGAAGGTATGCATCCAACTAAGAATCCCGAGACAGGATTTTGAACTGTTGGCCGCTACACAAAGTGATGTAATCTCCTCGGGAGTCTTCACAATGTCTTTATAGACAATTTTTATCGTTATACTTGAACAAGCGCTCAGTTCGCTTGCAATTGTTTTGGCATTATCAGCCACTTGTTTTAAAGTCTCAGGACCGTATAAATGTTGGCTTCCTGTTACAAACCAAATTTCTTTTTCAGATGAAATCATTATGTGTATATCTTGTTTTACTTTTGTCCGTAGTAAGCATCTTTTCCATGCTTACGTAGATAATGTTTTTTAATCAGTGAATCTTTTAATCGCGGTGCATCTGGATTAATTTGCAAGGTTAAAAATGCCATTCTTGCAATTTCTTCCAAGACTTTGCTATTATAAACGGCCTTAGCTGCAGTAGGTCCCCAAGTAAATGGTCCATGATTTCCTAATAAAACCATTTGGACTTCCTGGTAGTTTAAACCTTTTTCTTTGAAGCAATCCAAAATCTGAATTCCAGTGTTGTGTTCGTAGTTACCTTCAATTAAATCATCATTCATTGGAGCGGCACATGGAATATCAGCAACCAAGTGATCAGCATGAGTGGTCCCAAAAATTGGAATATCCTTTTGTGCTTGAGCCCAGGCGACAGAGTAGGTGGCATGCGTATGGGCAATTCCGCCTATATCTGTCCAATGTTTATAGAGATAAGCGTGGGTTTTTGTGTCCGAAGAAGGCCTCATACTTCCTTCTATTATATGGTTCTCAAAATCGACAATTACAATATCCTCAGGAGTCAGCTTTTCATAGGCAACCCCACTGGGTTTAATGGCAAAAACACCATGCTCCCTATCCACAGCACTCACATTCCCAAAGGTATAAATCACCAGGTTCAATGCATTTAGTTCCATATTGGCCTGGTAACATTCTTGTTTTAAATCTTTATACTTAGCGCTCATAAGCCATCATTTATTGGTTTGTAACTTCGTGTTCTATAAAATCTGCAAGCTTCGAATAAAAATCCATATGGGTTTGATACAACTGAATTTGATCTGCCTCAGGATGGTACTCTGCTTCAAAAGCACTACCCAATTCCTTGCTTGCACTTATTACATCGGGATAAATTCCCGCAGCAACAGCAGCATAAATAGCTGCTCCCAATGCAGGTGCTTGATCGGATGCCGCTATCTTGATAGGCTTGTTTAAAACATTGGCAAGTGTTTGCATAATAAAAGGTGATTTTCGGGCTACCCCGCCTATTCCTATAACGGTGTCAATTCTTACACCTTGCTCCTCAAAACGTTCCACTATTTTCTTTGCGCCGAAACAAATCGCATTTACTAAAGCTTTAAAGATATGTGGAGCTTTACTTCCTAGGCTAAGTCCCATGACGGCTGCCTTTAATTCTTGATTGGCATCTGGAGTGCGTCTTCCATTCACCCAATCCAATGCTATTGGAATGCTTTGATCCAATGGAATATTTTCGGCCATCTGAGAAAGTTTAAAAATAAAAGCATCTTCTACTTCCTTTTTAAGCAACTGTACCTGAGTTTCTTCAAGGCTTTGAGCGTTGTACACTAAATTGTGTAATGGCCAGCTCAGTACATCTTTAAACCAAGCTAACACATCCCCAAAGGCGGATTGACCAGCCTCTAGTCCAATCATATTCGGAATCACAGAACCGTCAACTTGACCACAGATCCCTTTAACCAATTGATCTTGAAGAACTTTATTCTCCGTTACCATGATATCACAGGTTGATGTACCCATTACCCGAACCAAGGTATTATCTTCAATTTTAGCACCTACTGCTCCTGCATGAGCATCAAAAGTACCCACAGCGATTACCGTCCGGGTACTTAATCCTAACTTCTCTGCCCAGGTACTATTTAAATAACCTGCAACTTGATCTGATGTAAAGGTTTCACTGTAGAGCTGACCTTTAAGCTTGGTTAAATACGGATCTAGCTGATTCAAAAATTCATCTGCGGGAAGACCGTTCCAGCTTTGATGCCACATCGCCTTATGGCCCGCTGCACATCTACTGCGTTTAAAACGATTTAAATCTTGATCATCACACAACATATAGGTCATATAATCACAATGTTCCATCCAGGTATAGGCAGCTGCTTTTACCTGTTGATCTTCGCGTGCAATGTGCAATATTTTTGCCCAAAACCATTCGGAGGAGTATATCCCTCCCTCATAACTAGTAAAATCTACCCCTCCCCAAGTTCGTGAGAGTTCGTTAATTTCATTGGCTTCCTTAATTGCCGTGTGGTCCTTCCATAAAACCATCATTGCGTTTGGATTTTCTTTAAATTCATCCAATAGCGCAAGTGGCGTTCCTTGCTTATCCAAAGGTAGCGGCGAGGAGCCTGTGGTATCTATACAAATCCCCTTGATCGCATCAGCTTCTACACCACTTTGAGTGACCACCGTTTTAATAGTCTTTTCAAGACCTTCGATATGGTCCAAAGGATGTTGTCGAAATTGATTTTTTGTGGCCTCACAATAGCGCCCTTTCTTCCATCTTGCATAATAGGAAACGTCCGTTGCAATTTCCTCTCCACTATGGGCATCTAGTAAAACAGCTCTTACGGAATCTGTACCGTAATCAAGTCCGATGACATAGGATTTTTTCATTTTCAATATTGAATTTTAATTTTCAATTTTTAGTTTAAACACATTCACAGAATATGGAGATAACTGTACCCCTTTTTGAACATTTACTTGTGTTGTTTCTGGTGAAATATTTTTTGGCTTCTCTATAGAGTTCACCGCTGTTAAATCATCACTTTTCAATATAATTTGTTCCGCTTTTTTTCCAGTTTTTACTCCCTTAATATTAAATTTAATCGATTTTGAACTAGCCCCTGTGTTAACCACCTTTACAATAACTTCCGAAGTAGATTCATCTTTCACTGCAGAGGCATATAGATCGTTTTGACCAATCAGTTTTTCTCCCCTAGCACTTACTTTCAACAAATCCGATCCACGATTGGTTGCAAATATTTGCTGCACGTAGTAATTAGGCGTACCATAAGAGCTTAAGTTGTCAAACCAAATGAGATCCGGAGTCCATTGCCAGGCTTCTGTATGCGCCATAAGAGGGGCATAGGAAGTTAATTGTACCACATCAGCATTACGCTCTAAGCCAGTCATAAATGCAGCCTCAGCTAAGGCACATTCCCAGTTATTCTCATTTTCAGGGCTCGCGATTGCTACACTTTGTGCAGCGTATTCACCGGCAAATATTTTAGGCCCATTTCGATCATAACTATCATAACGGTCTGCATTTTCTCTAAACCACTCTGGGCTTTTGTAATAGTGTTCATCAATGATCTCAGCTCCGATCTGGGTAAGTTGTTCCATTCCGTATTCAAAATAATCCCCATCAGGGAATGGTCCCGAACCCGAAACAATAACAATATCTGGATACTGGTCTTTTATGGCATCATTAAATACTTTATAACGCGCTATATAATCAGGTCCCCATTGTTCGTTCCCTACACCAATATACTTCAGATTAAATGGCTCCGGGTGCCCCATGTCTGCTCGAACCTTTCCCCATGGTGTATCTACATCTCCATTGGCGAATTCAATTAAATCAAGTGCATCTTGGACATAAGGATCCAATTGATCCATCGGTACCAATTCTCCTGTATTAAATTGACACGCAATCCCACAACTTAAAATAGGCAAAGGCGTTGC
The DNA here is from genome assembly GCF_035306585.1 of Galbibacter sp. GTDB lineage: Bacteria > Bacteroidota > Bacteroidia > Flavobacteriales > Flavobacteriaceae > Galbibacter. The sequence goes on from NZ_DATGNU010000048.1 coordinate 32,000, forward strand.
TCCAATATCTTCGGCTAGTTGAAAATATTCAAAGAAACCAATTCCAAAACTCTGGAAGTAATCTGGAGTTGGACGGTGGGAAAACTCCGTATTCCATCTGTTAAAAAGGATTTCGCGGTCGGCCACCGGTCCTACCGTTTTCTTCCATTGATAGCGTTCGGCGAGCGTTCTTCCCTCTACAATACATCCCCCTGGGAATCTTAAAAATCCGGGGTCCATATCTGCTAGTAACTGAACAAGATCCTTACGCATTCCATTTTCTCTTTTTTTCCATGTATTCTCTGGAAACATAGAGATCATATCAAGATCAATCTCACCCTGACCACTAAAAGTAATTTCTAAACTCGCTTTTTTTGAAGTTGCCTTCGCTGTAAATTCGGTTCGATACTTTTTCCAATCTCCTTTTGTTAAATCCACGGAACTAGAACCTAAGACTTTTCCAGCCTCGTCTAGAAGCTTAAAATGAATCTGGGTCACCGATCCAGCGCTATTAGAGGCTAAAAAGGAAAGACGGTAGTTTTCATTTTCATGAACACCGATTCCTCTAAAACCTTTATTGATAAGCTTATAGCCACTAGCATCGTTTATCTTAACCCTAATAAAATTATGATTGGTTTGTTCTTGTGAATACTGTACCGGTACAGCGATCCCTGAATTCTTATTATATGAATGACGATCACTATTAGGTTGTTCCCAACCCATCAAGGGCCAATCAAATTCAAAAGATCTATTTTTGATCAATTCCGCATACAATCCACCATCTGCAGCGAAATTAATATCTTCAAAAAAGATCCCGTACATAGTAGGCGCTATTTCTGCTACAGTTTTAGAGGCATCAATATCCAATGTGGTTGCTGATTGTGCCTGCAAAGGACTGTAAAAACAAAAGAACAAACCGCTTAAGAGGGTTGTTTTTATCATGTTAAAATAATTAATTTTCATAGCTTTAGTTTTTTATGATTACTGTTTGCTTGGTATCCAAACTTTCATTTTACCAATGCCTCTGTTTGACCAAGCGTAGTAAGGAATGGCGGTTAGATTTTCATTTTTAATCACATTTACTCCTTTAAGTAACGCTGGTTGCCATACCACTTCGTAGTTATCACCAGAATTTAATTCAATGGAATCAAAGTTTTCTTTATTGTCCGCCTCTTCAATAGCATAAACAATTGGACCGTATTCAAGGGCTAATTTACCTCGGTTAGCTTCTACTTTGTCATTGGTAATAACCTCTCTTGGCTCCATAGGTAAATTCAAGGCTATTGTCTCACCTTTTTTCCAATCTCTATTAATGGTAATATATCCATCTTTCACCTGAGCTTCCACCAATTCATCATTAATTTTTAAAGCCAACTGGGAGGTCATATCATCCTTATATTGGTATAAGGTTCCTGGCAAAACTTCATTTCTAAACCAACCTGGGATTCTTAGTTTTAATGTGAAATTTGCTTCCTTCTCTGGAGTTACTGTAAAGTTAACCAAACCATTCCAAGGATAATTTGTTTGTAAATCAATTGCAAGGCTTGTGGAAGGCAAATCAATTTGAGCCTGGTTTGCTATGTATAGATTTACAAAAACAGTATTATCAGTTTTAGAGTAAACAAGTCCAGGTAACGATGGTAAGAAACGGATCATATTAGTTGGACAACAAGAACAATCGAACCATTCTTGACGTGTACAGGATCCTCTATTAAATTTATAGATACCATCTGATTCCAATGCATTGGGATAAAAGAACTCCGTGCCACTTAAGGAAATTCCTGAAAGAAGACCATTGTACAGGCTACGTTCAATAACGTCTATATATTTTACATCCCCTGTTAAGTTGTGTAATCGGTGATTCCAATATACATCTCCAATGGCTGCACAAGTTTCGCTATAGGCCGTTAGATTAGGTAGCTCATAATTCGCACCAAAAGCTTCCTGTTCGTGCTTTGCACCTATTCCCCCAGTGATATACATTTTTTTGTTAACCATATTCTCCCAGAGATTATTGACGGCATTCAGATAAGCACTATCCTTATCAATAGCAGCGATATCCGTCATTCCAGCATACATATAGACAGCTCTTACAGCATGTCCTACAACTTCATCTTGCGCTATAACGGGTAAATGATCTTGTGAATATTCGCCTAAATTTGGTCTATTTTCATGGTGCCCTCTTTCATCTAGAAAGAACCGAGCTAAGTCTAAATAATCTTCGTTCTGGGTAATTCTATATAATTTCACTAGTCCAGTTTCAATAACTTGATGCCCAGGAACTTTCTCAATTTTACCTTCCCCTTTACCAAAGGTTTCAACCAATAAATCCGCATTTTTAATAGCAATTTCTAAGAAGTTTTTCTTACCCGTAGCTCTATAATGTGCAGCAGCAGCCTCATATAAGTGTCCCGCATTATAGAGCTCATGGCTGGCCTCTATTGATTCCCAGCGACTCCCATCCACAACAGCTACCCATTTAGCCGTAGGTTTATCAGGATCAATGGTTCTCCAAGTGGTCAAATAACCATCTTTTTCTTGACCAATTTTTACAATTCCAATTAGCGAATCTAATAGCTTTTCAAGCTCCGGGTTGGGGGCACTAATAAGGGAATAAGAAGCACCCTCAATTATTTTATACACATCAGTGTCATCAAAAGGCATTACCCCTCTTGCTTGCCCTTCCATCTGACCTCCAGCGATTAAGAAGTTTTCAAATCGTCCTTCCTCATCACATTTTTCTAATGCAAATTCGATCGTTTTATTTTGAATACGCTCAATAACTGGTAGCCAAAAGTCATCTTTTAATTTAACGTGTTTGATATCTACCGATGTAATTGGATAACCCGGATCAACTGAATGTGTCTGCGTATTTTCCTTTGATTCAGGCCCTGTATTACATCCTACAAGAAAAAGTAACAGACTCAGTACTGGTAAGGCCAAAAAATAACGTATGTCGTCTTTAGGTTTCATCTTAACTGGTTTTAGAAGATTGATTAAATAAGTGTGCAATTTACATTTTAAAATTTAAAAAACAACTTCCTGTTATAATTTATTCAATTCCTTGCTGGATAAATTGGGCCAATTAGCACCGTCCCAGTCCAAAGTAAGGATTTTTAATTTTGGTTTTCCATCGTCCTTTGCGTCATAGGCATGAAAGAACATATAGTCTTTATGGTTAAAAGCATAGACACTGTTATGGCCCAAGCCATACCAATTTTCATTCCCTTCTAGCAAAACAGTTCCCCCTCCATCAAACAAAGAAACGCCTTGTTTATCGAAATATGGTCCAGTTATACTTTTAGACCTTCCCACTACGATTTTATAATTACTCTCTTGCCCTCGACAACAATAATCCCAGGATAGAAACAGGTAATAGTATCCGTTTTTGTAATAAATAAAAGGGGCCTCCAGTGCTGCATTTCCAGCCTCGGTATCGGGAAGTTTAAAATCACGTTTACGTCTGGCTATAGTATGCCATTTCTCAGGATGTGCAATGGTTTTTAAATCGTCATTTAACTGAACTAACTTCAATCCCTGCCAAAAAGATCCAAAGGCCAGCCATGGTCTATGTTGTTTATCGAAAACTAAATTCGGATCAATAGCATTCCAAAGGTCTCTGTTGGGAATGGATTGAATAACAACGCCTTGATCTTCCCATTTAAAATCCGCGGCCTTACTATCGAGTGTCTTATTGGTTACTAAACCAATTGCAGAGGTATTTTTCCCAAAGCTAGATATAGAATAATACAAATAATACATCCCATTGTGATAGGAAATATCTGGCGCCCAGATATGATTATTAAATCCGGGAACTACCGTGCTGGCCCATGAGGGAGCCTGTTTAAAAACAGGCTCTTCTTTTTCCCAGTGCTTCATATCTTTGGAACTATACCAAGAAATTCCACGACCAGTGGAGAATAAATAATAATTCCCATCACGTGCTATTGCCACAGGATCATGAACTACCAACTCCTGCGACCAAAGCCCCGTTGTAATACAACAAAAAGCTAATGCCGCAACTCTTTTCATTCTAATTCAATTCAAACATTATTACAGAAAATGGGGCTATATCCACTGATAAGTTTCCTTTTTTGAATTTAAAATCTTTAAATTCTTCCACCTGAATTTTATTAGGGTTGTCAAAACTATTATGATCTCTAACATCTGGAGCGCTCAAAATACTTGCATCCGCCTTTTTCAGATTTAAACTTGTAAGATCAAGCGATAGGTTATGTGATTTATTCATATCTACATTCACCACTGAAATATGCACTTTTCCTTGAGCATCTTTTGAAGCAGAGACCGAAATCGCTGGAACTTTCTTCCCATCATATTGATAAGCATCCGTTTTAAGGTCCAGTTTAAGTAGTGTTGCATCTTGATGCACCGCATACATCTTCATTACATGATATGTAGGGGTTAAAATCATTTTTTCATCATCGGTAAGAATTACCGCTTGAAGAACATTTACCGTTTGGGCAAGATTTGCCATTTTTACGCGGTCACTGTGATTGTTAAATATATTAAGTGTCGCTCCTGCAATCATAGCATCTCTCATGGTGTTTTGTTGATATAAAAAACCAGGGTTGGTTCCCTCTTCAACATTATACCATCCTCCCCATTCATCGACAATTAGATCTATTTTTCCTTCTGGATCATATTTATCCATTATCGCCGTATGCTTTTGAATCAAGGTTTCCATGTTCAAAGCTCTTTCAATTGTTTTGAAATACTGGAGTTCATTAAAATCAACAGCAGGACCCTTAGCATCCCACTCTACAAACGAATAAGAATGTAGTGCAACCCCTTCTATAAGGTGACTTGGAACGTCTCTCATGAGGACTTCGGTCCAGTGGTAGTCATCTACATTAGCACCGGAAGCAATTCGATAAATTCCGCTATCGTTATCCCAACTACTCATAAAGGTTGCGTACTGACGGTAAAGGTTGGCGTAATATTCAGGGGTCATATTTCCTCCACAACCCCACATTTCATTGCCAACACCCCAATAAGTTACCCCCCAAGGTTTTTCTCTACCATTCTCACGTCTTAAATTAGCCATAGGACTTTCCCCATCGTGGTTGACATATTGGATCCAATCCGTGAACTCTTGGACAGTTCCACTTCCAATATTAGCAGCTAGGTAAGGCTCCGCATCCAATTCCTCACAAAGATTTAAAAAATCATGTGTTCCAAAACTATTGTCCTCGGTCACCCCTCCCCACCATCTGTTTACGATGGTAGGTCTGTCTTCTTTAGGCCCAATACCGTCTTTCCAATGATAGGTATCGGCAAAACATCCACCAGGCCAACGCAAGTTTGGAATCTTCATCTCTTTCAAGGCTTGTATAATATCGGTACGTACTCCCGCAGTATTAGGTATTTCACTATCCTCTCCCACATAAAAGCCCCCATAAATACACCTCCCAAGGTGTTCTGCAAAATGTCCGTAGATATGCCTGCTAATGGTTGGTGCATTCTCCTGCTCTTCCACCACAGCAGTGGATTGGGCTGTCGCCAGTCCACTTGCCATAATGGCTCCAGCCAGTAATAAATTTTTAAATTTCATGATTGTATAGTTAATAGTTAGATTTAATTTGCTGAGTTAGGTTCTAAATTCGGATTAACATCTAATTCAGTCTGTGGTATTGGGAGATACTCTTTCCCTGGTGTCCAGGTATTAAAATCAGAATCATGCGATTTTAACATCTCTAATTTGGCATCATCGTACAACCAACCCCACCGTATGATATCGTGAATCCGAATACTTTCTATAGCGAATTCTAATGCTCGTTCATGGCCAAGTTGATCACGCATTTGTTGCTGGGTCATATTCGGCCTTACCGCTTCCAGATCAGGTAAATTAGCCCGATCACGCACCATTTGGATATAAGGATAAGCCTCTGAAGTTCTACCGAGCTCATTTAAGGCTTCTGCATACATTAATAATACATCAGCATAACGCATCAGACGATAATTAATTTCAGATAATTCAACTGATCCTTGACTTTCAGTCGCGAATCCTAAACCATCGTGGGTATACTTCCTTGGATATATGGCAGTTTCTGCATGTGGCCATGGCACATCCTGGTAGACGGTCGTAGAATTTTCGCTAGGCTCGTATGAAGCGATTGTAACCATAAGTCGTGGATCTAATCCACCATCTACGGTCTTCTCCACCTTATATTCTTCGTAAATCCATCGAGTAGGTAAAAAGTCAGAATATCCAAATCCGTCCATGGCATAGGTATGTCCTACTGAAGATACTTGCATCCATCCAGAGGTAGGTTCGCCTCCATAATTTTTAACTGTTCCACCAACCTGATCTGGAGTCGCAAACTGTACTTCAAAAATGGACTCCGCATTGTTCTCCGTGTGCGGACTAAAGTTATCCCTATAATCGGCCATAAGACTATAATTATTCAATGGGCCATCAATTAGTTTTTTAAATTCCGTTGCTGCTAGATCCCATTGCTGGGTATATAGATATGCTTTTCCTAAGAATGCAGTAGCTGCCCCTTTTGTAGCTCTTCCTACTTGTCCTTGATCAGCCCCTGTAATACTTTGATAATCGATTGGAAGGTTATTTTGGGCGAATTTTAAATCCCCAATAATTTGATTCCAAATTTCTTCTTCTGTTGCTGTAGGGGCATAATAATCTTCCTGACTTTGCGCAGGAGTTAATACCAGAGGTACTTTTTGAAAGTTAGTTTTTAAATGGAAATACGCAATAGCTCTTAAAAAAGATGCCTGCCCTAAACAGCGCTCCTTTACTGCAGCGTCCATTTCAATATCTGGAACCCTCGCCAAAACCTGGTTCGCACGATATACGGCCTGATAGTACGCAGACCAACTCCATTCTATGGGACCCGAGGTTGGCATCAAAACAAATTGTCCGACCTGTACCAGATCCAACCATGGGCTATCTCCCGTAAAATCATCGCCACGGCCATCAGTTAGAGCGGGGGTCATTCTCATATAATAACCATCAATAAGAAATGAATTATATATGGAGTTTACTCCTTCCATAGCGTGTTGCTCAGTTAACCAAAATGTATCCGTGGTTTGACTGTTAGGATTTAACAAATCCAGCTCTTTTTCACAACTTCCTAGTATAAAGCATGTGATTATTACTACAATATATTTATAAGATTTCATAGAATTCATATGTGATGGTTAAAAAGTTAATTGCACCCCTAACATATAGGTTCTTGGTCTAGGATAGGTTCCATTATCAAAACCAGGTTCAAAAACACCTGAATTAAAATCAGGATTATAACCTTTATAGGATTGGAAGGTGTAAATATTTTGTAGGGTTCCATACACTCTTGCAGAACTTAGGAGTGTTCCAAGAGCGCTTTCTGGAATTTTATAACCTACAGAAATAGTATTTAGCCTTAAATAATCCCCTTTTTGCAACCAACCTGGTCGGTTAGAGTCTCGCGCATTACCATTGGGGTCATTGGCTACGACCCTTGGAATGTTTGTATCGGTGTTCTCAGGGGTCCATCTGTTTAAAATATCCTTATGAGAATTAATATAATCGGTTGACCACATTAGTGTTCGATACAATCTACTGTTAATATAGTAATCTGCTGCTCCAGAGGCAAATACTGTAAAATCGAAATTTTTATAGTTGGCAGAAAAGTTTAATCCATAAGTAATTCCTGGAATAGCACTACCCAAAAATTCCCGATCATCAGCATTGATGACGCCATCATCGTTTAGGTCCTTAAATTTAACATCTCCTGGAGATGTTGCTGCTGTTTGAAATGCATGGGAAGCGACCTCATCTGCGCTTTGAAAGATTCCCTCATAAACATATCCAAAATGTGCACCGACTTCACCTCCAACCTGGGTCTTGGATCCAACGCCATATACAGGTTCATCATTTCCACCCAAGGCTAAAACTTTATTTTTCAAAGTGCTGACATTGGCTGAAATATCGAAATTAAAATCACTTCCATTAGTGTAATGATATGTCATGGCTACATCCACCCCCGTATTTTTTAAACTACCCGCATTTACAGTGGGTGATTTGTTAATAGAGCCAACAGAGGCAGGGATTGGAACACCTACTAAGACATCTGTCGTCTCCTTACTATAGTACTCAACAGTAAGATCTAATGCGTGATTAAATAACGAAGCATCCATACCAATATTCATTGATGTGGTAGTCTCCCATTTAATATCCTCTGAAATAATATTGGTTTGTAATCCACCAATAACAGTTTGCCCTCCAAAATTGTACAATATATTTCGGTTTACTACAGGCTGATATAAATAATCTCCAATATTTTGATTTCCTAATTCACCATAACTTCCACGAAGTTTTAGGTCACTGATAATAGCCTCGGGAACCTTAAAGAACTCTTCATTTGAAATTCTCCAACCAACTGCGACAGAGGGATAAGTACCATATCTATTAACCGATGAGAATCTTGAGGATCCATCTCTACGGATGGTTCCAGTTATTAAGTATCGGTCGTCGAAATTATAATTCACTCTTCCAAAAATTGAAGCGAGGGTACTTGTAGACTCCGTACCACCAGAGGTTTGATTCTCTCCATTGGACAGTACTGGAAGATACGGTTCAGGGAGATTTTCAGAATGCGCAGTACGAGTTACCGCGTCATTTTTCTGATAGGTTTGACCAAGAAGAAGATCTAGCGTATGCTTTCCAAAGGTTTTCTTGTAATTCAGAGTATTTTCCACCAAACTCACTGTGTAAATTCTAGAGTTGTCATCCAAAAGTGATTTTCCTGAATTAAAAAAATATCCCATTTCAAATGCTGGCACGAAAGAAAAATCCCTTGCATGCGTTTTATCATAACTCAAGTTGAGCTTATAGGTAAGTTCGTTTCCTCCTTTATTCCACAGTTTTAATTCAGGATTGATAATGGCAAAGGTACGGTCCACCTCTACCCAATTCGTGAACAAACTATTTATTCCTGGTACATTTAAAGCAATGGTCTGGTGTAATTCTGAAGAAGTACCCGCATACCCCCCTTTATTATTGGAATCATAAACACCCATGGTAGGGATTGCAATTACCAAATCATTAATCAGTGGAGGCCTTCCACCGGTGAGGACATCCCCCCTAAAGGTTAAGGAGTTCTCAAAAGAATGTGCGTAATACAGCGAGGGCGAAATTTTAAATATTCCTTTTTCTAAAGTGGTGTTGATTCGTCCAGAATAGCGCTCATAAGTAGGGCCTTTCCCAACCAAAAAACCTTCATTGCTAAAATAATCAATAGAGGCATTATAGGTCACAGATTCTCCACCACCAGAAAAATTAAAATTATGGTTTTGCCTACTTCCGCTTTTAATCCCAACCCTCTGCCAATCGGTATCTATATCGTCAATAAACAATGGTGAATCCGGATCATTCCCAGCAATTAAAGGCATTCCCGCATTCACACGCTTTTCATTGACGATCATTTGATAATCCTCTCGTTTGAGAACAGGCATTATTTGATTTACATCATCCATCCCGTAATACCCACTATACTGGATTTTTAAAGGGGTGTTCGTTCGGCCTTTTTTTGTAGTTATAATGACCACACCATTGGCGGCCCTAGATCCATAAATAGCACCAGCTGAAGCATCCTTTAGTACCTGAACAGTGGCAATATCATTAGGATTAAAATCTCTTATCGATGTTCCAACAGGAACCCCATCTACAATATAAAGTGGTTGGTTGTTCCCAAAGGTTCCAACACCACGGATGCGAATATTGGGTGAAGCACCTGGTTGTCCATCACTAGTTACCATAACCCCCGCAGCTCTTCCTTGAAGCAGCTGAGAGATATCACTATTGGAAACCTTTTGCGCTTCGTTTGCCTCAATTACCGAAACAGAACCTGTTAGATCGGCTTTTTTCTGGGTACCGTATCCGATAACTACTACTTCTTCTAATGATGTGTTGTCAAGTTCAAGAGAAGCATTAATTACATTACCGCTACCTACAGTAATCTCTTGACTTTTAAAACCAATGTAAGAAAAAACAAGTACATCAGACGCAGTGGCCTCTATGCTGTAATTTCCATAAAAATCTGTAGCGACCCCAGTATTTGTTCCCTTGACAAGAACATTAACTCCAGGAAGTGGTTCCTCCCCTTGTGCCGCTATAACAGTTCCAGTAATTGTTTTTCCTTGAGCAAATAGCCCAGATGGCAACATCATCATTACGACTACTAAAAATGGAATCCCTCCCATAAATAAAGCGCCGAAACGATCCTTTAAGTGTTTGAATAAACTCATAATGTTAGATTCATTATTAAGTGTTGTTTTTACATTTCCAAATTAATTAATAATTTTTAACAAATACAAATAAATCCTTAGACAATTAATCACCAATCTGTAGCAAAAATGCATAATACTCAATGAACATCGATCCTCACTGCGCTGTTAAAAAATTA
>NZ_DATGNU010000049.1:0-2164 GCF_035306585.1 Galbibacter sp.
CGGCAATGGTGGTGAGATGTTCAAAACGAATTTCTGGATCAATTGGATCGACACAACAATCATCCTCATCGGACTCACAAGCAATAAAGCCTAGACTAATAGCCGTAAAGAGAAATGCATTTTTGAATTTCATTGGTTGGGTTTTAATTTTCACCAAAGAAAGCAAAGGCAATTTAGGTTATGGTTACCAAAAGCGTATCCTTATGTTACCTATTTTAAGTAACGTAAAGTAAAGGTTATTTCTGGTTGTATCCGAAACGTTTGAGTTGTTGTTGGTCGGAGCGCCAGTTTTTATTAACCTTCACAAAAATCTCAATGTGAACCTGTTTACCAAAAAACTTCTCGAGATCCTTACGGGCTTGGATTCCTACTCTTTTTAAAGCGGAGCCTTTGTGACCGATAATAATTCCTTTCTGAGTATCGCGCTCTACCATAATCACCGAGCGAATACGTATGATGTTTTCATCCTCTAAAAATTCTTCAGTTTCTACCTCAACGGCATAAGGAATCTCCTTACTGTAGTTCATTAGAATTTTTTCACGGATAGTTTCGTTGACAAAAAATCGCTCTGGCTTATCGGTAATTTGATCCTTTGGATAAAAGGCAGGTGAATCTGGTAGTAGCTCTAAAATACGATTAAACACCGTGTCAATGTTAAAATTTTGAAGGGCTGAAATTGGATAAATCTCTGCATTGGGTACTTTTTCTTTCCATAGCTGCACTTGTTGCTCTAAAACCTCTTGCGAGGACACATCAATTTTATTTAAAAGAAGTAGTACAGGAACTTTAGCGTTGGTGATTTTCGCAAAGAATGATTCATCTTTTAAATCTTTCTCCCCAATCTCTACCATATACAATAAGACATCTGCATCTTCAAAGGCAGATTTAACAAAATCCATCATTGAGGATTGAAGTCCATAAGCAGGTTTTATAATTCCAGGGGTATCGGAGAATACCACCTGAAAGTCCTCACCATTTACAATCCCGAAAATTCGGTGCCTGGTGGTTTGTGCTTTCGATGTTATAATGGAGAGTTTCTCCCCTATTAAAGTATTCATAAGAGTAGATTTCCCAACATTAGGATTCCCTACAATATTTACAAAGCCTGCTTTATGTTCGCTCATCTTTAATTTTTTTTAAATACATCTTCATGGAAGCATTCACCTTAGGCGCTAACCAAATCAATGCGATCATATTTGGGATACACATTAGCGCATATGCTAAATCAATCAAGTTAATTACAACCCCAACGGAAGTTATCGCTGCAAAGGTAATGGTTGCGATGTAATAAACGTTAAACCATTTGGCAATTTTAGGATTTGATAAATAGGATAGGCACTTGGTACCATAGTAAGAATACGTAAATAAGGTGGACATTGCAAAGGCTGCAACTATAAGCAGGAGTATGATGTCACCATAACCAAAGAGGGATTTTTCAAATGCAAATAAGGTCATAGCAATACCATTAGTTTCTACCTCTAAGTAGGCGCCACTGATAATGATCGTTATCGCAGTTAATGAACATACAATAATAGTATCGATAAATGGTCCTAACATCGCCACGAGACCTTCTTGTACAGGTTCATTCGTTTTGGATTCTCCATGATACATCGGGGCACTTCCTAGTCCTGCTTCGTTGGAGAACACGGCCCTTCTTACACCGAGAATCACCAAGCCCCAGAACCCTCCTTTAATAGCGGTATCAAAATTAAAAGCCTCTTCAAAGATCAGCCCAAATGAAGGTAGTATGTTATCCGCATTAGTGAAAAGGATCACCATTACAGCGGCAAAATATAACCCAACCATAAAAGGCACTATAGCGGTAGCTACTTTGGCGATCTTTTGTAGGCCTCCGAAAATAACAAGAGAAGTTAGTATAGATAAACTAATTCCTATAATTAATTTCCAATTAAAATCACCAAGTGCTGCGATGTTCACATCTGGATCAACAACGCTCATAAAAGTTTGGGTAAATTGATTAACCGTAAACACCCCTAGAAAGCCAACTAAACCAGCTACAGAGAAAAACACCGCTAGCGGTTTACCCATAAAACCTATACCTTTTGTCATATAATGCATAGGGCCTGACTCTAACCGACCGTCACTATGTACGGTTCTATACATCACAGCTAAACTACAGCCATAGAACTTTATAATCATTCCT
>NZ_DATGNU010000050.1:0-43003 GCF_035306585.1 Galbibacter sp.
TAAAGGGCATGCGCAAATTCATGGACTCCAAGATTTAAATTGTCGTTTTCATTGCCAATTCCAGCTACAAAATCTGGCCAAGAGAATACAATTGTTTTTAAAAAGGGATTGTACTCCCCAAGATGATAATCTTGATTAAGGGATGAGAAATAGGGCCCGGGATAAATAATAATTTTTTCCACCGATTCGATTAGATAATTGCGCATTCCAAAGGTGAGCATCACGGCAATGGATGACACGGTTACCTTCACATCTCTACTGACTTCAAAACCGTCAAGTCCGATAAACTCTTTACTATTCATAAAAACATTCAATCGGTGCTTAAAGAGCTGTTTCTTATAGGCGTCTAATCGATTGTAAAAAGGGGCGTGATAATACAACACCAATATATCATCCGTATATAAGTTTTTAAGGTGAAAATGATTGTAGACCACTAAAGGCTTACCGTAGATTTTGGTATAGGCGAAATCAGTGAGGTTATACCCCCAATAAGTGAACAATAGCACCGCTGGTATCCCTAGTAGTAATGAAGTTAGCATAGCTTGAAAATACGATATTTTTACTTAATAAAAAAGCGGATTTCCACAATACAAGACTCATTATCAGTTCTTTTCTATGCCTAAGGGGTACACCTATTGCCGTGGAGTATTTTTAGTGATCCCTTTTTTAACAAAACATCACATGCAGTATCAAACCCGATATTTAAATAATGTATCACACTGAAAACCAATCGCCATACTCCATTGAAAAAATATATTCATAAAAAAATAGCACCCCTAAAATGAAATCTTAGGAGCGCTATTTCTTTTATTATAACGTGTAACAATCTTATCTTAAGAAGCTTACACTTAAATAGATCGATTAATCCAGAAATTCTAATTTATCCCAATCAACCTCCTTGGTCTGATAATAATTGATATCCATGAGTTCAAACCTGTGGTGTTGTTTTGCGAGTCTTTCTTTGTAGGTATCCCAATTTCGCAAGGAATCTTGCGACCATCCTATTTCAGCGTACCCTAATATTCTTGGGAAAATCAAGTATTCTACATCCTTCATAGAGGTTAGTGTTTCTCCCCACAAAGGTGCTTCTACTCCGTAAATATCATCGCTATCAATACCTTCCACTAAACTTGCTGGATCCCAATCGTAACCTGTTTCTACATTGATTAGACCCGCCCAATTAAGTCCAATTGGGGTGAGGGAATCATACTTCATATCCATATACGCTTTAGCAGCTTTAGAGACAATTAGCTTATTACCTTGTGCAACGGCCGCTTTGGCATTTTCATCTTTCGCCCAAAACTGAACTAAGGTTTCATCCAAGAGTTCGGCATTGCTAATTTCATCCCAACCGATGGCCTTTTTTCCATGATTTGCAGTGATTTGTTGCGCTTTTTCCATAAAGAAAATGAAATCCTCTGGCTCTGTGGAATGAGACTCATCACCACCGATATGGATGTACTCCCCTGGTGTAAGGGCAGCGAGTTCTCTTATAACATCATCGATAAATTCATAAGTAATGTCTTTATCGATACACAAGGTGCTAAATCCAACTTCGATCCCTGTATAAGGCGCAGTAGCTTTGCCATCACAGTTTAGTTCTGGATAAGAGGCTAAAGCAGCATTGGTATGCCCTGGCATATCAATTTCGGGAACAATTGTAATGTATCGCTCCTTAGCGTATTGCACAATTTCTTTATACTGTTGCTGAGTATAGAATCCTCCTTCACCTCCACCGACTTGAGTGCTAGCTCCTATACCGGTGAGTTCAGGCCAGGATTTTATCTCAATACGCCATCCTTGATCATCTGTTAGGTGTAAATGTAGCTTATTCATCTTATAAGCTGCGATATAATCGATGTATTTCTTCACATCTTCAACACTAAAAAAGTGTCTTGCTACATCCAGCATCGCACCCCTGTATTGATATAGCGGATAATCCTTAATTTCTACCGCTGGAATCAACCAATCTATTGGTGATTCTTCATCGGCCACAATGCCAGAAGGCAATAATTGTATCACTGTCTGAAGGCCTCTATAAATTCCTGCTGGAGTACGGGCCTCTAGCACTAGATTATCAGCGGTCACCTTTAAAGCGTATCCTTCTTCTTGCGCCACCTGGTCGGATAATTTAACGATAAAACCTTCCGATGGATCTGAAGCTGGCAAGGGGTTTACTTTTAAATTAAACCCGGTTGCCGTTACCAGTTTGTCCATAAATGCCGCCGTGGTGGTTTGCAGGGTATCTTCAATATAGAACTGCGTATCAGGAGTAATCTGAAAAGTTCCTTCCAGGGCTTGCACAGACACTGGGGTAGGAATTAAACTTCTTTCTTCCAAGCTAACTTGTGGAGTGGGTTTCGAACAGGAAAAAACACCTAGTATGACCACACCCACAAAGCAAATTTTGAAATAAAAAGCTAGCTGATCCTTTACATTAATTTTGAATTGTTTCATGTGGAGTTGTTAGTTTTGCTAATTTAGAATTTAGGCACCTAATTCTTTACCGACCTTAAGTAGTAAGTCCCTAGTTTTTATGATCCCTTCTTCCTCAGACAAGACACGTCCTTCGTATTCAATACCTACGAATCCTCTGTATCCTGCATCTTTAACCATTTTCATAACCCTTAAATAATCAATATTAGTTTCATTACCTTGATCATCGAAATCATGAGATTTAGCACTAATAGCTTTGGCAAATGGAAGCATTTCTTCGATACCTTGATAACGTGGATATTCCTTAGCACAGCTGTAATTCTCTCCGTATTCAATACAGAAGTTTCCAAAATCAGGAAGGGTTCCACAATTCTCGAGATTTACTTCTTTCATAACCCCTGCTAGCCATGCACCATTAGAGGAGAATCCACCGTGGTTTTCTACTAAAATATCAATCTTAGCATCCTTGGCAAATTCCGATAGTTTGGTAAGGGAATCTACTGCTGCTTTAGCTGCGGCTTCCATCTGTTTTCCTCCTCCCAAGTTTACCCGAATTGCATGACATCCTAAGAAATTGGCAGCCTCTACCCATTTGTAGTGATTTTCAATTGCTTGCAAACGTTTTTTAGCATCTGCATCTGCTAGATTACCTTCCCCATCAATCATGACAAGAACGTTTTGTAAGCCTTCTGCAGCAGCGCGTTCATTCATGGTAGTTAAATACGCTTTGTCCTTCGCCTTATCTGCAAAAAACTGGTTGACATACTCGAGTCCTTCACAGCCTAATTCGCGCGCCTTGCTTGCAAAATCCAAATTATCCATTTTTCCGGATTTCAATGCCCTGTGGAAGGACCACTGTGCTAGCGAAATTTGAAAAAACATGGCTGCCTCTTCGGCCTGAATTGCGGAAGAATCTACCTTATTTTCTGCTCCTTTTTCCGTTGATTTTTTTGAATCTTGCTTACAGGCAAGAGTTCCCATAAAGGCGAGGGCCAAACTAGAGGTCGCCGCTCTATTGACAAACTGTCTTCTTTTCATTTTTGAAGTGTTAGATTAGTAAATCGATTGATTATCACACATTATTGCTATAATAATCTTAAATAGTAAATGGTAAAACTATCATTTTTACAACAAATTAACAAGTTTGAATAACTGTAAATTGCTCATAAGTACAACTATTTAAATTTCTTACTACTAAATTAAACCCAGCAATCTTAAATGATTGTCAAAACAGCCATCGTGATAAGCTCCTTAACTTAGATACTTCTTTAACACTGGAGTGCTGCCCAAAAAAAAGGGCTGTTATTACAACAGCCCTACACACAAACTAACTTGAAAAAAACCAAAATTTATTACGGATTTAGCTAACTCAAATTTTCATTGTTCTATCCTATTTTCAAATTATTCTATTTTATCGTTGGCACCTCAAGTTTTGAGAAATCAACTGACGGTGACTTTCCATTAGGGGTTCTTTCAAATTCACTATCTATAGGGGTATGTTCACTGAAAAAACCACAATTCTTCATATAAAATTGATGACTGTCTACTCCTGCGGCATAATCCAATCGCGCTCCTTTTCTAGCGGTGGCATCTGCAGTAAATGTAGCTTTGGTAAGTTCATGCCACTGACCATTTGTATCGTAAACCCACTGATTCCCGTAGGATCCTTGTCTTGAGATGTAACCTGTTTTGGTTACAAAATTCTCCAAAAAGGAATGTGGTCGTGTCAAATAAGTCGAGGTATACGGCCTTCTAAAACTCGCGATAAGATTCCATTGATCTTCCTCTGGGTCAAAAAAGTAGGCGGTATAATCAGTGGAATTATTAACCGACGGTTCCCCTTTGAGCAAAAACTTATAGGTAATTCCCGCCTTCCAATTAAAAACCTTATAGCTTTGTCCACCAGAACCTTCATTTCCAAATTCACCAGTGTGAACACCCTGGCCTTTACCGAGCATGATAATCTTATAATCCTCTGGGATTTCTTCTGGATTTTGGGTCTGATAGGGGCTCCAAACTGAGAATAGTACACGTCGTTCCTTTTCAGAATTCACTTGTATTCCAAAATAACCTTCTCCAAATCCATTGGCCATAAAGTAAGAACCAATAACGTCTTGACCTGGTGCTACCGTAATCTCGTTATAGAACCACAAGATATCCTTATCCTGAGGTGTCTGATAGGTAAGATGGACCGATGGACCTCTTTGTCCCCAATAAAAATCATCCTTTACATAGGTTACCCCTTCTGTTGTGGCCAATCCACCAACGCCAATGGTTTTAATGATAGCAAACGCATCTCCGCTTTTTTCAACGCCTTGGATTTCTATGGGGTGATAGCCTGGTTTATCAATATTAAATGATCCTACATGAACCTCCTTAAACTCCACATTGTCGATAACAACCTCTTTTGTTTGGCCATTTATAGTCACCAAAATGGTCGAACTTCCCTGATTGACTCTTGCATTTAAACCAACTTGAAGCGCACCTGTATCGTTTAAATAGACATAGGTATTGATCTTTGTAGAAGGATCTGTCCACTGTTGGATACCTTGCTGGTCAATTCGAACACTTGCATGCTTATGATTGCTTACCACCCAGCTATTTCCTGCAGGTGGAATCTGATAACTATATGCTATTGAATTTACTTCTATTTCACTACTGCTAGTACCCTTACAAGCATTTAATACCACAAACCCTAGTAGCATTGTAATGGTCTTGGCTATTTTTAATACGCTCATCCTTTGGTGTTGTTTTAAAAGCCAGGCTGTCGTTATATCCCCCGTGACAGCCTGGTTACAAAAAAAAATTAAAAATGATAAAAAGCTTCCCCTAACAAGGTGATCAATCGTTTTGGATCAGGCTAGGTTGCGCATTAATTTGACTCTCTGGAATGTATTCAATAACTCTATCATCCGTTGGAAGTATTTCAAAATATGGATCGCTACCTGTTAGATGCGTTCCAGGATACCTGCGATCCATGGTAAGGTTATTTCGAAACACATCGAATTTTCGGTGTCCCTCAAAAGCTAATTCCAATCTGCGCTCCTCCAATACGATCTCTAAAAGATCCTTTCCTTCTGGAAAATCAGCAGTACTTTCATAAACGGGAATACCAGCTCTTTGACGAATGATATTAACATTCTCCAAAGCAGCTGTTGCATTGTTTAATTTGGCATACGCTTCTGCTTTTATTAGATACATTTCTGCCAAACGAGAAATCACAGGAGACCATAGGTGTGGTACGCCTTCCTGTCCAGAGGCCTTTAAAATATAAAACTTAGGATAACCATTTCTTTTGAACATATCAAAAGTTTTGTTGACATACACTTTTTCATTGGCAGAATTGGTAAAATAATAGCGCGTCTGTCCTGCTACCGCTTCCTGATGAACTTGGTAATCTACATCCTCGTGGGTGAAGAAAGTTTGACCTTCGGATTCAAAAGTTCTTCTAAACTGATAGGTATAGTTTTCGTTGATCCAATAGACTGCTGGATATTTATTTCCATTGTCATCTGTCTCGTACTGAGGATCGATAAATCCTTTACGAGCATCCGCTGGATGTTGGTTGATAAGGTCTAAATAAGAACTAGATGCGTACATCTCTCCCCATCCAGATCCTTCGATATTGGCATAAAGTGATCCTACGGTATACCATCCATTGGTATAATCCGATTCTTCGGTGGATCGCAGACAGAAAATCGTTTCTGGATTTTCCTCTGGAACTTTTTTAAAGTAATTGCTAAGCTCATCTTTCGGCACTAGAGAAAATCGCCCTGAGTTAATCACTTTATCAGCATAGGCAATCGCCTTGTCATTAAGCCCCATATACAGGTAAACTCTCGATAGCAACGCCTGGGCTGCCTCTTTAGTGGCATAGGCATTTGTTTTGCTAATGCTCATCAATGATTCCGCCTTTAATAGGTCTGCCACCACTTGATCATATACCTCCCCAACAGTATTTCTATCAGGAATATCATTAATATCAGAGGTTAATTTTAAAGGCACTCCTAAGTTTGATGTCCCTTGTATATATGGTCTTCCAAAAACATTCACCAATTGAAAATAAGTATAGGCTCTTAAATAGTAGTTCTCGCCAATTAGCTGATCGGATTCAGCAGACTCCCCTTCGGTGGCAAGTTCTATTACTTTATTACACCCTACAATGGCTTTGTAGCCAGAGCTCCAAACATCATTGGTTCGGTATCCTGTGGTAATGTTGTGATAATTATAGGTATAGAACAGCGGATCCGTGGTGGTTCCGCTTAAAGAAACATTATCACCTGGATATTCAGAGATCCGGTGGAGTTGTGGTGCAAATCCGTAACCATTCCCGTCTCCTTTTAATAAGGCATAGGAACCTCCGGTGGCCGATAAAAGCCCTCCATCGCTTTCAAATAATTCATCTGAAGCTACTGAGTCATATGGAAATCGATCCAAATCACAGCTGATCAAACTCGCTGCTATTACTATACTATAGAATATTTTTTTCATTTTTCTGAGTTTAAAATTAGAAGGAAGCAGAAACTCCGACAGTTAATCTTTTAGCAACGGGATATAGTGCATTGTAAGTTCCACCTACCCCAACCTCTGGATCCATTCCCGAAAAATCAGTAATAGTCCACAGGTTATCCCCTGAGATGTACAGGTTTAAATTGGTCAATCCCAGATTTGAAATCCACTGAGAATCCAAGGTATAACCCAATCGAACATTTCGCATTCTCAAGAAGCTTCCGTCTTCTAAATAGCGTGAGGAGGTCTTGTTTGACAAGTTGTTTCCTCCATAAACTGCCCTTGGATGGGTTGCAATATCTCCAGGAGCTTGCCAACGATTCCAACCATCGGCTAATACCTGTTGGTTGTATGTTGGGTACGCCCCATCTGCATCATACAATTCTCTACTGTAATTGTAGACCTGATTCCCTTTGCTGTAGGCAAAATTTGCCGAAAGACTAATCCCTTTGTAGTTGAAAGAGGTTCCGAAACCACCGTAATAGTCAGGTGAAGCTGTGCCGACTTCTTGCTGGGTAGCATTGTTCCAATTGTTGGTTGTGCTCACCTGGCCTGTTTGCTGATCAACCACCTCCCAAAGGGGATCACCATTCTGTGAATCAACACCAACCCACTTACGCATAAACCAAGTGTTGATGTCTTTTCCAATATTCAGGCGCTTGTTTCCTTTAATAATAGGCTCACTTTCATAAAGTTCAGTAATCTCATTTTTATTAATTCCAATGTTGAAGTTTACAGACCACTGAAAATCTTGGTTTCGGATAATATCCGCATTAGCAAAAACTTCAAAACCGTTGTTTTTTACCCCACCGATATTCTCCCAATAGCCACTATAACCTGTAACATCTGGAATAGCGATAAAATAAAGTAAATCCGAGGTGTCCTTAATATAATAATCAAAAGTAAGTCCGATACGATCCAGTAAGAATAGATCAAAACCTATATTGGTTTGATAGGATTTCTCCCAACCCACATCAGCATTCCCTAATTGAGAAGGCGTGGTTACAGGTATACCGTTATAGGTATTACTCAAATTGTATAAATCGTATTGAGGATATAGAGAACTAGGTCTATTCCCAACTGCTCCGTAACTCACACGCAATTTTAATTCATCAATAGCTGCTATATTAAAGAAAGATTCATTGTGAATATTCCAACCTAAACTGGCAGAATAGAAGGTTCCATATTGGTTGTTTTCACCAAAATTGGAGGCGCCGTCTCTACGAATAGAGAACTGCGTCATATACCTGTCATCATATCCATAGTTTGCATTGAATAAAAAGGATTGTAAGGCATATTCATTTTTAAATCCTCCAACACTTTTAGGCCGAGCAGCATTATTTAAAATATCGGTCCCTGGAACAATTCCAGAACCCGTGGCTGAGAAATCGTCATATACGTAATCATTGTATTCATATGCTGCCAGGGCAGTTAAGCTGTGCTTATCCCAATGATTCATGTACTTGATCATCTGATTGGTAAAACGGGTGATCCTCCTTGAGGTCGATTGCCCCAAAAGACCATCCTCCGCTCTTCCTCCATTGGAAGCAGGGTCGGTATAGGATTTACTATCCGCTCTATAAAGGGTATAACCATTGGTGGAAATAAACTTTAAATGATCCGTAATTTTAAATTCTATATCGAAATTTGAATATAAATTCAGCTCTTGAGAATTACTATTATTCCATTGTAGGTCGAACAGGTAATTGCTCTTATCTCTTCCAATCCATGGCACCCCGTTTTCCTGAGGATTGACAATTTCTCCTGAGGCATTATATGGATTATCCCAAGGCATATAGGTCAGCATAGCATACATTGAATGCTGTCTGCTCTCTCTTGTACTGTAATTCAGAGCAATTTTTGGCTTAATGGTCAATCGTTCTCCAATGTTGTGATCGTGATTGATTCGAAGGCTTAACTTATCATACTCGTACCCTTTAATGGTTCCCGTTTCATCATAAAAACCTACGGAGATATAAGTTCTAGAGTTTTCTTCCCCAGCGGTAAAGATCAGATTATGATCTTGCACAACCCCCGTTTGTGTTCCATTGTCAAGCCAGTCATAATCGCGTGTAAGTAACTCTGGAGTAAACCATGGGTTATCCGAGGCATTGAAACTATCGCCAAAATTTTTGTAGTAATCAAACATTTGGGATGAGTTCATTACTTCGAAATTCCCACTATTAAAAGTAGAGAACCCCGTTTTAGAAGTGAGGGTCAATTCACTTCTACCTTTTTTAGCAGATTTGGTGGTAACCACCACTACCCCATTAGCTCCCCGGGATCCGTATAACGAAGTCGCCGAAGCATCCTTAAGGACTGATAAACTTTCAATTTCGTTTGGATTTAAATTAGGCGTTCCATGCATAATTACCCCGTCTACCACCCATAATGGCGCCACTCGGCCATCGATCGAGGAGATCCCTCGAATACGAATATCAGGCACTGATCCAGGTTGACCTGAAGATTGAACAACCTGTACCCCAGCAACTTTACCTTGCATCATAGTAGAAACGTCCGTGGTAGTGACATCGCTTAACTCTTCGGCATTTATAGTAGAAACCGAAGCGGTTACCTCTTCCCTTGTTTGAGTTCCATAGGCTACAATCACTACCTCATCAAGCTCAGCCGCAGAGACCGCCAAGTTCACGTGAAGCTCCGACTGTCCAGCCACAGCAATCTCTTTGCTTTGATATCCGATATAAGAGAACACTAAAGTGGCATCTTCTTCCACATTTAATTGAAAAAGTCCATCGAAGTCAGTAGCAGCTCCTTTATTAGTTCCCTTGACCAGAACACTAACCCCTGGAATAGGAACACCTGTTTCAGCATCGGTTACCTTTCCTGAGACTTGTTTCTGCTGTGCAACAGAGAACAAGAAGCAACACATGCTAATCCATGTAAATAGATATTTCCTCATCATTGTTTTACGTTTTTAAGTTATGATTTGTCTTTGTTTATGTTGTTACTTTTTTTTAAAATGGATGTAAATAAGGAATCATAAGGTAATTTATTTCATATTATGTGCTAAAGTAAAAATATTTTTAAAACTAGCAAACAATAATAGAAATTTAGCTTACGTATTGTTTTGTTATATAATTAACATTATTCTTGAAACTCTTATTCACGCTATCGTTGTAGCTTTGATAATAAAGCTATACTGCAACTTATGAATAAAATTAAAAAAAGGGTATTGAAAGATTTTTTATTTACGTTTTATTTACTTTAATTTGTCTAGAAAAGTAAGATGGACTATTTTTATGGTAGATTAACACATCTGTTATAGTACAAATGCTTTAAAAGAATATTAAATGGAAAAGGAAACCACAAGTTATATCAACCAACACACAGAAAAAGAAATTAAGGCACAACCTAGACTATGGAATGAAACCTTTTCTTTACTTGTAGAAACTAAGAAAGACATTGCGTCATTTCTTTCGCCTATTTTACAGCAGAAGGATTTGAGGATCATCCTCACTGGAGCTGGCTCCTCTGCATTTGTAGGAGAGGTCGCACAAGGCGCCATTCAACAGCAGACAAGTCTACCTACTCAGTTGGTTGCTACTACAGATTTAGTAACCCACCCAGAGGCGTTCTTTATAAAGCAAAGACCAACGCTATTAATTTCCTTTGCACGATCAGGAAATAGCCCAGAGAGTTTAGAGGCTGCTTCGCTTTTGGACCAGCATTGTGATCAGGCTTTCCACCTTATTATCACCTGTAATCCAGAGGGCAAGCTTGCTAATTTCGATACAAAAAACCCATTGTATAGCATTCAGCTTCCAGAGGAGACCAATGATAAAAGTTTAGCGATGACTAGTAGTTTTACTGCGATGCTGTTAACTTCACTTTTAGTTTTTGACATCGAAAACATCGAGGGTAAGAAAGCGGCTGTGGAGGATATGATTACCATCGGTCAGGAGCTATTAAAGGCGGAAGAGGTTTTTAAAGCGATTGCCGCGGGTAGTTTTAAGCGTGTAGTGTTCTTAGGTTCGGGTCCTATGTTAGGGATCGCCAGAGAATGTCATTTAAAACTTCAGGAACTGACCGATGGTCAGGTAATCTGTAAACACGATTCTTTCCTTGGGTTTAGGCATGGTCCTCGTGCGGTTGTAAACGCGAACACTTTAGTGGTTTACTTATTCTCAAATGACCCGCATGTGTTTAAATACGAAAAAGATCTTGCTGTGGATATTGCACGTGATCCAAGAAAAATACAATCGTTAACAATTACTGATGAACCTACACTTTCGCTGGCGCATTCGAGACAAATTCTAACATCATCATTTAAACATTCAGGCCATCTGAATACCGTTCCTACTACTTTAGTAGGACAATTGTTGGGTCTTCACAAGTCACTTTCATTAGGCCTTGATCCAGACAATCCATCAGTATCAGGAGCCATCAATAGAGTTGTCCAAGGTGTTACCATTTACAAAAGAGAAGAAAAATGATCTTAAACGTCTGTCCAAATCCATCGATTGATACCTATGCATGGTTGGAGGATCTTCAGCCAGGACATTCGAATCGTATTACAAAACTAGTAGAATTTCCTGGAGGCAAGGCAACACATATTGCCATAGCACTTCAGGAATTAGGACAGTCAAATACATTAATGGCCAATTGGGCTGGTAACACCGGAGAGTGGATCAAAGAGCAGTGCGCCACTGGTGGAATTCGCATTAGTGGAATCTCCATCGAGGGACAAAACAGAAAATGTTATACCTTTAGATCTGATAATCCAGCATTTGCCAATACCGAATTATTAGAACCCGGTCCGGTATTTAATTCGAACCATTGGAACGAATTTAAATCGGTCTTTGAAAAAGAAATTAAAAATCACGAACTGATCTGTATTTCTGGTTCATGGCCAAAAGGCGCCTCTAATACAGCAACCAAAGAGTTAGTCGATTTTGTCAATAAGGCTGGAAAGAAAGTAATTATCGACTGCTCAGGAGAGCAACTTAAAAAGAGTCTCACTACGTCCTTTTTCGGCATTCATTTAAATGAACATGAGGCCAGCGAATTGCTAGGAACTGATTCAGTTGACAAGTCCATAGCCATCCTTAGACAAAAGGCAGAACTTATTGCTATAACAAAAGGAGCAGAAGGTTTATGGCTCTATTATAAGGATGAATTGTTTCACGCCAATGTTCATCTGGACCAGGTGATAAGTACCGTTGGAGCTGGAGATTGTCTAACGGCAGGGATCGCCTATGCTGTGTATCACGACTTCTCCCCCGAAAGGACAGCGGCCTATGGGGCTGCTTGCGGAGCTGCCAATTGCTTACACGAAGAACTTGGAGCGTTAGAAAAACAGACGGTAGAAAGACTACTTGAAAAAGTAGTGGTGAAAAAAATAAAACTTAATACAACAAATTATGCCGACTAAGGAATTACTGGTTATCGGAGAGCTGAATGTCGATTTGATATTAAACGGGATCCAAGGATTTCCAAAAATTGGAACCGAAATTCTAGCACAAAAGATGAACCTTACCTTAGGAAGTTCATCAGCCATAATGGCTGCCAATGCTTCTGCTATTGGAATAGATACCTATTTCTGTGGCCTTATAGGAACAGATGATTTCGGTACCTTCCTTCTTAATTCATTAGAGTCAAAAGGAGTCAAAACAGTCTATATACAAAAAACCACAGAACATCAGACCGGAATCACGGTAGTGATGAGTTATGATCAGGATCGTGCCAATGTTACCTATTGTGGAGCAATGGAAGCTTTAACATACCAAAAGATTCCATGGGATGAGCTTACAGGATTCAAACACCTGCACTTGTCTAACTTTTTTATTCAAAAAGGAATACGAGAAGATATTGTAAAAATTTTCGAAAAAGCAAAAAGCTTAGGACTCACCACCTCACTGGATTTACAATGGGATCCAGAAAATCTTTGGGATTTTGATTTTAAGAATTGCTTACCACTGGTGGATATCTTTATGCCAAATGAGGCTGAGCTGCTCGCTTTAACCAAAAAAGATACTTTAGACCAGGCACTAGAGACTATCGCAACTTGCAGCAATACCACCGTGGTAAAATTGGGAGATAAAGGTAGTCTTGCGGTAGCCAATGGAAAGCGTATTGCTGCCCCAGCTTTTACCAATAAAAATCCAGTGGATACCATTGGAGCTGGAGATTCATTTAATTCTGGATTCATCAAAAAATACTTAGATGGCAGACCGCTTGAGCAATGTCTTCAATACGGCAATCTCATGGGTGCACTAAGTACAACTGCACCAGGGGGTACTGCAGCATTTGCTTGTAAAGAATCTATAAAAAAGACCCTAAAGGAAACATTTAATTCTGAATATTAAACCAATGCGATTAAAAGAAAAACTACAACAATTTACTAAAGAAAAACGTGGTTTACTAGCCACAAATTATTATAATTTGGAAACTCTACACGGGGTGTTAAGAGCGGCTTCAGAATTAAATGAACCTGTAATTCTGCAACTCACCCAGAGCTCCATCGATTATATGGGTTTGGAGACGGCAGTAAAACTTGGTCGTGCAAGCTTAGCGCAATTTAATGTAGAGGGATGGATTCATTTAGACCACGGCGGTTCTGTGGATTTAGTACAACGCTGCTTGGATGCTGGGTTTGATTCAGTGATGATCGACGGAAGCGAATTGCCTTTTGAAGAAAATATAAAAATCACCCAGGATGTGGTAGCGCGGGCTAAAGCCTATGGCGCAAATGTGGAAGCTGAATTGGGCTATGTAGCTAAGTTAGGACAAGCCCATGTTGCGCAAGGATTTACCCAACCACACGAGGCTAAAGATTTTGTAGAGGCTACGGGTGTTGATGCCCTTGCTATTGCCATTGGAACAGCACATGGTTTTTACAAGCAGACGCCAAAATTGGATATCGAATTGTTAAAGGCGATCCATGAGGTAACACCTGCTACCCTAGTGTTACATGGAAGTTCTGGCGTTCCTCACGACCAGGTTCAACAAGCCATCAGTAATGGTATTTGCAAAGTAAACTTAGCTACAGAAATAAAAAATATATTTATGAAAACCTTACAAAGCGAGCTAAGCAATAATGAGGAAATCGATTTGAGAAAGGTTTTTCCTAAAGCGACTTCCCAGGTTACTGATCTCGTAAAAACGAAACTCATCATGATAAAAAACAATACCGATGCTTAAACCTTTTATCGATGCACATGTTCATTTAAACACAAGATCCCAGGCGAAAATGGAGTTGGCTCAAAAGTACGGTGCACGCTTTTTATCGATCAACACCGATATTCCATTTTTTGATTCCCTAGAGGAGCAACAACAAATCGTACACGATTTGTTAGAGAAATACCCTGGTAGTATCAAATACTTCACCAGCTTTGATACCACCCATTGGAATACCCCAGAGTGGTTACCCCACGCCATGGCACAAATAAAATCAGGACTTGAAAAAGGTGCTGTTGGGGTTAAAATATGGAAAAACATCGGAATGGATCCTGGTGTTAAAGATGCCGATGGGAACTTTGTTCTTTTAGACGATCCACGATTCGATCCTATATACCAGTATTTATCGGATAACAATATAATGTTGATTGGTCACCAAGGGGAACCGAGAAACTGCTGGTTACCTCTGGAAGAAATGACAGTGGATTCGGATCGAAATTATTTCTCTGCACATCCAGAATATCACATGCATTTACTCCCAGAATATCCCTCTTACGAGCAACAGATGCAGGCCAGAGATAACGTCCTAGATAAGTTCCCAAATTTAAAATATGTAGGGCTCCACCTCTTTAGTATGGAATGGTCCATTGATCAGGTCGCAGCCAGATTAGATAAATATCCCAATAGTAAAACAGATTTAGCCGAGCGCATATGTCATGTGCAACTTCAAGCGAAAGAGGATCCTGAAAAAGTTAGAGATTTCTTTATAAAATATCAAGATAGAATCATTTATGGTACCGATGTAATTGATGATGGCAGTATGAACGAGAAGGAACTTGTTGAACGATTTGAAACCCTTTGGAATAGCCACTGGGACTTCTTTGCTTCAAATAAGACCATGACTGCCCCAGAATTTAAAGGGGAATTTAAGGGACTTGAATTACCTGAAAAGGTTTTACATAAAATATTTTACCAAAATGCTGTGGACACCTACGGGTTCTAATGGGCATTTATTAAACACTTAAAATCCAACATTATGAATGACAATAGAAGAAATTTTTTAAAAATAGGATCCCTTGCTGGTTTAGGAATCGCCAGTGGGAGTGTTCTTGCTGCTTGTCAAACAAAGACTGAAAACAATACAATTGCAGCAGCTACTTCAGCCTCTAATGGGCGAGAAAACAAAGGCCAGATCTTTAATATGTCTGGATATAAAGCACCTAAATTAGACAAGGTTCGAATTGGATTTGTCGGTTTAGGTATGCGTGGACCGCATGCTGTTCAACGTATGAGCTATATCGAAGGTGTAGAGATTAAAGCACTTTGCGATATCCGTCCAAAACAATTGGATAAGGTTTTACAAACCCTAGAAGGTACTGCTCACAAACCTGATTTATATTCTGATGGTCCAGATGCATGGAAAAAAATGTTCGATCGTGATGATATTGACCTTCTGTACATAGCGACTCCTTGGGATTTGCACACCCCTATGGCTGTTTATGGAATGGAAGCTGGAAAACACGTCGCGGTAGAAGTTCCTGCAGCGAAAACTATAGAAGAATGCTGGCAGTTAGTCGAAACCTCTGAACGTACTAAAAAACATTGTATGATGCTTGAGAACTGCTGCTATGACTTCTTTGAACTGCTTACCTTAAATATGGCCAGACAGGGATATTTCGGAGAAATCATCCACGGAGAAGGTGCTTACATTCACGACCTTGTGGATCTAAACTTCAATAAAGAAAATGGCTATGAAAGCATGTGGCGTCTTAAAGAAAATATCGGTAGAAACGGAAATTTATATGCCACTCATGGATTAGGTCCTATTTGTCAGATCATGAATGTAAACAGAGGGGATCAAATGGATTACTTAACTTCACTTTCTTCAAATGACTTCAGTATGCATCAGCGTGCTGTAGAACTTGCAAAGGAAGATAGCTTCTATCAAGATTATACCGGTGCTGACTTCCGCGGTAATATGAATACCACTATGGTGAAAACGAAAAAGGGAAGAAGCATTATGATTCAACATGATGTTAGTTCACCTCGTCCTTATTCAAGGATTCACTTAGTGAGCGGTACCGAGGCTATGGCCAGAAAATGGCCTTCCCCACAGCGCATTGCCAAAGGTCACAGCTGGTTAAAGGAAGACCAAATGCAAGAAGTGGAAGAAAAATACACTCCTGAGATCATTAAAAAAGTTGGTGCACTGGCTAAACAAGTTGGTGGCCATGGAGGCATGGATTTTATCATGGATTGGAGACTAATCGACTGTCTAAGAAATGGTTTAGCACTTGATCAGGATGTATATGATGCAGCACTATGGAGTGCGATTTCTCCTCTTAGTGAGCAATCGGTTGCCAATAGAGCGCAATCAATTGATGTGCCTGATTTCACACGAGGTGCCTGGAAAACCAATGCTCCAGTAGATATTAGTCTTCAAGGAGCCGGTAACACCAACGTGCTTTTAAGAAAATAATCACAGCTTCTATATCATTTTACTAATACATATGACCGATTATTTCGGTCATATGCTTTTTTGTCATACATTTAGAATTTAATTATTATTTTTACACTTACAAACCGTAAAAGTTCTATAGGCTGTGCGGGGAATAAATTAAAAATCGCTAAATCACCCAAAATGAAAATGAAAAAGACCGCTCAGAGAAGATCGTTCATTCTTCAAAAACTCGATGAAGTAGGCCAAGTAAATGTAAATGAGTTAAGTGAACTTCTAGGAGTGAGTGAGGTCACAATCCGCAATGACCTGGATAAATTAGAAAAAAACAACTTGTTGATCCGTGCTCATGGCGGGGCATTTAAAACCAACAATTTAGCACTGACCGTTACAGAGAAAAAACGAATCAATCACGATATCAAAAGAATAATTGGTAAAAAAGCGGCATCCTTAATCAAGGAGGATGATAGCATCATATTGGATTCTGGTACCACTACCTTTGAGATCGGAAACAATTTAAGTCATTTTAAAAGGCTTACCGTAATTAGTAATGCCCTTGATATTGTCAATAATCTTGCCAATTATAAGAACCTTGAAGTCTTCATGCCTGGAGGTTATTTAAAAGAATTTTCCATGTCCTTGGTCGGGCCGATGGCGGAGCGTAATTTCAAACAACTCTATTGTAACAAACTCTTTCTAGGAGTGGACGGCATTAAACCTAACCTGGGCATCTTCACTCATTATATGGAAGAAGCTTACCTTAACCAGATCATGATAGAGATCGCAGAAGAAGTGATCGTTGTTTCTGATTCTTCAAAATTTACCCGAAGTGGCTTTGCTTTTATCAGCAATTTTGATAAGATCGATAAGTTAATTACCGATGAGAAGATCGATGAGGAAACAATCGAGATTCTTCAAAAGAAAAATGTTGAAGTAATTATAGCCAAGTCGTAAATCGAGTCTCAGTAGTAAAGCTGTGGCTGCGGGTTTTCGAACTTTTGTTAAAATTTAAAGAACTTACACACTAGGTGGGGTGGTTTTAATTTTGGACGTAAACCGTCGGAAACTCATCGAATATCAGGGAAGATTTTATCTGGGAAGTACAGCAATCTATGTCCCTTCTTTTATAGCTTGAGTAAAATAAAAAATGACCAGTAATTCGGTGGGAGTGGTTACTCGAGAAAGAAACCCCGTTAAATCAGTGTAAATCCCTACAACCAAATTGAGAATGAGAACGCGAATACCTGGATAGGAACTACCTGTGTAGTTGTAACGGCTCTCCCTACCGAGCGTTACTGGTTTTAAAGCTTGGGAAAAATCAGTACATAGTACATTTTTGAAACTTCTACCCATAGTAAGACCATAGGTAGAAATGGGAAAATCGAGCAAGGCGATTATTAAGAAAAATTGAGTGTAGAAATCCTTGTCAACACACTTTTTTTGCATAATTTTGGATGTTGTTTTAATAAAACGTTCGTTTTGTTAATTCCTACGGCTCTCTGTCACCTGTCAAATGCACAGAGGGCCTATTTCTTCTTTTTAATGACTTATTCTATCCCATTCCCACGCTATATTTTTAGGTTATATTATAATTATTTTTTTTACTTTATTAATCGAAAATCTCTCATGGAACTGAAGTGAAAATAAAGCGATTAGCAAGGTTTTAGTCCATGGGGAAAACCAAGTCAATTACATTTATTTTTACTATCACCAATGGTGTTATATTCAAAAGAAAGCTATATCTCAAGAGAAAGGTTCCCGTATGTATCCTAAACACATACATCCTACTAAGTGAACTAAAGACTGGGTTCACTTTAATTAACTACTAAATTGGCTTTTTGGGTTTCTTAATATTCAACCTGTCAAATACTGACACCCTTAAACTATAAATAGAATATAAGGACCAATTTAATAAAGGTTGTGCAATGGTTGGTTGCTCTTTCATTTTAAATTTTTCAAATGAAAAGATCTAAATATTCAAAAAATGCTATTTAATCAAAAGGATAAATCACTGATATCTATCCAAACACTTAATTGTCAGCTAATATATAAAAATATTCTTAATTCGGATTACAATCCGAGAGAGAATTTTTACAAAATTGTTTTTATCTGGAAATAATCAATAAAAACAATAAACTACCATCATTGTACTTGTGTTGGTTGCTTGTCTTGGACATACTTACCTACAATATAGTCGGTTACTGGTTTTAAGTCTTTACCGTTTTCTGGATGTAGACCCCTTGAGGAGAAAAATTGTACGGAATCCCTACCAACTTTGTAATAGTATGACTCCCCTACTTTTACTTCGCTGCTAGGAATCATTTTCATGTTTTCATATAATTTTAAATCAAATCCAATAATTTGTCCCGCCTTTTCAATATTTAAACTTAACTCACATGAAATCTTTTCATAGTGCGTGTTTTTCCAAATCATACATTCCGGATCTGGTGGATAGTCATCTATAAAAATAATATAACTGAACAACGAACAGACCATTAAAATCAGTACTGCAATTATACTACGTTGTGAGATACTTATTTTGGTGAACTTAGTAGCCTTCAAATCAAAAGATAGTTGCTTGTCTGTTTGGCCATGATTTAATAAGAAGTCTTTATAATCCTGATAGCCTAAATACTGACTCATAGCATTTAAAAGTGTAGGTTTTGGAGTTGCTTTCTCCTGCTGAGATTCTTCCACATACTTTTGATGTAATCTTGCAAAGGAGCGCGAGGAAGTCCCATCATAACATTTGAAATCATCTCTGAATCTTTGCTCCAGGTAATTACAACATCCGTAAATTGAAGTTTGACCTGATTCTTCTTTTGCTTTTATAAATATCTCTTTAATTAGATATTTTATTGGAGAATCCATAATTTTTAAAATATTGAAATTTGGGTAGAATCATTTTCTCTTAGAGGCTAAAATATATAAATATCGTAAAACATTATTACGGTAATCCTCAATTTAACTTGTTGTAATGCATTACCTTTCATTGGAATTTTAAATTTTATTGCTTGGTTTTGAGGAAACCCGCATGTTATAACAAAACCAATGTTTTAATTTTGAATTATTCTTTCTTCTCTTGGGGAGAAAGGTTGGTTTTTAAATTAAATTACAATTAGATGTTTAAAAAAGTTTTAATTGCCGAGGACATAGATACAATCAATCTTGGATTGATTGATGAGTTGAATAAGCACTTTGATTTCGAAATCCATCATGCCAAGTATTGTGATGATGCTGTTTTAAAATTTAAAAAAGCTTTGCTAGAAAACCAACCTTACGATCTGCTTATTTCTGATCTTTCTTTTAGGCAAGACCACAGAGATTGTAAAATCAATTCTGGTGAGGAACTAGCCAAAACAATTTTAGCCTTGCAACCAGAGATAAAGATTATTATCTACTCTATTGATGATCGGCCTCAAAAAATAAGGGCGCTCCTTAAAAACCCCGGAGTGAACGGGTATATATGTAAAGGTAGAGAAAGTTCTAAAGAACTAATCAGCACTATAGAAAACCTTCAGGAGAATGACACTTACTTGTCTGCGGAACTGGTACGAGTATTAAACCAAGAGCCTGTATATGAGATTCAAGACTACGACATCACTCTTTTAAAAGAGTTATCCTATGGTCATAATCAAGATGTCATCTCCAAAAACTTAAAAGCTAAGGGCATTCACCCATCAAGTGTGAGTAGTATTGAGAAACGAATTAATAAATTAAAGATTTATTTTAAAGCTAAAAATACGGTTCATCTCATCTCACAAGTGAAAGATTTTGGATTGATTTAGGCAAAGGAAAGTTTGCGTTACGGAATTCCGCAATAAGTTTCTCTGGGATTAAAGTAATTTTACCACCACAATGATAATTGCTGTTATTATTGAATCATTTTTTTGATGGTGAGGGTCAGTTAGCCCTGCGTTATTCAACGCAGGGTTTTTTTATAACCGCTCGATTTGGAGGTTTTTTGGTGGCGTTCACTTTTTTCCAATTGTTGAATATAGCCTTGGACAGTCATTCCTGTTCGTGATTTAAAAGCTCGTGTAAATCGGGAAATGCTCCCAAAGTTTAACAACTCGGTTAAATTTGAATAATTATAGTGACGAATTTGTTTCTTATCACTGAGTAATCGCGTAAGCTCATCAACTTTTAAATCATTTATATACGAGGTAAAAGTCTTATTGTAAGCATCTTTAATGATCATGGAAAGGTATTTAGAATTGGTATTAAACTTAATGGCCAAAGCACCAAGATTAACATCGTCTAAGTAGTCCTTTTGTTGCTCAAATTTCTTGAGATTATGGAGAATTGCTTCGCGGGTATCAGGAGGAACATTTTGATCAGAATCGGAATCTTCTTGGAGTTGAATTTCCTCGGATAAATGGTATTGCTTCTGAGAAAATTTTGATTGCTTCCATCGCCATAATATATAACCTAATAATAGGGTCACAAGTAATGTCAAAAGAAACCCATATTGTTTTAGCCTTGTTGATTTTTCGTATAGCTTATTTTTTTCGACTTCAAGTTTGGCCAAGTTATACTCTTTGTATACAGTGGAAGAAAGCTCCTTATACTTGTTGTGAATTACGCTGTCGGCTGCAATTAATCGTTGACTATAGAAACTTTGCCGTTCTTGATTATTTTCTTTGGCATAATAATCAATCAAATGCTTATAGGCTTGGATAAACTGTGGGTTGATGTAATTCTTAAGTGAAAAGGTGCTATCCATGTCTTGAAAATACGATATGGCCGCATCGAATCGTCCCATTTCCCATAAGCTCAATCCAATATGTACCCTGGTGGAGGTTTCATTGGCGAAATCCCTTTTTCTCTCCATCTCTGGTAGTACATCACAGAGTATCTTAATGGCCTGGTGGTATGATTTTAAATGATAAGCGTTGACCCCTTGCAAGAGTAAAAAGTAAGGATCCATTGATTGATTGCCTATTTCCATACCTGTTTCAAGACCCAATGAACAAAAATCATTACTCAACGAATAATTACCCAAATTACTATGACACAAAGCAACTGAATGCAAGGTGTTTAAATAAGGACGCGGATAGCTATTCACATAAAATTCCAAACAATCATTAAAGAGCACCAACGCTTCTTGATAATCCCCTAAATACTGTTTAATGTGAGCAATATTATATTTTATTTTATAGCGTAAATAGCGCGATTCTTTAGCATTGGAGACCAACGTATTCGCTTTTAGATAATTATCCAGCGCCAAGGAGTACATAGTCCTTCTATAAAACACTACTCCTTTGGTTAAATAGGACTTAGCTAAAAGGAGGCTGTCTTTGGATTTCTCGGCAGTTAAAACCATGCTATCGGCATAAGACAATCGTTTATGCTCTGGTGAATTATGTAATAAATTCTTATACCCTGCAACAATTTTTTCAAAATGCTTATGATACTTTGCTTTTTGAAGATAAGCGTTCAAATAGCGCGTTCTATTTGAAGAATCCCTTTCCTTTTTATATGCGTTCAACAATTGACTATAACTAAAAGATACTAATGAATCTGAAGAACTTTTTTCTGGACCTTGAGCCAATAGCAATTGTCCCATTAGCATGGAGGCGATACATATCCATTTACTCATCACATGGTTAATATTGGTTGGTATTAGGGCATTTGATCAATGAGAAGACTATTCGCTTTCTCTAGGTGTTCCACACTAAAATACAAAAAATCAAGTTAATGAAGTTGGAGCAAGAGGGAAATGAAGTGTTTTGATTTAATTTAGAACTCTACATAGGCCATAGAGTAATTTTTTTAAAATTAGCACATAAAATCAGGATAAAACAGTGAACAGGCTCGGTCATTTTCTGAAAATGACCATTTGAAATGGTATCACGAACTTTTTCAAAACCCTATGATACAAGTATATAATTTAATTTTTTATATCTGTAAAAAACCTTTTATCCAACTTTTTTTCATCTTTAAAAAAGCTTTTAGAACTCTTTCCCTCTATTCGGTCAAATTCTGAATATGACCGACCTACATCTTGTCTAATAAAAAAACTGCTTTTAAGTTTGTTTCACATTTAAAAGAAAGTGTACTGCTGACTGGGCAGTGGCTTAAAGGTTCTGATTATCCGGGTAAGATGAACTGAATAAATCATTCAAGAACTCTTAATTAATCAAAATGAAAACTCTTAAAAATTTATGTGTGATTATGGCTATTGTACTATATAGCTGTAACACTTCTGATGACCTTACGTTAGATTTAAAAGAATTAGCAACCGAGACAGGAAAGGAAAAATTTACAGGGAATAATCCCTTCGAACAAATCGGGTCATACTATCAAAGAATGTTGGCTATCTCTGACCTTGAAAATGACCTGGAGTTCATAGACATCTACAATCAACTCAACCAAGCGCTCTTAACACAAAATATTACATTAAAGCGTTCAAACTTTAAACCTAACCCCACAGAAATTCCAAATGATTTGGCGGCGGATAAAGCATCCCTTTTAGAGTTGATCAAAAATGCTGCGTTAAATGAATCCGCTAAAACAAGTTTGTATAGATTTATGGAAGATCTTTTGAAATATAATGGAGATTCTCGTGATTTTGTATTGAGACAGGTGAACAATTACGAATTAGAAACCATTAATAACATCTCCCTTACCAGTTATGATCGACAAGTAATCCTCACTTTTATCACCTTGGTTAAAAGTTCTCCTAGTCATAATAATGCTTATATCCAACAAGCCAATGAGGATGAGGATGAAGATGAATTGGAGGATCAGGATTGGGATATCACTATTGGTGAAACATGTATGTATCTCAATATTTCACTCAGCGAAACGGTTCACGAAATGGCACAGGCCATGCACAAAAGTTTTAAAGGCTTTAAGACATCCCCTAAATCTTAAGAATCGGATTCCTGCAAATTAGTACCGGTTCACACCCTATAGACAATCTGAAAAAAGGAATTATCAAATTCCTTTTTTCTAGATTGTTTGGTTTGACCCCTAGAAAGAAAAGGACACTACTTACTGATGGAAAACATCACTTATATCAAAAAAACCATCAAAGACAAAGGTTATGATTAAGAAATTGAAAAACACATGGAAGTTGAGCGCATTAAAAAACACCGGCTACAATCTTCCCAAGTCACCTTGAGTAACCTATTATTATAAATTAACCAACATTTGCCGAAACCTTTATTATGGCTAAAAATTATCCTTTATACTGGTTGGACAACTTCATAAACAATACTTTACACCCTGAAAATTTATCCAAGGATTCACTTCTAAAAATTTGTTCTGATAACACCCAAAGACAAATCAAGCTTGAAGTGTCCTCTATCAAAACCAAGATTAAAGACCGTACCTTTTCGATGCAAAAGGAACCTCAGCTACGCCTGTATATTAACAACCTATATCGATCATTGGAGGTATTGCTTTCTCAGTTGGAACAGTATAAGAAATTCAAAGAATATCAAGACCCTATTCCAATAAAGATCCTTGACAACTTGCATTATGAAATCACTGGTCTTTGCAGCTTCATTGACCTTTGGTATCCGAACTACCTTCATAAAACAGAAACTTCCTCCCTGGGAAAGGAGCAGGGTTATTCGAGAAAGTTTTCTGAAAAAATTAAATGCAACCTCACAGGTGATCAAGCTGCTTTGGTTCTACGTGCAGCAGATGATTCAAAATTTCTAGTGGCGCGTTCTATGCGCAGTGTTTTTAGGGCGATTGTCCCCTATCTCTCTACTACACAACGCAAAAATCTATCTTATGATTCATTAAGATTAAAAGCCTATATCATCTCAGATAAGGATAAAGAAATAGCCATTAAAAGATTAAAGTTAATGATAAAGAAAATTGAAAGCTACTAATTAACAATTAGTTACAACTTTTTTAGCAGGGTACAACTAAAAGTTGTACTTGTGCTGAAGGAAATGATAATGTTTCTTTGTTAAAAAGATTTCACATCCCTGAAAACTGAATGTCGGATGATTAAATGCAACTATTATGTTTACAGGAATTACGTGGGAAGAATTTTGGGGCACAATTACATTATTTATATTATCGTACTCCAACACAGTGTTATGCTGGTTGTATTTAGATTGCTTGAGAGTGCATTTTAAACCAAGATTATTTTCTACAAATCAAACATTAGAAAAACGTGAATACGATCATCTTATAACCAAAGAATTCCCCGAGAAGGTCAACAAACTAATTGTTGATCTAAAACAAGGCATTGCTCACAGTTTCAACAAGGTCTACAACCGTGAGCAGTCACTTAAGAACAGAGCAAAGAATTTAGCTAACGATGCTTCTTTAAGGGAATCTACTTTTAGAGGTCAGATTGATCAAACTATTATTAACCAATGTAAAAGGTACGGTTCAGTAGGTTTTCGCAATGCAGAATTGAAGGGCTTGTGGAATGCGAAGACTTTATATGCCGTGCCCTAAGCGAAGGTGTCTCCTTTTATTTCTCCTCTAATACTCTTTAATTATTTATCGAGGGAGACACACTTCGCTTTTTTTTCATTAATCACTTAAATTATCGACTTATGAAACTCGCCATCCTCACTGGAAGAGCTATCAAAATCTTTCGCTCATATTTCCTCATCCTAAGCTTTCAATTCACTGTTTCTCAAGACAGTGTCGCTGGGATCAATGTCGCCAATCAGACCATATCTGCCCATTCAAGAGCAAATCACTTCACGAAACAGACTATTGATGACTTTCTAAAGGAAACGGTATCACAGCAGCCCCTCGCTGTAAAAGCACATTTTAATATCCTTGCCAGGACTGATAATCCTGATGCATATCAAGATTTAAAGTCCAAGGAAAGTACGGTAGTTCGTAAAATGGATGCCACGCCAAATATTGAAGGCCCTGGTGCACCTCAACCATTTTGGGCGGGAATTCAAGGAAACGAAGCCAACTTCCCGTATAATGAAACCTTACTTAGCTTCCTTGAACCATGTTGTAGTTTTCTCAACTTTGAAACCATTCAAAAGTCTTCCACCAGTCCTATTGGTATGCGATTAGGAGAACGACTTTATGGAAGGCCACTTAAAGTGGATATTAGTGATGAGTCTCTTAAAAAAGGCCCTTGCGTTAACCGTAATAAATTCATCTTAGGCGCCTCTGGAAGCGGTAAATCATTTTTCACCAATCATGTGCTCCACAGCTATCACCAACAAGGTTCGCCTATTCTATTAATCGATGTAAGACATAGCTATCAAGGACTTTGCAAGCTGTTAAAAGGGTGTTATTTTACCTATGATAGTTCAGATCCCTTTTGTTTCAACCCGTTTCTTATTGCTAATTACACCGAAGTTTCAAAGGATAAAAAGGAAAGTCTTAAGACCTTAATGCTGGCTCTGTGGAAAAACTATGGTCAAAGCTATAGCAGAAATGAGGGCATCACTTTGTCCAATGGCATTGTGCAAGCAAGTGCACGAAATACCTTAACCTACAAAGTAAATTCCTCGGTAAACAGCAGCTCACAACAGCTGTACAACAACGCCCTTAGTTTGATCGCACTTCGGGGAGTGAATACCTCGAGTAATTGGGAAAAATTATCCTATGGGCAAAGCGCGAGTGATTCGTATCAAGATTCCTATTTAAAAGATAAAATTCAAAATCAGAACTGATGTTTCAAAAGCTCAAAGATAAAGATAATGCCTATAAAGAGATTCGTAGAATTTCCATTATAGCTATTTGTGCTAGTGCTATAATAGGTATTGTAGCCCAGGGATTTAACTATGCGAAATTAAAACAAGTGCAAAACCAAATATATGTACTAGCCGACGGGAAGGTAATGCAGGCTTATGCCTCGAGTAGAGCAGCCAATATTCCTGTGGAAGCTAAAGACCATATTCGAAATTTTCACTTTTATTTCTTTAACCTAGATCCTGATGATACTCAAATCAAAAAGAACATTGGAAAAGCACTTTACTTAGCGGATAATTCAGTAAAAAAAGCCCATGATAATTTAATCCAACAAGGTTTT
Source organism: Galbibacter sp. (assembly GCF_035306585.1). GTDB lineage: Bacteria > Bacteroidota > Bacteroidia > Flavobacteriales > Flavobacteriaceae > Galbibacter. The sequence continues at coordinate 26,523 of NZ_DATGNU010000050.1, forward strand.
TATACCCAAGTCATTAGCAGTAATACAAGTCAACGAATCACCATTGACAGCATTGCATTAAACTTGGATAAACAACCTTATAAGTTTAAGTGTTTTGCCATACAAGAACTCATACAAACTAGCGGTACAGTTACTCGAACCCTGATCACTGCTGGACAATTAAAGACCATCTCGAGAAGTGAAAAAAATGCGCACGGTTTTTTGATAGAAAACTGGAGAGTCCTTCAAAACAATGACATCAAAACCCTCAATGGCAACCGCCCTTAAAGGAGAAGAAAAACTATTATTTATATAACCTAAAGCACAAACACAATAATTTTTTAAATCATTAACATATGCAACACAAGATCACCACAACCAAACAAAGAATTTTACTCCTGAGCCCCTTACCACTGGTTTTATTTGCCCCCTTAGTATTTTGGATACAAGGCGCAGGACAGCCTTCTGCAATCTCTGAGCTTAATATGCTAGAGAATTTTAATCCCCAAATGCCCATTGCAAACCCAAACCGCACTGCCCTGGAGAATAAGGTTAGCTATTATAAAGAAGCAGATGCTAAAAAACTGACCTGGAACACGATACCTTATCGCGGTTCTAAAAAAAGTGATATTTTAAAGAAATCGAACCTTTCGCTTCATATTGCTTCAGAATATGATATTGCCAAAACGTCGAAAGTGCTAAAGCAGGACATGACTGAAAACAAGCAACAACTGCACTGCAAACTCCAAACACTTAAGCAGTTGGTATCACAAAATGAGCCCAGCCTTCTTCTACGGACAAATCAAGATCAAAACCTTCATCCAAATCCAACCTCAACTAAGGTTCCAGAGCGATTGGAAGAACTAATGGGTCAGCTCTCCAGTCCACAAACAAAGGATCGAGAACTCACCCGACTCAAAGGAGTATTAGAAACGGTCTTAGATATCCAGCACACCAGAAGGGTGACAAAACCATTAGCCGATTCAAAAAATAAAAAACAAACTCCTTTTAAATGCATTACCGATTAAATACGAATTAAAACAATCAACCATAAATTTTTAAATCATGAAAGAAAAAAATGTAAGTTACCTGAAAGACCAAATTAAATATACCGGATTTGGAGAACATCTATCTGACCAATTATCACAAAAAATTAAGCAGCAACTAGAGACCTTTACCCTAGAATATCAGACAACCTATGGTCAAAGTTCCATCGAAGTTGAATTGTACTTTAGCAAGTCTTTGACGCGAGATATGTATTTTTTTAATGCCTATGTGGTAAATCTTAAAGGTCCCGCTGGTAGGATGACCCAAACATTTTACATCAACAAAGGAAATAATTTCACTCTAAAGGAAGCTTATAATTTGATGAGTGGTCGTGCCGTGTGTAAAGTCTTTAAAAACAAAGAAGGAAAAAAGTATACATGTTGGGTCCAATTAGATCCCTTTACTACTACACCAAACGGCAACTACAAAATGGCGTACTACCACGAAAATTACGGATACAACTTGGAATTCACCATGTCCAAATATCCTATTTTGGAAATGGGTCTCGAAGAATTTAAAGACAGTATTATAACCTCGCTCGAAAAAGGTAATATGCAAATGGTAACCTTTGCTATTGACGGAAAAGAAGAAATTAGATTTATTGAAGCAAACCCAAAATTCAAATCAATTACTATTTACAATGAAAGCATGCAGAAACAATTCTACCCAGCAGAATCGTCTAAGATTAAAGAAGTGGCTGAAGAGACAACATCTCAAGAAGAAAAAACGCAAACAGCGGATCAAACAAAGAAGAAGGGGAAGGTCCTAACCAATTTAGAGAAAACAGTTCCAGAAACCCCTCCAAACCTATCTGAAAACCAGCATAGAAAACGTAAAAAAAGACCCCGGATCACTAGAAAGATGTGAGACTTTCTACATTTTATATTTTATGTTCCCATTCCTTGGGACTTAGAAACTAAGGAATGGGCTTTAGAAGTAAACTCCTCACAACATATTTCACCCTATTTACTTCCAAGATTCAACTAAATTATCCCGCATGAGCCTTTTTGATCATAAGTAATTAATTTAAAAACATAAATTTTCATTACATTTGGGATTGAAATATTCCTAACGGAATCGGTTGCATTAAAGTTAGTATCTTTTTAGCTTGAAGTAATATGCCATTCCAGAAGTTATATTTAAAAACAGACAGCTAGCTATAATATTATTTGATCACACCAAACCACAGAAATCGACGGCACAGGGGCATCTTACACCTTGGTTGGATGGTTCATTATTAGGATTGATCATCAAGCAGGCTATTTTGTAACCAAAGAAAAAGATTTACAAGTGAAAAAAGAGATTACCATATACGACCTGGCCAAAGAACTCAATTACTCGCCCTCCACAATCTCCCGAGCACTTAACAATCACAAAAGCATTAGCCCTAAAACTATTAAAAAAGTTAAAGAGCAGGCGGAAAAAATGGGTTATCGGCCCAATACGCTGGCTGCTGGACTGAGGAATAATAAGAGTAATACCATTGGAATCTCCATCTCAAGAATTAATAGACACTTCATATCTTCCATGATAAGTGGTATTGAGGAAACTGCAAGAAAGGCTGGATTTAATGTCATTATAAGCCAGAGTGATGATAAGTATGAGAACGAGGTCAGCAATCTAAAAGCACTCTACGACAGTAGAATCAGTGGCCTTATTGTTTCCCTTTCTATGGAAACGGTTAATATGGACCATTTCAAGCCTTTTATAAATCAAGGTATTCCACTTGTTTTTGTAGACAGGGTCCCTCAGGGGTTTAACACCTACAAGGTTGTTATCGATAACTATAGTGCCGGGTACAATGCTACAAAACATCTCATTGATAAAGGATGTAAACGCATTGCCCACTTTGCAGGTGCACAACATCGCAATGTATATGAAGAACGCAAAAAAGGGTATCTGGATGCTTTAAAAGAGCACCAGATCCCAGTGGATGAACAGCTAATTATTCACTTTAAAACCTTGAGTTTTGAAGAAGGTGAAAAAGCTACTAATAAATTGCTCAAATTACCTAACCCCCCTGATGGCATTTTCTCAGCCAATGACACAGCGGGCGTCAGCGCTATTTTATGCGCCAAGAAAAAAGGTATTAAGATACCTGAAGAACTGGCCATCATAGGATTTAATGACGATCCCATCTCTTCCATTGTAGAGCCAGCGCTTTCCACTATGTCCCATCCTGCTATGAAAATGGGGAAAATTGCAGCAAAACGGATCCTAAACCATTCTTCCAAAAATCACGATGAAGAAGTTTCTGAAATTACTGTGCTGAGCACTGAGATCATCCAACGCGCCTCTACCGATAGGAAGTAATCTAAAAAAAAGATGTTTTCGAATTCAACATTTTTTTAAAAGATGAATAATTTAACGCAATCGGTTGCATAAATATTTGGTTTATTTAAGAATATTCCCTTATTTTACTGTTTAAATATAGTTAACTGACCAAAAACAATCGATTTCAACATGAAAATAATAAAAATGCTACACCAAAGGCATGTTTTAATATTCTTATTACTATTGGGATATTATACAACGGCCTTATCACAAAGTGGTTATGGCCTTTGGTTAGATTATAAAAAAGTGAGTAACGCTGCTATTTTAAGCCAATACCAGAAACAAATTCAATCAGTTTATTTTCCTGGGGAAAGCGAAACCTTAGATCGAGCGAGAGAGGAGCTAGAATTAGGGCTCAACACTTTACTTGGAACCCGTGTTAATTTCTCTTCTACAGATTCAAATAAGGCATCACTGACCGTGGCTAAGTTTGATGATCTAACTCCAAAAACGCAAAAGAAATTCGGAAAGATCGAAATTGCTTCTCAGGGGTACTACATAGGCCATGATGATGGAAATATCATCATTACCGCCAAAGAGGATATCGGGATTTTATATGGGGTTTTTAACTTTATAAGACTACTTCAAACCGAGCAACCCCTCGAAAATTTAGCATTGTTAGATGCTCCAAAAATAGATTTGAGAATATTAAACCACTGGGACAACTTAGACGGCACCATCGAACGTGGTTATGCTGGTAAATCGCTTTGGAAATGGCAAAAGTTACCGACTTATATCGACCAACGTTACATTGATTATGCAAGAGCAAATGCTTCTGTGGGCATCAATGGCACAGTACTTACCAATGTAAATGCCAACGCCTGGGTTTTAACACCGAGCTATATCGAGAAAGTAGCTGCCTTAGCTGATACGTTTCGTCCTTATGGCATTAAGGTCTATCTGACTGCCCGTTTTTCCGCCCCTATTGAAATAGGCGGTTTATCAACGGCTGATCCTTTAGACCCGAAGGTCCAACAGTGGTGGAAAACCAAAGTAGAGCATATTTATAGCAAAATACCAGACTTTGGTGGATTTTTAGTGAAAGCTAATTCGGAAGGACAACCAGGCCCTCAGAACTACGGTCGCACCCATGTGGATGGTGCCAACATGATGGCTGATGCACTAGCTCCGCACCATGGTGTGGTATTATGGCGCGCCTTCGTATATTCCGAACACGATGCCACTGATAGAGCTAAACAAGCCTATGCGGAATTTGTCCCTATGGACGGGAAGTTTAAAGAAAACGTTATTTTACAGGTTAAAAATGGTGCTATTGACTTTCAACCAAGAGAACCATTCCACCCCATTTTTGGTGCCATGCCTAAGACTGCTCTTGCCATGGAATTCCAAATTACCCAAGAGTATTTAGGGTTTAGTACTCATTTGGTATTCTTGCCAAAACTCTATCAGGAGGTACTACAGGCAGACACCTATCAACAAGGCAAAGGGTCCTTGGTGGCCAAGGTGATCGATGGAAGTTTGGATAACCATTCCATATCAGCAATTTCAGGGGTTTCCAACATAGGGAGCGACCTAAACTGGACGGGGCATCCTTTTGCCCAGGCCAACTGGTATGGATATGGTCGATTAGCTTGGGATCCTTATCTGGATTCAGCAACCATCGCTGAGGAATGGTTAAGATCTACCTATTCCAATTGTGAGAACTTCGTAGCACCAATGACAAGGTTGTTAATAACCTCAAGAGAAGCGGTTGTAAATTACATGACACCCTTAGGGCTACATCATATAATGGATACAGACCACCATTATGGACCAGGACCTTGGGTATCTGAATTACCAAGGCCTGAATGGAATCCTACTTACTACCACAAAGCGGACGCAAGCGGTATTGGGTTTGATAGAACCAAACAAGGAAGTGATGCCATCTCGCAATATGCCGATCCAGTTGCAAAAAAATTTGGGCAACTGGACCAGGTTCCTGATAAACTATTATTATGGTTCCATCACCTACCATGGGATTACAAGTTATCTAATGGACATACCCTTTGGAATTCCATTGGACTGCACTATCAAAAAGGCGTAGATCAAGTTAGAGAAATGCAAAAAGTATGGGCGCAAATGACACCATATGTGGAGCCCCTTGACCATAAGCAAGTGAGCATGCTTTTAAACATACAACTCCAAGAGGCCATTTGGTGGAAGGATGCGTGTATGTCTTACTTCCATGAGCATTCTAAATTACCCTTTCCAAAAGGCATGGAAAAACCAAAACATTCTTTGAAATACTACAAATCTTTAAAACATCCATACGCCCCAGGAATATAAATCTTTGGGCACTATAATTAAACATATAGAATGAATAATAGAATTGCAATTATAACAGGGGGCAATGCAGGGCTCGGATTTGCTACGGCTAAAAAGTTCTGTGGAAACGGGATCACTACTTATGTAATTGGACGCAACCCAGAAAAAACAAAAAAAGCTTGCCAGGAGCTCGGAATCAATGCACGCCCTGTGGTTTTTGATTTAAACAACCTTGAAAAGATTCCAGAGCTTGTCAGTGATATCATAAGAGAAGCAGGAGGTGTTGATATCTTGGTAAACAATGCAGGAATTAATATGAAAAAAGAATTTTGGGAGGTCACCGATCAGGAGTTTCATCAGATCATCCATAGCAATGTTCTAAGCGTGTTTGCCATCAGTAGGGAGGTTGTCAAACAAATGAAAGAGCAACAATCTGGAAATATCATTAACATCAGTTCTATGGCTGCGCAATATGGCATTCCAAAAGTCATTGCATATACGGCGAGTAAAACAGCTGTTGAAGGCATGACTCGTGCCATGGCTGTAGACCTTTCCCAATATGGTATTCGAATCAATTGTGTGGCTCCAGGATTTATAAAGACTAATATGTCGTCCAAGGCCTTAGATAGTGATCCAGAACGCAAAAGGAAAGTACTCTCACGAACACCCATGGGAACACTTGGAGAACCAGAGAATGTTGCCGATGCGATTTATTACCTGGTGAGTGAACAGGCCAAATACACCAATGGGGTCGTATTACCTGTGGACGGAGGAAACAGTATTGGATTTTAATTTACGTAAAAAAATAATCGTATGTATAAAATGCAACAGACCATGCGTTGGTTTGGCCCACAAGACAGCACCACACTAGCGGATATCCGTCAGGGTGGAGCGCAAGGTGTTGTCACAGCCCTTCACCAAATTCCAACTGGAGAAGTTTGGACTGTAGAAGCTATTTTAGAGCGAAAAGAACACATCGAACAAGCAGGCTTACAGTGGAGTGTGGTAGAGAGTCTTCCAGTGCACCCTGATATTCAAAAAAGAACAGGAAACTATCAAGCTTATATCGACAACTATAAGCAAAGTATTAAAAATCTTGCTCAGGTTGGGATAAAGATCGTCACCTATAATTTTATGCCCGTACTGGACTGGGTTCGCACCGATCACCATTATCAGAATCAGGATGGTAGTTTAGCCCTTGGTTATCACCGATTGTATTTTATTTACTTTGATGTTTTCTTATTAAAAAGACCTGGGGCGGAAAAGCAATATTCGCCTCAAGAAGTACTACAGGCAAAAAAGCTTGGGGCCTCTCTTAGTGAACAGGAACGTAAGCAGGTGCTTGACAATGTACTTTTAGGTCTGCCAGGGAGTTCAGAAAATTTCACAGCCGAAAATCTTTTAGCGCTACTCCATGGATTTAAGGATATCACCGCCGAGGATCTAAAAAGCAATCTTATTGAATTTTTAAAACAAGTGGTTCCAGTAGCGCAAGCCACTGGAGTTGTGCTAGCCATACACCCTGACGATCCGCCATTTTCAGTACTCGGCTTGCCAAGGGTGGTCAGCACTGAGAAAGATCTCGAGGATATTTTTAGTGCCGTTCCATCGAAGAGCAACGGGCTATGTTATTGTACAGGCTCCTTGGGTGCCATCGCCGAAAATGATTTAATTGGCATCATCGATCGATTTGGTGATCGCATCCATTTTCTTCACCTTCGAAATGTTCAAAGAGACGGAGTCCATATTTTCAGGGAGTCTGCTCATCTTCAAGGCTCCAATCCCATTAATGCTATTATGGAAAAACTGGTCCTTTTAATGCAAAAGCGCCAAGTATCCATTGCGATGCGGCCAGATCATGGTTTCTTGCACGATCGAGACAAGCACATTGCGCATTATCCTGGGTATTCGCTCTTAGGAAGACTCAAAGGTCTTGCCGAACTTAGGGGACTTGAACAAGGCATCTTATATCATTTAAATCGCTCATAATAAAGAAAAACATGAAACCGACCAATCTAGTAAAACAACTACTGCTATTTACCTTGATACTGGGGTGTTTCTTTGGTGTTTGCAGTTGTGAAACCAACAACCCGAAGCAAGACAAAACCGCGTTTGTCACCTTAAAACAAGCCTATCAAGATTATTTTCCTATTGGAGTCGCCGTGAGCCCTTCCAATCTTAAAGACAGTCTCGAGCGAGCCTTAATTCTAGCGCAATTCTCAAGTATCACTGCAGAGAATGTAATGAAGGCTGGTCCGATTCACCCTGAGATCGATCGCTATAATTGGGAACAAGCAGACCAAGTAGCCAATTTTGCCAGAGCGCACAACCTAAAATTACGAGGTCACGCACTTATTTGGCACCAACAATATCCAACATGGTTCTTTAAAGACCAACAAGGAAATCAAATTTCCAAAGACACCTTGTATGCAAGAATGCGCTCGCACATCCATACCGTTATGAATCGCTATAAGGATGTGATCTACGCTTGGGATGTGGTTAATGAGGCTGTAAGTGATTCGGTCCATAAAACATACAGAGAATCCTCCCCTTTTTACCAAATAGCTGGAAAAGAATATTTGGTCAAAGCTTTCGAATTCGCCAAAGAAGCGGATCCAGAGGCCTTGTTATATTACAACGATTACAATGCCGTTCAGCCTAGTAAAGTCAATCGTATCGAAAGCTTGCTTGAGGATTTGCTTCAGGCAGGCGCCCCAATTGACGGAGTAGGTATTCAAGGCCATTGGTCAATTTATGAACCTTCTAAAGAAGAACTAACCAGCGCTTTAGACCTTTACAGTTCCTTAGGTTTAGATATTCAAATTACAGAACTTGATATTTCCCTTTATCGATGGGAAAAACACCAAAGACCTCTTAGAGAAGGAGAAAACCAAGGTTTCACTGCTTCACTTGAGCAAAAACAAATCGCCCAATATGAGTCCATCTTCGAGGTTTTTAGAAACTACAAAGAGGTCATAACAGGGGTGACCTTTTGGAATTTATCGGATCGCTATTCCTGGCTTGATCACTACCCAGTGGAAGGACGAAAAAACTATCCTTTATTGTTTGACACCATACTTCAACCCAAAAAAGTCTACCATAAGGTTGTCAACTTTAACCAAAAATAGTGTTTAACACCCTTTAACTACACAACATGAAAACTAGAAATACCTTTATTCATTTAGTCTATTTTACACTGCTGCTAAAAGGGCTCTATAGTTTTGCACAAGAATCTTATATTACTTACCAGCCTATCGAAGGTGGTTTTGCCATCGTGGATAAAAACACAGCAGCGCCCATCCTTTTTAGCAACGCTGATTATCCAGGGGTTCAAAAGGTAGCCAAAGAATTACAAGGTGATATTGAAAAGGTCACAGGTATCGCTCCTGAAATTAGCAGTGATTTCAGTGCTTTAAATACTCCCACTATAATTGTAGGCACCCTTGGTAAAAATAAACTCATTGATCGATTAATTCAACAAGGAAAAATTAACAAAGATGCCTTAGAAGGAAAATGGGAAAAGTTTATCACCACCATTGTGAAGGATCCTACTCCCGAGATTGAAAAGGCCCTTATTATTGTAGGGTCGGACAAAAGGGGAACCCTTTACGGACTCTACGACCTCTCCTCTAAAATAGGTATCTCTCCATGGCATTTTTGGTCCGATGTCCCCGCCAAGAAACACCAAACACTTTACGTTACCCCTGGAATTCATACCATGGGGGAACCAGAGGTACAGTACAGAGGGATCTTTATCAATGATGAGGCTCCTGCACTCTCTGGCTGGGTGTCAGAGCACTATGGAAAATTTAATGCTGCGTTCTATGAAAAAGTTTTTCAATTGATTTTACGTCTTAAAGGAAACTTCCTTTGGCCAGCCATGTGGGGACGCATGTTTTATGTGGATGATCCAAAAAACAAGGCCATGGCTGATTTATATGGTATTGTTATAGGAACCTCACACCACGAACCTTTAGGTAGAGCGCATGCAGAATGGCAAAAGTTTGGCAATGGGCCTTGGGATTATACTAAAAATAAAGAAACCTTGGATAAGTTCTGGAGAGAAGGAATGCAGCGCATGGACTCCACAGAGGTTATCGTCACTGTTGGAATGCGTGGTGATGGTGATGAGCCTATGACCGAAGGCACTGCAATCGATCTTTTAGAAAAAATCGTGAAAAGACAGCGAGAAATTATTACAGAAGTCACCGGTCAACCAAGCGAAGAAACCCCGCAAATGTGGGCGCTCTATAAAGAGGTACAAGATTATTACGATCAAGGGATGCGAGTTCCAGAGGATATCACCCTATTGCTTTGTGATGACAACTGGGGAAACATTCGAAAGCTTCCATATTTGGATGCAGCGCCTAGGCAAGGCGGTTACGGTATTTATTACCACTTTGATTATGTGGGAGATCCTAGAAATTACAAATGGATGAACACCAATCAAATCGAAAGAACTTGGGAGCAAATGAATTTGGCCTACTCTTATGGTGCTACCAAACTATGGGTAGTAAATGTCGGGGATATCAAGCCAATGGAACTGCCCATTAGTTTCTTTTTAGATTATGCCTGGAACCCAAAAAAATGGACCCCCACTAAAGTCGCTCAATATTATGAAGATTGGGCAGAAAACATCTTTGGAGAACAGCATAGTGAGGCCATTGCGGATATTTTAAAGAAATATACCAAATACAACGCTCGAAGAAAACACGAACTATTGAGTCCCGCTACCTATAGTTTAAAACACTACAATGAGGCGGATCGTATCTTAAAAGAATTTGATGAGCTTGTTAAAAAAACACTCGATCTAGCAGACCAAATACCAGCCTCGTATCAAGATGCGTATTATCAGTTAGTTCAATTTCCCGTGGTGGCCAGTGCTAATTTAAATGATCTATACATTGCTGCTGCCAAAAACAGACGCTACGCAGCACAGGGAAGAGCCATTGCGAATCATTATGCAGAAAAAGTAAAGGAGTATTTTAAAAAGGATTCCTTGCTTACCTTGTACTACCATAGAGAACTTGCCGATGGTAAATGGAATCATATGATGTCACAAACCCATATTGGCTATACCTCTTGGCAAGAACCTAGGTATAATAATATACCAGAGGTTACCTATGTGGAATTACAAGACAATCCAACGGTAGGAGTTAGTGTGAGTGGATCTACGCTATGGTTTCCAAAGACCAAAGACACCTTAGTAGTACCCGAGCTGAGCTCGTTTAACCCATCTCACCCCAGCATCACTCTTTTTAATGCTGGTAAAAAGTCGTATAAATACAAAATTAAATCCAAGGATCCTTGGGTGATCCTTTCTAAGGCAAAAGGAAAGGTTGTACAGGATGAAAATATTGAGCTTACTGTGGATTGGAATAAGGCACCCTTAGGTCAATATTCCTCTACCATTACCATTGAGGCTGAGGGTGAGCAAATAGCGGTCAAGCTCCCTATAAATCACAATGACTTGAAAGATGCCATAGGGTTCATTGAACAAGATGGCGTGGTCTCCATACAAGCTGAGAACTATTCCCACAAGAGGGCTAATGCTCCTTTTAAATGGCAGGTAATTCCTAATATTGGAAAAACTAGTTCGGGTGTTACGATTACTCCAGAGAAAATTGCCCCACAAGAGATTACTGACAGCTCCCCACGACTAGGATATGATTTTCACAGTTTTTCCACTGGAGAGATCAAAGTACATACTTATTTTTCACCTACTCAGAATTATACCGATAGAGATGGTTTAAAATTTGGGATAGGAATCGATGACACTACTCCACAGTTGGTTAATTTCCATAGGGACACCGCCCATCGTGATTGGCAAATAGCTGTAGCTGACAATATCAAGATAATCACCACCACTCATACAATAGATCAACCTGGAAACCATCAACTGTATTATTACCTGGTCGACAGTGGACTTGTGTTACAGAAAATAGTGATTGATACCGGTGGGCTTAAAGAATCATATCTAGGTCCTGCACAAAGTTTTAAAAAGACGGACAAATAGATGGTCCTCTTTATATAATCCCCCATTCCTATGGTTAGTAATAGCAAACCCGATGACCGTACTACGATCAACGGGTTTATGCTTTGGTATAGTTTTACTTTACTGGCTCAGGATTATGCGTCAATCTTAGCATATACCGCATTCTTTTCGATAAACTCTCTACGTGGTGGCACCTCATCACCCATTAACATGGAGAAGATGCGATCTGCTTCACTACCGTTATCGATGGTTACCTGGCGTAGGGTTCTATGTTCTGGGTTCATGGTGGTATCCCAAAGTTGTTCAGCATTCATCTCTCCAAGACCTTTGTATCGCTGAATAACTGCACTACCACCGAACTCTTCGTTTAACTCATCTCGTTGCTTATCAGTCCATGCATAGGCTTTTTTGGCCCCTTTTTTAATTAAATATAATGGAGGTGTGGCAATGTAAATATAACCGTTTTCAATAAGTTCTCTCATATAACGGAAGAAGAAGGTAAGAATAAGGGTCGCAATGTGAGCCCCATCCACATCCGCATCACACATAATAACAATTTTATGGTAGCGTAGTTTCTCTAAGTTGAGTGCTTTGCTATCCTCCTCAGTTCCAATAGTAACACCAAAAGCGGTAAAGATGTTTCGGATCTCTTCATTTTCAAAAACCTTGTGTTGCATGGCTTTTTCAACATTTAAAATCTTACCTCTAAGTGGTAATATCGCTTGGAAGTTTCTGTCTCTACCTTGTTTAGCTGTTCCACCCGCCGAGTCTCCCTCGACAAGGAATATTTCACAAACTGCAGGATCTTGTTCTGAACAGTCAGACAATTTACCAGGTAATCCTCCACCGCTCATCACAGTTTTTCGCTGCACCATCTCGCGCGCCTTACGGGCAGCATGCCGGGCCTGAGCAGCAAGAATAACTTTTTGAACAATGGATTTGGCATCATCTGGATGCTCCTCAAGATAATTTTCTAACATCTCTGAAACCGCCTGAGACACAGCAGATGTTACTTCCCTATTTCCTAGTTTGGTTTTGGTTTGCCCTTCAAACTGAGGTTCAGCAACCTTTACAGAAACAATAGCTGTAAGACCTTCTCTAAAATCATCTCCAGCAATCTCGAATTTGAGTTTATCTAACATCCCTGATGCATCCGCATATTTTTTAAGGGTAGTCGTCAGTCCTCTTCTAAAACCTGAAAGGTGGGTACCGCCTTCATGGGTATTAATGTTGTTTACATAAGAATGTAAGTTTTCATTAAATGAGGTGTTATATACCATTGCAACCTCAACAGGGATATCGTTTTTCTCCCCTTCCATATAGATCACCTCTCGAATTAGAGAATCTCTATTTCCATCCAAATACCGAACAAATTCTTTTAATCCTTCCTCGGAATAGAATCTTTCAAATACAGGCTCACCATCTTCGCCCTTTTGACGTTTATCAGTAAGGGTTAAAGTAATCCCTTTATTTAAAAAGGAGAGTTCTCGCATACGGCTCGCTAGGGTGTCATAGCTAAACTCTGTGATTTGTGTAAATATCGTATCATCCGGCTTAAAGGTCACCATGGTACCTCTAAGCTCTGTTTCCCCTATGGATTTAACAGGGTGAACTGCTTTACCTCGCTCGTAGTTTTGTTCCCAAATTTTCCCTTCGCGGTATACAGTTGCGGTGAGGGATTCAGAGAGTGCGTTCACACAAGAAACCCCTACTCCGTGTAATCCTCCAGAAACTTTATATGAATCTTTGTCAAATTTACCTCCAGCTCCAATTTTGGTCATTACAACCTCAAGAGCAGAAATTCCTTCTTTTTTGTGAAGGTCAACTGGGATACCTCGACCATTATCCTCTACAGTAATGGAATTATCTTCATTGATAGTGACTCGAATGGTATCACAATGCCCAGCCATGGCCTCATCGATGGAGTTATCCACTACCTCGTAAACAAGGTGATGAAGTCCTCTAGTCCCAACATCTCCGATGTACATCGATGGGCGCATACGAACGTGCTCCATTCCTTCTAAGGCCTGAATACTATCGGCCGAATAATTTTGTTTATTCAATTCTTCGCTCATAAATTTTCCTTTCAAATTATTCAATACGAAGGTTAAAGTTTAGTTGTTCTAAAACTTTTTTAAACCTTTCCTTCTATGCTAATTTAGGCTACTTCAAACATCAAATAAATGCTTGGATTGTATTGTTTGGAATACCTACAAATATACGAAAATTAAGCCGTAAATAAAAGCTTTTAGCCTCTGGAGAACTAAACTTATCAACATATTGTTAATTTCCGAAAGTCGCTTAAATTGCTTTAAAACCACCTTAAAACGCCTTTTAGGCGTTATAGAGGTTTTTGGATGCGGCCTAAAACACAAAAATCTCGCATAAGCGAGATTTCCGTGTCTTAAAACCGAAGTTCTAATATATAAAAAGCAATTTTTTAACTCTCATAAGCCTGGGTGTGCACTTTTGCAACTGCTCTACCAGAAGGATCGTTCATGTTCTTAAAGGCCTCGTCCCACTCTAACGCAATTTGAGTACTACATGCTACTGATGCTTCCTGTGGCACGCATAAAGCGGCGGCATCTGATGGGAAGTGATCATGGAAGATAGAACGGTAGTAAAATTCTTCTTTTGAGGTTGGCGTCTGAATTGGGAAACGGAATTTTGCATTTGCCAATTGCTCATCACTTACCTCAGCATTAACCATTTCCTTTAAAGTATCGATCCAGCTGTATCCAACACCATCAGAAAACTGTTCTTTTTGTCTCCAAGCAACACTCTCTGGAAGATAGGATTCAAATGCTTTACGCACTACCCATTTCTCCATTCGCTCGCCGTTGATCATTTTATCCTGTGGGTTTATGCTCATGGCCACATCCATGAATTCCTTATCTAAAAACGGCACTCTGCCTTCGATCCCCCATGCGGCTAATGATTTATTAGCACGCAGACAGTCATACATGTGAAGTTTGCTTAGTTTACGAACGGTTTCTTCATGAAACTCTTGAGCGTTTGGTGCTTTGTGGAAGTATAAGTATCCTCCGAAAAGCTCATCGGCTCCCTCACCTGATAACACCATCTTTATCCCCATAGATTTAATCACACGTGCCATTAAATACATTGGAGTAGAGGCTCTAATGGTTGTTATATCATAGGTCTCTAAGTTGTAAATTACATCCTTAATAGCATCCAATCCTTCTTGAATGGTAAATTTGATCTCGTGGTGTACAGTCCCGATATGATCAGCTACTTTCTGAGCAGCTGCTAAATCTGGCGACCCTTCAAGCCCCACAGAGAAGGAGTGTAACCTCGGCCACCAAGCCTCTGTAGAATCATCAGATTCGATTCTTTTTTCTGCATATCTTTTAGCAATGGCAGAGGTTACTGAGGAATCTAATCCTCCTGAAAGTAACACTCCATAAGGCACGTCAGACATGAGCTGTCTATGTACAGCAGCCTCCAATGCTTCTTTTATTTTATCAATACTTGTTTGGTTATCTTTAACCGCATCATATTCTGTCCAATCCCTAGTATACCATCTTTTAAATTGTCCATCTGAACTATGAAGGTAATGTCCTGGAGGGAATAATTCAATTTTAGTACATACACCTTCTAGTGCTTTTAATTCTGAAGCCACATAAAAGGTTCCGTTTTGATCCCATCCTATATAAAGTGGGATAATACCCATATGGTCTCTAGCTACAAAGTACTCGTCCTTTTCAACATCATATATCGCAAATCCAAAAATACCGTTCATCTCATCGATAAAGTCAACACCTTTTTCTTTGTATAGTGCCAAGATAACCTCACAATCAGATTCTGTCTTAAATTCATAAGAACCTTCGAATCTTTTACGAAGCTCTCGGTGGTTATAAATCTCACCGTTTGCAGCAAGAACTAGCTTCCCATCGCTACTCAATAAAGGTTGTTTCCCTGAAGCTGGATCTACAATTGCTAAACGTTCGTGCGCTAAAATTGCTTTCTCATCGCTATAAATACCACTCCAATCTGGTCCTCTGTGTCGGACTTTTTTAGACATCTCTAATAACTGAGGTCTTAAGTCCTCTGCACTTTCTTTTAAATCAAATGCGCATACAATTCCACACATAGCTTTCTATTTTTATAATTTGATGATTCTCAAATAATGATTTACAAGGCAAAATTGGTTCATTTGTTTCAATATAAAAACCAATATAACCATTTACCTTTCAAATTAAAACTTAAAAACAATGATTCAGTTATAAATGAAATAAATTATAAAAAAAATTAATATTGGTGTTAATAAAATGTAAGTTCTAGGTTGTTTTTGCCACTTTATAATTAAGTTTGAAAAGTATTTAAATCCTAATGTTCAATTAATAACAAACAACGACACTATGAAAAAAACCATTATTGCAAGCCTTTTTGTCCTCGCGATGATTTTTGGAGCAGAACTACAAGCTCAAAAGTTTAGCGGACTTGACAAAAGCCCGGCTGATATTGCTTATTTCCGACCTGAAAAAAATGCAGCTCCCCTAGTTAAAGTAGTCTACAGCCGACCA
Organism: Galbibacter sp.; assembly: GCF_035306585.1. Taxonomy (GTDB): domain Bacteria; phylum Bacteroidota; class Bacteroidia; order Flavobacteriales; family Flavobacteriaceae; genus Galbibacter. The sequence goes on from NZ_DATGNU010000050.1 coordinate 42,687, forward strand.
CAATTAAAAGACAGAACAGTAGGTATCGACCTAGCACCTTTTGGTGATGTATGGAGAACTGGTGCTAATGAAGCTACAGAAATCAAATTTTATAAAGAAACTGGTTTTGGTGATCAAACCATCGCAGCAGGAACTTATAGTTTGTTCAGTATTCCTGGAAAAGATGAGTGGACTATAATCCTAAGTAAAGATTTAGATGTTTGGGGTGCTTATTCGTATAACCCAGATAATGACGTTGCTCGCATCACTGTTAAACCAAGTACCTCAGAGGAAAGTCTTGAGGCCTTTGGTATTACATTTGCTCCTAATGGAGACGC
>NZ_DATGNU010000051.1:0-69297 GCF_035306585.1 Galbibacter sp.
AAGTACTCGAGGCGGGACTTGAACCCGCACGGACATTGCTGCCCACTGGATTTTAAGTCCAGCGTGTCTACCAATTCCACCACTCGAGCAGAGTATTTTTAATTGGTATACTTGAGCGAAAAACGGGATTCGAACCCGCGACCTCAACCTTGGCAAGGTTGCGCTCTACCAACTGAGCTATTTTCGCGATTTTTATGAACGTTGTAAATACAAGTTTCTACCCTTATATTTTCTTCAATGCGGATGCAAATTTAATACAATTCTTCAAAAAGCAAAGCATTTATTTGAAAAAGAATAGAATTCATTTTTTTCAGAGTTTAACTAACTCTTTCCCAGCATTCTTTTAATCTCATTTAATTTCATTAGTGCCTCTACAGGGGTAAGGGTGTCAATATCTGTTCCTAATATTTCCTCTTTGATCTCTTCCAATAATGGATCATCGAGATTAAAGAAACTCAGTTGCATATCCTGTTGGGTTGTTTTAAGTTTATCTGTCAGCTCTTCATTACTATGAGACTTTTCCAATTGTTTTAGAATCTTATTCGCTCTATGGATCACTTGCTGAGGCATACCTGCCATCTTAGCAACATGAATTCCAAAGCTATGCTGACTACCTCCGGGCTCTAATTTTCTTAAAAACAGTACATTGTCCTTGAGTTCCTTTACAGACACATTATAATTCTTAATTCTGTCAAATGTGGAGCTCATCTCGTTAAGCTCATGGTAATGTGTTGCAAATAATGTCTTAGCCCGGTGTGGATGTTCGTGGATGTATTCTGCAATAGCCCATGCTATAGAGATACCATCATAAGTGCTAGTTCCTCTACCTATTTCATCCAACAGAATTAAACTGCGTTCAGAACTGTTATTTAGTATAGACGCAGTTTCATTCATCTCTACCATAAAAGTGGATTCACCAAGAGAGATGTTGTCACTTGCACCCACGCGTGTAAAGATTTTATCAATAATTCCAATGCGCGCTTTTTCCGCAGGAACAAAACTTCCAATTTGCGCCAATAACACGATAAGCGCTGTTTGTCTCAAGATAGCAGACTTACCACTCATGTTGGGTCCAGTGATCATAATGATCTGCTGATCTTTCCTGTCTAAAAAAGTACTATTTGCAATATAGGATTCCCCAGGCTGCAATTGTTTTTCAATTACAGGGTGCCTCCCATTGACAATATCAATATCAAAACTCTCATCCAATTCGGGATGATTGTAGTTATTCTCCTGTGCGAGCTGTGCAAAGCCACATAAGCAATCCAATTGAGCAATGATAGATGCATTTTTTTGTACCTGCTCGATGTAAGAATGCATCCAAAGTATAAGCTCATTAAACAACCGAAGTTCCAGGCTTGCTATTTTTTCCTCTGCTCCTAATATTTTAGCCTCATACTCTTTTAATTCCTCGGTGATGTAACGTTCTGCATTCACTAAGGTTTGTTTTCGTATCCAATGCTCCGGAACCTTATCCTTATGAGAATTCCTTACTTCGATATAATACCCAAAAACGTTGTTACTGGCAATTTTAAGCGAACTAATTCCCGTATTTTGAGTCTCTCTTTTGAGCATATTATCCAGGTAGTCCTTTCCAGAATAAGCCAATTCACGCAATTCATCAAGTTCTTCAGAAAACCCTTCTGCAATGGTAACTCCTTTAGCGATATTGGTGGGTGCCTCGGGATGTAAGGTTTGCTCAATACGGTTGCGAAGCGCTTTACAAATATCTATTTGAGCTCCCAAAGCTTTTAAATCCTCATTTTTACTCTCATCAATAGCTTTTTTTATAGGCTCGATAGCATCCAGGGAATTTTTTAAATAAACCACTTCTCTCGGGTTTATCTTCCCGGTGGCAATTTTAGAAATCAAGCGTTCTAAATCACTGATCTGCTTTATTTGTTCCCGAAACCAGTTCCTAAGGTTTTGGTCAATTTTAAAGAAACTTACAATCTGATGCCTTCGCTTAATATCTTGGATGTTTTTAAGTGGAAGAGCCAGCCATCTCTTAAGCAATCTTCCACCCATCGGGGAAATGGTCTTATCAATCACATCTAATAAGCTAACCGCATTAGTGTGCCCAGTGTTGTAGAGCTCTAAGTTTCTAATAGTAAAACGATCCATCCACACATACTGCTCCTCTGCAATGCGTGATATAGATGTAATATGATCCAGTTTTTTATTCTGAGTCTCGGAGAGATAATACAAAATCGCGCCTGAGGCGATGATCCCGTACTTTAGTTGATCAATGCCAAATCCTTTCAGCGACTTGGTTTGAAAGTGCTCATTCAAGGTTTCATTAGCATAATCTTCTTGAAACACCCAATCCTCCACAAAAAAAGCGTGAAGTTCTTTTGTGAAGTCCGCTCTAAATTGCATTTTAAATTTCTTTGAAACCAACACCTCACTGGGAGAAAAGTTTTGAAGTAATTTAGAAATATACTCCTTAGGACCCTCAGCAGTGAGGTATTCCCCAGTGGAGATATCTAGAAAAGAAATTCCCAAATACTTTTTATCATAATGAATAGCGCAAAGGAAGTTATTGGATTTGGCAGCAAGGATATCATCGTTCAGTGCCACACCAGGGGTAACGAGTTCAGTAACTCCCCTTTTTACAATGGTTTTAGTGAGTTTAGGATCTTCTAATTGATCACAGATAGCTACCCGTTTACCAGCCTTTACTAATTTGGGTAAATACGTATTTAATGAATGATGGGGAAAGCCCGCGAGTTCCGTTCTATCACTTCCATTATTTCGGTGCGTTTGAACAATGCCCAATATTTTGGAGGTCACCACGGCATCTTCGCCAAAGGTTTCATAAAAGTCACCAACTCTAAACAATAGTAAGGCGTCAGGATACTTTGCCTTAATGCTATTGTATTGATTCATTAAAGGAGTTACTTTTTTAGTTTTATAAGCTGCCAAAATACGTTTTTTATGTTCTTTGACGAAAGTATTATTTTTTATGCTGAAATTCCATTTCTAAAGGAAGTTTTCAGTGTAATCTTCTAAAAAATCACTTTCAAAGAATTTCTTCTAATCTAGACTTCTCCTATTAATTCTCTTTTTAGAGGCCATTTGCCTTTACCGATGATATTTGGTTACTTTTGTCCTAAAATAGGAAAAATGCGAAAATTAAAGAACAGCGAGTTAAATAGACTGGAAGTAGAAGCTTTTAAAAAGGCTCCAAAAACTCCTATTGTCATAGTACTAGATAACATCAGAAGTCTAAATAATATCGGTTCTGTTTTTCGTACTGCAGATGCATTTTTAATTGAAAAGATCTACCTGTGTGGGATTACGGCCACACCACCCCATAAAGATATTCATAAAACCGCCTTGGGTGCAACAGAGAGTGTAGCGTGGGAATATATGGAGCATACTGGGGAGGTGATCGATTCTTTAAAAAACCAAGGAATAATTACCATCGCTATTGAACAGGCAGAAAATGCGACCATGTTAGATCAATTTACGGTGGATCCTTCTAGAAAATACGCCGTTGTATTTGGAAATGAAGTTAAAGGAGTGCAACAAGAAATAGTAAGTAGCACGGACCATGTTGTGGAAATACCTCAATTTGGAACGAAACACTCATTAAACATTTCGGTAAGTGCTGGGGTTGTAATCTGGGATCTGTTTTCAAAATTAGCGCGCTAAAAAAAGGGACCCGATAAACGAATCCCAGGAAATATATTAAGTAAAGTTAGCTAGTTTCCTACCATAAAATTGCCCCACGAATTAAGTGAAGATTAGGCAATAAACCAAAATATTTCTTAAATATTTCTAAAAATTCCTAAGAGGGTCTAACCGTTTTCATGGATTTTATCAATGATTAACTGATAGTGATTTTGGTGCTCAACAAAATCTAACTCAGTGACATCTATAACAATAGGGTTTATTTCCGGGTGAGACTTAATGAACTGTAAGTACGCCGAATTGATACTTTTTAAATAGCCAGGGTCAATTTGTTGTTCGTAGTGGCGACCACGCTTTTTAATATTTTCTAAAAGACGCTCATGGCTTTGAAATAAATACACATAGACATCTGGCTTGACCACCTCTTTATACATGATGTTAAAGAGTTTCCGGTACAAATCGAACTCTTCTTTTTGAAGAGTGACATTGGCAAAAATCAATGACTTAAAGATATCGTAATCACTAATCATAAAGTTATGGAAGAGGTTCGGCTTAGAAGTGTCGGCGGTAAATTGCTGATAACGATCGGCTAGAAAAGACATCTCAAGGGTAAAGGCATACCGATTTCGATCCTGATAGAATTTTGGAAGAAACGGGTTATCTGCAAACCGTTCCAAAATAAGTTGTCCGTTAAAATCCTCTGCAATTTTAGTTGCTAGTGTCGTTTTCCCAGCCCCGATATTTCCTTCAATGGCAATAAATCTATATTTAGAGAAATTGTTTTTTTTGAATTGGAGCTCATGCGTTGTTTTTACAATTGAACTTTGATCCTCGCATTGTTCCAAGAGTTCACTGACAGATTTTTTAAAAACAGGATGTATTTTTCCTGGTATGATTTCCGCCAAGGGTTCTAGGACAAAACGCCTGAGCTGCATAGCGGGATGAGGTACTGTTAGATGCTTGTTTTCTATGATATAGTCGTGGTAAAACACGATGTCGAGATCAATGGTACGCGCTGCGTAGTGCTCCGACTTGGGATCCCGAGTCCTGCCAAGAGTGGTTTCAATGCGTAGCATACAGTTTAGCAATTCTTCAGGGTTGAGAGCGGTATCAATACCTAAACAGATATTATAAAAATCATCACTTTCAAACCCCCAAGCAGGAGATTCGTATATAGAAGAACAGGAAGTAATGGTCCCTCCTTTTTCGTTTAGGAGTTCAATGGCCTTTTGCAAATTGGCTTGGCGATCACCTAAATTACTTCCTACTGACAGATATGCGCGTTTGACTAAATGTTCCACCTTGCAAAGAAACAAAAGAGGGGTCATTAAAAATGGTGCTTTGAAAAATATTTATAAACAATCGTCATATTCAGGATCGATTTAATGTGTTATAAATATTTGTTTTTTTGGTATAGGCAATTATCTTTGACTATCATTGAGAATAAAAAATATGAAGTTTTTAAGAAATTTGTTAGCGGCAATTTTAGGTACTTTAATTGCTTTTGGAATAGCGTTTATGTTTTTCCTTATAATCGCCACCATTGCAGGTAGTGCTGAACAACCCATTGTAGTAAAAGACAATTCTGTATTAGAACTTAGCTTCGATCAACCCCTAAAGGACTACGGAGGAAAATATAAGTTTACTGATTTGGATTATCAGTTTGAGGAATATAATGGGGTAAATAACGTTTTGTTTGCCATAAAAAATGCGGCTGAAGACGATAAAATAAAAGGGATTAGTATTCATAGCTCCTTTCTTACTACGGGTGCAGCAACAACTAAATCGATCAGAGATGCCATATTAGCTTTTAAGGAATCAGGCAAATTTGTCTATGCCTATGGTGATATGTATATGCAAAAAGATTATTACCTAGCCTCTGTGGCAGATTCCGTGTTTTTAAACCCCACAGGAACATTAGATTTTCGAGGACTTTCTTCTGAAGTGTTATTTTTTAAAGAGCTTCAAGAAAATTCAGGGATCAAAATGGAGGTGATCAGACATGGAAAATACAAAAGTGCTGTAGAACCCTTTTTGTCTAATACCATGAGTCCTGAAAACAGGCAACAGATTACGGAGCTCCTACTTTCCGTATGGGATACCTACCTTGAGGACATAGGACAAAGTAGATCTATGACCAAACAAGAGCTCAATACCTATGCGGATAATTTAGCCACTCGAACCCCAGCTCTTGCACTTGAAAATAACTTTGTAGATGGTCTAGTGTATATGGATCAATACATAAGTTCTATTAAACAGCAATTAGGACTTTCATCGAACCAAGATTTCAATCATATTAATATTTTAGATTATGCAGAGTACGCTTCCAAAGTCATAAAAACTAAGGAGCCTGACCGAATTGCAGTAATCTACGCTCAAGGTGAAATAGGATATGGTAAGGGAAATGACAATTATATAGGACAAGACATCATGTTTAAATCCCTTAAAAAAGCCCGTGAAGACGATCGTATTAAAGCTATTGTCCTTCGAATTAACTCACCAGGAGGAATGGCCATTACCTCAGATATCATCTGGCGAGAAATACAAGTGACAAAAGAAATAAAACCAGTGATTGTTTCTATGGGAGATCTAGCGGCCTCAGGAGGATATTATATAGCTGTAGCGGGGGATAAAATATTTGCTGAACCAAGTACCATTACAGGGTCCATAGGTGTTTTTGCTGCTTTGCCAAATGTGAGTAATTTAGCTAGCAATTGGGGGATTAATGCCGAGCAAGTTAACACCAATAAAAACGCTACCGCTTATAGTGTTTTTGAGCCAGCCTCAGAAAATTTCAAGGACTATATGAAGATGGGGATCGAGGACTTTTATCAAACCTTTTTAAAGAAAGTAGCACAAGGCAGATCTATGACCATCTCAGAGGTGGATGCTGTAGCCCAAGGTCGTGTTTGGACTGGAGAGCAAGCCGTAGAAAAAGGATTGGTAGATGAAATTGGCGGTCTTGACCAAGCTATTGCTTATGCCGCTAGTTCAACTGGGATAAGTTCTTATAGTATTGAAAACTATCCCGTTTATGAGACTTCCATTGAAGAACTCCTTAGAGGTTTGTCTGGTTTTGGCTTTGCAGAAACCAAAGAAGCACTTCTAAAAGAAGAGCTCGGAGAGGAGTTTTATAAGGTAATGCAACAATTAAAAGCAGTGGGTACAAAAAAAGGAGTCCAAGCAAGACTACCTTTTGAGATCAACATCCATTAGTAGCATGACAAAGCATCATTTCGATTTAAAAAATTAGTTTCTAATGACAACGGGAATCAAAGAGCTTTCAAGGGCCGCATGGTCTAAGGAAGCTCTATTTGATTTGATATTACCCAATGTAGGAACACCGCTTTTAAAATTTTGTAAATAGTAAACGCCCTTGTAGGACTTTTGATTTAAAAATCCACTCATCGATAAGATATCAGCTGAGGTAAGTAGGCTCTGATGTACGGTAGTTCGGACCTCAAAAGGTATATCATAAAAGAGAAGAAGATCTAGTGAAGCTGAGAACTCCTCAAAGAAACGACCACCTGTAATAGCAATTTCTTTTTCAGGCATAGCCTTGAAATCAAGGGCGACATAGTCGATTAATGTATCCTCAAGTAAAGTTTGAAGCACCTTAGGTTTGCTACCATTGGTGTCTACTTTTACTAAAAATCCTAACTGTTTAACAGCGGCGATAAATTCTATAAAATAAGGATGCATGGTACATTCACCGCCACTCATTACCACCCCATTTAATAAACCTATCCGTGTTTTTAGAAATCCTAGGGCATCGTTATACCTTAAGGAACCTTTGCCTAAAACGATATCAGGGTTATAACAATATAAGCACCTCATGTTACAACCGCTAAACCAAAAAATACAGGCAGGATGCCCTGGGAAATCGAGTAGGGTAAAGGGGGTAATTGAATAAATATTTTTAGCAGTTCTCTTTAAAATGTGTACGTTGCTTGTGTTCACCTTTCTTTCCAATATTAAAACTTTCAACAGGTCTGTGGTATCCCATTACACGGGTATACACCAAACACTTAGTTCTTAATTCATTGAGTTGGTCTAAATCTTGTTGTGCGATTGGTTTCATTTTGTTTGAAATTTTAAGGTCTGATTCCTCTCAGACGGTTGATATATTTAGTTTATGAAATTAAATTAGCCTGGGCCTTATCAGTTTAACTGGTCAAGACCTGCGATTCATGTTCCATAGTATCCAAGAGCTCCTTATCACAATGTGGACAATATTCATGCTCCCCATTGAGGTACCCATGAACAGGACAAATACTAAAAACAGGGGTGACAGTGATATAAGGAAGTTTAAATTTTGTCAGAACTGTTTTTACAAATCTTCTGCATGACTCCGCGGAACTGATTTTCTCATTCATATATAGGTGAAGCACCGTTCCACCAGTATACTTGCATTGTAACTCATCCTGCATTAGGAGGGCTTCAAATGGATCCTCCGTGTAATCAACAGGCAGTTGTGAGCTATTAGTGTAATAGGGGTTTTTAGGTGTTCCAGCCTGTATAATATTCGGATATCGCTTTAGATCCTCCTTTGCAAACCTGTAGGTAGTCCCTTCTGCCGGGGTAGCCTCAAGATTATACAAATTTCCAGTATCTTCTTGAAAAGTTTTTAGGCGTTTTCGTATATGGTCGAGGATTTCTATGGCCATATCATGCCCGGAATTATCTGTTAGATCATGACGATCCCTTGTAAAGTTTCGTACCATTTCATTCATCCCGTTCACGCCAATGGTGGAAAAATGATTTCTAAAATGTGTTAGGTATCGACTGGTATAGGGATATAAGCCCCGATCAAACATCTGTTGAATAAAGACCCGTTTTTTCTCTAAAGTTGACTTGGCCAGATCCAGTAAATGATCCATAGCCTGATAAAGTGCTTCTTTCTTTCCAGGGTAAAGAAAACCTAATCTAGCCATATTTAGGGTGACTACACCAAGACTACCAGTCATTTCTGCACTTCCAAAAAGACCATTACCGCGCTTTAATAATTCACGAAGATCCAGTTGAAGTCTACAACACATGCTCCTTACAGCGTTGGGAGCATAGGCCTCTGGATTTGGAACACGCACACCTTTATCGTTGATTATATACTGGCTTCCTATAAAATTTTGGAAGTAAGAGGATCCTATCTTTGCAGTGTTCTCAAACAAGATATCCGTATTAGGGCCATACCAATCAAAATCTTCAGTAATATTCACTGTTGGTATAGGGAAGGTGAATGGCTGTCCAGAAGCATCTCCTTCGGTCATTACTTGATAATAAGCCCTATTAATTAGTTGCATTTCCTGACTAAAATGTTCATACCGTAACTTGGTCAGTTCATCTACACCTCTTTTTTTGGCTAGCACTAACAATTGTTGGTCATTCACCCCTTCAAACAGATGCTTTCCTTGGCGTGTAGGAATTTGTGTTTTTAAATCCTCAGGCACCACCCAATCCAAGGTAATGTTCGTAAAGGGGGATTGTCCCCAACGCGCAGGAACGTTGAGGTTATATACAAAGCTGCGAATGGCCTTTAGGATCTGGTCAAAGTTAAGTTGGTCCTTAAAAACATAGGGTGCTAAATAAGTGTCAAAGGAACTGAAGGCCTGTGCTCCAGCCCATTCGCTTTGTAAGATCCCCAAAAAGTTTGCCATTTGACCCAAGGCTTCTCTAAGGTGATTTGGTGGACGACTCTCTACGCGACCACGAACACCATTAAACCCCTCATCCAGTAGCACTCTTAAACTCCAACCAGCGCAGTATCCAGTTAAACAATCCAAATCGTGAATATGCAAATCACCGCAACGGTGCGCCTGTCCCTCTATTTTGGAGTAAACTCGATCCAACCAATAGTTCGCGATTAACTTGCCCGCAGCATTGTTGACAAGGCCTGCATTGGAGTAGGAGGTGTTTGCATTGGCATTAATTCTCCAATCGGTTTGTTCGATATACTCTGCCACCGCCTGCGAACTGTCTACATAGGTGGTAAAGGGATTAAATCCCTCGCTGTGTTCCCGCTGCATTTTACGGGTATATCGGTAAAGTGTAAAAGATCGCAATACTTCAAAGTAACCAGCGTCAAAAAGCTCCCGTTCAATGGCATCTTGAATATCTTCCACAGATAGGACGGATTTATGTTCAATTTTACGCATCAAACGATTGTAGAGCTGGGTATCGGTAGTCTGTTGAACGCTACTAAAGGCTTTATCCAAAGCGATGAGTATTTTATAACCTTCTAAAGGCACATAGGCGCCTGACCTTTTAACAACTACGTTTTTCATGAGATTCTTTCTGTTGAGTTACCGTTAGTATGGTGCTGGTTAGACAAATTTATAAATAATAAGACTATTTTGTCCGATTTTATAAAATACTAATTAACAATCTACTATCAACTTTAGTTGAAAACGATATTAACAGTTAAACCCCTATTTTGTTCATAAGTTCGTAGAACCTATATTATCACCGTTCTAGCAGCAAATCTAAATGAAAAAAACAGCACAACATCGCATAAAATTGGTGGCCGATAGTTATCTGAAATAAGCGAAATATATAAGCGATTTATATCCGAATCCAAGATTAGGGGGTTGGATTAATCAATACCAGAACTAATCTGTAGCTGGATTCTATGCGTATATAAGATGAAAACATTAAACTTTTATTAAATTCTTGTGTAGTGTAGGGGAAATGCTGCAAATTTGTGTAAACACATAATGAACCCCCCAAAAAAGTAATAAAATGAAAAAGATACTTAAAATCTCTATTATAATAATCGCAGTGATGGTTGCTTTATTGCTGATCGCCCCATTTTTATTTGAGGGGAAAATCATCAAAATTGTGAAACACACCGTAAATGAGAACATTAATGCAAAATTTGAATTTGAGGATGCAGATATCAGTTTAGTTCGCAATTTCCCGAATGTTTCTGTAGGGATAGATCAGTTGAGTGTCATTAACAATGCCCCTTTTCAAGGAGATACCCTAGTGTATGCTGATAAAGCTCGTTTAAGTGTACCCTTTATGCAACTGTTCAACAAAGCTGGAGAGCCTTATAGTATCAATAGTTTTGAAATTGATGGCGCGGTGGTAAATATACTAACTGATGCCGATGGGAATGTTAATTACAACATAGCCAAAGAGTCAGAAAATAAAAGTCCTTCTACACCACAAGAACAAGAAAGTGCTTCAACTTCCCAAGGCGATCAAGCCATTTCGTTCTCTGTGGAGCGATATGAGATTACAGATTCTAAGATAACATATTACGATCAACCTGGAAAGATGTATTTTGAACTCGATGAGCTGAATCATTCAGGCCAGGGAGATCTATCCACTAGCATATCGGAGCTGGACACTCAAACTTCTACCCTGATATCATTTGAAATGGATAGTGTCAATTACTTGGATAAGAATCCGCTGAAGCTTGATGCAGTGATCGGTGTGGATTTAGATCAGAATAAATACACCTTTCTAGATAACAAGGCTATTATCAATCAACTCGAATTGGTTTTTGATGGTTTTGTACAAGTCAATGAGGATAACCAACAAGTGGATATTAACTTTAAAACACCTTCCACGGATTTTAAAAACTTTTTAGCTGTTATTCCAAAGCAATACTCAAAGGATATTTCCAAAGTAGAAACCACTGGTGATTTTAGTGTTATAGGAGAATTAAGCGGTATCATTGACCAAGATCATATTCCGACTTTTGATATTTCGATAGCCTCGGATAATGCCTCATTTAAGTACCCCGATCTACCACAAACGGTTAAAAATATCAATATAGATGCTAGATTAGCCAATCAGACAGGGATTCTAGAAAATACCTTTGTGGCAATTAATACGTTGAATTTTCAAATTGCACAGGATATCTTTAGTGCACAGGCACAAATAAAAAACATCATGGCTAATCCATTAGTGGATGCAGCCCTAGAGGGGAGAATCAATCTTGCGAATCTTTCCCAAGCGTATCCCTTTGATTTAGAAGTGCCTTTAAAAGGGATTTTGGATGCTAATATAAACACCACTTTTGATATGAACTCTATTGAAAAGGGTCACTATCAAAATACCAAAAATAATGGAAGCCTAGCTTTAAAAGGCTTTGAGTACACCTCTGAAGAATTTAAAAATCCTGTAGCGATTGATAACGCTTCAATGACATTCTCTGCAGGGGATGTAACGCTTAATAGTTTTATGGCTAAGACAGGACAAACTGACCTTTCTGCTACAGGGACCATTGAGAATTTGTTGGGGTATATGTTTAACAAAGAAACCTTAAAAGGAAACTTTGACTTAAATTCCAACACGTTCGCTATTAACGATTTTATGATGGTCTCTAACGATGAAGAAAGTGCATCGGAGTCCAAAACACAAACTAAGAATACTCCAAAAACTGAACAACCTTCAGGACAAAGCGGTGAAGAGGAGATAAAAATCCCATCTTTTTTAGATGCGACTATTAATGCCAAGGCCAACAAAGTTATCTATGATAACTTGACTTTAAATGATGTCTCTGGGACCTTGGTGGTACGGGATGAGGCGGTATCATTAAAGAACGTGACCTCTAGTATATTTGGTGGTTCCCTAGCCTTAAATGGGGCTGTTTCGACCAAAGAATCAGTACCTGAATTTAATTTAGATCTTGGGATGAATAACTTTAGCATTGCGCAATCATTCCAAGGCTTGGAAATTTTACAGGCTATTGTGCCCATTGCTGATGCGCTGACTGGAACTTTAAATTCTTCCTTCGATATAAAAGGAACTTTAAATTCGGATTTTACGCCTAACCTATTGTCGATCTCAGGTAATGCCTTAGCCGAGGCAATAATTAATGGAGTTGATCCTGAGAAAGGAAAACTTCTAAGCGTATTAAGTCAAAAGATTGATTTTTTAAACGCCACGCAGGAGCAACCCAGAGATGTGAAGGCGGCACTTTCATTTGATAATGGAAAAGTCAATGTAAAACCGTTCTCCTTCAAGGTGCAAGATATCGATGTAAATGTTGTTGGATCTCATGGATTTGATAAATCCATGGCCTATAATATTAGCTTTGATGTTCCTGCAAAATATCTCGGAGAGGATGTTTCTAAACTTTTAGCGCAATTAAATGATCCAGAGGCAGAAAATTTGGGGGTGCCAGTCACCGCAACCATAGGCGGCTCGTATAATAATCCTACAATCTCTACAGACCTTGGGTCGATGGTCAGTGAGTTTAGTAAAAAACTTGTCGAACAGCAAAAGCAAAAGCTTCTCAGTAAAGGAAGTGATAAAATTAAAGAAGCCTTGGGGGGTATTTTAGGAGGTGATAAAGCAACCGACAGTATCACAACTGCCACAAGCGACTCTGTACAACCTTCAAAAAACGACCAGATTAAAAACACAGCTGGAAAGCTCCTTCAGGGTCTTTTAGGCAAAAAAGAGAAGGATACGGCGAACTAAGAAAATAATAAAGTGTTGAACATCTACAATTTAAAGGTGTTGGGATGCTTGAGGGCGTTGGTGGTCTAAATAATTTAATTATTTGGATATTAATAAGAATATTTAAAGGACAGTAGATTTTAATACTGTCCTTTTTAACATTCAAACAAACCAACCAATACCACCCATGCCAAAGTCTTTTTTTGTTCTAATGCTATTGCTTATGTGTTTGTCCCTTCAGGTAAGGGCGCAAACCAACCCTCCAAAAACTTACACAGCCTATAAGGTGAATCGTCCAGTGGAAATTGATGGCTTAGCAAAGGAAAAATCGTGGAGTGATGCTCCATGGTCAAGTGATTTTGTAGCTATTAAAGGTAAAAAGAAGCCTCTTTATAATACGCGGTTTAAAATGCTTTGGGATGCGCAGTATCTCTATGTTTATGCAAATATAGAGGAACCTCACATTTGGGGTACCTTAAAAAAGCGCGATACCATCATTTTTTACAATAATGATTTTGAAATGTTTATCGATCCCGATGGAGATACTCATAATTATATAGAACTTGAAATTAATGCCCTAAATACCGTATGGGATCTGTTTTTAACCAAACCTTATCGAGAGGGGGGAAAGATTTTGGACAACTGGGATATAAAAGGTCTTATTTCCGCGGTAAGCTATAAGGGCACTTTAAATGATCCATCGGATGTTGATACCTCTTGGAGTTTAGAGATGGCCATTCCTTGGGAATCACTAACAGAAGCAGGAGATTCGATCCCAGCAAATAACTTTTGGCGGATCAATTTCTCTAGGGTACAATGGCAATTTGATTTAGAGCAAAAAAGATACCAGCGAAAGAGAGACTCCGCGGGCAATTACCTAGATGAATGCAATTGGGTCTGGTCGCCTCAAGGCGTGGTTAATATGCACGAACCCGAGCATTGGGGTTATGTGTATTTTTCAACAATTCTGGTATCTAAACACAAACACCATGATTTTGAAATCCCTATGGATGAAAACATAAAATGGAAAATGTACCAGCTTTATAGAACTCAAAAATCCTATTACCACGTGCACCAGCGATGGGCAGCTAGTATATCGGATTTAACCTTTGAATCCTTAACGGTAGATGGGGTGCTTTTAAAACCACAATTACAGCTACACGATACAGGATATAACATTACTATTCAGAGTCCTTTTACTTCTAATATATTAACCCTTCGAGAAGATGGATATTTTACAACTAAAACAATTCATTAAAATTCACCAAATTATGAAAACAAGCCGCCTATTGTATTTACTAATCGCCTTGGTGCTACTTGGATGCCAAGACAAGCAATCTAAACCCTCTCAAGAGATGCCTGCTCAAGAGGAAGGTCTCACCGATCTGATAGCATTTAAATATTGGACTTGGATCACTGCAGATGAGAAACGAAGTGACTCCTCTTATGTGGCAGAATTTTTAAATTATAAAAATCATGGCATTGATGCGGTACTTATTAATACTCATACAGATCCACAGATATTAGAAAGGCTTACCCCGCTTGCAAAGGCACAAGGACTGGAAGTGCATGCATGGATTATGGCGATGAATCGTCCAGGAGATTCAGTAGCCTTGCAGCATCCAGAGTGGTATGCGGTAAGTAGGGATGGAAACTCTTGCTTTAACAAAAGGCCTTATGTGGAGTACTACCAATGGCTCTGTCCGACTAGAAAACCAGCCAGGGAGCATGTATTGAATCTAGTGGAACAATTGGCCAAGGTAGAGGGGATTGAAACAGTCCATTTGGATTACATACGGTACTCTGACATTTTCCTCCCCGTTGGACTATTGCCCAAATATGACTTAACGCAAGACTCGGAACTTCCCGAATTTGATTTTTGCTATTGTGATGTGTGCGTCGAGGAGTTTGAGAAAATTCACCATAAAAACCCACGTAATTTTACCAATCCTGCCATTGATATGGAATGGAAGCAATTTCGATTGAACAAAATTAAAGCAGTGGTAGAGGATGCCTATGATATAGTGCATAAACATGGAAAGAAATTGAGTGCTGCGGTATTTCCATATCCCGAGATGGCCGATCATATGGTTCGTCAGCGATGGGATAAATGGAATATCGATATGGTACTTCCGATGATCTATCACAATTTCTATAATGAAGAAATTGATTGGATTGGATATGCCACAAAACAAGGGGTAGCTGATCTTAAAGGAAAACCAACAGAATTACATACAGGAATTTTCGTACCTCCAATGAGCGCTCAAGAGATAGAACAAGCTATAAAGCTCGCCAAAGAAAATGGAGCCAACGGGATTTCTTTTTTCGATGGGAGTGCTTTAACGCAGCAACAGCTTTCTGCTATAAAAACATCCCGTAATTAAAACATTTCACATCTAGCAGATTTAAATCTCAATGATACTTTCCAGTGATGCCTGAAATAAAAGTGAAATTAACCTTAAATAATTTTAAATCAGCCTAAAAAGTAACCTCTGATAATCCCTTATTTTATCTTTACTAAAACCTTTTATGAGAAATTGAAATGGCTTTGTGTGGCATTTGTTGTCGTTTGTTTTCAAAGCACTGCAGTTGGTCGAAATAATTTAGAAATTGTTAAGTATTTTTTAACATTTATATAGATTATATTATCCTTATTTTTATAAGGCTAGCAACAATTAAATATAAAAACTAACTAAAAACTTCAATTTTATGCGTAAGAGACTTTTATTTTTTACGATGTTTTCTTGGCTGTTATTCAGTATTCAGCTCAATGCTCAACAACGAAGCATTTCTGGTACAGTTACAAGTCAAGAGGATGGTCTTCCCCTACCTGGTGCTACAGTAGCAATTAAAGGAACAAATATGGGGACTTCGACGGATTTTGATGGTAACTTTACCCTAGACCAGGTGTCAGAACAGGCTGTTTTAGTGATTTCTATGATAGGGTTTAGCACGCAGGAAGTTTCTGTAGCGGGTAGAAATTCCTTTACAATTTCCCTTAGCGCAGATACCCAACAACTTGAAGAGGTGGTGGTCACCTCCTTAGGTCTTACAAGAAAACGTAAATCATTAGGATATTCCGTTACGGAGGTTGATGGAGAAAGTGTATCCTTAGTGAAGGAATCCAACGTTGCCAGTTCACTTGCTGGTAAGGTTGCTGGAGTGGTGGTCTCTAAATCTACCTCTGGTGTTGGAGGTGGAACAAGGGTTGTCATTCGAGGGAACAATTCCATTACTGGAAACAACCAACCGCTTTATGTGGTTGATGGAGTTCCTATAGACAACACCGCACTACAGTCCTCTAATGGTTCAGAGTATTCCATCCCAGATATGGGAAATGGAATTTCTGATATTAACCCAGATGATATCGCAAGTATGTCGATCTTAAAAGGTCCGAATGCGGCTGCTTTATATGGATCCAGAGCCAGTAATGGGGTGATTATTATCACTACCAAAAGTGGGCGACCTACCAAGGGCTTGGGAATTTCTTATACCTCGAGTGTTACCTTCGAATCGCCTTTGGTATTGCCAAAATACCAAAATGAATATGGTAGGGGAACCGATGGTAATTTTCCACAAATTGATCAATCGGCAGATTTAAATACACGCGTTAGCACTGTAAAGAGTCACAGTTCGTGGGGACCGCGTTTTGATGGATCTATGCGGCTGGCGTATAACGGACAGATGCGACCTTATCAGGCGCAACCTAACAACGTGAAAGACTTTTTTGAAACAGGGTCAAGTTATGTGAATAATATCTCTTTAACGGCAGGATCTGATAAAGCGACGGTGTTTTTCTCCTACACGAATTCGGATTTAGAATCCATTTTACCGAACTCCTCGGTAAGTCGTAATAATTTTAACTTACGAGGGACCGCAAATCTTTCTGACAAACTATCGCTGGATGCGAAAGTGACCTATTTTAAGCAAGAAGCCAATAACAGACCAGCACAAGGTACCGAAGGGGTTGTTGCTTATATTTGGCCACTGGTTAGAAATGTCAATATCAACGACCTAAAGACCTATCAAAACCTAAGCAATCCGTTAGATCCAACGCAACCTTATGCAGTGGTTGCCCCGACATCCAACGGAGGAAATCCTTATTGGATGTTACACAACGATCACAATGCGGATTTTAGGACACGGATTACGGGATTTGCGAAACTAAACTATCAAATCAACGATTGGCTTTCTGCATTTGCACGAGTAGGGACCGATGCGGTTTCGGTAGAAGCAGAAGGCTATGAGGCTACTGGACATCACTTTTTTTACGATGGAAGAATTCGCTTTAGTCAAAATGACAATACAGAGACGAATTATGATTTCTTATTAATGTTCAACAAGGAAATCGGTTCTAAGTTTAATATTAGTGCTAATGCTGGTGGTAACATGAGACACTCCACTTATAAATCAAATGGAACCAACGGCTACGATTTTAAAATTCCTGGACGCTATTTCTTAGATAATACCGATGGGACTCAGTTAACTGCTTTTCAAACTGATAAAATTGAAAAACGCGTCAATTCCTTATATGGATCTGCTTCATTTTCATACAATGATATGGTATATTTGGATGTGACTGCTAGAAACGACTGGTCTTCTACATTACCAGTGGAAAATCAATCATATTTTTATTCTTCCGCCAGTGTGAGTGTATTGCTCAATGAGATATTTAATCTAGACAATGCGAACATCGACCTGCTAAAATTGAAGGCAAGTACGGCAAGTGTAGGTAATGACACGGATTCTCAGCAGATCGTTAATGTTTTTAAAGTAGCAGCAAATGGCTACCTTGGAAATACGCAGATCACCCGTCAAAATATTAAGTTTAGTGAAAGTCTTAAACCTGAAGATGTAAGCTCTCATGAGGTTGGTCTAGAATTACAGGCATTTAAGAATCGATTTTATGCTGACTTTGCGTATTACCAAATCAGCAGTAAGGATTTAATTTTTGATGTCCCAGTAGATCCAGGAACAGGTTATGGGTTCTTTAGAGAGAATGTCGGAGAGATTACCAACAAAGGGTTTGAAATATTAGTAGGCGGAACCCCAGTTGACAATGCCAATTTCACATGGAGTACTTCAGTGAACTTGTCGAAAAATGAAAATGAATTGGTAAGTCTTATCGATGGACAGGACAATTTCACATTTAGTTCTAGTAATAGCGGAATTGTTGATGTACGAGCCGAAGTCGGAGGTGGTTATGGTGATATTTACACCACAGACTGGCTTCGAAACGACGCTGGTGAACTTATTTTGACTGCGGAAGGTCGACCTCAAGCAACCGCAGAGCGTATTAAGATGGGTAACTATCAACCTGATTACACTGGAGGATTCACCAATACATTCCGATATAAGGATTTTACCTTAAATGCGCTAGTGGATTTCAGGATAGGAGGAGAGGTATTCTCAGCAACTGATGCAGGCCTAGACGCTAGTGGTGTTTCCAAGCGCTCCTTACAATACAGAGAAGATGGCGTGGTTGTGCCTGGGGTAATTGATGATGGAGCGGGTAATTTCTCGCCGAATTCAATTCGAATTTCTGCTCAGGATTATTGGGGATCAGTCAGTGGAGTTGGTTCCGAGTATGTCTTTTCACAAACCAATGTACGTTTGAGAGAATTGAGTTTAACCTATAACTTACCAGCAAAATTCTTAGATAGGAGCTTCTTTACGGATCTCTCCCTAAGCGTGGTAGGTCGTAACCTATTCTTCTTCTACAAGGAGGCTGACAACTTTGATCCTGAATCTTCTTACTCTACCACCAACCTAGGGCAAGGAGTATTGTATTACGCACTTCCTACTACAAAAAGTATAGGACTTAGTTTAAATGTAAAATTTTAAAGTTGTACCGATGAAAAAAATATCATATATAACAGTCCTTTTAAGCCTCCTTATTGCAGTGGGTTGTACAAAGGATTTTGAAGAAATTAACAGAGACCCTCAGGGATTTAGTTCAGATGAGGTGAGTGCTAAGTACTTTTTAACCAGTTCCCAGGTAGGTTTATATGCCCCAGGTAGGTTTGAGTATTGGAGAGCACATTTAATCCATGCGGACCGTTTTGCGGGGCATTTTAATTTTGGTTTTAATCAATGCTGGTGGGCCGATGAATTAAGCTATAGTTACGATGTAAGTTATACAGATGCGGCCTATGGTTGGCTGGCTGGTTATTTTGGAAATATTAAATCCTTCGCAGACTTTACCAAAGAAGGTGGAGAATTTGAAAACCAGTACATGTATGCCATGTCTTTGATAATGAAAAGTTTATATTTCCAGATGTACACCGATACCTTCGGAATGGTTCCTTTTTCTGAAGCTGGGGTGGAAGGTATCTTAACGCCAAAATACGACGCACAGATCGATATCTATAAAGGGATTATTGCGGATTTGGATCAGGCAATGGCTATTATTGGTGATGCGGAACGTACTGGTTTAGGAATTGATGATGTGGGTGAAAATGATGTGTATTGTGGTGGTGATCTTCAACTTTGGAAAACCATGGCTAATAGCTTAAAACTTCGTTTAGGGATGAGAGCTTTAGGTGCTCCTGGGGCTGATTTTGCCGAGGCAACCATCACAGAGGCATTAAGCAAGCCTCTTTTAGATGAGGTAACTGGAAGTGTGACCATGAGTAAGGATTTTGTAATCAGTGAGTGGACCTCTTCATCCTACGGGGATGTTTGGCATGATTTCGGCGGATTAGGATCTAAGTGGACTGTAAGTGAGGAGCTTATAAACATGTTAGACGATCATAATGATCCGCGTCTTGCCATCTACGCCAATCCAGCACCTGGAGGATCTTTTGTGTTTACCAATATAAAGGAAGGGGGATCGTATACTGATCCAAATTACCAAGAACGCGTTGATTTTATCGAATCTACTTTAATTAAAGCACAAGCAGATTATACTTTAACTCAAGATGGAGATGATATTATAATTGATGTTCCCGCAGGACAGTATATCGGTCAACCTATTCGTTTTAATGCTGATATTATGCCCTATGTTCGTTATGAGATGTTCAGTACCCCTGGTGATGCCATCATACAGCCACGTGGGGAGAAGGCTACTGGATATCCTGAAATTATCCTAAGTAGTGCAGAGTCTTATTTTTTACAAGCTGAAGCAGTTGTACGTGGTCTTACATCAGGAGACGCACAAGATCTTATGGAAAAAGGAATTATAGAGGCTATGAAACTATGGGATATCTCAGAAGGGGATGCGAATAACTACATTTCAACCAGTGCCCTGGCAGATATTTCCGTGGGTACAATGGAGGAAAAATTAGAAAAAATCGCCTTACAACGCTGGCTGGCAAGCTACACTGATGGTTTTGAAGCCTGGGCTATCGTACGGGATACTGGATATCCTTCTGGTTTGGCTGCAGGGGTTTCAAATCCTGTAATCTTTGGACTTGGTACTCTTAATGGGGATTACCCACAACGACTTCGTTATGGATCCGGGGCCCAAGCGAATCCGAATTACGCCCAGGCCGTAGGTCAACAGGGTCCAGATACACAAGGTACCAAATTGTGGTGGGCAAAATAAAGCGAAAGTTTGAGTTTAGATTGTTAAAGGGGTCGTTCTAAGGAACGGCCCTTTTTGTTGATTACCTGATAATTGTCATTTTTTGCTCCACTGGAATTTGCTAATTTTATAGGATTAAAATGCTAGGAAAATGAGTGGAAGTCTAATTCAAAAGTACAACGTTCCAGGACCGCGCTACACAAGCTATCCGACGGTTCCCTATTGGGATTCAACAACCTTCGATTCGAAAAAGTGGAAAACATCTGTTAAATGCGCTTTTGATGAAAATCAAAAGGAACTAAGTCTATATATCCATTTGCCATTTTGTGAGAGCCTCTGTACGTTTTGTGGATGTCATAAACGCATCACCAAAAGGCATGAAGTGGAAACACCCTATATCGAATCTTTGCTAAAAGAATGGCAGTTGTATGTTAACCTTTTTAAGGACACTCCTGTTGTAAAGGAAATTCACCTAGGAGGAGGCACGCCTACCTTCTTTTCCCCTGAAAACCTAAAGGAGCTCATTGATGGAATTTTTAAAATAGCCAAGCGTGGACAAGATGTGGAATTCAGTTTCGAAGGACACCCTAACAATACAAAAAGGGACCACCTCCAGGTATTATTTGACCTTGGCTTCAGACGAGTGAGTTATGGGGTTCAAGATTACAATCCGCGCGTTCAAAAGGCGATCAATAGAATACAGCCCTTTGAAAACGTGGAAAGGGTCACCGAACAATCCAGAGAAATAGGCTATACCTCGGTAAGTCATGATCTTATTTTTGGACTTCCTTTCCAACGAAAAGAACATATTTTAGATAACATCGTAAAGACTGCTAAACTATTGCCTGATAGGATTGCTTTTTATAGTTACGCACATGTTCCTTGGATTAAAGGAAATGGTCAAAGAGGTTTTGATGAAAAAGACATTCCAAATGGAGATGAGAAACGAGAACTCTACGAATTAGGGAAAAAACTATTGGCCGATGCTGGGTATGAGGAAATTGGAATGGACCACTTTGCCCTTAAAACCGATTCTATGTACATCGCTATGAAACAGGGAAGTTTGCATAGAAATTTTATGGGATACACCATGCAAAACACCAGTTTAATGATTGGTTTAGGGGTTTCAAGTATTAGCGATAGTTGGTCGGCGTTTGCTCAAAACGAAAAAGACATCAATACTTATAAAGATTTAGTTAATCAAGGAGAAATACCAGTTTTTAAAGGTCATGTATTATCCAATCACGATTTGGTTCTTAGAAAGCATATTCTAAATCTAATGTGTCAATTTCAAACTAGCTGGCAGGATAATGCCATGAAGTTTGCGGAGTTAGACGAAGTTATAGACTCCTTGCAGGAATTAGAAAATGACGGACTGCTTCATTTTATAAACCAAGGGATACAAGTGACTGATCTGGGCAGAGCGTTTATCCGTAATATCTGTATGGCATTTGATGTGTACCTTCGCAAAAATAAACCTGAAACACAGTTGTTTTCCTTGACGGTATAAAAGGCGCTAAAGAACATTGGTTATGGTACGATGCAGTTTGGATCAGCTTTGATAAAGAGTTGTAGATTCGAAGGTGATATATAAGGTATTCCAAGACCCATACCACGCATAACAAATAATAGTCCGATAACAACTACAGCCACTGGTATAGCTTTGGTTATTTTTTGCCTCATGGAAACCGATAGGAAATTACCTAAGTAGGCCGCTGTGGTCATTAGAGGTATCGTACCCACACCGAAAAGAAGCATATACAAGCCACTCTGCAGGGGACTGGCAAATGCCAAAGCTCCGAAGAGTCCCATATATACCATACCACAAGGTAGAAGACCGTTTAAAAGGCCGATGGAAAATAGGGCTGAGGTCCTATTTTTCTTTAATTGTTTTCCAAGAGCCGTTTTGGCTCTAGACATCCATGAGAAACTCCATTGTGATATCTTGCTTTTTTGAAGAAATTTCATGGGAATAAGCACTGCTAAAATCATCAAAATACCAATAGCAATCGATAAGCGCTGTTGCATATCCGCTACAAAAAGCCCTTTCCCGAACCATCCGAATAAGACACCGAGGGCTCCATAGGTTAACAAGCGTCCAAAGTGATACAGGAAAATCTGAGCTAGCTTTTTGGCGGGACTTTGATGATCCAATGGTAGCAAAAATGCAATTGGACCGCACATCCCTACGCAGTGCAGACTTCCTAATAACCCCAATAGCAGACCAGAAAATATCACTGTAACATCAATTTTGTTTTGAAATAATATGGTTGCTGGTTCGCCTGCCAGTTTATCTCTACATCCCAACGCCCTTCCACAAGGTACTTAGAGGGTATGAGCATTTGTGATTGCTCAAGATTTATGGCTGTGGTAAAGTCCAGTTTTTTATTTGAAGGATTGTACATATACACAGAGCCTTTGATCTGTTCATCATGTAAATTATCAGGAAAACGAATCAATAGCCCTTCAGAAAGCTGTTTTACCTTAATACTGTAGTCCATCGCAGCTGCTGCTGCAGCATTGTCAATTTTCTGTTGTAACTCAAGTTCTTTTTTGTAATAATCTTCGGTTACCAAGTCATGTTGGTAAATCTCATTGGTGTTCATTTTAATAACTAAGAAGCCTATAAAGCTTATAAACATGACAAAGGCTATAACGATTCCTGTCCCCCAGTTGAATTTCATACGGTTATTTTTTAATTACTAAAACTTCTAGGCCCTAAGAAGGTGGTGGTGGTTGTTTCAATTAAAGCATCACCATTATAGACTCCTATTTTTACCTTATTCTTATCATAATCCAGCAAGGCTTTGTCGATCTCAATAAAGAGAGTGCCTTCAGCAAGTCCTTCTTTATCGATTTTAAAACTGCTGTTGCCGACAGTGGAGATCTTTCCTTTAGGTTCAATCAGTTCAAAGCGAACGCTGTCAATGGCATTCACTGTTTTGTTAATTACCTTATAAGTGTACACATTACTGATGGTAAATTCTCCTTTTTCTTGATACAACTGACCTGGAAGTCTCAAAATGGAAGCTTCCACATCATTTCTTAAAAATAGCATACCGATTAATAAACCGGTTAAAATGATCAATACAGCGGAGTATCCTTTAAGTCTTGGCGTGAATTTAAAAGGCATTTTTTTCTCAATGTTCTCCTCACTTGCATAGCGAATAAGCCCTCTTGGATAATTGACCTTGTCCATGATATCATCACAGGCATCGATGCAAGCCGTACAATTCACGCATTCTAATTGTGTTCCGTTTCGAATATCAATTCCAGTAGGGCAAACATTGACGCATTGCATACAGTCAATACAATCCCCATATCCTAAAGCACCACGATCTTCATTTTTTTTGTATTTTTTTCGACCGTTTTCACGTTCCCCACGCTTGTGATCATAGGCCACAACGATTGATTTGGTGTCTAGTAAAACACCCTGTAAACGACCATATGGGCACGCAATGATACATACCTGTTCACGAAACCAAGCAAAAACAAAATAGAACACCGCGGTAAAAATCAGCAGCGAGATAAAAGTGGAAAGGTGGTTTAAAGGATTACTTTGTACATATTGAATCAGTGTATCGCTTGAGATTAAGTAAGCCAAAAATACATTGGCAATGAGGAAGGAAATAATAAAGAAGATGATCCATTTCAGGACTCTTTTACGGATCTTTTCAGCATCCCATTTTTGTCTGCTCAACCTTATTTGGGCTCCCCGATCCCCCTCAATCCAGTACTCGATCCTTCTAAAGACCATTTCCATAAAGATCGTTTGAGGACATATCCATCCACAAAAGATCCTCCCAAATGCGGCTGTGAAAAATCCAATAAAGACTACCCCTATGACCATCGATAATACAAATAGATAAAAATCCTGAGGCCAGAAAGGAAAACCAAAAATATTAAACCGACGCTCTACGATATTAAATAACAAGAATTGATCGCCGTTGATCTTTACAAAGGGAGCGGTAATTAGGAATAGCAACAGTGCATAACTGACATATTTTCGGTAGGTATAAAATTTTCCAGAAGGTTTTTTAGGATAAACCCAAGCTCTTTTCCCTTCTTCATTGATGGTTCCTATGGTGTCCCTAAAACTTTCTTTTTCTGTGCTCATCTCATTAATGAATTATTCTATAGCTGCGCTATCATCATTCCAAATTTCTCCTTCTGGGTCTTTACCATCCACAGGATTGTTCGCTGAAAGACTCATTACATAACTTGCTACTTGTTGAATTTCTGAAGGTTTTAGGGATTGTTTCCAAGAGACCATCCCTTTTCCACTACGACCTCCTTCAGAAATGGTATTAAAGATGTTCTTAATACCGCCCCCTAGAATCCAATACTCATCGGTTAGGTTTGGGCCAATACCACCGCCACCATCCATACGGTGACATGCGACACAGAGTGTGTTATAAATACCTTCGCCAGCTTTTAAATCGGATGCCTCTGTTAATAAAACGACATTATCAGCATCGATAAGATCCTTAGCGGTTTTCTTATATTCCTCAATGGCTATGGTGGCCGCGGCAACTTCTTTTTCAAGTTCCACATATTGATTATCGGCTCCTAGGATTTCAAAACGAACCAAATAAATGATCGCAAATACTATGGAGGCGTAAAAGCCATATTTCCACCATGGAGGTAAGGTGTTATCCAACTCCTGTATGCCGTCGTAATTGTGATCCATGATGACTTCTGCTTCCTTTTCTAAAGGTGTTGAATCCATGAGTTTATCCACAATCTTCTTAAACCACGCAAATTCATGCTCCTTTTCTTGCGCTAGGTCTTTTTGTGGAGAAATTGCTTGGGTAATTGAGTTCATTGCGGCTATCATGATCTCTAAGCCAATGAGGAGCACCACAAAAAGCCCTAAGAATAGTGCGACTTCTGGGTACTTTATAAAGGCTGGAATATCCCCTGAATCAATAAAGTATTCTGCCAATATAAAAACGACTGTTAGGATAAGTAATACTCTAAGATAGGATGTAAATGTTCTCATTTTTTGTCAGTTTTATCGTTGATATCCAAGGGTAAATGACTCATTTTTTGTAAGTAATCCTTTTTAGCAGTGGCAACCCACCAAAAAAGAAGAACAAAAAATATAAAGAACACTAGTAGTGAGATGATCGGATATATGGCAACCCCATCAATGGAATCCATATAATTTTTGACAAACTTCATCATAATGATTGCTTTTTAGGCTGTTGACTATCTTGTTCAAAATCGATGCTTATATCAGTACCTAATCGTTGTAGATAGGCTATTAGGGCAACGATTTCACGGTTTCTCATTTCAACAAAATCCTCACCACGTACCGCAGCTGCTCTTTTATCGGCCTCATAGGATTCTTTAAAGCTAGGATCTTGATATAAATTCTCTTCTATTTTCGATGCTTGGGCGTCCATATCCTCCTGGGCATTAGCGATCTCTTGCTCGGTATAAGGGACCCCTAGTTTTACCATGACTTTCATTTTGTCCTGTGTGTGGGAGCGATCAAGCTCATCGGTAATCAGCCATTGGTATGCAGGCATGATGCTTCCTGGAGAGGTGCTTTGCGGGTCGTACATATGATTGAAATGCCAAGAGTCACTGTATTTACCACCGATACGATGTAAATCAGGTCCAGTTCGCTTACTTCCCCATAAAAATGGGTGATCATAGACATATTCTCCAGCTTTAGAATACTCGCCATAGCGCTCCACCTCACTTCTAAAAGGGCGTATCATTTGAGAGTGACAAGACACACAACCCTCTCGTATATAAATATCGCGTCCTTCAAGTTCTAGGGGCGTGTATGGATTTACACTGGCTATGGTAGGAATGTTTGATTTGACCATAAGAGTTGGCACGATCTGAACAATTCCACCTATTAAAATTGCAATGGTAGCCAAAATGGTTAACTGTACAGGTTTTCTCTCTAGCCAACCGTGGAAGGTCTCCCCAGCGAGTTTCCGCCTTGATACCCTTACAAGTGGAGGAGCAGTAGCTAATTCATCTTCTAATTTCACACCTTTACGGATGGTGATAATAGCATTGTAAATTCCGATAACCGCACCAAGTAAGTAAAGGGTTCCTCCAGCAGCTCTCATCGCATACATAGGGATGATCTGGGTAACGGTTTCAAGGAAGTTTCCATAAACTAAAGTTCCATCAGGATTGAATTGGTTCCACATAGATGCCTGTGTAAAACCTGCCACATATAAAGGGATGGCATATAGGATAATACCAAGAGTTCCTAGCCAGAAATGGGTGTTGGCCAACTTGATAGAATATAGTTTTGTTTTAAATAATCGAGGCACTAGATAGTAGATCATACCAAAGGTTAAAAAACCGTTCCATGCTAGGGCCCCTACGTGAACGTGTGCGATAATCCAATCAGTGTAATGTCCAATGGCATTGACCGTTTTTAAGGACAAAAGTGGTCCTTCAAATGTAGCCATCCCATAACCGGTGATCGCAACGACAAAGAATTTTAATACCGGATCAACCCGTACTTTATCCCAGGCTCCTCTAAGGGTTAATAATCCGTTGATCATTCCTCCCCATGAAGGCGCAAGTAACATCACTGAAAAGGCTACCCCAAGGTTTTGTGCCCATTCAGGTAAGGCAGTATACAATAAGTGATGTGGTCCAGCCCAGATATAAATAAAGATCAGAGACCAGAAGTGAACAATGGATAAACGATAGGAATACACGGGTCTATTGGCCGCCTTTGGGACATAATAATACATCAGACCTAAAAAGGGTGTGGTTAGAAAGAATGCCACAGCATTATGCCCATACCACCACTGAACCAGTGCATCTTGAACTCCAGCATATACCGAATAACTCTTCATAAAACTTACAGGAAGTTCTATATTGTTAAAGATGTGTAGTACAGTTACAGTCACAAAGGTCCCCAAATAGAACCAAATTGCCACATAGAGGTGGCGTGTTCTTCGCCTTAAAATAGTCCAAATCATATTGGCTCCAAAAGCAAGCCATGCTAGGGCTAAAAGGATATCAATTGGCCATTCCAACTCGGCGTATTCTTTGGATGATGTATACCCAAGAGGTAAGGTGATCGCAGCGGATAGAATAACGAGCTGCCAACCCCAGAAATTGAAGTTACTTAAAAAGTCACTCGCCATTCGGGTCTTTAACAACCGCTGCAGTGAATGATATACCCCTGCAAAAATAGCATTACCAACAAAGGCAAAAATCACCGCGTTGGTATGCAATGGACGAAGTCTTCCAAAACTCAACCACGAGATCCCATCGGTCAGATGTGGGAAAACAAATAGAAAGGCCAGGAGCAAACCAACACCCATTCCAATGAGACCCCAAAACATGGTCGCATAAAGGAATTTTTTGACAATTTTATTGTCATAGTAAAACTGTTCTATTTCCATAGTTCAAGACTCTTATTTATTCAGTAATTTATTGTGTTTATTTGTTTGTTTTTGCTTGGATTCGCTATCAAATAGAATTCGAATAGCGGGGGTGTGACTATCGTCAAATTGGCCATTTTTCACCGCAATGATAAAAGCAGTGAAAAAGACAACTGCAATAATGATACTAAGGGATATCAGGATGTAAATTACACTCATAGCAATAGCTTTCTTTACGTTGCAAAATTAGGATGACCAAATCATTTAAATTATGATAAATGTCATGTTAATTTACGGCTGACCAAATAGGTGCTAAGGGTCGTGAATGCAACAATACTAATGGAACTCAATGGCATTAAAATAGCCGCTACCACAGGGGATAAATTTCCCGTGACGGCAAAGGATAATCCAATCACATTATACAGAAAGGAAATCACAAAACTCAGGTGAATTATTCGAACTCCTTTTTTACTCAGATGAAGGTATTTATCAAGGTTTTTAAGTTTGGAAGCATCCAAGATAGCATCACAGGCAGGCGAAAAAACATTCACATTCTCCGAAACTGCAATACCTACATGACTCTCTTTAAGCGCTCCCGCATCATTTAAACCATCCCCGACCATGAGCATTTTTGTACCCTCTCTTTGATGATCATTGATGTAGTTGTATTTATCCTCTGGTTTTTGATTGAAGAACATTTTTGTTCCCCCAGGAGAACGCTTTGTTAGATGCTCCGCTTCTTGGGCATTATCTCCGGAAAGGATGGCTATTTCATAGTGCTTGCTAAGGTTTTTAAATAATTCAAAAACACCTTCCCTATATTTATTTTGCACCACAAACTTTCCTTTATAATTACTGTTAGTACTTATGTGTACAGCGGTGTTTTCAATACCTGAGGATGCTTTGTGATTTAAAAATGAGGCTGAACCAATTTTTACAGTATCCGTTTCAAAAGTGGCTTCTATTCCCTTGCCAGCTGTTTCCTTGAAGTCATCCATGGTAAGGATGTTTTGAGAACGTAGCATGTGGTAGAGTTGCCTGCTCAAAGGGTGATTTGATCCGCGCAGGGTGCTTTTTAATAAGGCCTCTTCATGCGCATTTAGCGCCATTCCATGATATTGGATTTTACTTTGATCATTAGCGGTAATGGTTCCTGTTTTATCGAAGATAATACTGCTGATCTCAGCCATTCGGTTTATCACTTGTCCGTTCTTTAGATAAAAACCCCTCTTGCCATAAATACGCAGAAGGTTGCCATAGGTGAAAGGCTCCGCAAGAGCTAGTGCACATGGACATGCAATTATTAATACGGCAGAAAAAACATAGGCGGCATACCCTGCATCCCACCATAGCCAAAAGCCTAGGGTCGAGAAGGCTACCACAAGGATTACTAATGTAAAATACTTACTGATTTTATTGGTCAGTGCAAAATCCTGGGATTTCTCTTGGTGCTTCATGGTGTCTTTGCTCCAAAGTTGTGTTAAGTAACTTTGAGAAACACTTCGCAGAGCTTGGATCTCAATGGGCTGATCTTTTTGTTTTCCCCCAGCATATATTTTCTCACCAAGACTTTTGTGAATAGGGTTAGACTCACCAGTGACAAAACTGTAATCAATCTCAGCGTTCCCTTTTAAAAGAATGCAATCTACTGGGATAATTTCTTCATTTCTAATGAGTATACGATCTCCTTTTTTCACCTCTTTAACCTGTATATTCTCTTCCTTTCCATCCTTTATAAGGGTGACTCCAATAGGGAAATAACTTTTATAACTGCGCTCGAAGGATAAAAAGGCGTATGTTTTTTGTTGAAAATAACGCCCCACTAAAAGAAAGAACAGTAAGCCCGTAAGACTGTCAAAGAACCCTTGTCCCGTTTGCGCTATAATTTCATAGGTGCTTCTGGTAAATAATACAAAAACCCCAAGAGCAATCGGAAGGTCTATATTTAAAATGCCTTTTTTTAAACTTTTGTAGGCTGAAATAAAATAATCCGATGCCGCATAAAAAACAACGGGTAAGGAGAAGGCAAACATCAGCCATCGAAACAGCGGTTTGTATTGATCTAACCAAAACTCATTTACCTCAAAATATTCTGGGAAAGACAGTAGCATGACATTTCCGAAC
Source organism: Galbibacter sp. (assembly GCF_035306585.1). Taxonomy (GTDB): domain Bacteria; phylum Bacteroidota; class Bacteroidia; order Flavobacteriales; family Flavobacteriaceae; genus Galbibacter. Next base: position 30,070 of record NZ_DATGNU010000051.1, read on the forward strand.
GAAAATCCTGCGACCCCAATTTTGTAGAGTAAGCTACGATCGGTTACTTGTTTTTCGGTATGCTTGTTCTCTAGGTTAATTTTGGCCGGATAACCGATAGAGGCCAATAGTATCACAAGCTGCTTTAACGACAGGGAATTGGAATTGTACACCAAGCGAACCGTTTTCTTAGGAAAGGTTACTTGAGCATCTTTTATATGGGGGTTGAGTTTATTGGCTTGTTCTAAAACCCAAATGCATGAACTACAGTGTATGTTTGGAATAAATAAATTGACAATCTGAATGCCATTTTCATTGAATTCGAGTAGCTGATCCGAAATATCTTTGTTATCAAGATAGTCATATTTGCCTGTAAATTGTGCAGGTGAGATCCCTGGATTTTTCTCCATATCGTAGTAGGAATGTAAATCGTGCTCACTCAGGATTTCATAGACCGTTTTACATCCATTACAACAAAAATCCTTTTGGTCCACTACAAAAGGTTCGTTCTCGAACTCAATACCACAATGAAAACAAGATTTACCCATAATTTCCCATGAAAGATGTGCAAATTTCAGTAAAGAAGTGCGGAAAATTTATGATATTTGTCATAAAAATGGAGCCCTATGCAAGAGTTGGATATGAGTAAATGTAGTCAGTGTATTGTGCGGAAATTTAGCGCTTTAAAAACCCTTGATAAATCGGAACTAATGTATATGTCCGAGTGCAAAACGGGGCAAACAATTAAGAAAGGTTCCTATATCTTTAATGAAGGTGATCACCTAAAAGGAGTCTATTGTGTTAAGTCTGGAGTTTGTAAATTAGTTAAATTATCTTCCAATGGCAGAAATCAAATCGTTCGATTTATAAGAAGAGGCGATCTTCTAGGTCAGCGTAGTATTGTTAGCGATGATGCGGTTAGTTTAAGCGCCATCGCGGTAGAAGATATGCAGGTGTGTTTTATACCTAAGACCGATATTCTAACAGTCTTTAAACAGAATTCCAATTTTTCCAATGAGATTATCAATGATATCTGTTACGATCTAAAGTTAGCCAATCATCAAATTGTGCGAATGGCCCATAAAACGGTGCGTGCTCGATTTGCCACCATTTTATTAGAATTACAAGAGGAGTTTGGTGAGGATAAGGATAAAAATCTTCGTTTAAAGCTCTCCAGGGAAGAGTATGCGAATCTTGTCGGAACTGCCACTGAGTCCATGATTCGAATGTTCGCCAATTTCTCCAAGGAAGGACTCATTCAATTGACAGGGAAGAATGTGGGTATCATCGATCAAGTGAAGCTTAAACAAATAGCGGAAGAGTAAGCCGCCAATAAAATGTGGGTTAGTTGTGATTATCTAATATGTTAATTACCTCCGTAAGGTTTTGCATTCTAGCATGATCTAAGGCTGTTAATCCATTGGCATCTTTTAATGATGGATCGGCATTATTTGAAAGTAGTAATTCTACGATAGCTGTCTTTCCAAAGGTTGCTGCATAAATCAAGGCGGTACCTTTATTTCCGTTGGCTAAGTTGACATCCGCGCCATGTTCGATCAATAATTTTGCAATATCTGTATACCCTTTAAAGCACACTCCCATCAGAGCAGTATTGCCCGAGGCATCCTTTATATTGACATCTGGTTCAAAGCTTAATATGGTTTGTGTAACCTCCTTGTGTCCGTAATAAGTTGCTAGAAGTAAAGGGGTTGATCCTCTAGCATCTTTAAGGTTGGTAAGTGTTGGAATTTCATGTAAAAATGCAGAAACCCTAGCGACGTCTCCAGTTCGAATGGCTTCAAAAAATTCTTCTGTTTTCATAAAGGGTTGCAGTATTGTTTTTTAAAATTTTTAACTTTCAACTCAAAAATACAACTTTTGCCTAAATCTTTTAGGGATTTTAATCTTTGAAAGTTCAATCTTCACATTATCTTAGTATACTAAAGCCCACGAAAAGTAGTAAAACCAGGCAGAGTACTTCTGTGAATTTAAAATAATCGGAAAATAAATAGTTAGTTTTAAAATAAAGACGTTACTTTGCAGCAGTGTTATGAAGCCTAATAAAATTTGGTGTTATTTATCCATCCGATATTTTTCAGTTCATCTTTTTTGACTTTATTCCATAGATATCTTAGACAACTTCTCTTTTGATAGTTGTTTAATGGGTATCGAGTTTTATACATTTTTTAAATATTTTAATATGAAAGAAGGAACAGTTAAGTTCTTCAACAGAACAAAAGGGTTTGGATTTATCACCACAGAAGACACTAAAGAAGATATCTTTGTACATGAAACTGGTTTGATAGATAACATCAACGAAAACGACCGCGTTAAATTTGATACCGAAAGAGGTAGAAAAGGAATGAACGCTGTAAACGTTGAAGTAATAGACTAAGACAAAAAAATGAAAACCATCTACAAAATAGATGGTTTTTTTAATCTCAAATATATAATATGCTGATAATACCCATTAAAGAAGGCGAAAATATTGATCGTGCCTTGAAACGTTACAAACAAAAATACCGTAAAACACAACAGCTTAGAAATCTACGTGACAATCAACAATTTACTAAGAAGTCACAAGAGCGTAGAGTGCAGATTGCTAAAGCAATTTACAAGCAAGAATACCAAAGAAAGCTAGAGGAATAATCATCTAGCTTTTTTATTTAACTATTTTCTAGTCTTTATTTACAATCACATCAATGGCCACCACCAAACCTTCATTAGATCTGACGTTAAATACGGTTTGGTCTTCGAAGATTAAGTATTGTCCCTTAATTCCCTTTAAGACGCCTTGATATTCTGGTGTTTTAAGAAGGTTTAAGCTTTTAGGTTTCACGGGGTAGGCCTCTACTGGAAACTCAATATTGGTCTCTGAATTATCTTCTATAAAATAGGGTTTTACTTCCTCTGGCAAATAGTTCTTTAATGCAGCCCCATAAGCCTTTAGATCCTCATCTTTGATGTCGTTTTGAAGCATTTTTCGCCAGTTGGTTTTATCCGATACATGTTCCTTTAACGCAACCTCTGCAATACCAGCGAGATATCTATTAGGTGTTTCAAGAATTTCTAATGCTTCATGAGCACCCTGGTCGATCCATCGCGTAGGGATTTGATTTTTTCGAGTTACACCGACTTTGATGCTACTGGAATTTGCTAGATATACGATATGTGGCTGTAATTGCATTTCTTTTTCATAAGCTAAATCCCGGTCCTCTATTTCTAAATGTGCTTGACTTAATTCAGGGCGTATGATCCAGTCTGCGGCTTTAGGAGTTTCAAAAAAGCAACTTCTGCAAAACCCTTGTCTGTAAATAGGCTTATCGTTATGGCAACTCAAGCACGCAAATCTCAAAAATTTTATGCGGATGGTTTTATTGAGCAGTTGATTGAAATGAATATAGTTGGTGTCCAAAACTAAGTAGTAACTAACGGGTTTGGTATTTTCTGTGCGCATTTTGGTCAGTACACCTTCGAACATCATAAAAGTTTTTGCTATTTTTAGCAAATATAAATCAAAATATGTCATTTCCACTAATTAACTCTATTGCTTCCTGGTTTCTAAAGAAGCGGTTCCATCAGATGGAATTGTTCTTAAAATATCCTGCTGAGGTGCAGACTGAAGTGCTGAACCATTTACTGAGTAGATCCAGCGATACAGAGCTTGGAAAACAATACGGATTCTCGGAAATCAGCTCCTATAAAACCTTCACCGAACGTGTGCCCATTGTTCGCTATGAAGATATTGAGCCTATGATTGAGCGTTCCAGAAAAGGGGAGTCGAATATCTTTTGGCCCACACCTATTAAATGGTTTGCTAAAAGTAGCGGAACCACCAACGCGAAGAGTAAGTTTATACCAGTAAGTACAGAGTCCCTTGAGGATTGTCACTTTAAGGCCGGTAAAGACATGTTATCCCTTTATTTTAATAATAATGAGGAATCTAAACTTTTTGATGGGAAGAGTTTACGTTTGGGAGGAAGTAAGGAGCTTTATCAAAGCAACCAAACTTTTTTTGGTGATTTATCGGCCATTATCATTGATAATATGCCGTTTTGGGCGGAAATGAGTAGTACTCCCAGTAATAAGGTTTCTTTGATGAGTGAGTGGGAGAACAAGCTTTCCGCTATAGTTCAAGAAACCGTAGGGGAAAATGTCACCAGTTTGGCTGGTGTTCCTTCCTGGATGCTTGTGCTTTTAAACAAAGTCTTAGAAGATACAGGGAAGTCTAATTTATTTGAGATCTGGGAAAACCTTGAAGTTTACTTTCACGGAGGGGTGAGTTTTCATCCTTATAAAGAACAATACCAGCGTATATTACCGCGTCAAAGTTTCCGGTATTACGAAATATACAATGCATCTGAAGGTTTCTTTGCAATTCAAGATAGAAACGATTCGGATGAGTTGTTACTGATGTTGGATTATGGAATTTTCTTTGAGTTCATTCCTATGGACACCTATGGTACTCCAAATGAAAAAGTATTGCCCATATGGGAGGTGACTTTAGATACCAATTATGCCATCGTAATTACGACCAATGCTGGATTATGGCGTTATCTTATTGGGGACACTGTCAGATTTACCTCCAAGGATCCTTACAGAATAAAAGTCACTGGACGAACAAAACACCATATCAATGTTTTCGGTGAAGAATTAATTATTGAGAATGCCGAAGAAGCTTTAAAAAGAACTTGTAAGGCAACAGGAGCCGAGATTGTTGATTATACAGCTGGGCCAGTATTTATGGAAGGAAAGGACAAAGGAGGTCATGAGTGGATCATCGAATTTAGAAAAATGCCGGAGTCCTTGGATAACTTCCGCAAGGAAATGGATCTTGCGCTACAGGCAGTGAATTCGGATTACGAGGCCAAGCGCTATAACAATATGACTTTGAATCCACCAATCCTACACGTAGGCAGAAAAGATTTGTTTTATGACTGGTTAAAGAAATACGATAAGCTAGGAGGACAACATAAAATTCCTAGGCTCTCCAGTAATAGGCATTACTTAGAGGAGTTACTAAAAATGAACAACGAAAATTAATACGGCCTTCTATTAGCAAGTATCTTTATTTTAAGTCAGGGTTGATCCCTAACACATTTTCTTCAATATAAGTATTGATAAATTCAGTCGTCATATGGTTTTTTCCAAGAAGGTCTTCCGATTTAATGATATGGGCAATATCTAATTTTCGATAAGCCTCTAACATGGGTTTGGAGATAGGTTTATAACTATAATGCCATGGTTCGTAATAAAAACCTTTTCGATCTGGGTTGTCAGTGTAAACTAGATAGAACCCAAACTTCTGAGCGTTTTCATCCATCCATTCTTTGAGTTTGCAAAACGGGCCATCTCCTTCATATTTTTCGGGAACCAACACATTACCACTATAAGTTGCTGCAGCATCGATAATATCGATATCAGTTCCCCAGTGGTGTCTAGAGGTTCCAGGGTAGGTAGAATACTCAATGATTTTGTCCATAGCTTCCACGGGACTCATTCCTTGAGCAGTATAAGCCTTGTATTTTCGATTCCATATGGATTTTTGCCTAGAAAAATCGCGATGTCCTGAGACTACTTGAATTTCAATCCCTTGTTTTTCGGCCTCAGCTTTCATTTTTATAAAGGCATCGTAGGCTTGTTTTTGTAAACCAATTCCATCACCAAATAGGGCTAGGGAAGTTTTACCTGTTAAGACCTCAATAGAGTAGTTTTCTTGTGCTAGGCATGACATATGACTAATGACTAGGCAGAAAATAAAAAATAGAAAAGATGTTTTCAAAATAATTGATGTTGTTTGAGATAAAGATACAATTTATAAGTGGACTGAAGTTGATGGTTAAGGAGAGTTTACTTCGAAATGGATAGTTTCTACAACCCCTTTAGATGGAAATACTTCGAGGCAAAAAAAGAATACTAAACTTTTTATGATACCTTTGTGAAGGTCATAATAATTACATTTCTATACTAGAATCGCAAGCAGTAGAAGCCAGTTGGTAAGAATGGAGCTTTGGTTCTAAAAGCAACCAATAGTTCATCAGAAGAGTTTAAACCAATTAGAGAATATGGAATTTAAAAATACAAGAGAATTTGCCCAAATGCTCGATACCAAGGATGTTTTACGTTCCTATAAAAAGCAGTTTATATTTCCACAGTTCAATAATAAAGACGTGTTGTATTTTACAGGGAATTCCTTAGGGCTTCAGCCAAAAAGAACCCGTGGTTTTCTCGATGAGATATTAAATGACTGGGGAACTTTAGCGGTAGAAGGTCATTTCTATGCAGAAAAACCGTGGTGGGATTATCACCAACGTTTAGCAGCGCCTTTAGCTAAAGTGGTCGGTGCAAAACCCAGTGAGGTTACTGTCATGAATACCTTAACGGTCAACCTTCATTTACTGATGGTAAGCTTTTACAATCCCACAAAAAACCGTTATAAAATCTTATGTGAAGAAAAAGCTTTTCCGTCGGATCAGTATATGTTTTTGAGTCAACTTCGAACACATGGACTTGATCCTAACGATGCCCTTATTGAATTAAAAAAACGGCCAGGAGAAAACCACTGGAGAACTTCTGATATTATAGAAAAGATCAAGTTACACAAGGATGAATTGGCCCTGGTGCTTATCGGAGGTGTTAATTATTATAACGGTCAGGTATTCGATATAAAAACAATTACACAGGCAGCAAAACAAACAGGTGCTATGGTTGGCTGGGATCTTGCTCATGCCGCTGGTAACATCCCTCTTGAGCTGCATAACTGGGAAGTAGATTTTGCGGCGTGGTGCAGCTATAAATATATGAATAGTGGCCCTGGGAATGCCTCTGGAGTGTTCATTAATGAAAAGTATCACAATCGTAAAGATATTCCACGTTTCGAAGGCTGGTGGGGTACTAAAAAAGAAACGCGGTTTCAGATGAAGCCAGAATTTGAGCCGATGGAAAATGCAGATGCATGGCAGATTAGTAATTCTGCTGTGATGACCATGGCACCGTATTTAGCTTCCTTAGAAATGTTCGAAAAGGTAGGTATGCAAGCCTTACATACTAAAAGCAAAACACTAACAGCATACCTAGAATTCATATTGGATGACATAAATATAAAGAGTAATCAGAAAAAGGCCATAGAGATTATTACCCCAAAAGATCGTGGGTGTCAGCTCTCTTTATTTGTACATGGTAAAGGAAGAGAATTATTTGATTATTTAATGGAAAACGGAGTCATTGTGGATTGGCGAGAGCCCAATGTGATTCGCTTGGCTCCTGTTCCCTTTTATAATTCCTTTGAGGATTTATATGAATTCGGTCAAATTTTGAAAGCTGGAATTTAAAGTCATTGCGTTTTATAGACGAAGGGTTGTACTGCTTGGTCACTTATTTATTAAAAAATTGCCATTGCAGTACAACCCTTATCACTATTAACGAAAAATTAAAAACGCATCGGAACTTCCATAATTAATATTTTCGAATTGGTGTCAGCTTTAACATCGATGGTATCGACCTGATAAACCCCTAGACCATCTCGTCGGTTGAGTTCTTGTTCGTTTACACTTGCATCTCCTTCAATAACAAAAGCATAGACGCCATTGGTTGGGTCATGTAGTGTATATTGTATGCTCTTACCCTTATCGAGTTCTGTGATGTTAAACCAAGCATCTTGATTGATAGTAACTCCCGCATCCTCTCTATTAGGAGAAACAATTTGCTGAAGTTTATTTTTTCGATCCTCCAACTTCATACTGATTTGACTGTAGGTTGGATCAATATTTCTTTTCTTGGGAAGGATCCAGATTTGAAGTAGGTGAACTTCTTTATCCTCATTTTTGTTATATTCACTGTGAAACACACCAGTCCCTGCACTCATGGATTGAATATCACCTTCTTTGATAACCTCTTTGTTACCCATGCTATCTTCATGCTCAAGATCTCCATAGAGTGGTATTGAAATGATCTCCATATTTTCATGAGGGTGCTTTCCAAAACCTCTTCCACCTGCAATTACATCATCATTAAGAACTCTTAAGACACCAAAATTCATTCGATCGGGATCATAATAGTTTGCAAAGCTAAAAGTGTGATGAGAATCTAACCATCCATGATTTGCGTGACCTCTAGAATCTGCTTTGTGTAAAACTGTTTTCATGATTTTTTTATTTAACTATTTTAGACGTAGAAACCTTAGATATCTTACACTTGGCAAACCCAGGAAAAATGAATTCACTGGAGCGGAATCTTACCCTGATACATTGACTTTAATACCCGTAAAATACAGTTTAAACACCCCATTATCATTCTGGTGCATGGTGGCTATTTTTAAACCTTCGAAGTCTTTATAGTTTTCCCAAGTAGTGATCATACAATTGGAAGTAGAGTTGCCTTCTCTATAAACCCATTCCTTCACCATGTTGTTCTTATCAACATAGAAGTCATAGGCATCTCCTGGGGTATATCCACCCTGATTTTCATATACGATGGTTAGTTTTTGTAGGCTGTCCTGGCTAAGAGGTGCTATAGCCATCACAGGTTCCTTGAAAGATTTATGATCATCCCAAAGGAGTTTATAAGGAGCAAGTAACCAATAGACATCATTTATAAAGTTCTTGTCTGCGGCTAACTCTTGATCACTTAAAATACGATCGCGATTAAAATCCAGCCGCTTACCATCTTTAATTAGCGTTACCTCATTTTTCTTGGGACGCCATTCCCAACTTCGTTCGAAGTGTGTAGTATCGCGATCTACGTTAAAAGTGAATTGGATTTCCTCTACGTTATTCCAATGCTCAATTCCATGAGCATAGGCAACTTTTTCTAATGCATTAAGAGGCTTTTTCTCTTCTTTTTTTTGACAGCTAATTACTAGAAGAGCACATAATAGTAGGTGAAATGATTTCATAATTAAAATATTGAACAATTAGACAAGGGCATGTTTATATTGATCCAACCTAGGTAATTCATAATTTGAGCGGTTTGTACCATTATCCTATGTGATTTACCGAGTGGTGTGCCCGACAACATTCAGGTTGAAGGGATGCGTTTCTACTACAATAATACGAAAAAATCAGTTAGCGTTTATAGTGTTCAACTGTAATAAGAGATTAAAAATTTCAAATGGAATGCCTCACAGAGAGTAGATAGGGAAAGTCAATTTATGAAATTAAGTTTTTGTAAACCAAAAATATATAGTTAACTTTAACTAGAAACTGTTGGTTGTTTCCCGATAGGATAGCAACCGACTTGGGGTAGTTTTGGGAAGCTAAGAGTAGGTTGAAATAAGACGTACTTTTAGCTTCTTTTACGCCTTGTTAAAAAAGACCGTTAATCTCAGCGTCTATTTTATTTATGATCTCTCCAAGATCTTCTGGATTATCTACAAAGTTGTAATTGTCGACATCTACGATAAGCATTTTTCCACGGTCATAGGTATGTATAAATGCTTCATAGCGTTCATTTAACCTGCTTAAATAGTCTATCGAAATAGAGTTTTCATATTCGCGACCTCTCTTGTGGATTTGATTCACCAGGTTAGGAATTGAACTTCGTAAATAGATCATAAGGTCAGGGGATTGTACCAAACTTTCCATCAACTCAAAAAGCGAGGTGTAGTTTTCATAATCTCTATTGGTCATTAGACCCATTGAATGAAGGTTGGGTGCAAAGATATATGCGTCCTCGTATATGGTTCGATCTTGGATTATTTTTTTTCCACTTTTACGAATCTCTAAAATTTGCCGAAATCGACTGTTTAAGAAATAGATCTGAAGGTTAAAACTCCAGCGCTCCATTTGGGTATAAAAATCATCCAAATATGGGTTGTCCACCACATCTTCGTATTGAGGTTCCCATTTGAAGTGTTTGGCAAGCAGCCTAGTGAGGGTTGTCTTTCCCGCGCCTATATTCCCAGCGATTGCAACATGCATATCAAAATCGTTTAAGTGAAACTAATATCCAGGGGTAAATATACAAGTTATAGCCTTTGTAATAAAAATTAATTTAGAGGAAGCTTTTTTAGGGGTTTTCCCAGTTGATTTCAAAAGAAGAAAAGGGGATGCAATCTCCAAGGAGAAAGCATTATAATTAACCATTGTATTTAAGAAATTTACCCATTTCTTTTTTTTTCCAAGCCTAATGGTGAAAAAAGTATCGAAAGGTTTTTCAATTTAAATCTAATGTGTACCTTTGTCCACAGAATTTTGAGGAAAGATTTGACTGATTGCCACCTCGTAAAAAAAGCGCTAAAGCAGTAATTTACTTCTTTAGGCTTTCTCGGCAGCATACTTTCCAAAGAATAATAGTTTAGATTTTTTAGTATTATGGGATATTTATTTACATCGGAGTCCGTAAGTGAAGGACATCCAGATAAAATTGCTGACCAAGTAAGCGACGCTTTATTAGATCATTTCTTAGCTTTTGATCCAGAGAGTAAGGTTGCATGTGAAACCCTTGTTACCACTGGACAGGTTGTCTTGGCAGGAGAGGTGAAAAGTGGAACCTATCTCGATGTTCAATCCATTGCTAGAGACGTCATTAACACTATAGGGTACACCAAAGGTGCTTACCAATTTAGCGGTGATTCTTGTGGGGTGATCTCTTTGATCCATGAGCAATCTCAGGACATAAACCAAGGGGTTGATCGAGCTACTAAAGAACAACAGGGTGCTGGTGATCAAGGAATGATGTTCGGATATGCCACTAATGAAACTGATAATTATATGCCTTTGGCCCTGGATATATCGCATAAATTAATGCATACCTTGGCACAGCTTCGCAGAGAAGCAGATCAGATTTCTTACCTAAGACCAGACGCCAAAGCTCAGGTCACCATTGAATATTCAGATGATAATGTTCCTTTGAGAATCGATACGATTGTCATCTCAACACAACACGATCCTTTTGATAAAGATGACAAGGTGATGCTAGCGACTATTAAAAAGGACTTGTTGGAAATCTTAATTCCAAGAGTTATTGCCCAGTTGCCTCCGGCAATACAACTCCTCTTTAATGATGATATTAAATACTACATCAATCCAACAGGTAAATTTGTTATTGGTGGGCCACATGGGGATACAGGTTTGACTGGAAGAAAAATTATCGTAGATACCTATGGTGGAAAAGGAGCGCACGGGGGAGGTGCATTTAGCGGTAAAGACCCAAGTAAAGTGGATAGAAGTGCTGCTTATGCCTCGAGACACATTGCAAAAAATTTAGTTGCGGCAGGAGTAGCAGACGAAATTTTAGTCCAAGTTAGTTACGCTATTGGGGTAGTGGAACCTACGTCTGTTTTTGTAAACACCTACGGTAGTTCTAAAGTAGATTTGACCGACGGAGAAATCGCAGCAAAAGTCCTGGAGTTATTTGATTTGCGACCTTTTGCCATTGAAGAAAGACTTAAACTCAGAAATCCGATATATCTGGAGACCGCTGCCTATGGGCATATGGGTAAAGACCCAGTAACCATTACCAAAGTGTTCGAATCTCCCTATAATGGTAGAGTGGAACGCGAAGTTGAGTTATTTACCTGGGAAAAGTTAGATTATGTAGAACAAGTTAAAGAAGCGTTCTCATTAATGGAATTTGCACAGAAATAAAGTGCTTATAATGGCGTAAAAAATACCAATGGTAACCTAGTTTATACCTTGAGAACTAAAAAGCGTTTTCTAAAAATTGAACTAAAGTTCAAAAATTTAATGTGATTGTTATCAAGAAAGGCGGAAGGAATAGACCTTGTGATGCCTTAGCAACCCTTAGTGAATGGAAATTCCAATTCACACAACAAGAAGGTGCTACATTCTACTGCGGTGAAAATTGCAGATAGATAACCCCTATAAGATCCTTCCTTAGAATTTTTTAGACCTTCTCGATAACATTTTGAATTGTCGACAGCGGTATCATCCCTGGCGAAACCAGTAATTTGCTGGGTCATATAAACCAATAAGAAAGCATTTAAACTTTAAGAAGTTGAAAGAAGAGTTGTTACATATTAAATTAAAGTCCTACACTACCATTAGTGGGGTAACCCAGGATATTAACTTATCCTATCAATTATTTGGTCAACCCTTACACAGTGCACCAATTGTGATGGTTAATCATGCACTTACGGGAAATTCGAATGTCAGTGGGGAAGATGGCTGGTGGAAGGACCTTATCGGAGAAGGAAAAGCCATAGATACAGGGAACTATACCGTCTTGTCCTTTAATATTCCTGGAAATGGATATGATGGAACTACTATCGAAAATTATAAAGATTTTGTTGCAAGAGATATCGCTATCATCTTTTTGAGAGGGTTGGAGTATCTTGGAATAAAGAGATTATTCGCCCTTATAGGAGGGTCACTTGGAGGCGGGATCGCGTGGGAGATGGCGGCTTTACAACCGAGAATCACACAAAACCTCATTCCAGTGGCAACGGATTGGAAATCTACAGATTGGCTCATCGCCAACTGTCAGATACAAGAGCAATTTTTGCTCAATTCCAAACAACCAGTCCATGATGCGAGAATGCATGCCATGCTATGTTACCGTACACCAGCTTCTTTTAAAGAACGTTTTAAAAGAAGTACCAACGAAGAATTACAGGTATTTAACGTAGAAAGTTGGCTTTTGCATCATGGTGAAAAACTCCAAAAACGCTTTCAGCTCTCAGCCTACAAACTAATGAACCAGTTGCTCAAAACCATTGATGTAACAAGGGATCGACCAGAACATTTTAATGTATTGGAAACCATCGAGGCCAATGTCCACATTATTGGGGTGAGTTCGGATTTATTTTTTACAGCAGAAGAAAATAGAGAAACCTATAAGCAACTAGCACGTTCAAGTGATAGAGTTCGCTATGGAGAGGTAGTGTCTGTACACGGACATGATGCCTTTTTAATAGAATTTGAACAATTAGAAAAACTCATAGGAGGGGTTTTTGAATCCTCTCTAAATAAAAATAAAATGAAAATATTAAAATTTGGTGGCAAGTCTCTAGCCAATGGCCAGGGGATTACCAATGTGGTAGAGATCATAAGCAGAAGTGTTCAGAACAAGGAAAGAATTGCCGTAGTTGTTTCTGCTAGAAATAACGCCACCAATGAACTTGAGAATATTTTGGAGACTGCAGCATCCAAGCAGGATTATGTACATTTATTAGATGCTTTTAAGAAGTATCAGTTGCAAGATTTTCCATATGTAGATCTATCGAGTGAGTTTGATAAACTTGAAAAATTGTTCTCGGGAGTACATCTATTGGGTGATTATAGCCAAAAAATCAAGGATGAGATCCTAGCACAAGGGGAACTCATCGCTGCTAAACTTGTGACTCAGATTCTTAATAAAAGGGGGATTCCAGCAAATTTTACCGATTCACGAGCACTGATTGTGACAGATGAAAAATTTGGAAATGCCCAACCATTGGAGAAAGTGTCTAAAGAAAGGGTGCTTAAACATTTTGCTACTCATAATGGGAATACGGTAAATATAGTCACTGGGTTTATCGGATCCAATGAAAAAAATGAAACCACCACCCTGGGAAGAAACGGGAGTAATTATACGGCCGCTCTATTGGCAAATTTCTTGGATGCTGGAGAGCTTCAAAATTTTACCCATGTGGATGGTATATTCACGGCCAATCCTGATTTAGTCCCAACGGCGCAACGCATAGAAGAACTGTCTTTTAACGAGGCAAATGAATTAGCTAATTTTGGTGCAACTATCCTACATGCTAAAACCATCATACCGCTAATTGAGAAAAACATACCACTTCGCATCCTTAACACTTTTAATCCAGATTGTAGTGGGACCTTAATAACTGCTACACCGAAGAAGCAGGGCATGAAATCACTTTCCATTTTTGAGAATATGGCTCTGGTGAACCTAGAAGGAAGAGGGCTTTTGGGAAAAGCAGGGGTGGATGCTCGTATATTTAATGCCTTAGGCAAACGAGAAATAAGTGTTAGTATTATCTCTCAAGGATCCTCCGAAAGAGGAATTGGACTTGTAGTAAATGCGAAGGATGCTACAGAAGCGGTAATTGCCCTGGAGCGAGAATTTGAATATGATTTCTATTCCAAAGATGTAAATAAAATTGCGGTGGTAGATGATGTTTCAGTGATCTCTATCATTGGACTTGACCTGAGTAGTTTCCATAAACCATATAATGCACTTATCAAAAACCAAGTTGTGCCGATATTGTTCAACAACACTGTAACTGGTAAAAATGTGAGTTTGGTTGTGAAAAGATCGGAACTTCACAAGGCTTTGAATGTAATTCATGGTGAGGTCTTTGAAATATCTAAAAAGATCAACATTGCCGTATTTGGTCACGGCTTAGTTGGAGGAACTTTAATAAATCAAATCCTTGATTCGGCGTCAAATATAGAAGATCGCAAAAAAATAAAACTCAACATTTTTGCGGTAGCGAATTCCAAAAAGCTATTATTGAACAGCGAAGGTATTGATGTCAATTGGAAGTTAGCTATTGAGAATAGTGAAACGGTCTCTTCCATAGAAACATTGATTAATTACACCAAGGCACATCATTTAGAAAACCTAATTGCAGTTGACAATACCGCAAGTGAACAGTTTGTTGAAAACTACAAATTGCTAATTGAAAATGGGTTCGATTTGGTGTCTTCAAATAAGATTGCTAACACCCTTAGTTTCGATTTTTACAAAAACCTGCGAGCACTTTTAGAAAAGAACCAAAAGCAATACTTGTATGAGACCAATGTAGGAGCTGGATTACCTTTAATTGATACCATTCGCATTTTGCACCTATCAGGAGAAAATATCACCAGAATTAGAGGTGTATTCTCAGGGACTTTAAGCTATTTGTTCAACCGATTTTCAGCCGAACAAGTACCCTTTAGTGAAGTGTTACAACAAACTATTACCAAAGGATTTACGGAGCCTGATCCAAGAGAAGACCTCTATGGTAATGATGTAGGTCGTAAATTATTAATTCTGGCCCGGGAGCTGGATCTTCAGAATGAATTTGAAGATGTCAATATAGAAAACCTCGTCCCGGAACATCTTAGGGATAAAAGTGTGGAAGCCTTCCTGGAAAATTTAGAAGAATTTAATCCTATCTACCAAGCACTTAAAGAGCAACAATTGGAAGGTCATGTGCTGCGTTATGTGGGAGATCTTCACGGTGATTTGCAAAAGGAAAAAGGAACACTAGATGTTAAACTTGTCTCTGTACCAGCCAATAGTGTGTTAGGACAAGTCAAGGGAGCGGATTCTATTTTTGAAATTTACACCGAATCCTATGGTGATCGCCCTATTGTTATACAAGGTGCAGGTGCAGGAGCAGCTGTGACCGCCAGAGGTGTCTTCGGTGATATTCTCAAACTTACCGAAAAGGGATAAAAGTACAAAGCAAGCAATGCATTTATAAAACATAAGAAATACCAATCACTGAATTTTAAACCAGGGTTTTCAAGCCCAATTGTCTTTAACATCAACACATGAGTACAAAGCATTTTGAAACCGACGCGATTAGAACGCAGATTAGCCGAACTGAATTTTTAGAGCACAGCGCTCCGATGTACATTACCTCGAGTTTTGTTTTTGACGATGCTGAAGAAATGCGTACCGCTTTTACGGGTGAAAATCCACGTAATATATACAGTAGGTTTACCAATCCAAATACTACTGAATTTGTAGAGAAAGTATGCAAAATGGAAGGCGCAGAAGCAGGTTATGCATTTGCAACAGGAATGGCTGCTGTTTTTTCATCTCTTGCCGCTTTGCTCGATAGTGGGGATCATATTATTTCTGCTCGATCCGTTTTTGGATCCACACATACTTTATTTACCAAGTATCTTCCCAAATGGAAT
Organism: Galbibacter sp.; assembly: GCF_035306585.1. GTDB lineage: Bacteria > Bacteroidota > Bacteroidia > Flavobacteriales > Flavobacteriaceae > Galbibacter. Next base: position 45,870 of record NZ_DATGNU010000051.1, read on the forward strand.
ATCGAAACAAGCTATTTTAATGTAGATCAACCAGCGCAAATAGAAAGCTTAATTCGTCCTACTACTAAAATATTATTTGCCGAAACACCGACCAATCCTGGGGTTGATATCCTAGATTTAGCCTATTTGGGTGAGGTTGCTAAAGAACATAACTTAATCTTGATTATCGATAATTGTTTTGCAACCCCGTATCTGCAACGACCTATTGAGTTTGGTGCTGATCTTGTTATTCACTCGGCAACTAAATTAATGGACGGGCAAGGAAGAGTACTCGGTGGAATTACAGTAGGTTCAGAGGCGTTAGTAAACCAGATATATTTATTTTCTAGAAATACAGGTCCAGCAATGTCTCCGTTTAATGCGTGGGTGTTGTCCAAGAGCTTGGAGACACTAGCGGTACGGATAGATCGTCATTGCGCTAATGCCTTAAAGGTTGCCAGGTTTTTAGAAGGACATCCAAAGGTGAACTATGTCAAATATCCGTTTTTAAAATCCCATCCACAGTATGAAATTGCTAAAAAACAAATGAGCCAAGGTGGTAGCATATTAGCTTTCGAAATCAAAGGTGGAGTGGAAGCAGGGAGAAAATTTTTAAATGCTATTAAATTATGCTCTTTGACTTCCAATTTAGGCGATACTAGAACCATAGTGACCCATCCAGCCTCTACCACACATAGTAAGCTCTCGGCGGAAGATCGTCAAGAGGTAGGGATCTCTGACGGCTTAGTAAGAGTGTCCATTGGACTCGAGCACCAAGAAGATATTATTGCTGATCTTAAACAAGCCTTGGAGGCTTAATTTGAGCAGTTTAGAAAGCCATTTCAAAGGCCATTTTAAAATCTAAAATAGCCTTTGAAATGCTATTTGACTAGTCCTTTTTAGGTAGATAGAAACAGTAGTTGAATTTTATCAAGGCAGATTCTAACGATTGAATTCTGTTTATCGCCAACATTTAGCTCGTGCTTGGAAGTAGTTTTATCAAGCCTTCAGTTTATTTACAGCGAGCTCAGCACTTTCTTGGATTTGCTCAGGGCTGAACCAATGACTTGATGCATGTCGTAATATTTGTACTCTGCCAGCCGACCACCAAAAATAACATTAGGCGTTGCTTGAGCGAGTTGTTTGTATTTTACATATAAATTGTTATTGTCTTGGTTATTAATAGGGTAGTACGGTTCATTAGAAGTAGAACCCTGTAATGGGTATTCTCTTGTAATTACAGTGCTTTTTTGGGATCCAAACTCAAAATGTTTATGTTCGATAATTCTGGTGAACGGTACCTCGGAAGAAGTATAATTCACCACGGCGTTTCCTTGATAATTCTCCATAGGAAGTGTTTGGTGTTTAAATTCAAGACTTCGATAGGAAAGCTTTCCGTACTGGAAATTAAAATATTCATCTATTTTACCAGTGAATACGATGTGTTGCGCTTTGGAATCCAAGGTTTCTTTATTTTTAAAATAATCTACTCCAGTTTTCGTTTCAATACCTTCTAATAAACCTTGGGTGATTTTGTTATAACCACCTATCGGGATTCCTTGGTACTTGTCATTGAAATAGTTATTGTCAAATGTAAATCGCAATGGAAGGCGCTTGATTATAAAGGCTGGTAACTGGGTAGCTGGACAGCCCCACTGTTTTTCAGTATACCCTTTTATTAATTTCTCATAAATATCTTTCCCAACTAATGAAAGTGCTTGCTCTTCCAAGTTTTTTGGCTGTTGAAATCCGTACTGTGCAACTTGTTCATTGATGATCTTTTGAGCCTCCTGCGGTGTTCTTGTGCCCCATAGTTGATAGAAGGTATTCATATTAAAAGGCAAATTGTACAATGTACCTTCATGCGATGCAATGGGTGAGTTGGTGTAGCGGTTAAACTCAGCAAAACTATTTACAAAGTCCCATATTTCTTTATCGTTGGTGTGAAAAATGTGTGCGCCATATTTATGAACATTCACCCCATCAACATTCTCGCAGTAGATATTCCCTCCTAAATGTTCCCTTTTGTCAATCACAAGACATTTTTTTCCAGCCTTTTTGGCTTGATGTGCAAAAACGGAACCAAAAAGGCCAGCTCCAACAATTAAAAAGTCATATTCCATAAACTACAGTTTTCTGTGCGCTGTAGGACAAAGATATTACTTTTGGACTAAAACCTAGGCTACTTTAAAAAGGCAGATGAAGGGAAGGTTCTTTTGTTTCCAATGTTTTTTTAATTTTAGACCCTTGTCTTTTAGTTATGGTGTTTATTCCCAATTCTTTGAAATAGCAATTTTGTTGCCCTGTGCTCACCACCTATTCTTAACATTTTAAAATCAACAAGTGCTGAAGTTGGACACGCTCATAGGATAAGCGGGTGTTTAATTTTTGGTGGTAGTGTCTCTTACCTTGCGCCTTATTTGGGATGGTATGAACGTCGTTCGTTTTTTCACTGATGTTTAGTACAAAAAGAGTCACAGGCTCCTAGCAATCAAATTTAAATTTTGAATTCGACCATAAGGATGAAGGGTAAAATCCTATATTTGTCAACAGGAGTAATTATACTTTGACCGCTAGCAAAGGTGTAAACATTAGAATTTTGAACAATATTTTTTATATATCGAGAAATTACCGGCCCACAAACAATGCTGCCAACAAGCCTAAAACGGATATTGAACATATCCTGGATTCGATGGGGATCCGAAATTTAGGACTAAAACAATCTCGTATCAGGAGCTCTGCATTAGGAGCTATTATTAGTTTTTTGAGTATTACCAAAGGATTGTTGCTTTTGCCCTCAAAATCCTATCTTGTGGTGCAATATCCGCTTAGTAAGTATTACAACTATATCACATGGGGGGCTCGGGTAAAGGGAAGTAAAATCCTACTAGTAATTCATGATGTTCATTCGCTAATGAAAGGTAAGTTAGCTGTAGAAAAAGAAATGAAGCGCTTTAATATTGCCGATAAGATTATTGTTCATAACGATGCCATGAAAAGCTGGTTTGAGGAACAAGGTTGTACCGCCACCTTAAAGACACTGGAGTTATTTGATTACCTAAATACGTTGGATCTGAGGATTGACCGAAAAACTGAACTTCAAAAGCCTTACCAATTAGTTGTTGCTGGAGGCCTTACCATTGATAAGAGCGCCTTTATTTATAAGATGCAGCAACAAAAGGTGAAAAATTATTTTTTCAACCTATATGGAAATGGGTTCTCAAAGGAAAATTTAGATCCGCAGAAGAAATTATTACACTACCAGGGAAGCTTTCCACCTGATGAGGTGGCCCAGTATTTAAAAGGTCATTTCGGATTGGTCTGGGGAGGAAACTCTGTGGAGAAGTGTAGTGGTATTTTAGGAGAATACCTTAAGTACAATAACCCACATAAAACCTCCCTGTACTTATTATGTGGCCTTCCCATCATTATTTGGGATAAAGCAGCCATTGCACCCTATATAGTTTCTCAAGGCGCTGGAATAGCAATTTCATCATTACTACAACTCGATGACATCCTAGAGAACTTGACACTAGAGGACTATCAATCAATGAACAATCGCGCTATAGAACTCAGAGAGAAAATTACCACTGGAGGATTCCTTAAAGCGGCTATTGGAAAATTCGAGCTTTAAAAGCGCATGGTGGATTGTGATATAATGCTCTTCGATGTGATATTTTAGTTAAAAATCCACAAATTCATTTGTGTTTTTAGAATTAAATAGTACTTTCGCTTCATAATTCTATTAGTCTATAGATTTAGTAGACTGTTAGGATGTCATCATAGGTAGTACTATATGGTATGCCTTTAGGTGTTTAGAACCAAAGACTGGATTATTGACCAATACATGTCTTAATGTTTTTTGCCTTCGGGTAGTGGAACGAGTCCAAAAGAACAAAAAATAAAAGTAAAGTATGCAAAGCTTCAGATCAGAGATCGAGAATCCATTTGTTTCGCAAGAGATCATTGAATTAGACCGTAAGATTCGATTGTTCCGTAATGAGAAAATGGATGAAGACAAGTTTAAGAGCTTACGCTTGGCCAGAGGGATCTATGGACAACGTCAGCCTGGGGTGCAAATGGTGAGAATTAAATTGCCCTTTGGACGTGTAACAGGGGATCAATTGTTGCGTATATGTGATGTCTCCGATGAGTATTCAAGAGGAAGGTTACACATTACTACACGTCAGGATATTCAGATTCACTATGTGAGTTTGGATAGAACTCCTGAGCTGTGGAATGAATTAGACAAAGATGATGTGACCATCCGTGAGGCCTGTGGTAATACCGTAAGAAACATCACAGGGAGTCCAGAAGCTGGAATAGATCCTGAGGAGCCATTTGATATTACACCTTACGCGCATGCTACCTTTAAGTACTTGCTGCGTAATCCTATGAATCAGGAAATGGGAAGAAAGTTTAAAATTTCGTTCTCTTCCTCGGACCGAGATACTGCATTGTCATACATTCACGATGTGGGATTGATTGCGAAAATAAAAGATGGACAAAAAGGTTTTAAGGTAATCGTTGGTGGGGGGCTTGGATCCCAACCTAGATCAGCGGAGCTTGTACACGACTTTTTGCCAACAGATCAAATTATACCCTTTATAGAGGGCGTTATTCGTGTTTTCGATCGTTACGGGGAACGTTCTAAACGAATGAAAGCTCGAATGAAATTTTTAATAAAAGATATTGGACTGGAAGCGTTTTTAGACTTAGTTGAAAAAGAAAAATTAGCACTAGCGTACCAGTCCTACCCTATTAGCGAAGAAGGTTTTGAATTTGACCGCTCAGTGGTTGATGGCATTAAAGTGCCTAAGATTGACATTAAAGATGTCGAAGGTTACCAGCAATGGCTCAAGCACAATGTGTTTGATCAAAAACAAGCTGGCTTACATTCCATAGGTATTAAGGTGCGTTTGGGGGATTTCTATACACCTCAAGCAAGAAAACTTGCCAATCTTATTAAAGAATATGCCGCCAATGAGCTTCGATTTACCCTTCGACAGGATATTCTTTTACGTCACGTAAAGACTGAACTACTTCCTTTGTTTTACCTGGAGCTTAAAGAACTTGGTTTTACGGAAATAGGCTTTAATGCAACATCTGACATTACTGCATGTCCAGGTACAGATACATGTAACTTAGGAATTGCAAGTAGTACTGGGATTGCCGATGTTTTAGAAGATGTGATTGATAAAGAATATCCTCAATATAAAAACAACCGTGATATTTATATTAAAATTAGCGGATGTATGAATGCCTGTGGACAACACAATATGGCTCACATTGGTTTTCAAGGGATGACTATGAGAACCCCTGATAAGCGAGTAGCACCCGCTTTGCAGGTGTTGCTTGGAGGAGGGGCTCTTGGAAATGGAGAAGGAAGATTTGCGGATAAAGTCGTGAAAATACCTTCCAAGCGAGGTCCACAAGCACTTCGTTTGATTCTTGATGATTACCAGAAAAACAAACAAGAGGGGGAGAACTTTATGAATTATTACGATCGTAAAGAACAAACCTATTTTTACGATTACCTAAAACATTTATCGAGCGCGGAAGATCTTACCGCTGAGGATTTTGTGGATTGGGGTAATGTAGAGAAATACGAACAGAAAATCGGAGTAGGAGAATGTGCAGGGGTTGTAATTGACCTGGTAGCAACCCTTCTTCTGGAGAGTGAAGAGAAAACAGATAAAGCACTCGTCTCATGGGAAGAAGGAAATTGGGCTCATAGTATCTATAACTCCTATTCCTCTATGATCAATACTGCTAAGGCGTTATTGATTAGTGAAAATAAAAAAACCAACACCCAAGTAGAAATTATAAATCAGTTTGAAGAATTATTTGTCGCAAACGGGAGAATTTCATTAAACACCACAACCTTTCCTGATTACGTTTATCAGATTAATAGGAATAAACCCTCTAAGGAATTCGCAAAATTGTATATGGAGGATGCTAAGGCATTCTATGAAAAAGCAAAGGCCTTTAGAACATTAGAATTAGCAGATGCAGACAAATAACCAACCAAAACTGACCTTAATAGGGGCAGGTCCGGGCGATCCGGATTTGCTTACTGTTAAGGGTATGAAAACTTTACAGACCGCTGATGTAGTCTTATATGACGCACTGGTGAATCCAAAGCTTTTGGAGTACGCCCCTCAAGCCGAGTGTATCTTTGTTGGTAAACGAAAGGGTTGCTATGCCTATCAACAGGATCAAATTAATGAGCTTATTGTAAGTCGCGCCAAGTCCCATGGACATGTGGTACGGCTAAAAGGCGGCGATCCATTTGTATTTGGAAGAGGATCCGAGGAATTAGAATTTGCCTTATCAAAAGGGATAGTTACAGAATTTATTCCTGGTATATCCTCGGCACTAGCCGTACCAGCCTCGCAAAATATTCCTCTTACCCAAAGAGGAATATCAGAGAGTTTTTGGGTCATCACCGGTACCACCAAAGAGCATAAACTCTCAAAAGATGTGGCTATGGCAGCAAAGTCTAACGCCACAGTTATCATACTGATGGGGATGAGCAAATTGGGCGAAATTGTAAGCTTATTTAAAAATCAGCAAAAGGATCAAATGCCTGTGGCGATCATTCAAAATGGTACCACGACCTACGAACAAATTGGAATTGGAACAGTAGCGACCATCGAAAACGTGGTAAGCGAAAAAGGCTTGAGTAATCCTGCTATTATTGTGATCGGTGAGGTGGTAAGAGAGCGAGAAATATTATTGAAAGTAAAACAAAAGGTTGAGGCGGTTTAACAGACCGGTGAAGTAGAAATGGAGGAGCGCAACGAATTATATCCGGTATTTTTAAAGGTACACAACTTGGAAACCCTGATAGTAGGGGGTGGAAAAGTTGCATTGGAAAAGCTAGGCTTCCTCTTGAAATCCAGTCCAAATGCCAAGGTGCGTCTTGTAGCTCCTTCATTTGACACTCAGGTCATCGAGATGGCATCGCAGAAGAATTTGAAATTAATACACGATACCTACCACTCAAAGTATCTCAGCGGAGCGCATATTGTTATTGCCACCACGGATGATCCAGAGGTCAACATACAGATTTATAAAGATTGTAGAGAAAAAAATATTTTGATCAATGTTGCAGATAATCCGCCTTATTGTGATTTTTATATGGGCGGGATTGTGACCAAAGGAAATGTGAAAATCGGAATTTCTACTAACGGAAAATCACCGACAACCGCAAAAAGACTTCGACAATTCTTCGAAGAGGTTATCCCAGATAATATCGATGAATTAGTCAAGAATTTAAATAGCTATAGAAAAACCATCAAAGGAGATTTTGGGGAAAAAGTTGAGAAACTAAATGAGTTTACCAAAAGTTTAGTTTCTAAATCAGAAAAGTGAAAAAGAAAAAACAATGTTAGGCTTAGAAAAGCACTAAAACACACCTGGTTATGATTAAAACAGACATATTAATTATCGGAGCTGGACCTACGGGACTCTTTACGGTCTTTGAGGCAGGATTGTTGAAGCTCAAGTGTCATTTAATTGATGCTCTACCACAACCTGGGGGACAGTGTTCGGAGATTTATCCTAAAAAACCCATTTACGATATTCCAGCATATCCAGAGATTCTCGCTGGAGATTTGGTGAAGAATTTGCTGGAGCAGATTCAGTCATTTAATGCGGGTTATACCCTGGGTGAGCGCGCAGAGACCTTGGATAAATTGGAAGATGGGACTTTTATTGTGACCACCAATAAAGGGACCAAGCACCATGCTCCCGTAGTGGTGATCGCTGGTGGCCTAGGAAGTTTTGAACCTAGAAAACCACAACTGGGAAACATCGACAAATTTGAAGACAAAGGGATTTCTTATATGATAAAAGATCCGCAGGTATTCAGAGATAAAAAAGTACTCATCGCTGGAGGGGGAGATTCTGCCTTAGATTGGTCTATATTTTTGGCGGATGTGGCCTCAGAGGTTTATCTAGTACACCGCAGAAATGAATTTAGAGGTGCCCTGGATTCTGTAGAAAAAGTAGCAGAACTATCTAAGAAAGGGAAGATCGAACTCATTACCGAAGCGGAGGTGACCCAATTACACGGTGATCAGCACTTAGAAGCCCTGACTGTAAAACATCTTAAAAATGGGGAGTCTTATATTGAGGTGGATCATTTTATTCCGCTCTTTGGATTATCGCCAAAGCTTGGGCCATTAGGCGATTGGGGCTTGGAGATTGAAAAAAATGCCATTAAGGTTGATAATTCCTATGATTATCAAACCAATATACCAGGGGTGTATGCTATTGGAGATGTGAACACCTACCCTGGAAAATTAAAATTAATTCTCTCTGGATTTCATGAGGCTGCAGTGATGTGTCAGAGTGCTTATCAGCGAATTTTCCCTGATAAGAAATACATCATGAAATACACCACTGTAGGTGGGGTAGAAGGGTTTGATGGAACCAAAAAAGAAGCCAAAAAGGAAGTGGTTAAAAGTATCGTTTAACCCACCCGATATAGTAATAAATTCATAGGGTATATTAAGGTTGTTTTACTTAATATACCCTATAAGTTTTATAGTGGTTAAAGCGCAGTGGTTTTAAATCAGGCTCAGCTTGTTTACCACTAAAATCTACGTTATATTTGCAGCTTATAAGTTCCTTAATTGTACTGTGTGTTATCAAGAAAGGTGAAGGGATAGACCCGTAGAAGCCTTAGCAACCCTTTTATTTTCGATGGAAAATTAGAGAAGGTGCTACGTTCTACCACATGTATAGTGGAAAGATAACTAAAAGACTTTTCTTTTTTTTCTTGATACTTACCGCATAATACACACGACCTTTTTTAAATAAAAATAAAAGGGACACGTAAATATATCGAATAATTATTAACAGAAATGATATGAAAAAGGATATTGAAAAGGCGTTAGAAAAACGAATCTTGGTATTAGATGGCGCAATGGGAACCATGCTGCAGCGTTACAAATTTACCGAGGAAGATTTTCGTGGCGAGCGATTTAAAACCTTTGAATATCCACTTCAAGGAAATAACGACCTTCTATCGATTACCCAACCCCAGGCTATTGCTGAGATACACGCCAAGTATTTTGAGGCGGGTGCTGATATTGTTGAAACCAACACCTTCTCTAGTACTCGTATTGGAATGGCCGATTACCACATGGAGGATTTGGTGTATGAACTGAATTTCGAATCTGCAAAAATTGCAAGAAAGGTAGCAGATGAGTTCACTGCAAAGCAGCCGGACAAACCTCGTTTTGTCGCTGGTGCAATGGGTCCTACGAATCGTACGGCAAGTATGTCACCTGATGTCAATGATCCAGGCTTTCGAGCAATATCCTTTGATGAACTGCGCTTGGCTTATACCGAGCAAATCGAAGGCTTGATTGATGGAGGAGTAGATCTGTTACTAGTTGAAACCATCTTTGACACCCTAAATGCCAAGGCAGCATTGTTTGCCATAGAAGAGGTTAAAGACGCTCGCGGTATAGACGTCCCTATTATGGTTAGTGGAACAATTACCGATGCCTCTGGGAGAACACTTTCAGGTCAGACAGCGGAAGCTTTTTTAATTAGCATTTCCCATATACCCTTACTGAGTGTAGGGTTTAATTGTGCTCTTGGAGCAGATCAATTACTTCCTTATGTTAAGCGATTATCCGATCAATCACCATTTTATATCTCAGCTTATCCGAATGCTGGGCTACCGAATCACTTTGGGGAGTACGACCAAACTGCAGAAGAAATGCAAAGCTTGGTTCGAAAATACCTCGAAGAGCGCGTGGTAAATATTATAGGTGGTTGTTGTGGAACGACCCCAGAACATATTGGCTTAATTGCTGAATTCGCTGCGGAGTTCAGCCCTAGAAAGCTACCCAATACAAGTCTGGCGAATTAAAAAGTTATCCCCTAGCATTATTGATCTTTGAAGTAGAAAAAAATGATTGACCAACAAAATATAGAAGAGCGAAGTAAACGATTGCCTTTGGCATTATCTGGATTAGAGCCATTAATTATTGATGAAAATACAAATTTTGTAAATGTTGGAGAGCGAACCAATGTAACAGGATCTCGAAAATTTCTTCGTCTGATTAAGGAAGAGAATTACGACCAGGCTTTGGAAGTTGCCAGGGCACAAGTAGAAGGAGGCGCCCAAATTATCGATGTCAACATGGATGAAGGGATGCTTGATGGCAAGTACGCCATGGTGAAATTTTTAAATTTAATTGCCGCGGAGCCTGATATTGCAAGAGTTCCTATAATGATTGATAGCTCCAAATGGGAGATTATTGAGGCGGGATTAAAGGTTGTTCAGGGTAAAGGAATTGTAAATTCAATAAGTTTAAAAGAAGGAGAGGCTGAATTTATACATCATGCCCAACTCATTAAACGCTACGGGGCAGCAGTCATCGTGATGGCATTTGATGAGGAAGGACAGGCTGATAATTATCAACGAAGAATCGATATATGTAAACGCTCCTATGACATCCTTGTAAATAAGGTAGGATTCCCGCCACAAGATATTATATTTGACCCTAATATTTTTCCAGTGGGGACAGGTATGGAGGAACACCGTCAAAATGCGGTTGATTTTTTCCGTGCTACAAAATGGATAAGGGAGCACTTACCTCATGCACAAATCAGTGGAGGTGTTAGTAATGTCTCCTTCTCCTTCCGTGGGAACAACACGGTACGTGAGGCAATGAACGCTGCGTTTTTATACCATGGAATTAAAAATGGTATGACCATGGGTATTGTCAATCCAGAAATGCTGGAGGTGTATGATCAAATTGATAAAGAGCTTTTAGAGTATATTGAGGATGTGCTTTTAGATCGCCGGGACGATGCAACCGAACGCCTATTGGATTATGCCGAGACTGTCCAAGGAAATACCAAAGGGAGCGAGAAACAACAACTCCAGTGGAGAAGTGGTAGTCTTCAAGATCGAATCACTCACGCACTGGTTAAAGGAATCCTAGAATTCATTGAGGAAGATGTAGAGGAAGCCCGTCAATTAGCAGACAAGCCTATTGAAGTTATTGAGGTCAATCTGATGAAGGGAATGAATGTGGTAGGTGATTTATTCGGTAGTGGAAAGATGTTTTTACCCCAGGTGGTGAAATCGGCTCGAGTGATGAAAAAGGCTGTTGCTTATTTACTTCCTTTTATCGAGGCTACCAAGGAGGAAAACTCCAGTTCTGCAGGTAGAATTGTCATGGCTACCGTAAAGGGAGATGTACACGATATTGGTAAAAACATTGTAGGAGTAGTATTGGCATGTAATAATTTTGAGATCATAGACCTTGGTGTGATGGTTCCGCCCGAGAAAATTATTCAAACTGCGTTAGATGAAAAAGCGGATCTAATAGGACTGAGTGGATTAATTACTCCTTCTTTGGATGAGATGGTATACCTGGCCAAGGAATTAGAAAAACTCAATCTAAGCATCCCCGTGATGATCGGTGGTGCAACTACCTCTAGAGCGCATACAGCCGTGAAGATTGCTCCAGTGTACTCCAAGACAGTTGTCCATGTGAGTGATGCTTCAAGATCTGTAAGTGTGGCTAGTAATCTATTAAATCCAAAGATAAATCAGCAGTATAAAGCTGACTTAAAAGAGGAATATGACACAGTAAGAGCAGGGTTTTTGAAACGAACTCGTATAAAGAATTATTTAACCCTCGAGCAGGCCAGAGCAAATAAGATGCAACTTGATTGGCAGGCGTATGCTGTACCTAAACCCAATTTTATTGGGGTGAAAGAAATTCAACTCGATTTAAAAGAATTATTGCCTTATATTGATTGGACGCCATTTTTTAGATCCTGGGAGCTACACGGGAAATACCCTAAGATCCTAACGGATGAACTCGTGGGTGAGGCGGCTACAAAACTCTTTGATGAAGCAACTCAAATGCTCAATCAGCTCATTGAAGAGAAATGGCTTACCGCCAAGGGGGTATTAGGGATTTTCCCTGCAAATCAGGTCAATGACGATGATATTCAAATTTATTCAGAGAATGGAGAGGAGCTTGAAAAATTCTTGACCCTGCGTCAACAATCACAAAAAACAAAAGGGGCACCAAATATTGCACTCGCCGATTTTATTGCTCCTAAAGAAAGTGGACGACAGGATTATATGGGCGCTTTTTGCGTTTCTACTGGATTTGGTGTAGATGAGATCGCTGATAAATTTGTCAAAAATTTAGATGACTATAATTCCATTATGATCAAAGCCTTAGCGGATCGATTAGCCGAAGCTTTTGCGGAATATCTCCACAAAAAAGTGCGTACTGAGATATGGGGCTACGATCAAGGCGAACAACTCACCAATGAAGAATTGATTAAAGAATCTTATAAAGGAATTCGACCTGCACCAGGGTATCCAGCATGTCCAGATCACCTTGAGAAACGAACCATTTGGAGTTTGTTAAAGGTCCAAGAGCGAATAGGAGTAAAACTCACCGATAGCTTGGCCATGTGGCCAGCATCTTCTGTATCTGGATATTATTTTGCTCATCCTAAAAGCCGATATTTTGGTTTGGGTAAAATAAAAGAGGATCAAGTGGCTGATTATGCAAAACGTAGAGGAATCCCTACGGAGGAGGCTGCCAAATGGTTGAGTCCAAATATCGCGGATTCTTAAAATTCCTTTTCTTGTCCAATTAGCAAAATCAACAAAAAGTCGCATGAAAATAACAGAACATATTGAAGCTGCTCAAAATAAAACCTTATTCTCATTTGAAATTGTTCCACCACAAAAGGGTAAGAATATTCAAGAACTCTACGATAACATAGATCCATTGATGGAGTTTAATCCACCATTTATTGATGTTACTACCTCACGGGAGGAATTTGTTTATCTTGAAAAGGATGGATTATTTGATCGTAAGATAACCAGAAGTAGACCTGGAACTGTTGGTATCTGTGCGGCAATTAAGCACAAATACAAAGTAGATACTGTTCCACATGTCTTATGTGGAGGATTTACAAAGGAAGAAACGGAGTATATGCTGGTGGATTGTCAATATCTTGGTATCCAAAACGTGATGGCTCTTCGTGGTGATGCCATGAAGCACCAACGGTATTTTGAAGCTACCCCGGGCGGTCACAGCTATGCTTATGAATTGGTGGAGCAAATTAGAAATATGTGTCAAGGGAAATACCTGCATGAAACCCTAGAGAACTACAATAATAATGAATTTTGCATTGGCGTTGCTGGTTATCCTGAAAAGCATCTGGAGGCACCTTCTTTAGAGTTTGATCTTAAAAAACTTAAACAAAAAATTGACGCGGGAGCCGATTATATTGTTACTCAGATGTTTTTCGACAACAGCAAGTATTTTGAATTTGTTGAAAAAGCACGTGAGGCAGGTATCACCGTTCCAATAATTCCAGGGATTAAGCCAATAGCTGTTAAAAAGCACCTACAATTACTGCCGCAAGTATTTAAAATTGATCTGCCAGAAGACCTAATTTCGGCGGTGGATAAGTGTAAAAACAATAAAGAAGTACGGCAAGTGGGAGTAGAATGGTGTATCGCTCAGTCCAAAGAACTAAAAGATGCCGGTGTGCCCGTATTGCATTATTATTCGATGGGTAAATCCGATAACATTAAAAGTATTGCGCAAGCCCTATTTTAATTAATAAGGTTATTTTAGCATTTGAAAATTAAACGATGCGAAACCTAATTATAGTATTGATGTCGATCTATTGTATCGGGTTAAGAGCTCAACAAAAGGACAAAGTGCATACTTCTTACATTGACCTGAGCTACTTTTACGGAAATATAAGTAAGCACAACGATGACATTCTGCACTTGGTTACGGATCATCCAGAGGGTTATATACTTAGCTGGAGTAGAAAAACCTATGGGCATAAAGAGTGGGAGCAACGCTACAATTATCCTGATTACGGTGCCTCTCTGATTTATCATAATTTCAAGAATCCCTATATGGGAAGTAATACGGCTCTTTATGGGCATTATAACTTTTATTTCTTCAATAGAAGCCTCATGTTCCGAGTGGGGCAAGGGGTTGCCTTTGCAGAAAAGCCGTATGACAAAGAGGATAATTATCGCAATGTTGCCTTTGGATCAACTGTTCTAAGCAGTACTTACCTGATGTTAAACTATAAAAAGGAGCGCATATTCGATAGATTTGGATTCCAGGCAGGAGTAACACTCATTCATTATTCCAACGGAAATACCAAAGCTCCAAATACGAGTATAAATACGGTTAACTTTAATATCGGCCTTAATTATAACCTGGAGCAAGCCCAGCCAGAGTACATCGAAACTGCAGGGATTAACAGTGCTTATACGGAGCCTGTACGTTTTAATTTTGTCTTTAGAACAGGAGTCAACGAAAGTGATGTGATCGATAGCGGGCAGTTTCCCTTTTACGTCTTTTCGGCATATGCCGATAAAAGACTCTCTAAAAAGAGTGCTATTCAGCTAGGAACGGATGTTTTCTATTCTAATTTTTTAAAGGAATACATACGCTATAGTAGCATCGCCTATCCCGAGCGGGGAATTGACGGTACGGAAGATTTTAAAAGAGCAGGTGTGTTTATAGGACATGAACTTTTTGTGAACAGACTCTCTGTGGTTGCTCAAGCTGGTTATTATATTTATTATCCAGTAGATTATGAAGGAGAAGTGTATTTAAGAGGAGGGCTAAAAGCGTATCTTACTAAAGATAAAAAGTTCTTCGCCGCAATTACGGTAAAGGCGCATGCCGCACAAGCAGAAGGGGTTGAAATAGGAATTGGTTACAGACTTTAAAATGGGATACTTAAAGATGATTTTAAGCATAAAACACCTGCATATCTTACCTCATTTGATGGCATTTTACGTTCTTCTGGTATCTATAGGTTGTGATAGTGAGAATGCCAATGATTGTATACAATCTGCTGGAAGGATTATTGAGCAGCAGGTGGAGGTGGCCTCTTTTGATCGAATCTTGGTAGAGCGGAATCTTCATTTAGTTTTCATTCAAGAACAACAACAGAAGGTCATAATTAAAACCGGTGAGAATTTATTGCCCGATATTAAGCTTCAGGTTGTAGATGGACAATTGCAATTAAGAAATGAAAATGAATGTAACTTTTTTAGGGACTATGGACTGACGACTATCTATGTATCTAGTCCCGATATTGTTGAAATTCGAAGTGCTACACAAGGAGATGTACGATCCTTGGGGAGGATCACAGTCGATAAATTAAGGGTGTACTCGGAGAATTACAGAAACAACGAATACTTGACCAGCGGAGAATTTTATTTAGATCTGCAAGTGAATGAATTCCAATTGGTATTTAACGGAGTATCCAATATGCATATTCAAGGGCAGGCAAAACAATTAAATATAACGATGGCCTCTGGAAATGGACGATTTGAAGGACGCGATTTCGAGGTTGAAAATGCGCAAATCTATCATCGAAGTTCCAATGATGTGATAGTAAATGTCACAGGACACTTAAAGGCTGACCTATATGGGACTGGAGATCTTATAGCCGTAAGGCCACCTGCAACTCAACAGGTAAAGGAGCACTATAAAGGCCACTATATCATCGAATAAACGCGAGTGAAAAAAGGTCCCGTTTTTGCAAGAAATATTACTTCTTCGATGGGCGTTTATAAAGTTCCCCATTTTTCAATTTTCGGTTGTACTCGTTGAGGTCTTTTTTTACTTCACCAATTAAGATATACATCCCGATCATATTTGGAAATGCCATTGTTAAGATCATCATATCGGCAAAATCCAAAACCGCACCAAGTCCAACAGAAGCACCTACTACAACAAAGATTAAAAACATCACCTTGTATATAAGTTCAACACTATTGCCTTTCCCAAATAAGAAGGTCCAAGCGCGCATGCCGTAATATGACCAAGATATCATTGTGGAAAATGCAAATAGTAATACCACCATAGTTAATACATAAGGGAACCATGAGATTACTGTGGAAAAAGCAGCGGAGGTGAGTTGAACACCACCCACTCCTTGAACTTCGTGCATGCCAGTGAAAATTAGAACAAGAGCTGTCAAGGTGCAAACCAACACCGTATCGATAAAGGGTTCAATTAGCGCTGCATATCCTTCTGAAATAGGATGGTTGGTTTTTCCTGCACTATGTGCGATTGCGGCAGAACCTACTCCAGATTCACTTGAAAACGCTGCCCGTTGAAATCCTACGATCATGACCCCTATAATACCACCTTTTAGAGCTGTAGCATTAAAAGCGCCATTGTAAATAGCAGATAGTGCAGCACCCAAATTATCAATATTTATAACTATTATAATAATAGCAGCGAGTGCATAGATCCCTGCCATAACAGGTACAATACGACTGGTTACCTTCCCAATGCTCTCAATACCACCAATGATTACAGCGCCAACTAGAAATGCTAAAAAGAGACCAAAATAAAGCCCTTTTCCTTGCATGAATTCAAATTGACTGGCTAAAATTTCAAAGGACTGATTGGCTTGGAACATATTGCCACCACCTAATGTTGCGCCAACGCATAGAATCGCAAAGAGTACCGCTAAAAATTTACCTAATTTTTTAGCTTTCCTCTTCTCGAGTCCATGTTTAAGATAATACATAGGTCCTCCAAAAATTTTACCTTCAGAATTGATGGTTCTGTATTTAATTCCCAGTGTACATTCTGTGAATTTTGAGGCCATTCCAAGGAGCCCAGCAATGATCATCCAAAAAGTAGCCCCAGCACCACCGACGGATATTGCTATGGCAACCCCAGCAATATTACCCAGTCCAACAGTTGCGGAAACCGCGGTTGTCATGGTTTGGAAATGTGTAATTTTACCAGGCGCACTTGGGTCATCATAATCACCTTTTGCAAGTTGAAGCGAATGCTTCACCCCTTTAAAATTTATGAACCCTAGACGGATGGTAAAGAAAAAAGCACCAAAAATAAGCCATATTACAATTAACGGAATGTTGCTTGTTTTTGGGTCACCGTTGGGATGCCTCACTAGCACAGGCTGATCGAGCTTGATCTCCGCTAAATTATGAGCCCCAACCTCTATAACATGGGATTTGTTTGCAGCATTGTAAATTACCTCGTCTGTATCATTTAAATGTTTCAGTATGCCTGTAGCATTTGCATATACCTTAAGGTCCCCACTTTTGGAGGAGGTAACAATAGCGATCAAGTCTCCTTGTTCTACATGTTGGTTTTGGTCAACCACCCATTGCTTCAAAACAAAACGATCCTCTATTCCTGCCGTCCATCCTGGAATCGGTATTCTTTTAATGTCGGCATATACCTTAGGGTCGTAGATGCCAAAAGCACTAAAAGGATCCCAGAATAACACTTTAGACATTTGATTTACCAATGGGACAGCAGTGCCGTTAAAAAACTCTGGAATATTATTGGATTTAATTTTATAGCTATGTTGTACACTTGTACCCTTACTATCAGTGATGGTCACAGTATAAGGAATACCTTCCGTCAGTCCTGTGGCGGTATTGGAATCTAAAGGGGTGGTTTGATTGGACCACTTGTATGTATATGGTGGAAGACCTCCATGAACTTCTAAGGAGATATAACCATCATTTATGACCTTTGATTTATTACCTAAGGTTTCTTTTACCACCAAATCCTGACTCTGCAGTGAAAGAAATGAAATTGTGAATAGTAGGGTAAAAAGGTATTTAATCATAATATTTGCTATCGTTTCTAATTTGAATGGTATGTTTTAAAACCATGTGCATATCCACAGCATTTCAAGACTGTTCGTACGGATATTCCTTTAGTTACATTGTATCAACTCGTGAATTTACTAAAGTGAATAAATCGGATGTAACTTAAAAAGCTCGTTTAGTAAATCCTTCTTAATCTAAAGGTGAAATCAATCGAAAAAATGTGAAGATAAAGCATATATAGCTCCCGTAACCTCCGAGAAGAAAAATAATTTAGTTTATAGAACCATCCTATTTTTAAAATCCTTTAAAAAATTAAGCCACAAATATAATAGATTTATCTATTATGACCAGTAATCTACTTATTAATTTGCTTGTAATTAGTGTAATGGGACTGCCAAAAGAGGAATGTTTAATTCGTCCACAAGATCCTTTTTGTTATTTGCGGTAAAGAGACTGTATAAAAAATCCTTTCTTCTATGTCCAGCAATAACTAGGTCAATATTAAACTTATCAACCTTTTCTCTAATGACTTTTGAAACAGCGCCCTGAACTAAAATACTTTCGGCTTCTATATGGTAGTTTTTAGTAATATCTTGTGCCAACTTTTCAATAAAAGCGGCCTCTTTTTTACGATTTTCTGCTCTTTGATCATAGATAAACTGTGGTCCAGACTCTCTGGCAATGAGCGTATCGGGATCTGGTGTTGCCACGTGAATAATCCATATTTTTCCATTTGAGTAGCTTGCAAATTTAACAGCTTGAGTGATAAGTTTGTCGGCATCTTTCGTTTGACCAATGGCCACAAGTATGTTTTCCATATTTGTCTTTTGGTTTTATATACCATTAATATACAAATATTAGTTGAACTTACAGAAATCAAGGCATTAAACTTTGTTTAATCAATGAATTGGTGTAGTTCTAAGGTCTAGTCAATTCGATAAAGAGGCTCTCTAAGTCTTTATTTTTTTGATTTAATTGTAATGTTTTAAGCCCATTATCATGAGCAAAATCAAATAAGGACCCTCGCATATCTTTATCGGTGTCAAAGGTGATCTGATAAACAAAACCGACCGTGTTTTTAACCTCCAGCACCCGTGGTAGTTGCTCCAATAAGATGTTTTCTACCCGGTAGTCAAATTCGACTTCGATGACCTGTGTTTTTGAACAACGAAGGTCTTGAAGTATTTTATCAGCGACTATTTTCCCGTCTTTTATGATGATCACACGGTCACAAATGGCTTCGACTTCCTGCATGATGTGGGTGGATAAAAGGATGGTTTTTTCCTTCCCTGCTTCCCTTATTAAGTTTCTGATCTCGATAAGTTGATTCGGATCTAGGCCTGTGGTAGGTTCATCTAGAATAAGTACTTCTGGATCGCTGATTAAGGCGGCGGCTAGACCTACCCGTTGCCTATATCCTTTGGATAATGCCCCTATTTTCTTATGGGCATGGTCTCCAAGGCCGCAGTGGTGTATTATGGGTGTTATTTGATCCTTACTCACCTTGTATATCGAAGAGATGTAATTTAGGTATTCTCGAACATACATCTCTAGATACAAAGGGTTGTGTTCTGGCAGGTAACCAATACTTCTTTTTACCTGCATGGAATGCGTTGTGGCGGAATAATTATTTACCATCACACTGCCTTTATCTGGAGAAAGGAAGGTCGTTAGAATTTTCATTAGCGTGGATTTACCTGCTCCATTTGGACCTAGTAAACCGACGATTTCTCCTTTTTTAATAGCAAACGATATGTTGTCAAGGGCTTGTTTGTCACCGTAGCTCTTACTGATGTTTTTAATCTCTATAGACATCCTTGGTAAATTTATTGCGTATGCCGATCAAAGTAAGGGATTCTGTGGTTTAATTCCAAGAGTCTGTAAATTTAAGTGAATACAGGGACTTGCGGCTATAGCTTCACACCATCGTGATTTTGCCAAAAAAAAAGGGCTTGTTCATCTATAAATGCCCAAAATACTCATCTTGGTTAGCAGTTGATAATAACACCAAAACTATCAATCAATGCGAAGTAGTTTTTGGGCTAGATCAATCATCTCAGGATCTCCTGTGTGTTTATTGGGTTCATCCGATATTTTAACCGTTGGTACCCAACTTTTATTACTTGTTAAAACCTCGGTGAGTTTAATTACAATATTCATAGGCTTAAGACCGACATCATTAGTGAGGTTGGTTCCAATACCAAAAGAAAGACCGATTTTCCCTTTACAAGCCTTGGTTATTGCTTCCACTTTTTCTGGATTTAACCCGTCTGAAAAAATAATGTATTTGTAAAGTGGATTAATCCCATGCTTGTTGTAGTGTTCAATGGTTTTTTCGGTGAACTTATAAGGATCCCCACTATCATGCCGTACACCATCAAAAAGTTTAGCAAACTTAGTATCGAAATGTCTAAAGAATACATCTGTTGTATAGGTATCTGATAACGCTACTCCTAGGTCTCCACGAAATACATCCACCCAATGTTCAAGGGACATGGAATTGGCCATTTTAAATCCGTATTCTGCCGCGTGATACATAAACCACTCGTGTGCGTGGGTTCCTATGGGTTTTACTTGATGAATCATAGCCATATGGACATTGCTGGAACCAGTGAAGATGTCTGCTTTGTAGGTTGAAAGCGTATTCATAACAACTCTATGGGTACGATAGGAATGCCTTCTTCGGGTTCCAAATTCCGCAAACTTAACTTGGAGTTCATCATATAGTTTGATTTTCTCTAGGGTATTGGCAACAATTTTTTCATTGCTCCAACCTTCTTGCTCAGTAAGCTTGTAGAACAACTCACTAATGAGTGATAACAAAGGGACCTCCCAAAGTATGGTGCGATACCAGTAACCTTGGACACTTACTTTTAAATCTTCCCCATCTTGCTGGATACTTACCTCAGAAGGATCATAGCGATACCCTTCTAAAAAATCAATATAGGCTGGATTGAGATATGGGCAATTTTCAATTAAAAATTGTTTTTCGTCTTTGGTTAGTTGCAGTTGTGTCATCTGATTAACTGCACTTCGTAACGCTTTATCAAAACCTTTAGGGAATTTATGCTCCCCACGATTTATGAATTGATACCTAGACTGTACTCTGGGAAAAAGTTTTACCACAGCACACTGCATAGTGAATTTATAAAAATCGTTATCTAATATTGAGTTAAATACAGTGAATTGCGTATCCATAAGCATTACGAGCTTTGTAATTTTTTCGAAAGTTACTATTTATTTTCCAAAATAGTTAGGTTCCTATTTCGATCCCTTAGGATTCTAAAGCATAATTTTTTTAAAAAAATACGCTCGTATTTATGGGTTATAGGGGTTTATTTTTCCAAAATCATGGGGGAACTGGCCATTGGTGAATAAAGTAATATGCTCGAAATCCTATTTTTTGAGCTTCATTGGCCTGGATTCAAGTCAAAATTTGTGTCTTTGATTAAGTAAAAGATTAAAGGATGGATCTACTATTACCTTATCAAGAAGTTCTTCTTAAAGAATTTACGGAGGATTTTTTTAGAATTTGATATGGTAAATTATCATTAGAGCATATCTCAATCTCCCCCCAAAATTTAACCTTAGAAACTACCTCTCAAGATCAGATACTTAAAAACTCTTTTAGGAAAAGTTCATTTTTTAAAAAAGCAACTTGATACACCTCTTTCCTATGGAGCCAATAAAGTAGCCTTAGCTGTAAAAGTTATAATTGCGGCGTTATATACTGTCAATAATTTTTTACATCAATTAGTGCAAGCATGCCTGCTTAATTTTGGTGAACAAACCAACCGAAGTACTACCCAGTACTCCAGAGATTAGCAATAAAAGTGGATTCTTTCCTCGATAACACTCACCACTTTGAAGTAGGAGGAGTCGATAAATCTCTTCCATAAATTCTAGGGGCTTCCAATACTTCTATTCTAGCCGGTACCATTGAAACTGGGTTTTGGGAGTGCACTTCCCTTATGGGTTTTTCGATTTTTTCTTTAGTACTGTAACATTGATTTATAATCAGCTTTACGAACACGCATGTTTTCTTTGGTAAACTCAATACATTTCATCATATAGGTGTCATCATTCTTTTTGCTAGGTATAAATTGCATCTCCATCATCATGGTGTTCCCATCCATTGGAATGAAGGTCTTTGGAAGGCTGTTGTCTGTATTAAAAAGGCCACTGTTAAATCCAACTGGTGTTTGGTCAGTCACCCATATTCTAGAAACGCCATCTTCTGTGGTAAATTCATACCCTTTGCAATGGTAACCTAAGATTGATTTACTTTCGATTTCTACATAGTCAAGAGGTTCACTGTTTGATTCTTGATCTGCATTTTCAAGGATCTTTTGAAATAGTTTGCTGTCTGTTCGCATAGGCATGATAAGTCTCTGATCATCCGAATGCATAAACATGGTCATACTCTTATTGTCTAAATCAAGCACTGTAAGATTATCTTCTCCAGCCTGCGAGATTTTCGTCCCGAAATAACGTACATCGGGCTGAAGCCAATACTCCAATTGATTTTTATCATCTTTAGAAGTGATTTCCATAACGGCTTTATAAGAGAAATTATACTGATCTGGAATATTATCAATGTTTCCACCTCCGAATAAGGACTGAATGCTTTCCTGCATTTCTTTAGAATCCTTAGTAGCATGTTTTTCATTGGCGCTTGATTCAATCATGTCATCAATGGCATCATCGGTGGCCTTAGAGACTTCTTTTTCTGTTCTATTTAATACGGTTTGTTCGACGGCATCTCCAGCTTTCTTTTTTAGTTTTTTTAAAAATTGCCCATGGGTAGGAGCTACAAAACAAAAAAGCATTAATACGGTAAGGAATTTAATTGATTTCATAATGTTGGAATTTTGGATGATCTCTTAAAGTTAAGAACAATATTTTGGAATTACTTCAGAATCCGTGAATTACCATTGTTCTTCGGTGAATGGTATGAAATCTATGGTCAAGGCGCTATATTTTAAGTACTCCTAGGTTATTTTAGACAATTTCATAGACTGCTCAAAGCTACGTGGGCGAACTAGATAGATTAGAATTATATCATGCGATATAAGAATCGTGATGAAAGGTTGCTTTTGAAATCAAATCGTTAAAAAAAGTTATATTTTATCAGAAAATGAAAAAAATTAGGGGACTAGGGGTTTTAATTTCAAATTAATAGTTACTTTAGCGCCACAAACGTCAAGAGATCATGTTTACAAACGCTTATAACTGGAACTTTTATTTTTTCTTCTTTTACTTTTTTAAGAGAGAAGCGGGACTGTTATAGGTATTTGTGATAAAAATAATATGTTAGTCCCGGAAGAAATTTCGGGACTTTTTTTATGATCTAAATTTAAAATGAATACAAAAGTTGCAATACAAGGAATACTAGGTTCTTTTCACCATCAGGTGGCTCAAGAATACTTTGGAGTGGATACCCAGGTTGATGAATGCTTGTCTTTTGACGCATTGGTGGACAGCCTTTTGAGTAAACAAACCAAGGTTGCAGTGATGGCTATTGAAAATTCCATCGCGGGATCCATTATTCCTAACTATGCTCTAATTGATGCAAATGACTTGCATATCATAGGAGAGCACTACATTAACGTACATCATAATTTAATGGCGCTAAAAGGGCAATCTATTGAAGATATTACAGAGGTGTATTCTCATCCTATGGCTTTACTTCAATGTAAGGCTTTTTTTAGGCAATACCCGCATATCAAACTAATTGAAGATGTGGATACAGCAGAGGTGGCCAGAAGAATTCACAAGGGTCAGTTAAAA
>NZ_DATGNU010000052.1:0-2723 GCF_035306585.1 Galbibacter sp.
TAAGTATGTTATTTTTAACGCTGACTAACTTTTCTGTTAGCGGGTGCAAATATAAGATCATTTATTTATTTTTCAAGTCATTTTTACTATAAATTTGTCTTTTTTTTAAGGATTACCCTTAAGGGTATGAGAACTAATTAATTAAGTTTTTTGTATGATCGTATTAATTGGATATATGGGCAGTGGAAAATCCACTGTTGGTAAGGTTTTAGCCAAACAACTTCAAAAAGATTTTATTGACTTTGACAAGTACATTGAAGCAAAAGAAAATCAAAATATCCCAGAGATCTTCAAACAAAAAGGAGAGGTGTATTTTAGAAAGAAAGAAGCCCAGTATCTTGGGGAGCTTCTAGAGGACAATTCCAAAGCTGTAGTCTCGCTAGGAGGAGGAACACCATGTTTTGGGAATAACATGCAAACCATCATTGAAACCTCACCAAATGTATACTACCTAAAGTTATCAGTAGATACGCTAATAGATCGATTAAAACCCGAAAAATCATACCGTCCATTAATCAAGGACATCGCGGATAAAGACCTATCAGAATTCATTAGAAAGCATTTATTTGAGCGTAATTTTTATTATTTGCAAGCGCATCACATTATCAATGTGACACAACAAACACCTGAAGAAATCGCCGGGGAAATTATCGAAAAATTATCTTAAATAAACTGCATCGTTCCCATTTTCAAATACCACATCAACATGTTCTTGAAGTGAGGTCGAAAGGGAAATGCCTTTAAAGTCAGCCTTTACTGGGTACTTTTTATGGTTTCTGTCCACTAGAACAACAGTCTTTAATTTCTTAAGAGGGACGTCTAAGAAATGACGAACCGCATAAATTAAGGTGCTTCCAGAGTTTAAAACATCATCCACAACAATAACGCATTTGTTCTGGTACTCGGATTTATCCAAAGAGGTTTCAATTGGCTTTAACGGATTTACCTTGTCAATTATGACCTCACAAAAGATCGTTTTAATGTCGGCTATTTCGTTAAAACACTGATCGATCTTTTTAGCTAGTTCCAACCCACTGGAAGCAATTCCAGCGATCACGATTTCGTCCTCATCCACATAGGTTTCATAAATCTGATAGGCGATACGTTTAATTTTATGCTGAATTTCTTCGTGTGATAGAATTTTATTTTCCTGAGTTGTCATAACCAAAATGTTTTTTCAAAGATAGGATATAATGGTAAAATCTAAGATGCTATAATGAGCCTTTCTTTAAAAGACACTTGTAAAAATATCAATTACTCTCCTGTTGTCCATCGACTAGGTAATCATCAATATCCCTACGATCTTTTTTAGTTGGACGACCACTTCCTTTTTTACGGTAGTACTCCTTAGCGTACTTTAAAAGCTCCGTATGTTCAAAAGCCTCTTTCGGTGTGGTGTCCACCCGGTAAATATCTACCAGTTTAGCGCCTACACGACTCTCGGGAATATCCAAGACAGTTATTTGATAATCAATTTGATTCTTCCGCAGTATAATTTTATCGGTAGGATATACCTCCCTAGAAGGCTTTACGCTTTGTCCGTTTACCCGAACATGACCCTTCTTACATGCTGTGCTAGCAAGGTTTCTTGTTTTAAAATAACGTACACACCACAAATATTTATCGACCCGCATATTGAGAATTTAAAAAATTTCGTTAACGTTGAAGCAAAAATACTAGAAAATAGTATCTTGCGCACTTGTATATGTTGAATATAACATTTAAGAAAGTAAAAGCAAGATTGATGAAGATAAAATTTGTAGGATTCGCCGCCGTGGCCCTACTTGCCCTTTTGGCTTGTAACAACGATGATGATAGTAATAGTGGACCAACCCTTAGGGACCTCACTGAGGTAACGGCTGAAAATGAGGCAGATTTGCAGGCTTACCTAAAAACGCATTTTTACAATTACGAACAATTTGAAAATCCTCCTGCAGACTTTGACTATAAAATTGTGTTCGATACAATCGCAGGAGACAACGCAGGTAAAACCCCTCTGATTGAACGCCCAGAGCTCAGAGATACCATAATCAAAATTGACGATGTTCCGCAGAAAATGTATATGCTCATTGCTAGGCAAGGGGCTAGTGAAGAACACCCTTTGCTTGGAGATCAGGTAGTGGTAAAGTATGAAGCTAGTTATATGAATGGCATCGTACAAGACGCTTCCAATGTAGAGGTTTCATTTAATACCTTAGGAGGTTTAACAGAAGGCTTTGCATGGTTTTGTACCAAATTAAATGTTGGTACAGGATATGATGCGGAAAATCAACCTGATGACGGGACTATCGTTTGGAACAATGATTACGGTATAGGCGCTGTATTTGTCCCTTCAGGACTTGCTTATTACAGTTCAGGTAATTACAACCCTTACATTTTTAAGGTAGATATGCTCGCCTATAGTTTTGCTGATCAAGATCAAATATATGATTTCAATACAAGGAGTTATATAAGTTCACCCGATGGGATTCCATCACGATTGGAAGACTTAAATGGTAATGGAGACCCTAGAGATGATGATAGTGATGGCGATGGTATTGCAAACTATTTAGATGCCGATGATGACAATGATGGTATTTTGACACTTTATGAATACGATGTACTTCCAGATAATAACAATAATGGTATCATAGATGAAGGTGATGGAGATGGTATTCCAGATGACAGCGACGGTGACGGTATTCCAGATTATTTAGATCCAGACAACCAGATTGGCAGCGGTA
>NZ_DATGNU010000053.1:0-3377 GCF_035306585.1 Galbibacter sp.
CGAATCACTTCCCTGGCATATCGTTCACTCTTGCCTGTGATCCAACTAATGTCTTTGCTATAGATACATATCCGTTTCATATCTTAGGTTTTGTGAGGGACATATCCATCAAAAAAACTTAAAACTTGAAAAGAGACCCGTAATTACACATAGCTACCTACATATAATAATTCCAATGTATTATTAAATTTAAACAAATCATGAATTAAGAAACTTTAGTTTCCTAATTCTAAAACTCTCATTACATATTATGTATCAATTCCAAGGTATAATTATCTTCTGCCTGTACATACGCTACAATCTTATCATTCTTGGCACCAACTTTTCGCTTTTCAAAAGCGGCAGTAACCCCAAAATCAATGGATCTATAGTTCAGTGCCGTAGCTCTTAATATGGTTTGATATAGTAGCTGTCGATAGGTCTGATAGGTATTTGAAAACGCATAATCCATCCCAATCAAACTGGGTACATAAACCCTCCGAACCTCATTCTTATAACAAAACATGATGCCTGCCATAGGTTTGGTTTGCAAATACGGCCCATCTACTAATCGCAAGACAAGAAACTCCCACAATGGATGCCGGTTCATGCTTTCAAATAATTCAAATGGATAGCTAAAGGTATTTAAACCATAATTCCTGTCCTTAACTTGTTTGTACAGTTCATAAGCATATACCAACTCCTTTGAAGATAGGTCACCTTGAATCGCAATCTCAAATTTCGAAGTGTAAGCTGCGATATCTTTTTTAAAATGCTGCCTGGAACGCTTGGATAACGAAGTTATATAAGACGTACTATCATTCCAATCTATTTGAGTGATTTTACTGCTGTCGGGCAAATCTATTTTAATAAATCCCTTTGCATGGAAAAAGTGTTTCAAAACATGATCCTCAGCCGGAAAATCCCGTAACATGGTCGTACGTATCTGTGCATCTCTATTTAGTCCTTCAACTGCGTTTAATAAGGTTTCCATAGCAACTTTCCATTGAACATGCTCACAATTTACAAAACACTGACTACCTTCTGTAAAAAGTGATCCCATACTCATAACCTTGGAAGTCAAATATCTTGGAGCCGCTTTTCTTAACTCCTCTATTTTTCGTGAAACGGCTTCTGTGGCCAACATGTCATCCTTCATGATGGCCGACGTGAAAAAGGTCATGACTATGGGGTTCTCTTCTGAGTCTTTAACTACAAAATAATGGAATCCCCAACGGTGGATCTCTTCTTTGGCTGCTTTAAATACGCCTTCCAAAAACCGTAGCCCCTCCCAATCAAAACAGTTGTGCCCCATATAACGATTCCATAACTTCTTGTCAATGGCTTCAATACTGGTTTCATGTGTAAGATATAAATCTTGAACAGGCTTGTTGCTTAGAACTTGTTTTTTTACCCCTTTTTTAAACTGCATCAACACCTGTTCCCTAGTGGTTCTCGTTTCTTCCAATGCTTTAGGGTAATGGTACATCATGGCCGATACCAAGGCCTGTATATCTGCTTTTTTATTGTGCCTGGAAATGGTAATTCTCACCCCGGTATTTTTTACGGGGACTGCTGGATAAAGCCCCAAGTTTACAAAGAACCCTTCGTCCATCAATCGCTTGACAAATCGGTATCCCGTGTCTGGCATTCCTGTTCCAATATAAAAGACTGGGGTGTTATTGTCTTCTATCAAAGGTAAATCTGTCTTTAACAATAACTGATTAAAATAAACAATTTTCTCCATCAGCTCTTTTTGCAAATCATAAATCTCTGGCGATAAATGAATTTTGGCCGAAGCAACTGCCGCTGCTACAGCACTGGGTTCCAATTGGGCTGAAAAAGTCAAAGGGCCTCCAAAGTTTTTAATCCTGCGATGTAAATCCCGGTTCGGACAAACCAAAAAAGCACCACTAGCCCCAAAGGTCTTACTCAAAGTGCCAAACAAAAGTACCTGCTCTGGTAAGTCTTGATAAGCATCCATAATAAACCCTGTACCATGGGGCCCCTTCCAACTCATACCATGCACATCATCATAATATAAATGCAATTGTGGATATAACCTACAAAGCTTCTTCAAGTCCGCTATGGGTGCTGCATCACCATACATGGAATACACCCCGTCTGCCATATACCAAATGTGTTTGTGTTTTCCCCTTAGCTTTTTGATTCGGTCTTCCAACATTCCCATATGGTTATGTCTAATCATCTCTACTGGAACACCTCTTAATTTTAGCATCTGAGTGGCTTGCTGTACACTCCAATGTACTTGATGATCCAATATAATGGCATCTTCATCCCTTACAACACTTGGTATAACAGCCATATGCCCCAAAGTGCTATTTTTGGTAATAATTATCGGATTCTGATACATGCTTGTAAGTGCCTCCTCTAATTCAGCATACAATGGATGGGAAATATAGGTCTTCGATAGAGGAAATTGTGTGCCATAATGCTCAATAGCGTCAATGGCTGCCTGCTTCAACCTGGGGTCTTGTTCTAATCCCAAATAACCGGTCGTACCAAAATGGTAGAGTGTCTTGCCGTTTATGCTCAGGTGTCGACCACTTAAGGATGCTCCTTCTGCATATAAATGTACCACCCCTTGGTCTTTGGCGTGTCCAATAACTTCATCTATGGTATCCATAAAATGATTGTGCTTAATTTTTGCCATAAGTTTGAGTTTAGTTATACATGTTCTGATACGTTTCTCAGAATTTCCTCAAAAGCTATGAAAAAACCAATTGCGCCAATAATTCTTGGCTTGTAACAAGCCTAATTAATCCCTATAAGTAAAAAAATTATCCCTATTACCAAAGAAAGACTGAATAAGCCCCTGAAACCATTTCTAAAAACAAGATCACTAAATAGAACTGAATCCCTTAATCGTA
Organism: Galbibacter sp.; assembly: GCF_035306585.1. GTDB lineage: Bacteria > Bacteroidota > Bacteroidia > Flavobacteriales > Flavobacteriaceae > Galbibacter. The sequence goes on from NZ_DATGNU010000053.1 coordinate 2,871, forward strand.
ATTTTTTTATTAATTTAGAAGTGTCCTACTAATCCCTTTACTTATGAAAGAAACCATATACGCTAAATTTTGGGTGGCTGATGGCATTATGTTTTTTATTTACAAACCCATTGCTTATTTAGACTTTCAAACGGCAAAAATGATTGTTGATCAAAGATTGAGGTTTCAAAAAGAAACGCAATACCCTATTCTTTGTGACACTCAAGGCATAAAAAACTCCGCTAAATCAGCCCGTGATTATCTGGCCAATGAAGGCTCAACGTTTGCCAAAGCTGTTGCAATTGTGGATAATAGACATATTGCAAATGTTATGTTACGTTTTTATCTTATAAAGAACAAACCTTTGGTACCTTCCAAAATCTACAAAACACAAGAAGACGCCTTGATTTTTTTAAATACGTTTAAATAATGGAAAGCCACATCAATAAATCCCGAATTGAACACATCTATAACCTCTTACTTAAAATGGCTGAAGGGGATTTTTCTTTTGAGATTGAGCGAACGGAT
>NZ_DATGNU010000054.1:0-7329 GCF_035306585.1 Galbibacter sp.
TGATGGAGGCTTTTGTTGAATAAATATAGGATGTGTATTTAGGATTCGCTAAAAAAGTTAGCGATCCCTCAGTCCCTTCTTCGATCTTGGAGAGTTTGGAAACTTCCACGTCGGGATTTCCTATAATTTCTCCATCTAGTATTCCGGCTATTTGACTTGCTGTAAATTTCATTTCCCGACAAAAGTATAAAAAAGTGCCATTATTTTTTAGGATAACACATGTAATATTTCGTTACTGGTTTGGAGAGTGCTTTTAAATTGAATTGATCAGAGGCTTTTGTAACATCTCGGATCTTGGAGGTTTTCATTAAAATATGTATATTTTGCTTGTCTAAATTATAGGCTTGGTTCTCTATAACTCCCGTAAAAACAAAGTATTCGGCCTCCGTTCTACTTAATTTGTATTTGGTCATTAGGTTTTCTAAATATGTTTCTTTTAGGGCAATTTTTATTGGCTTTTTCTTCACTTTTATTTTCAATAAATTTCGGTTTAAAAGCATCTGACATAGGTGAGAAAGTACAAAATCCTGCTCCTCACTCCATCCTTTCATAGCAGAAAGAATATCAATGTCGTCTAAATTTGAAAACACCTCTAGGACGGATCGATCAAATTGCTCTATCCCTACTTGATGATCTAAGAAATACAATAAAGCCTTATTCGCATGAAGTTTATAGGAAGAATGATGAAGTTCTTTCGCCCGTTTTAAAATACGGATCAGCAATTGCTCTGCAGCAAGGGATGTTTTATGTAAATACACCTGCCAGTACATAAGCCTTCTAGCTACAAGAAACTTTTCAATAGAATAGATGCCTTTTTCCTCTACCACCAATTTATCCTCTACCACATTAAGCATTGTTATAATACGCTGTGCGTTTATGTTCCCCTCTGATACACCAGTGTAAAAGCTATCCCTTTTTAAATAATCCAAGCGATCCATATCCAATTGCCCCGAGATCAATTGGTTCATGAATTTACGATGATAATCACCCTTAAAAATTTCAATAGCTAGGCTGAGGGCGCCGCTGAACTCTGTATTGAGCGCCTCCATAAATTTTAATGATATATACTCATGTGAAATTCCATTAACAATACTATGCTCCATAGCATGTGAAAAAGGACCATGCCCAATATCGTGAAGTAGGATTGCGATTAATAACCCATCTTCCTCCTGCTTGGAAATTTCTATTTTTTTAAAGCGCAGCACATTAATGGCGTTTTTCATCAAATGCATACAACCTAAGGCATGGTGAAACCTAGTATGATGTGCTCCAGGGTATACCAAATAAGAAAGTCCCATTTGTGAAATTCGTCTTAGGCGTTGGAAATATGGATGTTCTATTAAATCAAAGATAAGTTCATTTGGGATGGTAATAAATCCGTAAATTGGATCGTTAAATATTTTAAGTTTGTTTTTTGTATTCAAACTGATAGAATTGAAAAAGTTACATACAAATATACATCATTAAGCATATATGGATGAAATAAAGATACTTTGGGTGGATGATGAAATTGAACTCCTTAAACCGCACATTATATTCTTAGAAAAGAAAAATTATATTGTACAAACTTGTATAAGCGGTACAGAAGCGGTGGAAGCCGTAAAAGATACCAATTTCGATATTGTTTTTTTAGATGAAAATATGCCTGGTTTGTCAGGACTTGAAGCCTTGTCTGATATCAAAAGTATTCGTCCTTCCCTGCCTGTGGTTATGATTACCAAAAGTGAGGAAGAGGATATTATGGAACAGGCTATAGGTTCGAAAATTGCGGATTACCTTATTAAACCAGTAAATCCAAATCAAATCCTATTAAGTTTAAAGAAAAATTTAGACCATTCTAGATTAATATCAGAAAAAACGACCTCTAATTATCAACAAGAATTCAGGAAAATAGCTATGGATCTTACCATGGTGGATACACCAGAACAATGGGTAGAACTGTATAGAAAGCTAATTTTCTGGGAAATTGAATTGGAAAATATTGAAGATAGTGGGATGACTGATATATTGGAGTCCCAAAAATCTGAGGCTAATTCACACTTTGGTAAATATATTGAGAAAAACTATGAAAATTGGTTTAAAGGAAGTTCAGACATGCCGCTGATGTCCCATACAATTTTTAAGGAATTAGTATCTAAAGAGGTCAATAAAAAGACGCCAACCTTATTGGTGGTCATTGATAATTTAAGATACGATCAGTGGAAATCCATTGAAAATATTGTCAATGTTCATTACAAAAAGGAAAAGGAAATTCCGTATTTCAGTATACTACCTACAGCGACTCAATATGCTCGAAACGCTATATTTTCTGGGTTAATGCCTTCGGAAATGGAGCGCCTTCACCCAGAGTTGTGGAAAAATGAGCACGACGAAGGTGGGAAAAATCAGTATGAAGCGGAATTTTTAGAAAAGCAAATTCGCCGACTTGGAATGGATATTCAGTGGGAATACCACAAGATCTCCAACCTTAAATCAGGAAAACAGCTTGCACAAAACTTTAAATCTAAAAAGGAAAATGATTTAACTGTCATTGTCTATAACTTTGTGGATATGCTATCACACTCCAAAACAGAGATGGAAGTGGTCAAAGAACTGGCCTCGGATGATAAAGCATACCGATCATTAACTCAGAGTTGGTTTAAAAACTCTCCCCTGTTAAATGTTATTCAACAAGCGCAACAAGCAGGTTTTAAACTTATTATCACTACAGATCACGGGACCATAAATGTAAAAAACCCTTCGAAGGTTATTGGAGACAGAGATACTAGTTTAAACTTAAGGTACAAGACTGGAAAAAGTCTTACTTATAATGAAAAACAAGCCTATGCAGTTAAAAATCCAAAAGACATACACTTACCCTGCCTTAAAATGAGTAGCTCTTTTATTTTTGCCAAGGACGATATGTTTTTTGCCTATCCTAATAGCTACAATCATTATGTAAGTTATTACAAAAACACCTATCAACATGGTGGAATTTCATTGCAGGAGATTATTATCCCTTTTATCGTACTGAATCCAAGAAATTAGTACTAATTTTTTTAGAAGTTTTTAAACCTTTTATAAGCGAAAAATACGGTTTCCCTCATTGTATTGTCGGTTAAACGCATAGATATTCGACAAAATACACAGAGGTGTTAATCTTTTCTAAAAAAATAACATTCCTTCTTTAGTGTTTAGTTTTTTTTCTATTTTTGAGTGAACCCTCAATTTTAGTAAAAATGGCAAAAGCAATTGATAGAATTTTCTCTATCATCCAATCCTTAGGAATGAGCGCTAGACAGTTTGATATGTCTATTGGCGCATCTAATGGTTACACACTTCGAATGAAAAAGAATAATGCTTCCGTTGGAAGTGATATTCTAGAGAGAATTGTCGAGAAGTATCCCTTTGTTAACATTACATGGGTAGTTACTGGAAAAGGTACGATGTTCGGTACTGAAAACACCACCTCTGCCGATAGCAGTGTAAATCATGACAAAAGACTCACATATAAAGAAGTGGAAGCTATTATCGAGCAAAAGATCAAGGCACATCAAGAACGCGAACTGAGCAATTTGATGGATCAGATCAAAAATGAAATTGACACTACTAAAAGAAAAATTAGCGAGTAAGCGGTTTTCTCTTTAGTGTAAGAGTTAAACACCTCAATGGGGTGTTTTTTTTGTTTACAGATATATCAAGACTCATTTTAGTAGTAATTTTGCAAAAAACAATAAAACCAATGGATCAATATACCTATGGTCTCGAGGACTTGGAGGTCATCTCCAAAAAAATTATCGAAAATTCTAAAAGTAAGATTTTGTGTTTTTATGGTAATATGGGAGTTGGAAAAACCACCCTTATAAAAGAGATGGTGAAACAGTTAGGCAGTTCAGACAGGGTGTCTAGCCCTACCTTTTCACTGGTCAATGAATATGATGCTCACGGAACTCCAGTGTATCATTTTGATTTTTACAGAATAGAAAACAGTGATGAGGCTTACCAGATAGGGCTTGAGAATTATTTATATAGTGGCTCCTGGTGTCTTATTGAGTGGCCTGATAAAATAGCGGAGCTATTACCTGAGAATGTTACATTAATCGAAATTAAAGAGCAATTGAGCGGAAAAAGAACCTTAGTACTGCAATAATTAATTACTTTAGTGGACTTTACGGAAAAACATAATCTGCTGTATATGAAAAATATAACAAGATACGGCAAAGGTTTTTATTTTCCGCATCTAATTTTTTGGTAGGTTTGGAGTACTAATAACCAATTTAAATTATTACTCATGTATACTATCAAAAAATATGTATTTGCCACTGCGGCCGTTGCATTATTAGCAGTATCTTTTGTTTCATGTTCTAATGATAGCGTTGCTGAAACAGACGCTTTATACAATAATACACAAGGGTTTATTGACAAAGGGGACATCGTTGTTCCTCCAGGAGGGTGATCCATTAAAAATTATCACTTTTATATGTAAAATCCTGGTGTTTTTACATACTATCAGATTTGGATATATTATACAGATTGGTTTAATTTGTAGTTATATCCAAATCTGATATATTGTGAACAATATAGGAACTAAGAAAATAAGAATACTCTCCGTCAGTTCTTTGATGGCTATTCTCATAGCAATTTCTCCATACCTATTTTACCTCTACGAAAGTTTTCCCAATAACAATGTTTGGCATACAAGCTTCTTTGATTTTAAAACCGAGTTTTACCCTTCTTTATATGTAGCAGCGTGGACAATTATGAATAAGATTGTTCCTTTGATGCTGTTAACCATTTGGTTTTTCACCTGTAAACATTGGTGGTATCATGTGATTCTTATCCCCATTAGCATGTACATTTTTCAGTTATTCAGTTCGGTTAATGCGGAAGTTCAATATGTTGATGAATTTGAAATTTATTACACCATCCCGGTAATGATGATAATCATTCCAATTGTATATATCGTTCGTCTGAAGTTTATTGATAAATATGTGCACGGCATTGATATGGATAAAATCAACAAGGAACTTAAGGCCTATAAAGAAAAAGAAAATAAGTCCTAAAGCACATTATTTTCTTTTGGACTTAAAAAGTTTAAATTAACTTTGATCTTTTGAAGTGAATAAGATGTCGTATCCGCATACACCTTTTACGAAACAGGAATTAATACCCCAAGAGGAAACACTTGAGCTGTTAAAACAGAAAGGGGAATTGTTTATTGGAATACCTAAGGAGGTCTCCTTTCAAGAAAATAGGGTTTGTTTGATTCCTGATGCTGTAAGTGCTCTTGTATCCCATGGACACAGGGTAATTATAGAATCCAATGCTGGAGTTAGTGCCAATTATAGCGATAAAGAATACAGTGAAGCTGGAGCGCAAATTACTAGTGATCGAAAAAAAATATTCTCCTGCCCTATTATTCTCAAAGTCGAACCACCTTCTCTAGCGGAATTGGAGCTTATTAATCCACAGTCTATTATAATTTCCGCTTTGCAGATTAAAACTCGTAGTAAAAAATATTTTGAAACCTTAGCGCAAAAGAGAATAACCGCCATAGCTTTTGAATACATAAAGGACGATGATGGCAATTATCCTGCCGTTAGGGCATTAAGTGAAATTGCTGGAACGGCCTCTGTGCTTATTGCAGCGGAATTAATGACCAATACTAATAGTGGAAATGGATTGATGTTTGGGAACATTACTGGTGTGCCGCCAGTTGATGTTGTAATTATTGGAGCAGGTACCGTAGGAGAATTTGCAGCCCGTTCCGCCATTGGACTTGGTGCAAATATTAAAGTTTTTGATAATTCGATCACCCGACTTCGGTGTATACAAAATAATCTAGGTAGAGCACTTTATACCTCTACCCTACAACCAAAGTACCTACTTAAAGCTTTGAAACGATGTGATGTTTTAATTGGTGCAGTCAGGGGTACTGATAGGGCGCCTATTGTCGTATCACAAACTATGGTTGAAAACATGAAAAATGGAGCAGTCATTATCGATGTCAGTATTGACATGGGTGGCTGTATTGAAACTAGCGAGGTGACCTCGCATGATAATGCTACATTTGTAAAACATGGTGTTATCCATTATTGTGTACCTAATATTCCAGCGCGTTACGCTAGAACCGCATCGGTCTCATTGAGCAATATTTTCACTCCGTATCTTTTAAAAATTGGCGAAGATGGAGGATTAGAGCAGTCCATTAGGTTTGATAGAGGTCTGAGAAACGGGCTCTATTTCTATCACGGTATTTTAACAAGCAAATCCGTTGCACAGTGGTTCGACCTTTCTTATCGTGATATTAATTTATTGATCTTTTAAACATATGTCTTTATTCAAAAGATTTGGTTTTTACTTATTTGGAGTTTGTTTAGGCCTAATTTTCGTAGCTTATTTTTTTAAAGAAAAAAGAGCTGAATTTTGTTATTTACCCAATTGTAGAACTCTTAAAACCATTAGAACGCAAGATACTTTGAGTTATAACCCTGCCATTCAATTCCTAATTGACAACAAGGAAATCCAAGAAGAAAATATCGATTCTATACTTACCTATGGGAAGGTGAATTTCTCCAAAAGCAATATTGATAGAAGTGATGTTTCCTCCTCTGATGTTTGCAACACCTATTATATTGATGGGTATATCAATAACGAGCCTGTTGAGCTCGTTGTTTATAATTGTAAGTTTTCTGCCGAAGTTCAAGCATTAAATATGGTTGAAAACCAGTAGAACTAGGTTCTTCAAAATAGCATAAAGCTGATAGTCACTAAGGGGCGTTTAAATTAACTAAGGAACATGTAATTACCCATCTACTTATTGTGTGTAGATGGGTAATTTTTTGTGCGCCTTGCATGGACGATATCTATAGGGTGTAAGTCCCGAACACGCCCAAGCATTGGGAAGTGTTAGCCTAAAACAAGGGTGTCCATCGCGAGGTGGAATCTGAATATTCTCTACAAAGATATTACGAACAAATAAGGTGGTGGATTCCATGTTCTTTATTCACCTAGTAATAGCGAATCAAAAGATAGTCACCTACAAATTATTAGAAGACAGCTTCGCGGTCTCAAAGGCGCTGGATTAGAGTAACTTTACTTCAAGTGTAGCTTTCATCTCCCAAGGATTCATGGTCATTGCACTAACGTTTCTCTATCGCATTAGAAACAAGGAAGCTGGGTTTTTATCCTACAATGACATAGGATTCTATCGCTTTAATAATTGTCCCAGTAGCTGATTTAAATTCATATACATCACAAAACATATACGATTGACCTCTCATCTTTATGACACCACTAGCGGAAGCCTCTTTACCATGGGTAATGATACTCTTTAAGATTAATTCATCA
>NZ_DATGNU010000055.1:0-8237 GCF_035306585.1 Galbibacter sp.
AGACTTTTAAAACACCCTTTATTGCGTTCATTTTTCATGATTAACTTGATTTATATCGATCAATTCAAAGTACGAAAACACTTTTGGACTTTCCTCTCTTACCTCCATATTCGCTACGCTGTATTTCAGTAAAGAGAGAAAATCCAAAAAATGAAGTTTATTGAGCCATTTCTATGGCTTGTTTTATTTTGGTATACACCTGAGTATTCTGGTAGATACCTCCAAAGAGCTGCTCCCCTTTTCCTTTGGCAAAAATCGGAATCAGTTCACCGGTGTGTTGATCAGTAGTAAAATAAACCTGTACTTTGGTAGGATCCTCCGATTTTTTATTTGTATTGGGATCTACATCATAATACTTTCCTACTGCAACTCCTCCGGTTTCATGATCAGCCGTAATGACCAATAAGGTGTTTGGATTCTTCTTCATATAATCCAAAACAACACCGATGGTTTTATCAAAATCAATGGTTTCTTGTATTACCATCTTATCATCTTTTGCGTGGCCTCCCCAATCGATATAAGATCCTTCAACCATTAAAAAAAACGGAGCTTCCTTTTGGTCAAAATAGTCCAACGCCATAGCCGTTGCATCACCAAGATAGCTTCCGCGACCATCAACTACTGAAGCAATAGAAGTCTCAGCCAATAAATACCCATTTTTCTTCACCACATCATATGGACTCAGCCCAAGGGTATCGATTTTAAAGCCGTTTTGTTCCATTTGATCGATCAGGTTTTTTCCATCCTTTCTATCGGTGAAATACTTCCAACCACCTCCAGCAAAGAAATCCACCTTACCCATGGTTAAATCCATGGCGATCTTCTCATGCATATCCCGATCAATGACATGAGAATAAAAACTTGCAGGTGTGGCGTGAGTAATACTAGTTAAACTAATTAAGCCAGTTTGATATCCTTTGCTGTCCAATTCTTCTAAGATGGTTGTAACACTAACGCTATCCTTATCAACACCGATGGCACGATTATAGGTTTGTTGACCTGTAGCCATTGCGGTGGCGCCTGCGGCAGAGTCCGTGATGGTGTGACTGCTGCTGGAGGTTTTAATAAAGCCTATACTGGTAAACTGCTCGAAATTAGAAATGGTGTCATTAAAATAAAAGGAAGTCGAAATCTGAGGTACCCCCATCCCGTCTCCGATCATAAAAATGACACTTAACGGTTGGTCATTACTTTGATCACTTGTTGCGGAGTTAGAAACCACAACGTTTTCTCTTTCCTGGTTTTCACTACAAGAAATCAAACTACCCATTACAAGAGCTGTTAGTGTGATTTTAATATTAAAATTCATTGAATAAGGTTTTTTAAAAATTGTTATTCAAGCGGGTATTTTACATAAAATACCCGCTTTTGATTAATTACTGAACTTAATAGCCTTCATTTTGAACCAAGTAGCCTTCTGTATTAGAGGCACCATCAATGGCCGATTGCGGAATTGGAAATAAACGATGTCTGATATCGGTATCACTTTTCTCCGTCCAACTATCCTCATAATGACCAAAACGAATCATATCTGTTCTTCGGGACATCTCCCAATAGAGTTCAAAGCCACGTTCTCTGTATAATATATCCAAGTCGATACTGGTAAGTGCTGCCGGAATTGGTGCTCTTGCAACTCTGGCGGTACGCACAAAATTAACATCGGAAAGTGCTCCTGCAGCATCGCCATTTCTTAATTTAGCCTCCGCTCTCATAAGGTAAATTTCCGCATAACGCAACAGTACCAAATCCACATCACTATAGTTATTCCCATTAGGAGAACTATGACTGAACTGGTATTTTGAAACCCTGTATCCACTGGCATACCCATTATTGGATTGAAAGTCTATTTCCAAAGTGTGATCTACATAATACTGCATATCAGCCTCTCGACGTTCCCCAACTGGATAAATCCTATAACCGCCATCACAGGTATAAAAATTCCCATCTGCATCCTTTCTCGGAGCCCATGGAGTATCGCGAAGAATCCCGCGATCGATCTCAAACTCCTCTGCCGATACACAAATAAAGTGATCGGAGTCGTTTTGTGGGTTAAGTCCAGTGAGATCCTTTAAATTTTCTGGAACACCTACATTGGCTTGATAAAATCTAGCATCCGCCATAGCCGGATCCACTGCTCCATAGGCATCTACCCATGTCTGATAAAAATCCGGTGTAAGAGCCGGGCCGTCTGTTCCATCGGCATTTGGGTACTCTGGTCTTGGGAACATTGACCCAGACAAAGACCAATAAGCCCAACGGCTATGGTCATTATTTAAAATACCACGTTGATCTAAGGCAAAAATAAGTTCCGCATTGTCATGATTCTCATCATTGAACAGGTCAAAGTATTCAGCAGACATATGATGTTTTCCTGAATCAATAATCGCATTGGTGTACTCAATAACCTTATCCATATCTTGCTTCGAAAAAATAGGAGTTGCGTAAGGGTCTCTATAAACACCGGCGTTCAAATGAAGCTTGGCCAAAAACCCATACACTGCGTTTTGAGTTAATCTTCCCGGTCCCATATCATTATTCATATGATCAACCACCGAGAGAAATTCGCTCTGTAGGTAATCCACAGCCGCTGCACCTCGAAGTATCTCTGAGGTGGCATCAACATTTTGTTTCTTAAAAACCAATCCCCAGCTATCGAGCATGAGCATATTTAAGTAGGCTCTTAAGGCTTTCATCTCGTATAGCCCTTGTCTAGCCTCGGAGTCTGTTTCGGCCATTGGCTCTAAGATTCCAATGGCGGAGACAGTTCTGGAAATATTGGTAGTTAAATAATCCCAAGTTTCTCCAACCAAACCATTTCCTGGGGTAATCTTATGGGTATGCACTTCGATAAACTTCCCACCGTCATACCACTGATCTCCTCCACGGGCAGGAAGGATGGCCTCATCTGAGGCGATGAGTTGTAATCCGTAGTAACGCGTGTGTCGAAAGGTCTGAGGCAGCAAGCCATAGGCCGGGGCTAAGGCTCCGCTGACGATCTGAGCCTGACCACTACCCTTTAGTGACTCATCCAACACTTCTTCTTCCAAATCGCTGCAACTCCATAAAAACAAGCTGCTTACACTTAAAAAAGCTATTATAATTTTACTTTTCATTTGATTGTATTTTTTATCAATTAAAAGGATAGATTAACACCGAAAACAAAGGTTCTTGCCTTTGGATACGTAAAACGATCAATTCCGAAGGTTTGAATATCCCCGGAGACAGTACCTGTATTAACCTCTGGATCATATCCCGAATACTTGGTAATCACAAATAGGTTTTGTCCCGTTACACTGAACCTGATATTTTGAACATACTTTTCCATTCCTAAGAATTTAGGATCTAGGTTATATCCCAGTGTAGCGTTGTTCAATCGAAGAAAATCACCATCTTCCAAATAGCGGGTCGATACCTCATTGGTGTTATTTATAGCCTCCTCTGGATATTCAATAGCCTTATCAGTTGTATTATATGCCAAGGCCAAGTTTCCTTTGGTGAAATTGGACATAGCGGTATGATTGTAAATTTGATTCCCTGTCACCCCATTAAAATTAAGACCAAGATCAAAATTTTTATAAAACAACTTCACGTAAAATGCGTACACTGCATCGGGAATTGCACTCCCTACCACAGTTCGATCATCATCCAGGATCTCCCCATCGCCATTTACATCTCTGAACTCACTAAAACCATTGGCATCGATTCCGGTAAAATCTTTCATATAAAATGCCCCAATAGGCTCACCGTTTAAATAGCCGTTGATGGTAGATCCTGTTTGACCAGCACCTTGCGCTGCACCGGTAGTAAGTACCTTGTATGGAGAATTCTCCACTTGATTTTTTGTGATGGCTAAGTTCCCCCCTATTTGATAGGCAAAATCGTTTTGATCAGCAGTAGAACTATAGTCCAATGATACCTCTATACCCCTGTTTCTAATTTCCATATCTGGAATATTAGTCCAATAGGTCGTTGTAGGTTGAATCGGATCAGAGGGAACCACTTCTAAAAGCACATTTTCAGAAACTTTGTTAAAATAGTCTACTGTACCTGTTAACTTGTTCTCAAACAAGCCAAAATCAACCCCAACATTCAGCTGAGTAGATACCTCCCACTGTATATCAGGATTCGCTAAACGTGTATATACTGTTCCATAGGGGTAATCCTCAATACTATTGATAACCCCGCCTAGTGGATAGGTGTCGTTGTCATTTCTGCTATCAGTATAACTGGCTTGGGTGATTTTCGACGGAATTTCTTGATTCCCGGTCTGCCCCCAACTTGCTCGTAGTTTTAAATTTGTAAAAGGGGTTTCCATCATAAAATCTTCTCTTCCAATATTCCAACCCATGGAGGCCGATGGGAAATAGCCATATTTGTTGTTTTCTCCAAATTTGGATGAACCATCGCCGCGCATAGTGGCCGTAAACATGTACTTATTGGCAAAGGAGTAATTAACACGTGCGAAAAAGGATTGTAATTCATCCTTGACGGCATCCGACCCTCTGGAGAGCTCCTTGCCGGCACCAATTTGATACTTAGGTGCTACACCATTGTCCGGAAAATCCTCATAATCCCACCATCTGGACTTATAGAATGTTTCCTGAAAAGTATAACCTGCAAGGAAGGTGGCATGGTGTTTTCCCAGATCAAGCTCATAGGTCAGGTAGTTCTCTATCAAAGTATTGGTATTGCTTGTATAGGTAATACCCAGGCTTCCAATCTCATCCTCTCTTTTGGTATACGGCAGGTTTTGAACTTCCCTTTCTACATGGGAGTAATCAACCCCAAGGTTTAATCTATAAGTCAAGCCATCAACAATTTCAAAGGAAGGCGATACGTTTGCCAAAATACGATTGTTATAGGCAAAATCACTATACAAATCCTCCCGTATAAGTGCGTTGAATTGATCGCCACTGAGTGTTGGTGTTGGTTCTCCATCGGTATAGGCCGGGAAGGTAGGATTTGAACGCAACATATCCGATACAATGGTAGTTGTAAGTGGTCTATTGTTTTCCGTTCTAGTGGCTGTCAAATTTAAATCAACTTTAAAGCGATTATCTAAAGAAGATTGCGATAAGTTGATTCTACCCGAATAGCGTCTTAAATCACTATTGCGTAAAATCCCTTCCTGATCCTCTACTCCGATAGAACCGTAATATGAAAATTGATCACTTCCTCCACCCATGGAAAAATTGACGTTATTGGATATTGCATCTCTTGTAAATACATCTTGCCAGTTGGTTATAGCACCACCATCGGTAAGTTTACCACCAATTTCACTCACACGTCTTTTAAAGGTATTGGCATGGTAAACATCGATTTTGTTAGCCAAGGAAGATATTGCGGTAGAGACAGAAAGGTTCATCTGCGTTTTTCCTTTAGCACCTTTTTTAGTGGTAATTACAATAACACCGTTCGCTGCTCTGGCTCCGTAAATTGCGGTGGCAGAAGCATCTTTTAATACTTCAATGGATTCAATATCATTTGAATTAATAAAGTTCAACGGGTTATTGGCTAGACCGATTCCTGAATTATCCAATGTAAATCCGTCCACAACATACAAAGGTGTAGTACCCGAGCGTAAGCTCCCAATTCCTCTGATTATAACATCTTGAGAGGCACCAGGCTCTCCACTGACCACCGAGACATTGACCCCAGCAACCTTACCTTGCAAAAGCTGTCCTGGGTTACTAACAATACCTTGGTTGAAAGACTCACTGCTCACAGAGGCAATGGCTGAAGATACGCTCGCCTTTTGCTGATTCCCGTAACCCACCACCACTACATCCTCTAAAAGGGCTGCGTCCAAGACCATCTGAAGGTTAATTGTAGTCTGATCGGAGACGACTATTTCTTGACTAAGGTAGCCCATATAGGAAATTACCAAGGTTGCTCCTTGTTCCACATCGATGGTAAAGTTTCCGTCGAAATCAGTGGATACGCCATTGGAAGTCCCTTTTTCAATAATGGTAGCTCCAGCTAAAGGAACACCATGCTGATCACTTACTGATCCGCGAACCGTTTGATAGACCACCTCAATAATTTCAGGTAGCTCTTTTTCTTCGGCATTTACTGCAATGGTTTGATTAACTCTTCTAAAGCTAATATGAGCATCCTTTGCGAGAATTTCCATAATCCCACGTATGGATACCCCTTGATAATTAAAATCATAGGTATTATCCAATCTCCTGATCTTTCTGTCGTAGACAAATTTAAAGGAGGTTTGGGCTTCAATCTCAGCTAGCACCTGTTCTACACTGGCAGATTCCAAGGATAAATTTATCTTGTAGTGTTGCAATTTTTGTCCCTTAGCCTCAGCAGCTAATACAGGGTTTAAAAGCGCTAGAATTATTAATATACAAAATGATTGTAATGTCAATTTGATCAATTGTTTAATCGTTGGCAATTTCATAGATTTACATCATGTTTAATGGTTATTAATGTAGATAGTTGTTAAGCATCTAGCAGTCTGTTTTGCTCGCCAAAGTGTCTCAGACTGCTTTTTTTTTAATAGTCGTTTATTGCATATTGTAGTTTGTTTTTGTGTTTGTTTGATTGTTTGAAGTAATTAATTAGTCGGTGCAACTACCCGAGAGTAGGATTTCATGCTCGTTTACATACTGGTACCTAAGTCCCTTTTTGGTATAAATAATACTTTCTAATACCGCACCAAGCGGTTCATTTTTATAGGTCGCTGTCAGGTGACAATTCTTTATCAGTTGATTCTCTAGTATAAACTCCACACCATACCATCGCTCGAGAGTGGTAATCACTTGATCCATTTGCTGATCTCTGAACTCAATAACGCCATCTTTCCAAGCAAAGAGGCCATCTGAACTAATGGCTTGTTTTTGTATGTTTTTTGTCTTTTTATCAAATACAGCCTGTTGATGGGCTCCTAAAATCACACCATGCTCCTTGGAGTCAACCTTTACTTTACCTGATTTAACGGAGATCTTTATTTGAGCGTTTTCTTGATAAGAGTTAACATTAAAGGATGTTCCGAGTACGGTGGTTTGAATGTCGTTGGAATGAATTATAAACGGCGAAGTGGGGTCTTTTGCCACTTCAAAAAATGCCTCACCTTCCAATCGAACCTCTCTGGTTTGTCCGACAAATCGTTGTGGAAATTCAATACTACTACCGGAATTTAGATAGACCCTGGTACCATCAGACAATTGCAGGGTTAATCGTTTGCCCCGCTCTGCTGTTTTTACAATCTGTGTAATTTCAAGACTCGCAGGCTGTTGCCACCAGGTATTGTAGAAAACGGCACCCATTCCAATTAAAAGAATGATGGCTGCGGCAACACTTAGCCACGGCAGTCGATTAGTAGGTTTTAAGCCTAGGTTAGAAAAGCGAACCGGAGGATCGGGGAGATTATCATCGGAGCGTAATTTTTGCCTCCGCTCCAAATTCTCTTTTAAAAGCGTACTATCAAAACCCTCTAAAAGCATCTCTTCGCTTTTGGTGAGTTTGCCTTCCAGGTATTTTTTCATTAATCGCTTAATCTGTTTCTCGGTCATTTTTAGGTGTGTTTCAACTATAAGTACCAAAGAAGTGAGGCAACGCACACTAAAAAAACCAGTAATAACGATTCCTTAATCTTTACCCTAAGCTCTTAACGTAGGGTTAAAAATCAAAGGGATTCTATTTAGAATAATTTAACAATAGAGAGCTCCTTTCGCAATTTTCGAAGCGCTAGGGATATATTATTTTCAACCGAGCGTTGAGAGATATTTAAAGAGGTGGCAATTTGTTGATTACTATAATCATTCATTCGACTTAACCGGAAAATTTCCTGGCATCTTTTTGGTAAGTCGGAAAGTATTCGTTCTACCTTTCGATAAAGCGCCGCGAGATCTTCCTCTTGTTCAATAGATGATGGCCAGGACAACGAATGAGCAATTTCGAGCTGGGTAGTATTAAATTTGACGTCTCGCATTTTTTTATAACACTGAAAGCGCACGGCTTTATACAAAAAGGATTTAATGTTTTGAATTTGCAGTACTTTTCTACGATTCCAATAATCAAGCCATACTTCCTGAACGATATCTTTCGCTAAATTATCATCCATTACAATAGAAGCCGCGTAGAGGTACATTGGCTCCCATAAAAGCTCAAACAACTGATTATAGGCCCTATAATCAGAATTAGCTACGGCCGCGCAAAGCGATTCTAAAGTATTATTTTCTTGCATGATGCTTTTTAAAACAGTAGAAACTTCTCTCCTGTTA
>NZ_DATGNU010000056.1:0-17830 GCF_035306585.1 Galbibacter sp.
ACCTTTTTAAGCATTTTAGGAACATAGCCCATGGTTCGTTTAAAGGCTGTTGTAAAGTGTTGTGGGTTGTTATAACCTACCGCATAAGCTGCCTCTGCAATTGTAAGACCATCCCCTTTTATAAGCGTGACCGCTTTTTCCATGCGTAGCTTTGTGATGTATTTAAATATAGTGCTCCCGTACACCAATTTAAAATCTCTTTTTAGCTTGGATTCATTAAAGCCTGCTATCACTGAAAGCTCCGCTATGGTTAGGTTCTTATTTAGATTTGTTTTTATATGGAAATCTACTTGTTGTAACGCCTCCAAGTCTGATTTTAGCAGAACATTTTTTGTAACTGAAGTTTCCTTTTCATTGGCATCAAGGAGGATATCGACCATTAGTGAAGTCACTTTAGATTGTAGGTAGGTTTTTTTCAAATGGCCGCATAATGAACAAACCATTAGTTCCTGTAAGGTCTTTTCCATCTCTGGAAGGATAGGATTGGAATGCCTCCAAAACGCATAAGGTTTACCTTTGGTAATAGCAGCATCTATTCTTTTAATGACTTCTTTATAGTCATCGCCAACTATTTTTTTAATCCGATCCAGTGTAAAATGAATTTCAAGGGTACGGTAGGGATCCCCTTCACATTTTACTGTCCCATTGGTTCTTGGCAGGTATAGCAGATTGTATTGAAATTCAGAAAATTCTACCAGCGCATCCTGAGAATCAGCAGGAATAATTCTCTTTTGCCCAGCGAATTCAAAATGTAGAACAAACACTGGGAAATTATTTGAAATCTCAAATCGGCATTCCTTAGGAATATTCAAATTGGTGTTAATTAAATAGATACCATCTAACTGAAGTTCCTTGATAACACCCGACCCTAAATGGTTATTTATATTGATGTTATTCTCGATTATTTCATCCGTTAAAAAATCCACTGAGAACTTTTTATGACAAACGCTGTTTTCAAACAATTCACTTTTAATGATCGATTTCATGGTTACCTTTTGCGTATCTAATACTTCCTTTTGCGGTAGTGTAACATGGTTGGTTACATTACATTTGCAAATCTAAAACTTATTTATATTAAATCTAAATAAAAGTTGGGAACGAATTACATAATTACTAAAGTTTTCTTACTTACGTTTCTTCTAAAGGTACTGCTCCTTCACGGACAAACCATAAAGGAGGCTACTATTCAAGGGGTTGTTCATTCTTCTCAAGGGGAACCTTTGGCATTTGCTACGGTGATGGTAAAGGACACTAAGTTTGCTACCTTGACCAATCAAGAAGGAGCGTTTGAACTGGAAGTTCCTTATGGGAGACATATAGTCTCCATATCATACATAGGATATAACCAGGTGTCTAAAACGGTAGAAACTTCTCTTGCAAGTCAAAGTGTACAGCTTGATTTTATACTTAAGGAGAGCGCAGAAGCCCTTGAGGCGGTCACGGTGAATGGCAAAAGTAAAGCGACGGCTATCGAGACGGAAGGATTTGCGGTGAATGTAATAGAAACAAAACAAGCGAGTCAACGAAATATTCAGACCAACGAGCTATTAAATACCACCGTAGGAGTTAAGATTCGTCAAAATGGAGGATTAGGTTCTCAAGTTCAATATAGCTTAAACGGGTTATCAGGTAGCGCAGTACGAATATTCATTGACGGAATTCCTATTTCGGTTTACGGCTCATCATTTAGTTTAAATAGCCTACCGCCTTCCATGATAAAACGTATTGAGGTATACAAAGGTGTGGTACCTGGCTATTTGGCAGATGATGCGCTTGGGGGTGCTATTAATATTGTGCTCCAGGAATCAGCAAAAAATCATTTAAACGCCTCTATGTCCTATGGGTCGTTTAATACTTTTCAAGCTAGTGCCAACGGATTATATCGATTCAAAGAATCTGGTTTTACTCTAAAAGGCTCCCTTTTTTATAATTACTCCGATAATGATTATGAAGTATCTGGAAGGAGTATCGTGGAAACAGGCCTTGGTGGTAAACAAACACCTATTACAGCCAAAAGGTTTAACGATGCTTATGAATCTTTGGGAGGCATGGCCCAAATTGGTTACACCGATGTAAAATGGGCCGATCAATTTTTAGTAGGGGTTACCGCTTCTGATGATTACAAGGAGATCCAACACGGGACCTTTATGACCATTATGCCGTACAAAGGAAGATTTATGGAGTCCGATGCCCTGTTAGGTAATATCACCTATCAAAAGACAGACTTTTTAACTAAGGGCTTGGAACTCAATGTGCATGGGCTATATGGAAAACGTAACCGAATGGTAAACGATACGGTCCCTTGGGCCTATAGTTGGACTGGAAAAAGAGCCATCGATTATAAGGGAGATGAGTATAAATATTCTTGGGGATCACAACAAGAGGGAGGTCCTTCTTTGGCTAAGATTAAAAGAAATGTAGCCTCTATTAGAACCGGATTGTCCTATACTATTAACGAACATCATAAGGTGTTGCTAAATCACGCCTATAGTGGTATTGATCGAGAAGATAGTGATGCGTTGAGATCCGTAAGGGAAAATACCTTTAAAGGAACCAGAGATTTACATAAAAATATTTTCTCGGCTACCTATGAACTTAACACACTACAAGGGAAACTTCGTTCGAGTGTTTTTGGTAAGTTCTACCAACAAAAAACGGTTAATTCTGACCCTTTTATAAATGACCAGACCAATGAAATAGAACAAGATGTTACCACGGCTACCGTCAATGATCAAGGGTATGGTTTTGCACTATCATATGCCATTGTTCCAGATATCACTTTATTGACCTCTGCCGAAAAAGCAATTCGTTTACCAAATGAAACCGAAGTATTTGGTAATGACGGTGATAATGTGGTTGCTAACCCTAGTATTCGACCAGAACTGAGTAACAATTATAACATTGGCTTCCGATTTGGCTCTTTTGAACTAGCAAAACACGAATTTTCCTTATCGACCAATTTTTTCGCTAGAAACATAAAAGATAGAATTGGTTTGCCTATCGAAACTTCGCTAAATGTCAATGATGAAACCATCCTTTATGAAAACCAAGGGGACGGAACCTCTAAAGGAATAGAAGGCCAACTGCACTATACTTATAATAACAATTTGGGGATCAATTTTAATGTTACCCGATTTGATTTAACCATTAATAACCGCGGGGTGGAGGTAGATGTGCCAAATACACCATTTTTCACTATGAATGCTGGGGCGCATTATACCATCGGAAATCTATTTCAGAAAAGTTCGCTGTTAAACCTGTTTTACAGCTTTTATTATACCGATGCGTTTTCATACTTGGTTCCACAAGGGAAAAACACCGTAGGAGATGAATTTTTCAAAGTGCCTGAGCAAATTGTGCAAGATTTTGGACTGAGCTACACCTTTCCCAATAACAACTTTGTACTGAGCTTTGATGTTAAAAATATCTTTGATAAACCCGTCTATGATAATCTATCAGTACAAAAACCTGGTAGGGCTTTTTACTTAAAATTAAATTATATAATCAACAATTTTTAACCCAATAAATACATTAAAAAGATGAAACGAAATTTTCTAACGTATAGAGCAGTGGTGGCCTCCATTCTTGCAGTCGGACTATTGAGCGCTTGTAGTAGTGATGATGGTCCTGGTGAGGAAATACAACCAGATCCAACAGATCCTATCGAGGACATTCGATGGATTACCATAGCTGCCGCGAGAATGGGAGATAACCCAGGAGATGGTAATGGAGGAACGTTAATTTACTCCCTTAGAAGTGAAGAAGCAAAGGATCCAACTGTTTCTATTGAACCATTTGATAATGGATTTATTGTACCTTCCAATAGAACTGCCAGATTACAAGCCTCAGAGGATGGAAATACGATATTCAACATTAGCTATGCAGGTGATACTGGAGGAAACTACACCAAGTACACGGTGGAGGGCGGTCAAAACTTTGCACCAACTGGATCACAGGTAAATATTGCACAATACGTGGGTTCTGCACCAAGATGGATTAAATTATTTGATGGAGATAAGACTGGTGCTGCGGTGTATGTTTCCACTGAACATCAGTTTGATGATAACGGTACACCAGATGTGTCAACAGATGATACTTACCTACGCACCGAGGCGACAATGGGTGTTGTTACCTTAGATTTAGAAAATTCAGTGATCAATAAATTCGAGGAGCACAGCATCGCGCTAAGTCCAGAGGAGGAAGCAAAGGGATACTATATCTCTAGAATTGATATGCCTACTTTAAATGCAGCTGGTGATAAATTGTACATCGGTGCACGTTTAAGTAAGGTTGACCCTGCAACTGCTGAAAGAGATAACGATTACGAAATTTTAGGATCTAAAACCATTGTATTGGATTACCCATCACTTTTAAATCCAACTATTATAACCTCTACAGTGGGACATGGGAACACCAATGGCTACCGTAGTATTAATGCTTTCGAGGTGGATGGAAGTGTTTACCAAGCCAATCAAGGCGATCCAGAAGGTTCCTACATCTTAAAAATTGGATCAGACAATAAATATGATGATTCTTATGTCTTTAATTTGGATCAGGCTTTAGGGGTTGAAGATGCCTATATTTTAGCCTGGAGACCTGCTGCCAATGGCAAGGCTGTGTTGGCTTATCGTCATGCAGGTTCAGCAGAAGGGGTTGCTGGAGCGCAAGGGTTCTTCGCACTAGTGGACTTAGAGGCTAGAACGGCTGAGAAAATTACAGAGATCCCTTATGATCCAGACTTCTATTTATTCCAATACCAAGGTTTTGCAGTTGATGGAAATGAAATATATCTAACCCAAGCTCCTGTTGGAGAAAACGGTAACATTTATGTGGTGGATACCGAAACTGGTGAAGTAACTAAAGGTGCAGAGCTGGTGAATGTCCCAGGAAGTCATTTTATAGGAGCATTTTAATAAAAATACAACGAGTAATTACTATAATTCCAGGGGAATTCCTCTGGAATTATTTACATGTTAGAACAGACGCTTTCAAACACCTAAAAAGATGAAAAGACAAACCATTAAAATCTTCTTTTTGAGCATTGTTGCTTCAATGACCATTGCCACAAGCATGGCTCAAAATAAAGCTCCAGAAAACCCATTTATGGATAGAGACTACTGGGCTACTACCCCAAGTATTGCTGAAATCGATGCTAAAATCGCCCAAGGATATTCCATAACCGAGTCCAATCGCGGTGGTTATGATCCCGTTACATTTGCAATTTTTAGCCAGAATCCACCAGCTACCATAGCGCATCTATTGGCGCAAGGGAATGATGTAAACAAACGTACACACGATTCGAGAACCTATCTTTTCTGGGCTGCCTCGAGAGGGTATTTAGATATTATGGAGCTCCTACTAGATAAAGGTGCAAGAACAGACTTAAAAGATTCTCATGGGTATACAGTAGCCCAATTCGCTGCGGCTTCTGGTCAGGATAATACATCAGTTTATGAATTTTTGATTAAAAACGGTGTAGATCTTGTAGGAGAAAAAGATCATGATGGTCGTGAGGTGATTTTAATTGCTGCACCAAGAGTAAAGAACTTAGACTTAATTGACTATTTTATTGGTAAAGGCATGGATATCCATACCACTGACGATAATGGAAATGGGATATTTTCGTATGCCGCACAAGGTGGAAATATCGATGTGTTAAATGCCTTAATCGACCGTGGTGTGAACATTAAAGCTAATCACAACACAAAAGAGAATGCCATGTTATTTGCAAGCAGAGGGGGCAGAGGAACAAGCAATAGCCTAGCGCTATTTAAGTATTTAGAAGGTCTTGGGATCGATCCTAATGTTACCTCTGTTGAGGGTGTTACTCCTATTCATAATTTAGCCCGCTCTTCTAAAGACATAGAAATCTATGATTATTTTATCGCAAAAGGTGTTAATCCAAATGCAGTAGATACCAACGGGAACACAGCTCTTATAAACGCTGCTTCTAGAAATAATCTTGAGATCATAAAATACCTAACTCAAAAAACAAGTGATATTGACCATCTGAACCAAGATGGATATTCCGCTTTAGCTTTTGCAGTTCAGAATAACTCTGCTGAGGTGGTTTCTTATCTACTCTCAAAAGGGGCTAGTATTAATCAAGTGGATAAAAAAGGGAATAGTTTAGTCTACCACCTTTTAGATACCCGTGGGCTCCCTAAAGATTTTGACCAGAAGGTAGTGGCTTTAAAAGCTAAAGGGTTGGATTTCACCAAGACTCAAGAGCAGGATAAAAATCTATGGCACCTAGCTGTTCAAAAAAATAATCTGGCGCTTTTACAAACGGTAAGTAAGTTAGGGGCTGATATTAATGCTAAAGACAGTCAAGGAAATACACCACTTCACTATGCGGCATTACAGACCGATAATGTGGAACTTTTGAAATTTTTATTGTCAAAAGGAGCGGATAACAGTCTTACCACGGGTTTTGGAGAAACACCTTTTGAACTAGCAAGCGAAAATGAGCTTTTAGTGAAAGGTGGAGCAGATTTGAACTTTTTAAAATAACTAATTCGCAGTTTTATTACAATGAGATCTTTAGGTAAAATAATACTATTATTAGCAATTGCAATGCTAACCCAGGCGTATTCTCCACAAAGCGCTACGGCGCATATGCCGCCAGTAAACTACAAATGTCTCATCCAAATGATGAACTATACAGGGGAGCGCGCTTATGTGGTGGTATCACTTATAGACCCTAATGGGGAATATGTGAAAACATTATACATGCAAGGGGATGACAAAGAGTGGTTTGCAGATCTTAAAAATTGGTGGCAATTCAGTAGTGGCATTAATGAGAACATAGATGCCATCACGGGAGCGACCATTGGAAATGGGCAGCGTAATATTATTTCATTGTCCTTTGACCCATCAGAGATTGATAGTGGATATACCATTCGTTTTGAATCGGCAGTTGAAAATCAAGAGTATTTTGCCATAGACGCTGAGGTGCCCCTTCAGAGTGAAACCATCAAAAATAAAGTGGATGGCAAAGGTTACATACGTCACATTCGCATGATGCCAAATTAAACACCTACTTATGACTCTTTCAATATGGCGATACAGCCACTTAATATTAGCAATAGTTTCTTCTTTGTTCTTATTGGCCGTTTCAATTACAGGGACGATTTTGGCTGTTGAACCCATATTAAACAAGCTTCACCCGTATAATATTTCAACTGCGGGTGAGCTTACTTTGTCAAAGACACTCCATACCTTAAACTCGAGTTACGATGAAATCCTTTCAATCTCCCAGGATCGCAACGGATTCGTAAGTGTTACCGCTATAATTGACGGAAAAACAGAGCAGTTCTACGTTGATCCCTTTACTGGAGAGAATTTGGGACCACTTATTGAAAAAGCACCTATTTTTCAATTTAGTACCAACTTACATCGTTCGCTGTTTTTAAAAACAACGGGGCGTTTTTTAATAGGATTGGTGTCATTTCTGTTACTTTTAATTGCCCTATCGGGTATTGTATTAATTGCTAAACGGCAGGGAGGGATGAGGTATTTCTTTTCTGCAGTGGTTCGTGAGAACTACTCCCAGTTTAACCATGTGGTGTATTCGCGATTAACATTGATACCCATATTAATTATATCGCTCTCTGGAATTTATTTATCCTTATTGCGTTTTCAAATTATTCCAGAACCACAGCTAGTTCACCAAATTAATTATGACACTTTAAGTGAGGAACCTCGATTGGCGTATGAAGCATTTGAGCTTTTTAAAAATACACCATTAAGTGAACTAAAAGATTTGGAATATCCGTTCTCTGAATTTGTAGAGGACTACTATTTGGTTCGTCTTAAAGATAGGGAAGTGCTTTTGAATCAATATACTGGTGAGGTCCTTGCTGAAGATAAAAATCCTGTGATCAATACAATTTCTGCTTGGGCTACTGTGTTACATACAGGGGAGGGGAGTATACTTTGGAGTGTGGTTCTAGGTCTTGGAACCCTTACGATCCCCTTTTTAATGGTAACCGGCTTTATAATTTATTTTAAACGACCTAGGAATCGTATTAAAAATAAATATGATACCAATGAAGCGGAATATGTGATCCTTGTGGGAACAGAAGGCGGAACCACATTACAGTATGCACAAGAATTTCATCAGCGTTTACTTACTTGTGGTAAGCGCAGTTATTTAGGACAGATGAATCATTACAAGGAGTTTAGTAAGATGCAGCATTTGGTGATTATAACGTCCACTTACGGCCAAGGAGAGGCTCCTATAAGCGCAGCAAACTTTTTAGAATTACTAACCAAGCATTCTCAAATAAATCCTTTTGTTTTTTCCGTGGTTGGTTTTGGTTCGACTTCGTATCCTAAATTCTGTCAATTTGCTTATCAGGTACATGATGCTCTTGAAGGCTTAAAAATAGCAGAAGCAACAGCACCTGTATTTACGGTGAATGATAGATCTTTTGAAGCGTTTTCTTCTTGGGCTTCTACATGGGGCACTAAGGAGGAGGTCAATTTGCAGTTGGATAAAAGTGCAATTAACCTTCCAAAAAAACAACACACGGATTTTGTGGTGGTAGATCGATTGACCAAGGATGATACCTTTCTACTTACTTTAAAAAATACCAATGGTATTAAAACGGCCTCTGGTGATTTATTATCGGTCACACCTAAGGTGGATGGTCGTGAACGGCTGTATTCTATAGGGGATCTTGGTCAAGGTCTGTTAGCTATAAGTGTAAAAAGGCATCCCAACGGGGTGTGTTCTAATTTACTTGGTGATCTTAAGCAAGGTGAGGTATTGTCTTGCGGTGTGGTAAAAAATCCACATTTCCGACTACCTAAAAAAGCAAAAGAAACGGTGCTAATAGCCACAGGGACTGGGATTGGTCCTTTTTTGGGGATGATTCAATCCAATACTTCCAAAAAGCCCCTCTTAAAAAGGAACCATGGTAATAGTAAGCCCAAACAAAAGCTTCGTCTTTATTGGGGTGGTAAAAATCCAGCCTCTTTAGAGCTATATGAATCGTTCATTGATCAGGCACTTGCAGAAAAGAAGTTGGATCGCTTTATTCCAGCGTATTCTCGGCTGGATCCTCAAAAGGTTTATGTGCAACATCTGATAAAAAGAGATGGTCTTGAAATTGCGCAAACCCTAAAGTCAGGGGGATGTGTGATGATTTGTGGATCTATTGCCATGCAGGATGAGGTGATAAAGGAATTGCAGGGAATATGTAATTGTTATCTCACCAAAGATCTTAGTTATTTTCAGAACAAGAAGCAGATTAAGATGGATTGTTATTAGTAAGTTGCCTGAGGAAGTGCTTTGAACTTCATAGTGATAGCATTGCAAGGAATTAGGCAACATGTGCTCCACAGAAAGAACGCCTATTCAGCAGTGCTTAATAGATCAAAATACTGATACCGCTAACTCACTAAAATCAGCAAGTTGATCAACTTAAGCCCAAATGTATGGCTTATTTTGAAATACGAAAAGATGACTTCGCATGCGTATTACTTTGGTTTATCTATTTTTAAGATTTTTAATTCCTTTAATTTTTTTGTCCATTGTGCGTCATCCATGAGGACTTGTTCATTTTTTTCTAATATGATATACCGCTGGTAGTTGGCTGGATAAAGGTTCAGCAACTTTTGTTGTACATCCATGATATCTCCGAGCTTCATGCTTTTTGTACCGTAAATTCGGTACACTAAACGTTCATTTTCTAAGATGGAATGGTTGTTTACAATTTAGCTAATGTGTTTTTTAATATTCTTTGGGAGTATATTGACATGATTATTAATGCTTACCGTTTTGCTGGGTGAAACCAGAATATCTATATACAGAGGCTCTTCGTTACCGCTTACATTGTTTTGACTGGAGGCGCTCAATGAGAGTATTAGACTAAAGAGGATGTAAATTGTTTTTTGGAGCATTTTGATTGGTTTAAATGGTTTATAGTTCTTTAAATGATCTTGGTTATAAAAGTTCTTCTAGTTTGGCTTCAAGATCGTTTAGGTTAGTGGTGTATCTTCCGAGGATAACTCCATTTTGATCCAGAAGAATATACTGAGGGATGGATGTAAAGTTTAAGATGCTTTGGACCTGATCTTTTACTTTTGGTGGGTTATTAATATAATGTAGCCAACCTTCTAGGTTTTCTTTTTCAATACTCCTTTCCCAGGCTTCTTCCTTTTTATCAATAGAGATCCCAATGATGTCAAACCCCAAGTGGCGATAGGTTTTATGGAGGGTTTTTAATTTTGGAATATTTTGAAGACAATGCTTGCACCAGCTTGCCCAAAAGTCTAATAGGTGGTACTTTCCTTTTAGACTATTGAGATCTAATAGGTTTCCTTTAATATCGATCGCATTAAATGGAGGTATTTTATCACCTGTTCCATAAGATTTTCTTGAGTTTAAGAGTGTTATTATTTGATCTCCAAACAAACTGTTTTTTACATCCTCATTGTAATTCTCAAAAATTTCTTTAACATAAGCTGTTTCTAGAGTTTTGAAATATCGCTTTAAATAATAGAGCCCAATTGGGGAGCCCTTATGGTTAAGACTATAATCTAGATTGATTGATTTTATGGAGTCTAATAAGGTGATCCTTTTGTTTTCCATATCATCAAGTTTGGCAATATCAATGGCATCAGCCTCCTCTTGCTGCCTTTTATTCATAAGAGACATTCGATCCTTTAGAGCCGTGTTTATCTTTATGTACATGTCATTGAGCTCTTTTTCATGTGCTAAGTGCTCCTGTTGTACGGATGAACCGTTAAATTTTGTGTTTTTAAAATCTCCTTCAGTAACTGTAATGGACAATTCTCCCGGTTCAATAAAAAACAATGTCACGGGCATTATTTCTAGAGGATTTTGCGGCGTTTTTTCAAACCATAATGAGGCATCACTCACTTTGTTTATATATCCCTTTGCTTTAAATTTTCCATCAATAATCTCAAGGGTATCCTCTATTGGGTTGGCTGCGGAATCCTTGTATTTAAAAATGACATAAGATGATTCATCTCCATGATAAGTTCCTGATAATTTGAATTCATTGGTGCTTTCTTTAGTTATGCAACTTGTGAAAATAATTCCTAGATTGAGAAGAAGGTAGAGCGGGTAGTGGTGTATATGTTTATCCATGGTGGGTTGATCTTTTAAATACATCATAAATGCAACGATTCCAGATGTTTATAGTTGTAGATCCAAATTACAATAATTATGCCATAACTAACTGTGATACAGTAATAGAGACCTCATTATTTTAAATTCAGTTATTTTCTGAGTAATCGTACCAGGACTTCTCTAATTAGAAGAATTATGTTTTTTCGAATAAAGATTAACAATTTTGTTAGAACGACATGTTACTGAGTGGATTCTTACAAAACTGCTTTTGGTGAATATTATAAGGCTGCTTACAAATTGGTATTACTGTTGATTTGCAGTAGTACTTTTGGATTTAAATATACCATCCATCAAAGTGATGCATGAATTATGTTTTCCGTAAAAATAAAATTCAATTCCGTTAATACAAAAGGTTATTTAAACGATTTGATAGGGTAGCGAAGGTGATTGATAGAGAACGTACTGACCGCAAGAATACCCATATTAATTCAGCGGCAATGGAAAAATTGATTGCTGCTTTTAATCATTTATAAGATCAATGAATTGGTCAAAGGTTAACGTTGTATTTGATCCTATCATATAAATATTAAAAGGCAGTGTAAGCTCTTGGTAAGCTACACTACCTTTTAAACTTCATTTATTCATAATTATACTGCGGAAACCCATTGATCTTTAGTGGGTGGGAGGAAAGCAGTGATCCCCTTGGTTAATAATTTTTCTTTTTTTAACATATAATCTGATATTAATTTTTTGAACTTTGCATTATGAAATTGACTTTGAAAATCAAGCTATTGCCTACAAATGATCAGGCCGCATTGCTCCTTCAAACTATGAGGGTAGCGAATGCTGCCTGCGATATCATTGCTGAGACGGCATGGCAAGAAAAGATTTTCAATAAAATTAAATTGCACCACCAGGTCTATCATCCGCTCAGATCCACATGTAAGCTTTCTTCTCAAATGCTGATACGATCTATTGCCAAGGTTTGTGATGCGTATGCCTTGGACAAGAAAACAAAACGCAAATTCAAACCACTTGGCGCCATCGCTTATGATGCTAGAATTATGACCTACAAACCAAACAATGTGGTTTCGTTGTGGTGTCTTGGAGGTAGACAAAAAATTAATTTTGTGTGCCATAAGCCTGAACATTTCGCTCTTATCAAGGGAGAAGCGGACCTGGTTTACAAAAAAGGAAAATTTTTCCTTTGTCAAACCATAGAAGTTCCCCCAGAAGAAACGAAAGGCGTGGATGATTTTATAGGGTGCGATTTTGGAATCACGGATATCGTTGTAACCTCTGATAGTGTTAAGCATCCTGCTGATGGGCTTAACACTTACCGTGAACATCGGCAAAAGGTTCGGAGTTCTATTAGGGCAAAGACAGACACTTCTAAACGTTCTACTAAAAGAAACTGTAGGAAGTTGTCCAAACGGCTTCAAGGCAAGGAAAGAACTCACGCAAGCATTATGAACCATACTATTGCAAAAGCTATTATCCTTACTGCTAAACAAAGTGGTAAAGGTGTTGCTATCGAAGACTTGACTAATATTAGGTTTACGTCTAAACGAAGAAACAAAAAGTTTAGAACCAAACTTGGACGGTGGTCTTTTGGACAACTTCGTTTGTTTCTGGAGTACAAGGGATTGCTTTATGGTGTCCCTGTCGTGGTTGTTGATCCAAGGTACACGAGTCAGACCTGCAATGTATGTAAACATATTGGTAAACCAGCCAACAAGCACTTTAAGTGCAGCAACTGTGGAAGCTATATGGATGCTGATGCGAACGCATTGATCAATATAGCTACCCTTGGAGGCGCCGTAAACCGCGCCAGAAAATCGAATGCTATGTCTTGCACTATTGCTCATATGGCTTCAGGTTTAAAACCCAATCCATCGCTACGCGTGGTTGGGTAGTTTATTAATAATTTGAACCTCCAAATAATGGTGCAAACTCAAATTATGAGTGCTATTAGTATATACCACACCCAAATAATAGGTACCTGTTTCCCAACTTTTTTCGGAGTTGATTGGATTACCTACAGGTGTATTGTTATCCACCAAAGCCCCTATTGTAAACTTAGGTGCCGATCTTATTTGTCCACCCTTACCATCAAAAACAATATTTCCAAAAGTGAATACATCCTGTTCATTTTGGTGTTCATAAACATCGTAAACAATGGCCTTTGAAAAATCAATGTCTTCAACAGTTTCAGGAAAATGATTAGCGTCTTTTTTAATCAACAATATATACACCTTTCCATCGTCCTTTACATTGTTAATGAATATTTGCGATGTAAGAACTTCATCTTTGGATAGTTGTACGCCTTCTGGGTTTTCCAATAACTCATTTACATAATGAGAATCCCCCTGATCAGTCTGTATTATCCAGAGATAAAGCATGGGTTCTACAGGTAGATTCGATGCTTTTATCAAGCTTATTTCTTTTTGATCTTCTAAAATGGTACCGTTTTGATCATTTACTAGAATTACAAAATGATAATCTCCCTCAGGAGCGTCGCTTGGAATATCAAAGTGTTTGTGAACATTGGTGTTTTTCATCCCTTGAAATTCGTCCCAGGTGATTTCAAAGGACCACTTGTGATCGTATGTCTGATCGTTTTTCCCTTCAATTTTCACTTGAATATTTCCGAGAGCTTCTCCAGCGATCACATCCATATCAAAATGAAAGTCGCGTCCTATTACACCAATTCCATTGTTCCCTGAACCGATTTCGATATGTTCAATAATGGGTTTGGGTAGCTCAATTTCGAGCGTATCATCATCACTACAGGAGCTAAATATTCCAACCGTAAAAAATAGAGTGAATAGCCTAAAACCGTTTAGTTTTAAAAGATAATTGCTTTGTAAATTCATGAATTTATTTTAATTAATTATTCAACAATTTTAATATCAACTGAAGTTCTGGACTGCCAACCTGTTTGGTCCGTCACAGAATAAGAACAATGGTAATCCCCTGGATCAATATCTTGCGGAATGGTGAGTTCAATCATTATTTCATAACTAGAGACATCACCTTCAATGGCATAATTTTCCATGAACACCCAAGGATTTATTGGCTGCTTCACCACGTCCAATTCGCAATCACCTTGCTGATCATCATGGGTGTGATGATCAAAATTATGATGGATGTCTAGGCTATAAGCTGCAAGTGATAGGTTATCGGTGATCTTAGCCCTAAAGGTATAGGTCTCTCCTTTAACCAAGGCCATACAAGGTTCAGGGAACCCTCCTTGATACGCAATGTTTATCTCAGGTTTATCTTGATCCTTTACTGATGTATCATCACTAGAACAAGAGGCAAAGAACAATATTCCAAAAAGGAAAAAGCATGCGCTTTTAATGCGTTTCATTCGTTTTATATTTTTATAATGATTCATTGGTAATATCAATGTGGGTTTCATAATTATGGATGTTTCCTTGTTCGTCTTCAATGCTAAAAGTCATGTGGTACTCTCCAGCGGAAGCATTCACAGGAATATCTATATGCTCATGAAATTCGGCCTCGTTAAGACCATGGTATCCTTCTTCAAATGTTTGTTTAAACTCCCAATTGGTTTCACCCTCACCTGGTGTTATTCCATGAGAATGGATATCTACGCTAATGGCGTGAATTCCAAAAACAGCCTCCACCAAAAATTCTGCGTGAAAATCACTACCTTTTATAGCTGTGGTGTCAATTGAAAACGCACTTAAAGAAATAGGTGAAAGAATCTGAAGGTGGCCATCTACTGTAGCCGTTTCTCCATTAATATCAGTTACAGTGATTTCAATATGATACTCACCAGCGGGAATATTAGTAGGAATATCTATATGCTCATGAAATGTAGGATTCATGACTTGATATTTCTGGTCCGTAAAATCCTTATTGAATTCCCAGTCTTCTTGACCTTCTTCGAGTTCAAGATCATGCGAATGAATTGACAAGGCGATACGCTGAACAGCAGCTGAGGCACTAATATCGGCTTCTAAATGGATATCAGAGCCCATATAAGCGATTCGATCAGTGGTGTGAGAAGCACCTTGGCCAAATTCAAAATTGGAAATTACAGGACTCATAATGTCCTGGGAGGCATCATCATCACTACTACAAGAGTTTAGTAGAAGTCCAAGAGTGGCTAAAAAGATTAAAGATCTGAAATTTGTTTTCATTAGATTTAATTTAAAAATGTTTGTTTTCATGTTTACTGTGTTTAATTATGTGATTGTGTTTGAAAAATTTTAATTGAAATTTCACGGATTTAATACCAATTAGAGACTACCGTAACTCATGTCCCAAATGGAAGCGTGAGCGAAAGTGATAGATTTCTACCAGGTTCAGGTATGTCAATTAATCTGTAATAATTAGTGTGGTTATAATATTTTGTATCCAACACATTGTTGATCTTAACTCGAATTTGCAGCGGCTGTTTGTTATTAGAAAAAGAAACCTCGCTTTGCAGGGAAAGGTTTAATACTTGCCAAGCATCTGTTCTTTTCTCAGGAGGTACAATTTCATCCTGAGCTGCAGTTATTCTGTACTCGGCTCCAATGGTTGGAGATTTAAAAAACAACTTATCCCCAAAAGCATAGGATGCCATTAAATTCCCGGATAAAGGTGGAGAGAAAGGCAGTCCGAAGTCTTTTTTAGGGCCGCTGGTCTGTTTGGAATACACAAATTCTGCATTTGCCTCAAAACGGAGCTTTTCGAAAAGCAATGTACTAGCACTAAGTTCCCCTCCCATTCTTAAAACCTTACTTTGAGAATATTCGTAGATCTGTAAGGTCTCATGATAATTGGACGTGGGATTTAGATAGATATAATTACTGTAGAGATTTAAAAAAGGACTCACAGCAACAGAGAACACGGGTGTTTCGTGAGCGATCTCAATATCCAACTGATACGACTCTTCAGGATCCAAATTTAAATTTCCCTTTTCATATCGATACATATGGTAGTTCACACCATCCGATGCTAATTCATTTGCCAAGGGCATCCGAAAGCTTTTTCCTATGTTGAATTTATAAGAAGTGTTGTTGTGCGTATAACTCACCCCTACTGAAGCGCTTATATTGTCAAATCGCATTTTTTTGTCTTGAGATCTTTGAACAAATTCACGGTTTTGAATCCCTTGATCAGTAGTCACCTCAGAGTCAAACCAATCATAATATGCATCGGTGTGGATTCTTCCATAATCATAACGCAGACCAGCTAAAAGGTGAAAGTTTCGACTAATTTCAAAATCATTAAATACAAAACCGCCTATATTAAAACTTCTAAAGCCTGGGATTAAAAATCCCCAACCTCCAATGTTGTTATGTTGGTGTTCTATAGTTAATCCAGTACTCAGTTTGTGACGACTTCCTATCGAGATCTGATCGCTCAAATTAAATGAATACGTATTCTTATCGAATATTCGTTCCTTACTATTAGGCGGTGTTGGCATATATCCATGAGGAGCTGGTTCTGAATATTCCGCGCGATGGTTGTTTTGGAAACCGAGGTCAATTTGAAACCTATGGTCACCCCTGAACATGGTCGTTGAATTTATTACCTTAAAATGATTCACCTTGTGAAAAGGAAAGTCGACATCGCGATTTGAAGCGTCATAATCAATCTTTGAAGAACGTACCTCTAGTCCGTGGGCATTGGCGAAAAAGCCATTTTTGCTATTCACATTGGATATAAAGGTCTCCGATTTTATCCGATCTTTTACATAACCTACACTTGCGCTCAGATTGGCTTCATTACCCGCAGTGTTTCGCAAATAATTATCATGCAAATCAAAAATGTAATTTTCATAATTGATTTGATCAGTGGGCACCTTATAGTCCCCGAAGTCCTTGTAAGTTATCCGGCCACGGTAAAACCACGTGTTTTTTCTTCCTTGTACTCCAGTAGAAATACCGAGTAAATCATTATTGGTTTCACCAAGCATATGAACCGATCCGGAGAAAGAGTTTGGTACAGGTACCTCAGGAGCCTGGATATTTATGACCCCTGCAATGGCATCAGAACCATATAGCAATGATGCAGGGCCTTTGATGATCTCAATAGTTTCAACGCCATATTGATCAATTTCTAAACCATGATCACTGCCCCATTGCTGTGCCTGGTGCTTGATGCCATTTTGTACCACTACCACTCTGTTGAATCCCAACCCTCTGATGACTGGTTTAGAATTTCCCGAGCCAATGGTAATGGTGCTAACCCCAGGGATTTTCTCCAAGGTTTGCATCAAGCTATTTTCTCTATTGTTCTCCATATAGGATTTTGAAACCATATGAGAGATTAAGGGTGAGGCCCTTGATTTTGAATTCTTTTTCTGGCTGTAAATTTCTATATCATCAAGAAAGGTGATCGAAGGTTCAAGCAGTACCGCTATAGTGGTGCTGCTTGATAGGGTAATAGTATCGGTAATATACCCTAAATGGGAAACTTTAAAAGTGTAGGTCCCCTGGGGTAGATGATTCATTTGAAACGTACCATCATGTGATGTGATCGCAAAGGCTTCTTCACCGATTATGGAAGCCCCTTCTATGGGTTGAAAGCTATGGGCGTCTTTAACAACTCCACGGATTGGAAAAGATTCTTGTGCAAAAACTGAGGTGCACAAGGATAACAGTACACTTGTACTCCAATATTTAAAATGCATATTTGAATAACTATAAGATTTGACAAATGCTTCTAAAGTGTTGAGACTTTCTAAATCCTATACATATAAAA
>NZ_DATGNU010000057.1:0-27863 GCF_035306585.1 Galbibacter sp.
AAGATCAAACTACATATATCATTAAACTCAATATTTATGATGACTTTGATCAACAAAATTATATTATAAGTGAGTTCAAAACTCATCTTGGGGAAGATGCGATTATTAAGGTGATTTATGTCAATGATATTCCTTTGCTAAACTCTGGTAAACGAAAATTGGTCATCAACAAAATGCTCGCTAAATAATTTCTTAAGTTTTTCCATCACTTCGACGTAAGATTTTTCCTTATAAGGGTGTTACTTTTCGTCTTAAAAATCTACACAATTTACTGATTTTCATTTTGTTATATGTTAAATAAAATTTTTGTCGTATATTCAATGCGTTGAGAAACAATGAATTGCATTTTATTCACAATTTTTAACAGTTTGCGCGTAGTCTTAAACAAACTAAATCAAGCGTTTAAGCGTATAATTACTGAAAGAAATTGTGGTTTGCCGATGAAAAATGCATTTCATCTATTTTTTAACAAGCCCTAATGTGTAATAATTTATAAAATTGAACTTAACCATGTACAAAAGAAGTTGGTTGATGCTGCTATTCGTAAGTTTAGTATTTATGTTTATTTCCTGTGAGGATGATCAGGTTTTAGATGGATTTTTAAACGGGGATAATGAGAACTCCGAAATAATTGATCCCGATCCAGAACAGGATTCGGAGGATCCTTATAACCTTATTACCGATGCCGTTGATATTCCTTGTGATTATGATTTTACAACCACTCAGGTGAACGCTTCCTTAAACATTAGTTGTGATTATGACCTTAAAGGGCAACGCATAAGTTTACCAGATGGTGTCAAGCTTAATTTTGATGGAGGTAAAATCACTAACGGTAGTTTGGTCTTTTCCTCTAAAGGAGTGATCGATGGTCAATTACTCAATATTGATCTCGAGGTAACGGGAGATTTAGCGATTGAACACCCTCATTTTATCTTTGTGCCTTCGCGTTGGAATATCGTTCAAGGAAAGACCACTGACGATATAGCTTTCCAAAATAAAGAGCATCTAAATACTGCCATTGAACTTACCCACGATTTGGGTATGAAAGTATTTGAGATTGATAAATTAGATGCCTACTTTTTTGGAAGAAGACTTACCTCACATGCACCTTTTTCTTATGAAGATAATGCTATAAAGGTACCGTCTAACACTCATTTTCTAATGAGTGACAACACCTTTATCCGTGTACAACCTAGCAACAATCCTTTTAGTCGTTTGCTAATGACCTACAAGGCACAAAATGTGCTTATTGAAGGTGGAAATTTAGTGGGTGATCGTTATTTACATGATTATTCTAACGTCACGGATGAGACTGGTGTCTCTAGAGCTACCCATGGGTATGGTTCCTTGATTAATATCGCGGGATCTCAGCATGTAACCGTGGACAATGTCAATATCTACGAAGGAGAAGGAGATGGTGTTTTAATTCAAATATCGGCCATTAGAAATAAAGACGGATCTATAAAGGCAGGTGAGATGGAGTCTTCCAATGTTGTAATTAAGAATAGCTTAATTGATAAATGTAGAAGAAATAACTTCTCTATCATTGATGCCAACGGAGTCCTTATTGAAAATAACGTAATCTCCAATGCAGGGGGCGAACACGAGAGTGGACAAGCTTATGCTGGAACGGCTCCTGAGGTTGGAATTGATTTGGAAGCCTACAGAGAACGACGATCCGATGGTAGCTTATACGAATATGAAAGAGTAACTAATGTAACTATTAGAAATAATGAATTTGTTGGAAATGATGTTGCAGATGTGATTGTGTACACAGCTAGTTTTGTTGATATTATTGGAAATACGTTCGACAATAGAGTAGGGGTTCACGCGGGTCATGATTTAAAGATAGCCAATAATGAATTTACTGCAGGGGAACGAATTACAACTCAAATTGCAGTAAGCTTCGATAATTTTATTGTCAATGAAACCGAGCATTTAACCTATAATATTGATGTCACTGGCAATACGATTTCTGGTTATGACACCGCTATGAAAGTTGGTACTCAAAATGTAACGGTTTCTGAAAACAAAATATATGACTTTGTTACAGGAATTAATATCACCGATATTGAAAATGCTCAAATTTCAAATAATATTTTAGAAAGTAAAAGAGGTGTTAGTTATGGTTATTTTTCCAGAGGCAATTCCATTGCAAAAAATGTAACCATTAAAGGTGATAAAATTAGCGTACAACATCGTCCAATATATTTGAATGATTTAAATCAGCGGTTAACGGGCAGTGTAGATAAATTGTTGTTTGACAACTGTACCTTCCTATCGGATAGAGAATTGTATATATATAACAGTAAAAATATAACCATTCAAAATTCCGAAATGAGTGAAAGGGTAGAGGCTGTAAATTCTCAGAATATCGTATTGACTAATAATCAGATTTTATAGGGAACTTTATCCTAGCTAAAATTGACCATCCCACCTTATTTGGGGTGGTTTTTTTATTTTGGATTATTAGGTGGTTATTTCCCTATAGGCTTCCAAGGAATGTTTCCACAGCGTTTGTTGTTCATATCGCTGTATGACTGATTCCCTAGCGTTTGTACTTAGTTTTTCTAAAAGCTCAGGTCGCGTGCGAAGGGAATTCATAGCCCGTAAAAGCATTTCGGTGGATCTAGGTGGAATTAAGATGCCGGTCTGTCCATCGATAATGATTTCATTACAGCCCGTAATATCAGAGCAAATAACTGGTTTTTCCATGGCAGCTGCCTCCATGACCACCATTCCAAAACCTTCTCTATAGGAAGGAAATACAAATACATCCATAAGTTTAAAAAATGGTTTAACATCGCTTTGGTAACCAGCATAAATAATAGCAGAATGATTCTTAATCAGGGATCTTGTTCTATCAGAAACAGGATCTTGTACATCTTCAAAGTCTCCAATTAACAGCAATCGAATCTCTGGGTGACTTTGATGTAAGGTAGTAAAGGCCTCAATGAGTTCATTGGTGCCTTTATCACCTACTAAGCGTCCTACATAGCCGAAGACAAAACTTCCTTCTGGGATCAAGCTGTGGTCAATTGCTGCTTTTGGGGTCGCTTTTACATCAAACTGGTTGGGGTTAATACCATTGATACTTCCATTCCAAATGATGCGTACCTCCTTGGAGGTGATCTTTTCATCCAGTAAGGTTTTTCTAGTACCCTTACTCACGGCAAATACATGAGTAGCTAATTTACAACTCAGGCTTTCCATCCACATTAAGAAACGCCTTTTGAATCCTTTAGTACCTTCATATCGTAGCCCGAGTACAAAATAAATCCGCACAGGAGTTTTGTTTAAATACGCTGCTAACATTCCTAAGAACCCCGCTTTTGGCGTGCTAGCATGCACCACTTTTGGTTTTAATTTTTTGATAAGTCTATAGAGTCTGTAGAGACTTTGAAGATCAGAGAATATCGAAATTTCTCTTTTCATGGGTACGGAGTGCACGGGCACATCTTCTACTTCACCAAAGCTGTCAAGTCTTTGTCCAGGGCTCGATGCTACCTCTATATGGTATTTGCTTTTAAGTACTTGAACTTGCCCCTTGTAAAAATTTAGGGACTGTGGTACAGTCGTTATAAGGAGAAAAATATCTTTCATACTCCAAGGCGTGTTTTTAATGTATAGAATTGTTTGAAAATCCAATACTGGTTAGCGAATATTTTAAATAAATTGCGTTGACGATTGTCTGATTTATACCGTATAGGATATAGTTCCGCAGCTTTTAATGCCATAAATGTAGCGGAGAAGAGCTGCTGATTTTTGCTTTTAGAAAATAGATTTTTGAGTAACGAAATAACGAGTTCATTAACCTTAGCTCGACTTTTTGAATAAGCGATGGATTCTTTGGTAATTTGGTCTTTGCTATAGGAATCAATTAATAATACACTCTGTAGTATGTCTTGGATTAATTGCTGGTTTTTTTTCGCATTGCTACTGCGTGTAATAGAACCAGAGGTTTGGACAAAGTTTGATACTACCATTGGAGTGGACATAATCCGATTGGCTAGATAGACAGCTTTAAAATTAAATTCAACATCCTCTATGTATACTTTCTCCTTAAATAATAAATTGTTCTGCAATAGAAATTCGGTGCGATATAAACGAACACATGCCGAGTTATGGTGACCATTGTTAAAATACTTCGGACCTGTTGTAGGTTTTGGACAGTGCTGATGCGTTATGGAATAAACGATCGATCCGTCCTCATAAACCCCATTGGCAGCAAAATCTAGAATGTCTACAGCGTTTACAATGGCGATTTCTATTAGCACATGTAAAACATTTGGCAAGAGGTAATCGTCTGAATCTAGAAAAAGAAGGTAGCGTCCCTTGGCATTTTCAATACCGGTGTTTCGAGCACCTCCTAAACCTTTGTTCTTTTGGCTAATTATTCTAAGGTTACTATAGGCGTTCATCAGTCTTTGAACTATCTTAACGCTGTTATCTGGCGATTCATCATCAATCACTATAATTTCGTATTGGCTTTGTTCCAGTTGTTGATCGTAACAGGAGAGAATACATCGTTCAATGTATTTTTCGACATTATAGACAGGTATAATGATACTTAATTTCATTTTATAGGGTTGGTTTAAATAGATTCATCATATAGGTAAATAAAAAATACAAAAGCAATACCGTGCCAAAAACCTGGTGTTGATAGGCAAAGAAGCGTTTTTTTAAAAAAGGATAAAAGATAACTATAGCTAATAAGAACCAAGAGAGGTACGCAAAGCGATTTGAGAAATTGGCTGTGATCACCAAAATCCAAAAGGCATTTGCAATAAGGAAGGTTCCATAAATGCGATGATAGACCTTGTCTTTGTACTGTTTTTTAAATATAAAATACCATCCCGCTAGTGTACCCGTGGCTCCGTATATTAAAAAGTCCCACCTGAATCCAGTGCTAGAGAATTCATTAGCACTAGGATCCGAGAGTAAGTATTCACTTAAACGGTCATCCCCAAAACCGAGTCCCGCAAATAATCCCACGAAAAAGGACCCGAAAACGAGCGATAGCGGGATAGCTGCAAACCAGGTGATGAGGAATGTTTTAGGGTTGTTGTGAAAAAAGGTAATTACATAGGCCAACATAGGCAAATACATCGATTGGTGGAAGAGGCACGAAATTGCAATGATTATACCTGAAATCACCGGTTTTTTAAAAAAAGATAGGCCGAGTACAAATATGGAGGTCGCCATTCCATTTCGAATACCATTAACCCCGTAGGCATAGAAGGAAAATGATGCTACCAAGGCAATAAAACAATAGATCCAATAGGATTTAAAGAAGTTCTTACTAGCGATGATTAAACTTCCAATGTAAAGTAGCGCACATAGAAAGAAAAATCCAGTTTCATTTGTCAGTCTGGCGCTTAGCTTCAACAAATATGCAAAAGCAATATCACTCCCTATTTCTACGGGATTACCAATGGTTTCTCTATAGAACATATAGGCATAGGTGGTCATATCCACAAAGATTCCATTTACGGGACGGATCCCGATGAATAAAACGATAAATAACGCATATGGCCACCCGATTATCGAAAGGTACTTAATGGTAGCCTTGTCCGTATAATCAAATAGTTGTGTATGTAGTAAGGTTAATAATATCACAACCAATTGGATGTTGTAATAGATACTACTGTAGTCCTCTATAGGAAACAAATCGTACATTATTCCACCATGGATTTAAAGTTATTATACGCTGATACCAATGAAATTTTGTTGGTTTCTGGAAGCTGACTTAATTGGTTGAT
This sequence comes from Galbibacter sp., assembly GCF_035306585.1. Taxonomy (GTDB): domain Bacteria; phylum Bacteroidota; class Bacteroidia; order Flavobacteriales; family Flavobacteriaceae; genus Galbibacter. The sequence continues at coordinate 5,763 of NZ_DATGNU010000057.1, forward strand.
CTTTGTGGCGATATCCCCAACATGGTATTTTTTCACCAGTTTGATTCTTGGATTGTGAGCGATCCACTTATAGGACTGTTCAATTTTATGGTTATTGTTTAAAAACACCAATGCTGGTGTATTAGTGATATGACAAAAAATCATTCCGTGCAATCGGTCCGTGATTACTAATTCCGTCCTTTTAAAGGCATCCCAGATTTTAAATAGTGCGGTGATCTTATCTCTCATAGTCATCCCTTGATCTCCAATATGTGTGTCGTAGTACTGAAATTTCTTGAAGCGCTCTTTTACATAATTGGTGAGCTCCGTTTCTTGTTGCTCACTAAGTTTTCGCTCTTTGTCTTTTCTCAGACAAATAATGGCTCCATTTCGCTCATATTCCGGTTTGGAACGATCTAAAGTGGTAACGATATCGGGTAAAAGCAATACTTTATTCTTGAAATACTTTTTGTAATAGTGATAGGATTTTAACTCTCGTGCAATGAGTGTTAATTTTGGGTGTTCGGCATAAACACTAATAGCTTTTTGCAAACGCTTTTTACCTTTTTCGGTGTTTGAAAAATCGATAGTTTGTGGGAATGAAATTATTGGATTATTAGGGAAATTTTGAATAACTAACTGCCTGAAATACTCAATTTGGTAATACATATCACCTGTGTTTCCCCCGCCAACGGTGGTTATAATATCATCCTTATGAATGACCTTTTTAAGTTGAATAATTCCTTTAAGTGTTTTACTAATAGGTATTTCAACTACCTGATGTTCTGGGTATTGATTGCTTAAAAATCGATGTTGCGCATAGGTTATGGCCACGTCTCCTAGATTGCCGTAATCTGCGGCTAGGAAGATAAAAATCCGCTGTTCTTTGGCATTAAAATTAAAATAATTATTTTGCTCAGAACTACACTTTATCTTTCGGAGTTGAAACTGCACTTTGGTCTCGAAGGGAATTTTATTTTTTAGTTGTGCTATCAAGCTGCTTTTTTCCATGATTTGATATACATTATAACCGAGCTTAATCGGTATTTAATTAATTTTTTATACAATTGATCACTCGTGGAGCAAGGCTGGTAATGATCGATATATTTTTTTGTTTCTTTATGTTGAAGAATCTCGTTAATATATTTTTTCTTTTCGGCTACCGAGAGCTCGCTTTTATAGTATAATAGATTGTTAATGCAATACTGTATACCGACCACCAAGTTGTTGGCCAAGCTCTGTTTTATTTTGTTCTTGCCATAACCCCATTTTACCAAAAATGGCTTGATAGCGTAGTGCTTGGCAAGTATTAATTCGAAGGAGTCCTTGTGGTAGCTCTTGATTAGGGTAGGAACTTCCCGAGTGATATAGTGGTAAAAACAATCCTCAATAAGTACAACAGCGTGTGCCTTTTGATAGGCTCTTGCGTTAAAGAGCATATCTTCCACTAAGGAAATCCCTAGGTCGAAGCGTAGTTTGTAATAATCAATGAATATCTTTGAATATACTTTATTCCATGCATAGCCAAGCAGCCCCATTAAATCGCTATTTAATTTAGGTGCTTTCTCCATACCGATGTCAAATTTGTATTCTTCTGGCACGTTGGGCTGTCTTCTTAGTAGGTGACCTTGTTGATCTTCATGATCTAGGAAATATCCAAATATATAGATGTCTACTTGGTGAATTTGGATCTTATTGTAAATGCTTTCCAAAAGGTTGGTTTCAATCCAATCATCGCTATCCATAAAGTACAGGTAGCTTCCTTTGGCATGTTCTATTCCAAAATTTCTAGCGTCAGAGAGGCCTCCGTTTTCCTTATTAAATAGTTTAACTCTGGGGTCTAGGGTAGTGTAGTCTTTGGCTATTGCAGCACTATTGTCTGGTGAACCATCATTGACAATAAGCAGCTCAAAGTTTTCAAAACTTTGATTTAGTACACTTTCAATAGCTTTGGCGATATATTGATCTACTTTATAGGCAGGCATGATGATCGAGAAAAACGGAGTTTTCATAAATGTTTTAATTTAAAAGAGTGTCAAAAAGTTCTTCTACTTTAGTGGCGTTATTGTGTTTCTGATAATAGCTGGATTTTCTTTTGGCTTTATTGGCATAGGAGGCCAGCAGTTCTGGTTGTGATAACAGCTTTACCATCCCTTGATATATCCCATCGCTTGAGTTCTCTACGATCATTCCAGCGGTCCCATTATCCAAAATCTCATCCATTCCAGAGCATCGGGTTGTAAGTACGGGAGTGCCAAGTATAACAGCCTCTGTAACGGCTGTACTATAGCCTTCGTGATGGGAGGAGCAAACAAACAAATCACATTTTGAAACAAAGCGATGTGGGTTTTGTTGAAACCCTAAGAAACTGACATAGGAATCCATCCTTAACTGAGTAACTAAATTTTCTAAGGCTGTTTTCTCTTCTCCAATTCCTATGAGATAAAGATGGACATTTGGGAAATCATCAATTATTTTTCGCAAGGAGTGAATTAGTCGGTCGTAGCCTTTGATTTTGGTCAGTCTCCCTACACTACAAATATTGATCACACCACTTTTTATACCTTGACCGTTTAGGGACTCTGCACCTTTGCTTAATATGGCACTTGTGTCAATGACATTGTGAATAATATCCCCATGGGCTCTGTCTAAACCACATTGCTCGATACAGGATTCTAATGTCTGATCGGACACTGCAATTACACGGTCAAAGCGGGCGTAACATCGCTTCATTTCCTTATTACTCCAATATACTTTTTCAATTTTGGCCAGATTTAAATCGGTATGTAACCAAGAGATGAGTTTGGTTTGCTTATGTGGACATCCACTGACCATTCTAGTCGGGACACCTTCTAGATACGCAATCACGATATCGTATTTTTCACCGATAAATAGCCTATAGAGGATCTTGGGTGAAAATAGTTTTTGAATTACGGACCACCCCCGGAAAACTTTCTTAAAAATATATCGCTGGTTAATCCCTTCCTTAAGGTCTTTACGATTAACCCCTTCCTGAAAATAGGTCAAAAGGTGGATATCGTACTTACTGGGATCTAAGGAATTCAAAAGGTTTACCAGGACCTTCTCGGCTCCACCTCCTCTTAAATCGGGATGTACAAATAATATGCTTGGTTTTTTATGGATCATTGTTTTAGTGGTTATGGTATAAGGTGTTTTTCAAAGGTTGGATTACATGTTTAAAGCGTTATCTTTTTATCTTTAATGTCGCTGGTATCAAATCATAGACAAGGCGTTTTTCGGTGGTGTTCATCACCTGGTACATACAACAACTATACATAGCACTAAAGAGTATTATCTTTGTCAAGAGTCCGAACCATCCTGTGGTGCTAATGAGTCCTAGAAGTGGATAAGAGATCAATAAGGCTATCAAGAAACAAACCAGTTGTCCAGAGAAATCCTTAAAGTAATTGATCATGTTGATATGTAGCTCTTTATTCATGTACCACCACATAACGATGCGCTCTAGAAAGATAAATGCAACGATGGAACTAATTAAGCCTATCGCCCCGTAACTCAGTGATAAGTACCAGCCCACAGCAACACCAAGTATGGTGGCAGTTAATATGACAATACCTCTGAATCGGTGCTTGTTTTTGGCCTGTAGTAAATCATTGCCAAAGGACTGGCTTAGGGTAAAGGTGAGTCCAATCATGATCAGTACTGTAAATAGATAGGCTTCATTAAAAGTGTCACCTACCCATAAATGAATGAATTGTCTGCCCACCAGTATAAAGCCCCCTAGAATAAAGAACAGAATGTAGGTAGAAATTCGGGAGATCTTAATAAAGGTGTCTGTCATTATTTGCGGGGATTCGCTCTTGACAGTCATCTGCATTGCTTTAGGAAGGAATAAGGATGAGATTGCAGAAGAAAAGGCTCCGTAATAGCTTCCTAGAGTAATTCCGACGGCATAAATTGCGACAATCGTAGTTTCGTAATTGAGCCCAAGTACTAATTGCCCAAATTGCCATCTTAGCTTATTTACTAAGGCCAACACAAAAACCCATATTGAATAATGAAATATGGACATGGCCAGCGTTTTCTCAAAGCTATAGTACCTAATTTTGACATTTAGTTTGTACAAGGCGATATAGGCCATTGCGATGATAAAAATCAAATTCATTATCGTATCAACGATCACTAGGCTTATCGAATCCCCACCGTAAAACAGAATAACAACCACAAGGATGGATCGCAGAATGTACTTCACAAGGTTGATGGCCTTTGGAAGACGGAAGTTTTCGTAAGCCATACAAATAGCATTAAAAGCACCACCAGGAATAGTTACCGCTACATTAAAAATCAAAATAACCACCATGATTTTAGCCTTGTTCAATTGCTCTAAAGTAAGGGTCTTACCAAAGAGTTCGTCCAGGTATAAATAGCCAATACTACCAAAAAGAATAATTGTTAAGGAGATGATGGCATAAATTATAAAAGAAACGGCCAGAAAATTCTCTTCTCCTTTTTTATCCTTTTCAGCACGGTACTTGGCAACAAACCGTATTATGGAGTTGTTGATTCCAAGATCCAATACCGTAAGATAGCCCACAAAAGCTCCAATCATTGTATACAGCCCATACTCGGAAGCTCCAAGGGACTTTATAATATAGGGTGTTAATACGATTCCAACTATATTTGTCGCAAATATAGTGGCATATGAAAGCAGTGCTCCGCCTTTAATTTCTTTTGATATCATGGTGCTTCCTAAAATTCAACTCCTTTAAATAAATCCTGCTATTAATCTATTTAATGTGCGTTAATTTTGGCTACACTAACATAGGTGCGTCCGATAACACAGAAATTATAAGAACTATAAAAACCTGCATTACGGGGTTAAATATCACAAAAATGTGCTAATTGAAATTGAGAATAATTTAAAGTGCTCATTAATCGGGTTGAACGGTATTTTTTAATCCGATGAGCACTAGGAGTAGTGGGGTAGTAGAAGTAGAAGTTAAAGGTTGTAAAGGGTTGAAAAAGAAGGGCCTTAATCGTAAAAAAAACAGATTAGAACCCTTGTATTTTATACTATTTAAAAGATGGCTTATGATTCACCGATTCTATAGTATTTAAAACCTATTTTATGTAAGGTGTTACGATCTAAGACTCTTCTTCCGTCAAATACAAAGGAAGGTTTTAACATTTTGGAATAGATCTTTTCCCAATTCAAGGCTTTAAATTCGTCCCATTCTGTAAGTACCGCTATCGCATGCGCATTATCAACGCTCTCTAATGGATCTTTACTAACGGTTACTAAACGTCGATTTTCCTGTTCTGAACGGGTGTTTAATCGGTCCAAATCGGCGTAGATTTGCTCCTCACTGACCTTAGGGTCGTATACTACAATTTCCGCTTGTTCTTCTAAGAGGGCATCAGCTACATAAATTGCAGCTGATTCTCTGGTATCATTGGTGTCCTTTTTAAATGCCCAACCGTAGAATACGATTTTTTTACCAGCCACGGTGTTGTACAGGGTGGATACAATGGTATCTGCAAAGCGTTGTTTCTGGTAATCGTTAATTGTAATTACTTGTTCCCAATAGTTTGCAACCTCATCTAAACCATAAGACTTAGCAATATAAACTAAATTGAGGATGTCTTTTTGAAAACACGATCCTCCAAAGCCAACAGAGGCATTTAGAAATTTTGGACCTATTCGGCTATCTAGTCCGATGGCCTTAGCGACTTCCGCTACATTGGCATCGGTTTTTTCGCAGAGCGCAGAAATGGAATTAATGGAAGAGATTCGCTGGGCTAAAAAGGCATTTGCAACCAATTTAGAGAGTTCTGAGGACCAAACATTCGTCAATAGAATCCTCTCTTTTGGGAGCCAATTCTGGTAAATGGAACTCAATGCTTGTTTTGCTGCTTCACCACTTGGTGTAGCGTCTCCACCAATTAGGACTCTATCGGCATGTAATAGGTCGTTGATAGCGGTTCCTTCTGCTAAAAATTCTGGGTTTGACAGAATTTCAAAATTGACATGATTACCTGTATTGTCCAAAATATTTTTAATGGCTTGGGCCGTACGAACAGGTAAGGTGGATTTCTCAATAACTATTTTATCATCCTTGGCTACACGTGCTATGTTTCTAGCACAAAGTTCAATATATTTTAAGTCTGCCGCTTGTCCTTTTCCTTTCCCATAAGTTTTGGTAGGGGTGTTTACCGAAATAAATATCATGTCTGCCTGGTCTATGGCCCGATCTATATCGGTGGAAAAGAATAAATTTCTTCCCCTGGCGATGGCTACAATCTCTTTAAGTCCTGGTTCGTAAATCGGGAGCTTTTCTAAATCAGAATTATTCCATGCCTTGATTCGCTCTTTATTAATATCCACTACCGTTACCTGAATATCCGGACATTTAAATGCAATCACACTCATTGTCGGTCCGCCTACATAGCCTGCACCTATGCAGCATATTTTTTTTATCGTCTTCAATTTCAATTGATTTAAAAGTACTACAGTATGAAAATTCCTCTTTCCTTACACAAGGAACTTAAGTTCCCTACAAATATATAAGCTTCTTCACACTTATGACTTAAAAAATTGCCTGGGTTTACTTTTAACCTGATCTCAAGTAAAAAGGCAGGACTGTAACTTGCTAAATGGGTTGTGTTTTCGTGGACAGTGTTGCGCGTCCCAATTCAAAATAAATGCGCTTTACTTCCAATTTCACCGATGAATGGTTCGAGCATTTTAACTTTAAATTAAGATTTAGTCGTTAACCGAAATAAACCTGACATTCACCGAAATAGCGAATGTAAGATCCTTTACTTTGTTAATTTTACCATGATTCTTCGAAAAATTAAATTGATTAATAGCAAGGGATTAATTTAATTGGACGATGGATAAATTCCATGATAGACATCCTCTGTCATATAAAACTTCCTTTTAAGTTGTTCTGTAGTAAGAAATAGTACCATTGGTATTAGATCAACATTAACCGACCCATCTTACTTAACTTAACTCTTGTAAACAACCATAAGAGTTAAAAATGATTACAACGCAAAGAAAAATCTGGCTTTCATCTCCCCATATGGGTGGTCAGGAACAAAAGTATGTCGAGGAGGCTTTTTCTACCAATTGGGTAGCAACTCTAGGGGCAAATGTGGACGGATTTGAAGCTTCGATTACTTCGTATTTAAAAGAAGGTGTTCATGTTGCTGCAGTATCTTCTGGAACATCAGCTATCCATTTAGCCTTAATTGTAATTGGCGTTGGCAAAGGTGATGATGTATTATGCCAAAGCCTCACCTTTTCGGCCTCAGCCAACCCCATCGTGTACCAAGGTGCGAATCCTATTTTTATCGATAGTGAACAAGAAACTTGGAATTTGTCTCCCGAATTATTGGAGCGTGCTATTTTGGATCGTATAAAAAATCATAAAAAACCCAAAGCTATCGTTGCGGTACACCTCTATGGGATGCCCTATGATGCCTTAGCTATCAACCAAATAGCTAGAAAGTATGATATCCCTGTCATTGAGGATAGTGCGGAGGCACTTGGAAGTGAATATTTAGGGATCAAGTGTGGTACTTTAGGGGATCTATCAATATTATCTTTTAATGGAAATAAAATTATTACCACCTCTGGAGGGGGCGCACTGATCACAAAAACAAAAGCACAAAAGGATGCTGCTGTGAAATTAGCAACCCAATCCAGAGATCAAGCTGTTCATTATCAGCATTCGCAAATTGGATATAACTATCGTATGAGCAATGTAGTAGCCGGAATTGGACGAGGACAAATGGAAGTCCTAAAGGATCGTGTATTGCAAAGAAGAGCAAATTACAACTACTACCTTGAACACTTAAAAGATTTCCAAGAGCTCCATTTTTTAAGTGAACCTGAAGGGGTGTATTCGAACCGCTGGTTAACCGCCATTAGAACTGATTCCTATCAAACTAGGGAGCGAATTCGATTGGCCTTAGCAAGAGAGAATATTGAATCTCGCCCTTTGTGGAAACCCATGCATATGCAACCAGTGTTTAAGGATTGTAAAGCATATGTGAATGGCTTCTCTGAGTCCCTATTTGAAACGGGTCTTTGTCTGCCCAGTGGTTCAAACCTCAGTGAAAATGAATTAGAGAGAACAACCAACGTGATTAAAAATACCTTATTGAGATGATTTATCGTTACTTAAGCTCTTTAGCACCGAAATTTATATCGAAATGGTTTGTATTAGCCTTCGATGTGACCCTTGTCTTGTTAACCTTTTTTATGGTATATTTCATAAGATTTCATCTAACGGTGAACTTCAATATTGAAAACTTTCTAATGGACCTGCCTATTGTAGCCGTGCTGTCAACTGTGAGCTTTATGGCTATAGGAACCTATAAGCGTATTATACGTTACACAGGGCTAAAGGATCTTTTGAACATCTTTGGAGCCTGCCTATTGTTAGGTTTTTTAGCCATGGGAGCGGTAGCCATTAATAAGGCATATGCCATTTTACCGGGTATTACTATCCCTAAATCAATCATCATCTTACATGTTTTGTTAAGTTTTGTAGTGCTATCTATTACAAGTATTCTCTTAGGATCGGCATTTAGATATGTGAATTGTAAACTTAAAGCTAGGAAGAATATTTTGATTTATGGGGCTGGTGAATCTGGAATAATGACACAATCTGCCTTGGCTAGTAACATGGATAAAAACACTAATATAGTAGCCTTTATTGATGATGATCTAAGAAAGGTTGGCAATAGCATTAACGGAACCAAAGTAATTGAAACTGGTGTTGTTGATAAGGAGTTTATACAGAAACACCAGATAAATGAAATCATTATTTCTATTCAAAATACGGCTTCTTCCAAACTAAGAACTAGAGTGGAAACCTTTATTGATTTCGTACCGACTATTAAAGTAGTTCCTCCAATTGAACAATGGATTAGTGGCGAATTAACTGCCAATCAAATTAAACCAATTAAGCTTGAGGATTTATTAGATCGAAGCCCTATTAACATTGAGAATAAAAAATTGCAATACGAGTTTAAAGGCAAGGTATTGATGGTCACTGGTGCAGCGGGTTCTATCGGAAGTGAAATAGCAAGACAATTGAGCAAATTTAAATTTAAAAAACTAGTCCTTGTCGATATTGCGGAATCGGCCCTTTACGATCTCCAACAGGAATTTAAACGAGAAGGTATTAAAGATTTTGTAGCGATAGTGGCTGATGTTAGGGATCAGTTTGGCATTGAAAATGTAATTTCAACGCACTGTCCGAACATCCTTTTTCACGCTGCTGCTTATAAGCATGTGCCCCTGATGGAAGAGAACCCGTATGAGGCGGTAAAAATCAATGTCGGAGGAACCCGAACCTTGGCTAGAATGGCCATGAAATACCAAGTCGATAAATTTGTAATGGTATCCACCGATAAGGCGGTCAATCCTACCAACGTCATGGGAGCAACCAAAAGAACAGCGGAGATTTATATCGGAAGTTTACAAAACCACCCGGATAATACCACCAAATTTATAACCACGCGTTTTGGAAATGTTTTAGGATCCAATGGTTCTGTAATCCCATTGTTTAAAAAACAACTAGAAAACGGAGGGCCGCTTACTGTAACTCATGAAAAAATCACGCGTTATTTTATGACCATCCCTGAGGCATCACAACTGGTGCTTGAGGCAGGTTCAATGGGAGAAGGAGGAGAGATCTTTATCTTCGATATGGGTGAGAGCGTAAAAATCATGGATCTGGCTAAGAACATGATCCGACTCTCTGGCTTCAAATACCCAGATGAAATAGGAATCAAAATTACTGGCTTGAGACCTGGTGAGAAGCTCTATGAGGAATTGTTGGCAAATGGTGAGAACACACTACCCACCTATCATGAGAAAATAATGATTAGCAAGACCATGACCTTAGACTATGAAAAGAAAAAGGCGCAGATCGATGCATTGTGTATGTTGAACTTATACCACGACTCTAATATAATTGTAAAGAAGCTAAAGGAAATTGTGCCTGAGTTCATCTCACAAAATTCAGAATATGAATATATGGATGCACGTGTCCTTGAGCGAAAGATGCCTAATTATTCTCTATTACAGTCACTGAATTACACGCCTAATAATTACAATATCTAAATTAAGAAAATACGTACTATGTGTTATAAGTTGATTAAATTTAGTCTAGGAATTGCTATGCTCTTTCTATTTATAGGCTGTGGTTCTAGAAAGAATATAGTGTATTTGCAGAATGCACGGCCCTTTGAAACAGAAGTGGTTACAAATACCTTTGAGCCTAAATTTAAAATAGATGACATTGTAAGTATTTATATTTCCAGTTTTGATATGGAGGCGACTGCTCCCTTTAATCTCACCATAGGTGCTGGGCAAAATATAAGGGAACTGGAGTATGTTATTGACAAGGATGGAAACATCGATTTTCCTGTTCTTGGTAAAATTAAATTACTCGGACTCTCTACCACTGAGGCAAAAGAGCTTTTTAAAGAGCGACTTGTAGAGGGAGGGTATTTGAAAGATCCTATTGTCAATATCAGGATTAAGAACTTTAGAGTCACTGTATTGGGACAGGTTCATAAACCTGGGACCTATATGATAGAGAGTGAGCGAATTACCTTATTGGAAGCCATTGGTTTGGCGGGTGATTTGGATATAAAAGGCAAACGTAAAAATGTTTTAATAATACGTGATTTTGATGGGGTGAAAACCTATACTAGAGTTGATTTAACCAGTAAAGAATTTGTGAACTCGCCAGTGTATTACCTCACACAGAACGATGTAGTCTATGTCGAACCAAATCAGTCTGTAGTACGAACCTCCAATTTGGATAGTAGACTGACCATTGGCCTATCTGTATTTTCTATTATTCTAACCACCGTAATTGCACTTATTCGATGAACACCGTAGGAGAAAAAAATGATGATTTAAGGGCACCTAAGCTTGTGATTAAAGATGTGCTAAGGCCCTACCTTAGAAACTGGTATTGGTTTGTGATTGTTCCACTATTGACTTTGATAATTGCTTTTGTTTACCTAAGATACAGCATACCTACTTACGATGCCTCAACGACGATTATGATCGTGGATGAAAATAATTTATCTCCAGATGCTGCTATTCTAGCAGGACTCTCAGGTAATAGTACGAATTCTACTATGGTCGAGGGGGAGATTCAAGTTATAAAATCTAGGGCTTTAATGCAAGAGGTGGTGGAGCGGTTAAATCTTCAGGTACAATTTTTCACCAAAGGCAGGATTACAAAAGCTGAGGTATACAACAACCCTCCTTTAAAGTTGAATTTTTTAGCTGCTGATTCCATCATTGAGAACATGGCGGATAAATTCAATATTCATATTGTTTCCAAAACAGAATTTCAATACAGTGTTGAAGATGGAACCCCTAAAACCTACCTCTTTGGTGAAACGATCCAAACCAGGGCAGGTAATCTGATCGTTATTCCAAGTGGAACACAATTTGAAAACTTTATTGGTAAAACGTTGGAAGTTGTTATTTCCCCATTGCGTAAAGTTCGTGAAAAATATAAGAATCGAATTTCAGTTTATCCCATTAGTAAGGGATCTAACATTCTTACAATTTACCTAAAGGATCCAGTTCAGGAAAAAGCGAAGGACGTTGTCAATACTTTGGTAAAGGTGTATAACAAAAGCTCCGTGGAAGAAAAGAATCAAGTGGCTAAGGTTACTGCAACTTTTATCGACGAGCGTATTAAGTTAATCTCAGCTGACCTATCAGAGGTAGATATCACCAAGGAGAAGTTTAAGGTAGGAAATAAGCTAACGGATATACAGTCCGAGGCTGGAATTTTTCTAGAAACTGGTGCTCAGAATGAACAACAACTCATCCAATTGGGGACGCAATTAAATACCGTTAATTACATGTCCTCTTATCTGGAAGATCAAGATAATTTTGAACTTTTACCAAGTAACGTGGGTTTGTCGGATCAAAACGTAGCTGCAGTGAGCAGCAAGTATAATGAATTGGTGTTAGAGCGTCAAAGACTACTAAAAGTATCGGGTGAGAATAATCCAGTAGTAATTCAGCTTGATCAGCAATTAAATGGTTTAAAATCTACCATGCTCCAGAATTTACGCAATTTGGAATCCACCTTAAATATACAATCTAGAAATCTCCGGGCTAGAGAACAATTGATCAATGCGCGCATTTCCTCTGTACCAGGACAGGAACGTAAAAACCGCGATATCCAACGTCAACAAGATATCAAGGAAGCGATCTATCTTTACCTATTACAAAAACGGGAGGAATCGGCTATTTCGATGGCTGCCACTTCCCCCAATTCAAAGGTAATTGAACCTGCTTATAGTAGTTATAATCCCATATCCTCTGGCACAAAAGTGTATTTTGCGGCTTTGATGTTAGGTCTAATTATTCCATTTGGTGTGATCTATGGAAAAGAACTTTTTGATACCAAAATACACACTAAAGAGGATATAACTCATGAAATTCCATCTGCACGTGTGTTGGCACAGTTGCCTCATATGGAGCGCAACACTAGAACGATAAAAGGGAACGATCGTTCTATATTGGCTGAGTCTTTTCGAATTCTTCGAACGAATATTGATTATACGAGGCCTTCTAATGGTCCTGGAAAAGGGGAAGTGATCTTTGTGACCTCATCAATTCCTGGCGAAGGAAAGTCTTTTGTCGCACAAAATTTAGCTTCAATTTACTCCCTTTCACACAAAAGAGTACTGCTCATTGGCGCTGATATAAGAAAGCCTGATTTAAATTCATTTACAAGTGTTGAACCTGGTCCGGGATTATCGGAATATCTCAATGGTGACATAGAAATGGAAGATATAATCAAACCTGTGTTATCACACAAAAACTTAGATTTGGTTCACTCAGGTAAGGTACCACCAAATCCCGCAGAGTTATTAATGGATTCCCGTCTTGAATTCTTGTTTGATACTTTTAAAACAAAATATGATGTCATAATAGTGGATACAGCGCCTTCCTTACCAGTAACCGATACGTTGTTAATTGGTAAATATGCCGATAGAGTCCTGTATATCCTACGCGCCAACTATTCTAAAAAGCCACTGTTAGATTTTATTGAAGAATTATACCAAACTAAGAAATTTCCAAACTTATCCCTTGTGCTTAACGATGTAAAGTATTCCAATCTTGGCTATGGTGCAAAATTGGGCTATGGTTATGTTGTCCAAGGAACATCTAAGCGTTCATGGTTAAAAAGAGGTTAAGCGAAAATATTTCTGGTGTTATCAATCAGTGGAACAATCAATTTTTCCGTGCTCTTTCTCACCTTTATTTCTGATAGTTTATCAAGATGCAATTGATTGTGAATATCAGTACCTAAGAAAGAGTAGAACCCTTCGTCCAATAGTTGCATCGCGGATTTATGAATGCTATTGCCATAATAGGTACTCAAGGAAAGTGCGTTGATTTGGAATTTACACCCCTTTTGTTTTAATAGCGTTAGAAAATCCCCATGCTCATGGAAATAACGGTAGCGCTCGGGGTGCGCTAAAACAGGTATATATTCAAGGGCAAACAAACTGTCAATTATAAATTCAATATTCATAGGGATTTGAATAAATGGGAATTCTATAAGGACATAGCGATCGCTTAAGAGCAATAGGTTTTTATCGTTAAGTTGGGTTTCAAAATTATCATCTACCATGTACTCCGCCGCTACTTTAAATACTTTTGGAAGGCAGTCTTTTTCCATCAAATGCTGTTTGAGTACATCGTATTGGGCACTGATATTTTGAGGAGTGTTTGGATACATATCTGCCATAATGTGAGGTGTGGCGATAAAACCAGTAATTCCTAACCCCATAGCTCTTTTAACCAGATGAAATGAATCGTCTAGCGTTTTAGGACCATCATCGATATCGTGTATTAAGTGACAATGAATGTCCATAGAATTTTGTAATAATTCGGGGAGTAGTCGCTTTTTCTGTAGGATGGTTAGCATTTTTAAACTTGTAGATTTTTAATTAGTTCTAACGACCAAAGTAATAATATGTTTTGAATTTAAGGAGAATTAACAAAAAAATAAACAAGGTTCAACTTGGTTGAAACTCGATTAATACCTATCTTTTGTCATAATTCAAACGCTTCACAAATAGTTAAAATCATCAATTATGCACATAGGTTTTCAAACATTTGTAATTAGTTTTCAAGTTGCGGAAGGTATTCCAAAGCCCAGCGATAACGATCCGATAGATTTTGGTGATATCAATAACGTCATCATATTTATTGTGGTGCCTATTGTATTGGTCATTTTTTATTACCTCTGGAGAAAAGGAAAGTCCAAAGGGGAGTAAAATTTTCAGCTAGAGGCTTTTCAAATGTTAAAATTGAAGTTTTTCTGTAAAACTTTGGGTCTTATTGTGTTAAAATGAAAAATCCATCATCCTGACTTCATTACTTACCGTACATAGTTTAATTATTTAACACAATAAAGTACGTTTAATAAATTAACAGAATTTTTATGAAAGATGTAGTTGAACGCATCAGCTTTATGGCTGTTTGCCTACTAATGGTATTGCAGACTGCCTGCGATGATAAGGATGAATTAGCCTCCTTTCTTGATAATGAAAAACCAAGTGTGGTAACTGGTTTTAGAGTCGCTGAAAAGACCCCTGAAAGCGTAACATTATCCTGGAACGCTGCAATGGATAATGTGGAGGTGACTGGTTATGAAATATTTCATGATGGGGCTTCTTATGCCAAAGTGGAGGATATTACAATCTATAAAATTGAAGGACTTTCTCCATCCACCGAATATAAGTTTTATATAATTGCTATGGATGCTATGGAAAACACCTCTGATCCAAGTGAAGTACTAACAGTTTTAACCCCAGCGGTAGCGGATACCCAAAGTCCAACTGCTCCAAGAAATTTGACCACTTCTAAAGTTACTCTGAGCGCTGTTACCCTGAACTGGGAAGCGGCTACAGATAACGATGAGGTAGTAGATTATCAGGTTTTTCAAAATGGCGATCAAATAGGTTTAACTGATGGTGCAACAACTATGGATGTTAGTGGACTTTCTCCTTCTACGGAGTATGAATTTTATGTGATAGCTCTTGATGCAGCTGGAAATTTATCTGAAGCTTCTAACACTGTTAGCATCACCACAACCAGTGATCAAGATACCGAGGCTCCTAGTGCGCCTACAAACCTAACTGCTAGTGATATCACCACAACTTCTTTAGTGTTAAATTGGAACGCCTCCACAGATAATGAAGCTGTAGATTCTTATGAAATTTACAAAGGTGATACCAGTATAGCAATTACCACTGAGACGAGCTTTCATGTGGATAACCTTGATCCAGACACCAATTATCAATTTAAGGTAAGAGCCATTGATAATTCAGAAAATCTATCGGATTTTAGCCAGGTACTGGAAGTGAAAACGTTCCCAGAAGAAGTCGAACCTACACAAACCGTAGCCGAAATTATCGCAAGTAGAAATGACTTAAGTATGTTACATAGTGTTTTGTCTAATTATGATTATGGACTAAGTGATGAGGAAAAGGGTCCTTTTACGGTGTTTGCACCTAACAACAATGCCTTTACGGCTTTTGGCTCTCTGCCAACAGGCTTGGAACTAAATGTACTCATCGCGGGTCATGTAGTTGAAGGTGAACTATCCGCTGCGAATTTAATAGAGCAACAAAGTGCAACTACTGGATCCCAGTCTACACTTAATTTTACCCAGGATGGTAGTGATGTAATAATAAATGGTACGGTTAGAATTGTTATAAAAGACATAAGAGCAACCAATGGTGTGATCCATATAGTGGACGGGGTTATTTCCAATTAAAATCGAGGATTTAAACCCTATCAGGTAATAGTTATATTATTTGTACCTAGGTTTCACGCCCTTTAATTCTTATAGCAATTAGAGGGCGTGTTTATAGTTGCAGTGGAAATTTCACTTAAAGTAAGCCGTCGTTTATTTTTCATAAATTAAGTACATTAAAAAAATATCATTACCTTTGTTTCGGTTTTAATTAATTGACATGCTTAAGAGGATCAACATAATCTTGATTATTTCCTTGTTTGGGATGCTTCTTCTACCTGAGCAATCCTTTGCATGTGCATTACACTCCAACAAAACCGAGAAAGTGGAAAACTCCTGTTGCAGCAATAAGCAGCAGGCGCAGGATAAAGAAAAGCAAGAAGGCAGTGGTGATATGGCCTGTTGTAAAACAAGTGATCAAGAGCACAATTCCTGTAGTGGCCAATGTGGAATGCAATCCTGTCATTCAACAACCTTTAGTTTTTCTGCAACACCTCCTATTTTTAGAAATGTGCCATACGATTTTAATTTTAAGAATAAAAAGTCGTATCCCATATACCTTCAGAACTCTTATTCCTTAAGAGAATTCTCCATTTGGCAACCGCCTAAAATAAGCTAAGTTATTACTGTATAACCTTGTAGATGGTCACTCATGAAAAGGGGATGACTCATGTATGTACACAGTTTTTAAACAAAAAGTCAGCTTCTGACTTTTTAAATCATATGTATTACACAGTTTAAGGTTTTACGTTAGTTATTAAGTTAGCTTGGAACTCTGAGATAATTTATAACGCTCCAGCTGTTAAGATGGGGTTATAGCCATTATCAGGGTGATCTAATTGAATCGCGAAAATTGTTTTGGAATCTGTATTGTATTTAGCAGACTTTCCCTAAGAGTTGATTGATCGTAATTGATTATTAGCAAGTCTCAGATACCATATATTGGAATTCGTAATTATGAATAAAATCATTCACTTTTTTTTACACAACCGCCTTTTTACAGTGATTTTGCTGTTGGTTATACTCCTTTGGGGCTTGGTTACCGCACCCTTTAACTGGGATATGGGGGTTTTACCCAAAGATCCTGTCCCAGTTGATGCCATTCCCGATATTGGAGAAAATCAACAAATTGTTTTTACCCAATGGCCAGGGCGTTCACCACAAGACGTTGAGGATCAAATTACTTACCCACTGACCTCTTCTCTTTTAGGAACTCCAGGAGTGAGATCAGTTCGAAGTACTTCGATGTTCGGGTTTTCAAGTATCAATATAATTTTCGAAGAAGACGTGGAGTATTATTGGTCGAGAACCCGGATCCTTGAAAAGATCAATGCACTCCCTCAAGGGCTTCTACCCCAAGGCGTTCAACCTACCTTGGGACCTGATGCCACTGCCCTAGGTCAGGTCTATTGGTATACCATTGAGGGTCGTGATTCCCAGGGAAATGTAACAGGGGGGTGGGATTTACACGAGCTGCGTACGGTCCAGGATTATTATCTTAAACTTGGACTTAGCTCCGTTGCTGGGGTTTCTGAGGTGGCTTCTGTTGGCGGCTATGTTAAAGAATATCAGATAGATATAAACCCAGAGGCCTTAAAGGCATATAATATCGGAATTGACCAAGTGATGAAGGCGGTACAGAACTCCAATAGGGATATTGGTGCCAAAACCGTAGAGGTCAATAAGGTAGAGTACCTGGTCCGTGGATTGGGATATATAGAATCGATTGAAGATATAGAGAACACCTTAGTTGTAGCCAATGATCATACGCCAGTTCTGATCCGTGATATTGGCATTGTCTCGCTTGGACCAAGTGAAAGGCGTGGAGTTTTAGATAAAGCAGGGGCAGAGGTTGTCGGTGGTGTGATCGCGGCACGTTATGGTTCCAACCCTATGGAGGTGATTGCTAATGTAAAACAAAAGATTGAAGAACTCAAGGTAGGGCTACCTTCTAAAACGCTCGCCGACGGTACCGTTAGTAAATTAACTGTTGTTCCATTTTATGACCGATCACAGCTTATAGAAGAAACTTTAGAAACCTTAGATACAGCACTGACCAATGAAGTGCTGATCAGTATTATTGTTGTAGTTTTACTGGTTTTAAACCTTAGAGCCTCTATTCTTATTTCGAGTCTTTTACCTGTTGCAGTGCTGATGACCTTTATTGGGATGCGTTATTTTGGGGTGGATGCTAATGTAGTGGCACTCTCTGGAATTGCCATTGCCATTGGAGTGATGGTTGATGTCGGAATTATTTTTGTTGAAAATACGCTGCGACATTTGGAAATCCCTGAAAACAAAGATGCTAGGGGTCATCGACTTTTACACATCGTTTATAATGCAACAGTGGAAGTGGGGCCAGCGGTGACTACGGCCTTGGCTACCACAATAGTTAGTTTTCTACCAGTATTTTTCATGGAAAATGCCGAAGGAAAATTATTCCGTCCCTTGGCCTTTACCAAAACACTGGCATTGGGAGCTGCATTTGTTCTGGGAGTGGTGATACTTCCAATGTTATCCTACTGGTTTTTCTCCATTCGAATACAAAGAGCACGCATCCAATTAACCTGGAATATTGTATTGGTAATCTCTGGATTGGTCATTGCTCTTTGGGCATCAATGTGGTTGCCCTTAGCGCTCACTGCAATTGGGTTTATCAAATTGGTTGCGTATTGGAGGCCAGAAATTTTCGGCAGACACTCCAAGAACATCATCCTGTTTATTGTGCTGTCACTAACGCTTTTGTTTTTGGCCCAACAATGGGTTCCACTTGGTTATCAAAATTCTTTATGGAGCAATTATTTTTTTGTGATTGTTTTAATTGGGGTAACATTACTGTTGCTCATGAGTATTGTGCGATATTATGAGGTCATTTTAAATTGGTGTTTGGTCAATAAAGGGAAGTTTTTAATACTGCCACTGGTTACCATTTTATTAGGGGGACTGATTTGGGCAGGATTTCCAAAGGTATTTGGTTTTGTAGCCAAAGCAACTGATCAGTTGGGTTGGAATATTAGAACAACCGCTATTTGGAGTGGGCTTACCCATGCTTTTCCAGGGATTGGTGATGAGTTCATGCCGTCACTCGATGAAGGGAGTTTCTTACTGATGCCAACCTCAATGCCTCACACTGGAATTCAGGAAAGCAAACAAATTCTGAAGCAGTTAGATATGGTGGTAACCAATATTCCTGAGGTGGAAATTTCTGTGGGTAAACTTGGGCGAGTGGAGAGCGCGATTGATCCGGCACCTATTTCGATGTATGAGAATATCATAAACTATAAGCCAGAATATAGCCTGGATGAAAATAGATCTTTAAAGCGATTTAAAGTAGATAGCAACGGCCTGTTTATACTGCGATCAGGTGAGCACTTATCCAATGAAGAGGCGCTTGTGCAGAGAATCTCAGAGGAGCAGCTTATCGATGATCCAAATGGCGCGTACTTTAGAAACTGGCGATCACATATCCAAAGTCCTGATGATATTTGGGATGAAATTGTAAAGGCTACTCAAATTCCTGGGGTGACTTCAGCTCCTAAGCTACAGCCCATTGAGACTAGACTTGTAATGTTGCATACGGGAATGAGAGCTCCAATGGGAATTAAGGTTTATGGCCCCGATTTAGAGACCATCCAAAATTTTGGCTTTGCGTTAGAGGAAATTTTAAAACAGGTTCCTTCGGTAAAAAAAGAGGCAGTTTTTGCCGATAGAGTGATCGGAAAACCGTATTTGGAGCTTGATATCAACCGCAATGCTATCTCAAGATATGGAGTAAGTGTAGAGCAGGTATTGCAGACAATAGAAATTGCCATCGGTGGGATGCAAATCACCAGTACCGTTGAAGGGCGAGAGCGTTATCCAGTTCGAGTGCGGTATCCAAGAGAGTTGAGAAGCAGTCCTAGTGATCTAAAAAATATTTTGGTTCCATTGCCTAACAATGGACAGATTCCATTAGGGCAATTGGTCGATATAACCTATACCGCAGGTCCTCAAATGATCAAAAGTGAGAATACCTTTTTGGTAAGTTATGTTCTTTTTGATAAACGTGAAGATTTCGCTGAACTGGATGTGGTTAACACAGCCCAAAAGCTCATCCAAGACAAGATTGATAATGGTGAATTAACCGTTCCACCAGGAGTGAGTTATGAATTCTCAGGAAATTATGAAAATCAAGTTCGGGCCGTAAAACGCCTAGCTATTGTTATCCCCATCTCATTGCTCATCATTTTTCTGTTGTTATATTCTCAGTTTAAAAATATTATCGCCTCTTTAATTCACTTCTCTGGGGTGTTTGTTGCCTTTGCAGGTGGATTTATTATGCTGTGGTTATACGGCCAAGGATGGTTTATGAATTTTGAAATTGCAGGAGAGAATATGAGGGACCTCTTTCAAATAGGGACGATTAATCTTAGTGTGGCAGTTTGGGTAGGATTTATCGCACTCTTTGGTATTGCGACCGATGATGGAGTTCTTATGGGAACTTATATCCATCAGTTATTCCAGCAAAAGGATCCAAAAACAGTCGCTGAGGTTCGTTCGGCGGTCATAGAAGCAGGTAAAAAACGAGTACGACCAGCTATGATGACAACGGCGGTAACGATAATTGCTTTGTATCCAGTACTTACTTCCACTGGAAAGGGGTCTGATATAATGGTGCCGATGGCCATCCCGATAGTAGGGGGCATGGTTATACAACTAATGACCATTTTTGTTGTGCCGATCCTGCAGGCTTATTGGCGAGAAACCGTCATAAAACGTGATACAAGAGCGATAGCATCTGTTAAAGCTCAAAACAAATAACGATGAAAAGGAATCAAATGAAAGAAAAAATAAGTCTTTTACTTTTTTTATTTATGGGTATTGGGATGGTAGCGCAGAGCTTGGAGGACTATTTGCAACTCGCGCTGCAGAATAATCCCGGCATTAAAGCGGCCCATTTAAAATATGAAGCTGCCCTAGCGCAGGCACCACAAGTTGCCGGATTACCTGATCCAACTTTAAGCGCAAGTGCATTTGGTACTGCCATGACTACCGATATGGGTGAGGAGCGCGCTAGATTCGAACTGATGCAGATGTTCCCTTGGTTTGGAACGCTAAAGATGCGTAAGGAAGTTGCTGATCTTCAGGCCCAAGGACAGTACCTGGCCTATGTCGCTAATCGAGCGCAACTAGCGCTGGAAGTTAAAACGGCCTATGCCAAGTTGTATGAGGTGGAAAAGCGGATGGAATTTCAAAAGGAAAACCTCAGGATTCTTGATACTTATTATGACCTGGCCATGAGCAAATTTAGGAGTGGTGTCTCACCGATGGTTAATGTGGTGCGAGTGGAAATTGCTCAAGATGCTGCACGAACGCAACTTGAGCTTCTCGAGCAAAACATCCAAAGGCTTCAGTCGACTTTTAACCTGCTGCTCAATCGAGAAATCCATCAACAGGTAGTGATACAAGATACCCTTTATCTTAACCTTACTAAGCCATTGGATAGTATGCCAAATTTTGAGGCCCATCCTAGTATGGAACAGCTTGATAAGCTACAAAATTCATATGAGACTAGAAAAAAGGTTGTTCAAAAAGAAGGATTACCATCCTTTGGTCTCGGAGTTGGCTATATCGTGAATGCAAAATCCGCGATGGGTATGCCTGATATGAATGGAAAAGATGCCATAATGCCTATGTTTTCTATAAGTTTGCCCATTTTTAGAAAAAAATATGATGCAGCTAAGAACCAGGCGGATCTAATGGGTCAGAGTATCGCATTAGAAATGAAACAGCAGGCCAATGAGTTTCAAGACGAGTTTCAGCGTAAGCAATATGAATTAAATGAATCTCGGCAGTTATTGGAATTATATCAAAGGCAGATCGAGAGTTCAGAGAGGGCACGGTCATTATTGGTATCAGCTTTTAGTTCCAATACAGGGGATTTTGAAGAGATCCTACGTATTAATCAAGATATTCTATTGTTTAAACTACAGGGATTGGAAGCGCTCAGGGCTGGTTATATTGCTCAGGCGAAAATAGAATACCTATTAACAAATGAGTATATAGTCCAGCAAAAGAATTAAAGTTCTTAAAGAAGATGAAAATGGAAATAAAAAATAAAAATACGATTCGTGTTACTTTTATCCTTTTAATAGGGGTATTTATAGGTTGGTTGCTCTTTGGAGGGAAGAGCTCCAATAAAGCCGATCAAACTAATCAGGAGCATAACCATATGGCATCTACCACTTGGACCTGTTCAATGCATCCTCAAATTCGTCAAAATGAACCAGGAGATTGTCCGATATGTGGTATGGAGCTTATTTCGGTTTCA
>NZ_DATGNU010000058.1:0-27599 GCF_035306585.1 Galbibacter sp.
GAGTATGTGTTGACCTTAAAGCAGGATTTAGAAAGTAAATAACTAAAATCAACTATCAAAAAGAAGATTCAAGGATATGTATACGTTTTCAAATAGATTAAGAATAACATCTTTCATTTTAATGATAGTTGGTGTTCTTGGTATAGGGTATGGTTTTTTAAGCGCTCCTTCTACCATTGAAGAAGCTAAAGCCATTGTGACATCCACTCAAAGCCATCATGGCGGTGGACATGAACAAGCACACGATGCCGCGACTCACCACGAAAATACTACAGCACAGACAGATGCGCATGCAGACGATCACGCAGCTCATGATGCCCATACGCTAAGTAAACTACAGAATAGGCCATGGTCTGCGTTCCTAATCGCTGCCTTCTTTTTCTTTATGTTGTCATTAGGAGCATTAGTGTTTTATGCAGTGCAACATGTATCACAGGCAGGCTGGTCGCCCGTATTATTCCGAATTATGGAAGGTGTTACTGCCTATTTAGTTCCTGGAGCAATCATTCTATACGTATTTTATGTATTGACAGCAGGGTTCCATATGAACCACATGTATATTTGGATGGATTCCGATATCATGGCAGCCGATAAAATATTGCAATTAAAATCGGGTTACCTGAATATACCGTTCTTCTTAATTAGATCTTTACTTTTCTTAGGAGGTTGGTGTTTCTATAGATACTATGTTGTAAAACAATCTAGATTACAAGATGAGGCTGAAGATTACACGCCTTACAAAAAGATATTCAAATCATCGGTTTTCTTCCTGTTATTTTTCTTTGTAACAGAATCTGTGATGGCTTGGGATTGGTTCATGGGTCTAGAACCGCATTGGTATAGTACATTGTTTGCTTGGTATATCTTTGCAAGTATGTTCGTATCAGGTGTAACGGTGATTGCAATGGTACTGGTATATCTAAAATCCAAAGGACTAGTTGACTTTGTGAACGATAGTCACCTGCATGATTTAGGGAAATACATCTTTGGATTGAGTATTTTCTGGTCTTACCTATGGTTCGGACAATTTATGTTAATTTGGTATGCTAACATCCCTGAAGAATCAGCCTACTTTATAACAAGAGTAGAGCATTACGGTGTGGTGTTTTTTGGAATGTTAGTGCTAAACTTTGTGTTCCCATTCTTAATGTTAATGAATACCGATTTCAAACGTAGAGGATGGTTTATAATAATGACAGGTATCGTTGTTCTTATAGGACATTATATGGATGTATTCCAGTGGGTAATGCCTTCTACAGTTGGTGAATTATGGAGTTTTGGTATTCCAGAGATTTCAAGTGTGTTGTTCTTCTTAGGACTGTTCATTTTTGTGACCTTTACTGCTATTGCGAAGATGCCATCATTGCTTGATAAAAGAAACCCACTTATTGAGGAAAGTAAACACTTTCATTATTAATTGAATAATAAATAGTAAACAGGATATATACGATGACTGCTGTATTAATAATAATTGTTCTTCTACTTGTTGCCATTGCAATTTGGCAGATGACAAAGATTTTTGAATTGTCTCAATTTAACGCGGATGATTCACAAATAGCTACTGATAAGGATAACAAGGTTAATGGGTATTTAATGTTTGCTTTTCTAGTTTTCATCTACCTACTCACTATATTTTGTTTCTGGGAATGGGGAGGTGTATTACTTGGAATTCCAGCGTCGGAACATGGTGAGGATATCGATAATTTGATGTTTATTTCCATGGTTCTTATCTTTACTGTGCAAATTATTACGCAGGCTTTACTGCACTATTTTGCCTTTAAATATCGAGGAGTACAGGGAAGAAAAGCACTCTTTTATGCCGATAATGATCGTTTGGAGTTTATTTGGACTATTATCCCAGTAATTACCTTGGCTGGTTTGATTCTTTACGGATTGTTTACATGGACTTCCGTGATGAATGTAGATGAAGAGGAAGGAGATCCAATTATCATTGAACTATATGCTCAGCAGTTTAACTGGAAAGCCAGATATGCTGGTAATGACAATGTTTTAGGTAGTGCCAATGTTAGATTAATCGATATTGATAAGAATAACATGTTGGGGATTGATGAATCAGACCCCTATGCTGAAGATGATATAGTTTCTCAAACTGAAATTCATCTGCCTGTGGGACGTAAGGTTATATTTAAAATGCGTTCTCAGGATGTTCTTCACTCGGCTTATATGCCACACTTTAGAGCACAGATGAATGTTGTACCAGGTATGATAACCCAGTTTGCATTTACACCAACGGTAACTACTGAAGAAATGAGATTGAACCCTGATATGGTAGAAAAGGTTCAACACATTAATCAACTCAGAGCGGATAGAAAGGCAAATGGTGAAACTGATAATATAGATCCATGGGAGTTTGACTATGTTGTTTTATGTAATAAGATTTGTGGGTCTTCACACTATAATATGCAAATGAAAATTATAGTGGAGACCCAAGAAGAATTTGATGCTTGGATAAAAGAGCAGCAGACCTTCAAACAACAAATGGCAGCTGCCCAGTAATTGGTAATAATAATATATATAAAATAGTTTTAAAGGAGAAAGATTATGTCAGCAACATCACAAGCGCATATGGAAGATCACGCACATGATCATCATAAACAAAACTTTATATCAAAGTATATCTTTAGTATGGATCATAAGATGATCTCTAAGCAGTATTTGATTACTATGTTGTTTATGGGGATTATCGGGATTGTAATGTCTGTTCTTTTTAGAATGCAGATTGCATGGCCTGGAGAATCATTTAAAATATTCGAAGTTTTACTAGGAAGATGGGCGCCAGAGGGTGTTATGGATCCTAATATATATTTGGCTCTGGTGACGATTCACGGTACCATCATGGTATTTTTCGTACTGACTCAGGGGTTAAGTGGTACATTTAGTAACCTACTTATTCCACTTCAGATCGGTGCACGAGATATGGCATCTGGTTTTATGAATATGCTATCATACTGGTTGTTCTTTATTTCTGCTGTTATCATGCTTCTTTCTCTATTTGTTGAAGCTGGACCTGCAGCAGCTGGTTGGACGATTTATCCTCCACTTAGTGCCTTACCACAGGCTCAGGGAGGTTCAGGTACTGGTATGACAATGTGGTTGATTTCAATGGCGATCTTTATTGCTTCATCTTTACTTGGATCATTGAACTACATTGTAACGGTATTAAACCTACGTACAAAGGGAATGTCTATGACAAGGCTACCATTGACAATATGGGCCTTTTTTGTAACTGCTATCATCGGTGTTGTTTCTTTCCCAGTTTTATTATCAGCGGCGCTTTTGTTAATCATGGATCGTAGTTTTGGAACATCATTTTTCTTATCCGATATTTTCATTCAAGGTGAAGTTTTACACTATCAAGGGGGATCTCCAGTATTATTTGAACACTTATTTTGGTTCTTAGGTCACCCTGAAGTTTATATTGTAATTCTTCCGGCGATGGGTATAGTTTCTGAGATTATGTCTACCAACTCTAGAAAGCCAATTTTTGGATATAGAGCGATGGTTGCATCGATCTTAGCTATTGGATTCTTATCAACGATTGTTTGGGGACACCACATGTTCGTATCTGGTATGAACCCATTCTTAGGGTCTGTGTTTACTTTTACAACTCTTTTAATTGCAATTCCTTCAGCCGTTAAAGCATTTAACTGGATAACTACAATATGGAAGGGTAACCTTCAAATGAATACGGCCATGTTGTGGTCTATTGGATTCGTTTCTACATTCATTACTGGTGGACTTACCGGTATTATCGTAGGAGATAGTGCTTTGGATATTAACGTTCACGATACGTACTTTGTGATTGCTCACTTCCACCTAGTGATGGGTATCTCGGCTGTTTATGGTATGCTGGCTGGTATCTACCACTGGTATCCTAAAATGTTCGGTAGAATGATGAATAAGAATTTAGGCTATATTCACTTCTGGATCACAGCGGTCTGTTCTTATGGGGTATTCTTCCCGATGCACTTTGTTGGACTGGCAGGGGTACCAAGAAGGTACTATACCAATACAGCCTTCCCTATGTTTGATGACCTAACAGATATTCAAATTGTGATGACCGTGTGTGCTATTATCGCTGCACTTGCTCAGGTGATATTCTTGTATAACTTTTTCCATAGTATTTTCTACGGTAAGAAGGCAACGCAAAATCCATGGAATTCAACAACTTTGGAATGGACAACACCAATTGAGCCTATCCACGGAAACTGGCCAGGTGCTATTCCGGAAGTTCACAGATGGCCTTATGATTATAGTAAGGTAGATGAGGATGGTGAATATGTTATTCCAGGTCAGGATTTTGTTCCGCAGCATATACCTCTACAAGAGAATGAAGAGGAATTGAATCACTAGAATGATTTAAACATACATATAATAAGCAATGCCATCTTCGGATGGCTTTGTTTATTTATATAGATGGTTAATTACTTTACAATCCCATCGTGGACAATGATATAACTGCACTGTTGTTCTTCTCACCTTGGCATGGTAATGCTAAGGCAGCTTGCCTACTTTTGTAAATACGATTTTTAGTTAATAGGTAATTTATACTAAGGGATTATAGCTCCGTAAAATGCCATACACTATTTTTTTCCAGGATCAATTTTGGTCCTTTCTCTCCCCATCAGCAATAGCCGTTTCCTTAAAAGTCATTAATAAAATCCTTAATTGGATCTTGAAATCAGGTTTTGTTTAATTTTTAAATCCCAATCTAAATTTTCCTTCTTAAAGCAGGTTAACTATGAAAGAATTGCGAAGTTTAGCGCTATAATTCTTCATTGCCGAAATTAGGCTCCTAATTGCTTTTTATCTAGTGTGGATAGCCTCCATTTTAGTAGCTTTGGCGTAATTGTCGGCAATTCACAATGGTATTACTGCTTCTATATTTCATAGCGAATTGGTATCCTATTTTATTGCCACAGCAAAAAAAGGGGATTGATCAATTTGCTTAACTGTAATAATGAGGAATTATTCGGATTTTTCTACTTTGTTATTTTTAAGATCTCCTTCTTTAAGAAATTCTTCAAATAATTTACTTTTCAGATGTTCTGCAAGTTGGAGGCGAAGGGCATTGTAGGCGTTTATTACCCGTGTTCGGGTAATATTTATTGAATCAAGTACGCTATTTTCATCTAGGCGATTCTTAAGCTGTTTAGTAAAGGTGTTCAGAACTAATATTCTGCTTTTTACTGCTGGATTATCGAATTTTGCAGGTATTAAAGAATCTTTGGCTAGCTCACTGTTAATCCTGTTAAATTCTTCTGCAAAATACGTTAAATCTCCATGATCTTGTCTTTGGAAACGCTCCATAAGGATGCTGAGTTCCCTAAATTTCTCCCACTGCCCAATAGTATTCATTTTTTCCTTGCTAATGGGAGCGATGGGTGGTAGGGCTCTATAGTGAACAGTAGTGGAGTCTATTTCGGCCTCTTGATTTTGTGAATTACCATTATTGTTTCCACAACCTACTACAAGTAATAGTCCTAGAGTTACTGAGATATATTGAATTCTTTTCAATGCAAATGTGTTTACATACGCTCCAAAGATAAGGAGTCCAACTTCAAATGCCAAGGTATTTTTATCCAGCCACTTTTATTTTTATGTGCCAATACTTAATTCCTAAGATGTTCCTCTACCTCACTTAGAGTCTTTTTGGTATGACATAGCTTTTTATAAGTTTTTGTATTCAGATCTACTTAAATAGGCTAGGATATGTGGCTTTTCTCAGGTAGCTGCCAGCAACAGAATTCATCTATCATTACATTTTCTGTAGCGAACTATCATATTTATAACCAATGCAACATTCAATGCTGAAAACCCTTAATAAATTGTTAATTTAAAAACTAAAAATTCTGAACGATAACAATTTATGTTAAATTGCATCGATATTTAACAAAACGAATCTAATATGAAGTTCAATTTCCAAAAACCTTTGTTTTATGGGTTAAGCTCAGTTCTACTGGTGACGGCTTGTAAGACTGAGAACAAAAAGGAAGTGGCTACAGTGGAAACTGTTCCTGGGATTAATTTATCTTATATGGATACAACCACGAGCCCTAAGAATGATTTTTTCCGGTATGTCAATGGGACATGGCTTGATGAAACTACAATCCCTGATGACAAAACGGTCTGGGGTAGTTTTAATGAACTACGAGTTCAAACTGATGACGATGCATTAGCTGTTTTATATGCAGCTGAAAAGAATCCAAATTTGGATGTGAATTCGGACCAGGCTAAAGCCGTTCGATTATTCCAATCCATTATGGATACAACCTCAAGAAATGAGCAGGGAATAAGCCCATTAATGCCTTATTTGGAAAAGTTAGAAGCGATTGATAACAAGGAGGATTTACAAGCGTACCTTATTGAAATGACTCCTGTTATGGGAGCCAAATTTTTTAGATTTGGTGTCGGATCAGATGCTAAA
This sequence comes from Galbibacter sp., assembly GCF_035306585.1. Classification (GTDB taxonomy): domain Bacteria; phylum Bacteroidota; class Bacteroidia; order Flavobacteriales; family Flavobacteriaceae; genus Galbibacter. The sequence goes on from NZ_DATGNU010000058.1 coordinate 6,449, forward strand.
GATAGTAATAAAAATTCAGCGTATCTCGGTGCTGGTACTTTAGGGTTGCCTGATAGAGATTACTATTTAGAGAAGGATCAAGAGAGTAAAGAGCTTCGTGATAAGTACCTTGCACATATCACTAAGATGCTTCAGTTTATTGATATCGATAAGCAGCAGGCTTCCAAACAAGCTGCAGAAATCCTGGCTTTTGAAACCAAATTAGCTACTCCAATGCTCGATAAGGTGCAACGAAGAGATCCACAGACAACTTACAATCCAACGGCTATATCTGACTTGGAAAAAATGGTTCCAGCATTTGACTGGACTGGGTATTTTAAAGGTATTGGTGCCTCCGGGATTGATACCATTGATATCAGTCAAGTGGACTATACAGCTTCCTTACAAGAGGTTTTTCAAGATTCTAAAATAGAAACTTTAAAAAATTACCTTAGATGGTCCTTGGTCAATGATGCAGCAAGTACGTTGACTATGGATATGGAGCGTGCTAACTGGGAATTTTACAGCAAAGAATTAAGAGGTGCTCAAAAGCAAGAGCCTCTTGAAAAAAGAGCGCTCCAGACCGTAAATAGCATGATAGGCGAAGCATTAGGTAAGCTTTATGTAGAAGAGAAATTTCCTGCCGAGGCAAAAAAAGTTGCCCAAGAAATGGTAGCAAACGTTTTTGAGGCCTTCGAAGCTAGAATTAATGCTTTAACATGGATGGACCCTCAGACTAAGAAAAAAGCGATTGAAAAAATAGAAAAAACAACCGTTAAGGTAGGTTATCCAGATGTTTGGAAGGATTACTCTTCCATAGAAATTAAGGTAGCTAATCAAGGAGGATCATACTTCCAGAATAGCCTTAATATAGGGAAGTGGTATTTTGACCGTACTATTAATAAACTAGGTAAGCCAGTGGATAAATCGGAATGGTTTATGTCACCTCAAACGGTAAATGCATATTTCAATCCTTCCTATAACGAAATTGTTTTTCCCGCGGCTATTCTTCAACCACCCTTCTTTAATTTTAAAGCAGACGCGGCTGTAAATTACGGTGGAATCGGAGCAGTAATTGGACACGAAATATCTCATAGTTTTGATGATAGTGGTGCTGATTATGATGCCAATGGTAACCTTGAAAACTGGTGGACTGAGAAGGATTTAATCCAGTTCAACGCTTTGGGAGATTCCTTGGCTGCTCAATATAGCCGTATTGAAGTACTTCCAGAGGTGTTTATCAATGGGAAGTTTACTCTTGGAGAAAATATCGGTGATCTAGGTGGGGTAAACGCAGCTTATGATGGTCTGCAATTACACCTTAAAGAGCACGGATCACCTGGTTTGATCGATGGATTCACACCAGAGCAACGTTTCTTTATGTCATGGGCTACTGTTTGGAGAACTAAGATGAGAGATGAAGCTTTGAAAACTAGAATAAAAACAGATCCACATTCTCCAGGAATGTATCGTGCAACCCAACCGTTAATTAACATGGAGGTGTTTTACCAAGCTTTTGATATTAACGAAGGAGATCAGATGTATTTAGCGCCAGAGAAGCGCGTTAAGATTTGGTAAAGGCATGCTATAGATCTAGTAATAGATACAATTAAAAAAAGGCATTCTAAATTTTGCTATTAGAATGCCTTTTTTAATATAGGTAAAACCTTTACAAACTTATTCTTGGTCGGTTGCAGGTGCTGCTTCAGCTTGTGCTTTTTGATTCAAAAGGAGGTCTTTGATTTGTTTGGCTAATTTAAAATTGGGTGCTATCTCAATTGCTTGGTCTATATAAGAGATCGCTTGATCGATATTCGATTTGTCCTTATTGTATTCTAAGAGTCCTTTTTGATAAGTAAAAGCTGCCTTTAATGGCACCTGGTACGGAGGATTGGATTGGTAGAATGGTAGTACATCCTTTTCAGTTGCATTATCCAAACCATATTTTATATAGGTTTCAGCTTCAGCTGTTTTTCCTATTTGTAAATTTAGATCAACAATGTCATAAGCTACATAAATATCAGGGTTTCTCCCGAACATGATGTCAAACTGATTCACAGCTAATTGAGGCTGATTTAATGCCTTAAGGGAACGCGCTTTGACCTCTACAGCTAAATCCGATGCTTTAGGGTCATTCTCTGTACCTAGTAGATTAATGGCTTGAACGTGTTGTCCTGAATTGCTATAGAAAAAAGCAAGGGTATCTGTTCTAGCCTCGTTAGGTTGTAAAACATTTAAATGCGTAAGTGCATTAATAACCCCTTGTACATCACCCTGATGCTTCATTTGTTCATAAAAGGCCTTGTAATGGGTTAAAAGTTGCGAATTGTTCTGTGAGAATCCAAATAAAAATGAACAAAGCAACACGATGGTAAGTGTTTTCTTCATGTGTAACTAGTTATGGTTTAACCTCAGTGTACTTAAAGCGCAAAGCTATTAATTTTTTTAATATACATGAAGGGGTATTTTACAAGGGACTACGGGTATTGGAAATTTGGATAAGCTGGGGTGTAAACTTACGTCCCTGAAAACAGAACACATCACATAAGGAATTAGTAAGTACAAAAAAAGAGAGCGGATTTAAAAACCCACTCTCTTCTTAATAAACTAATCTAAACTAACTTAAAAACCTAACCTAATCTTATAAGTTCAAAAAATGAAAACTATAATGTTTTGTTCTTTTCTATGGTGTAAAGATACCAAACTATGGCGCTTTAGTTGGTCACTTTAAGTGGGTTTAACCATTATTTAACTGGAATATAGTCTATGTGTTAAGGTTTTTAACGTAACTTAGATATTCAGTCCAGGAAATTTGAATTCATATGCTAACTTCCTGTTAATATACAATGAATTAATGGTCTTTCCAGGGGTAGAATGATTCTCTTGAAAAGGGGGAAGAACTAGGTTGAGTTGTTTGGCAATAGCGGAATAATAATCTCCACGTGTTGGGTGTGAGGGTGCCACAGCATTAATGATTAGGCGCCTAGAAGGCTCATTAATGATTAGGTCGATGATGCCAATACAATCCGTTAGGTGAATTAAATTTACTGGCTGATTTGGATGTTGTAAAACATCTTTTTTGGCCAATTGAAAAACAGGGTGGCGTCCTGGTCCATAAAGACCAGCACAACGAATTACTTTAATAGATAAATTCGTACAATCCATCAATAATTTTTCAACTTCTAAAATTTGACGTCCGCTGCTTGTCTCAGGAAGGGTAGGACTACTTTCATCTACCACTTTTAGTGTGTTTCCGTAGACAGATGTACTACTTATAAATATGATGTTTTTCGTATTGCTCTTTTTAATTTTTTTGATTAATGTTTTCATTTTCGAAACGAAATTCGATTCGGGATTCGCTTTTAGTTTCGCAGGCACACTGATGATGAGCACATCAAGGTCCTTTAAAAAGTAATCCAAATTGCCTTCACTATGATGGTTGTGAATTGCAATTAAGAATGGATTGATATCATGTAAGGCTAGTGATACTATTTTATCTAGCGAAGTGGTAGAACCCCTTACCTGGTATCCCTTTTTTATAAAATGCTTAGCTAGCGGAAATCCCAACCATCCGCACCCCAGAATCCCAATTTTTTTCTGCATTATAATTTCAATGTTTTTTTAGTGAGCACCGCATCGTTTAACACAAAGGGCATTGCAATGGTGTTCTTCGGACGATCCGGAACACTAAATAAAGAGTGGTTCAAAAGGTCATAAGAGACCTCGTAAATTTGAAAGCTTAGCTGGTCTTGTTGGCTGCACTCTAGTTCAATATCGGTTGATTGATTCTCACTGATATAATGGGTAAAGAGGCGATCGGATCGTTTGAATAAATAGGATAGGGGGACAGGTATCCCATTTACAGTACACCTACTAATTTTAGTAGCGGTTGTTGTAACCTCTAATCGATCTATTTTTCTATTAGGTGAAATGTGTAATTTTATTTTTCTCCGGCCTCTAAAGCTCGTGTCTTGTAGGACTTTGACCGTCGGGGCCTTAATGTTTTTTACTGGTGCTTGCGCAATTTTTGAGTAACTAGTGGCATATTTGCTGCTTAATTCGCCCGAAAGGGTGGTGCTTTGTACACTGTCAGCGATGTATTGTTCAAGCCAGGAATTCAGTTCCTTGTTATAAGTAGCCCAATGTGCTTTTTGTGTATCTAAATCTAGGAGATAGACCAAGCTAGTCGGATGTGGTCTTTCAGGTGAAGGATACGAATTTAGATGGGCAGATATAAAAAATAAAGCGCTTAGGAAGAGCCCCAGAAGGGCATAGCGGCTTTTATTTCTATAGTATCCTATTACTGGAAGTAATAATCCAAAAAGTAACACACTTAATACCGTACTGCTAATGACCAATTTTAAACCTAATGCAACTGGAAACATCTGTATAAAAGGAGCAAGGATCCAAATTGAAGGTATGCATAGCGCAATCAGATACCCTATAGGTGGTCGCTTATCCTTGGCTTTTATTAGTATCCATAAGGATGTCAAGGAGGCATAGGTAAGGATGATAAAAAAGCTTGCTCCTTTCAGATAAAAGGCTATACCTAGGCACAGAAGCAACCACAATCCAACGGGGACGATAACAAGTTCTGCGATTTGAACATTTTTAATTTTTGAGTAGACAAAAAAGCATATCGAGAAACTTAAGCAAGTCAAAGCTGCAATGTATAGGTGCCCGTTATAAGGGAACCCATGGAGTATATCCCTATACTGCGGATAGATAACTTGTAGACCAGGCCAAGCAATGTATCCGATTCCTGCACATAGAATTAAACACGCCAGGAAAAAAAGTACACTTTTAAAGACTCCACGAGAGTTAATCGTTCTGTTTGAAATTGCTAAATAGAAGATATAAAAAAATGCCAAAATTGCTATAATAAGCATGGGATATATCCAACTAAAGGGGTAATACACAAAATTAAAGATTGGAAAGTCAAAATAGATATTATCCTCGTTGGATTTTAGGATGCTCAGATCCGCATTAGAATAATACTCTAATAGTGGTAATAAGTAGGATATTTGATGCTTTAATGTGTTTTGATTTAGATTCTCGTAGCGATCCCTGGAGGTGTGATAATCGAAGTGATCATCTATAAAAGCAAAATTAAAACCATCAATGTTTGCAGTCTCTCTGAAGACCGTTAGATCTGTATCATTAGGTAACATTTTGTAAACGCTGTAGGCCAGGGAATTTGCTACGGGAAATTCGACACTGGATTTTTCAAAAGTCTCAACGAGATTTTTGTTTCCATTATTGGTTTCGAGCAACATATAACTCGGGCCTCCGCTTCCTCTGGCTTCAAAATTTAATACGAGCCCAACATCCTTTGCCCATGGATGTTTGTTTACGAATAATTGGGCTCCAAGTAATCCTAGCTCTTCAGCGTCGCTAAAAAGTACAATAATATCATTGGCTGGTTTTTTACCAGCGTTGAGTAGACTATTGATTCCTTCTAAAATAATGCTCACTCCAACGGCATCATCACTCGCCCCATAGGAAGAATGAGGGCTACTATCGTAATGGGACAATAACAGCAAGGCATTTGAGGAAGAGCTACCTTTAATTCTAGTAAGAATGTTATTGACCATAGCAAGATTACCCCAATGGCCAATGCTATAACCTTTTTGCGTCTCCACTTGCAATCCCATGGATTTAAGTTGATCCATTAAGTAGCTTTGAACCTCCTTGTGGGCTTGGGTCCCCACATAATGTGGGCGTTTAGAAATTATTTGGATGTGATCTTGAACATTCTTAATCGAATAGTCTTTAATGTCAAATTCCCCTTGAGGTGTAAGATCATAAAACCGCCAGGCGCATACAGCCAATAATATAACAAAAGATATGACAAGACTAAATTTTTTCAAAGACGGTTGAATTGTTGACTATTTATAAAAATAAGGAATATATTATTAATTGTTGCATTTCTGCGAAATTTATAGATTTTGACAATGCCTAATAAAATTGCCCGAATAGATGTGAATAGTTAAGAAATAATCCAAAAATTTTCATTATATTTAGTGTTTACAGCCAATCTTAAAAAAATATAGAAGTATGGGGATCAAAAGTTTTCAGGGAGCTAGAGAGGATCAAAAAAAGGAGTACCATGCTCCCATATTGGTATCAGATTATATGACCAGAAGTTTGGTGATTTTTAAACCAGAGCAATCCATATTAGAGGTAATGGAACTCTTTGTGAAACACAAAATTTCTGGAGGACCTGTTTGCGATGAGAAGGGGGGGCTTGTAGGGATTATCTCCGAGGCTGATTGTATGAAGCAAATTTCAGAGAGTAGGTATTTCAATATGCCAATTCTAGATAAAAGTGTGGAAAAATTTATGTCCACCAAGGTGGAAACCATTCCGTGTGATATGAATATATTTGATGCTGCATCTCAATTTTACAATAGTCATAGACGGCGTCTGCCCGTACTGGATCATGGTAAACTTGTTGGACAAATCAGTAGGAAGGATGTCGTTATTGCCGCTTTAAAGCTTAACAGCCACAATTATTAGGTCTTTTTTGGAGTGCTTTAAAGGATATATCTATAGGTGGTCTTGTTTCTTATTAACCACTTGGTAGAGATCGTGTCTGCGGTCCTTTAAGACCCGGACGCTCCCATATTGGTGAAGTTCCTTTAGTAAATCCAAATTAACATCAACAATTAACGTCATCTCCGTGTTGGGAGTTGCTTGCGCTTTAATGCCATCATTTGGGAAGGCAAAGTCAGAAGGGGTGAGCACGGCAGCTTGCGCATATTGGATGTCCATATTATTAACCTTTGGCAGATTACCCACACAACCAGCAATAACGACATAGCATTCGTTTTCTATTGCCCTAGCTTGCGCACAACTTTTAACTCTTGTATAGCCATTTTGAGTATCTGTTAAAAAAGGGACGAAGAGTAATTGCATTCCCTGATCAGCCATAATCCTACTGAGCTCTGGAAATTCCACATCATAACAAATCATAATACCAATTTTTCCACAATCGGTATCAAAGGTCTTAATTTGATCACCTCCTTTCATTCCCCAATGCGCCACTTCATTTGGGGTAATGTGTATTTTGGTATACATCTCCGAGGTGCCATCCCGTTTACAAAGAAATCCTGAATTGTATAAATTGCCATCTACAATATGTGGCATGCTCCCTGTGATGATATTGATATTATAGGATATGGCAAATTCTTGGAATTTTTGATAAATAGGTTCGGTGTATTTGGCAAGCTCCCGAATTGCATCAGCCTCATTGAGATGATTGTAATCGGCCATCAACGGGGCGATGAAGAGCTCTGGAAACAGTGCAAAATCACTTCCATATCCTGAGACAGCATCAATAAAGAATTCCGCTTGATCAAATAGGGATTCAAGATTTTTTAGCGGTCTCATTTGCCATTGGATAAGACCAAGGCGTACAACTGATTTTTCTAAATTGATGAGTTTAGGACTTTGATCGTAATAAATATTGTTCCATTCCATCAAAACCGCATACTCTAAGGAATGTATATCGCCTTCAAGGTAATTTTTCATGATTTTCTTTACGTGAAAATCATTGCTCAACTGAAAGGCCAAAACAGGATCGAACAGCTCCTTCATCTTAACCTTTTCAATATATTCTTTGGGGCTGATTTGGTTGGCGTATTTACTATAATTTGGAATACGACCCGCAAACATAATGGATTTGAGGTTCAACTGCTCGGTGAGTTCTTTTCTTTTTTCATAAAGACGTCTTCCTAGTCGAAGTCCTCTGTATTTTGGATGAATGAATACATCGATTCCATAGAGTATGTTGCCATGGGGATTGTGAGTGGAAAAAGTATAGCCCCCTGTAATTTCTTCGTAGGTGTGGTTTTGCTCCACGGTGGAATGATCCACAATAATAGAAAGCGCACAACCCACTACCTTATCATCCACTAAAACTACTAATTGTCCATCCGGAAAAAGAGAAAGCAATTTGCGAATTTCACTCTGCTTCCAAGGTGCATCTTCCATTCCAGTATAAGCCTCCACCATAGAAGCTCTGAGTTCCAAATAGTCCTGCATTACTAAATTTCGAACTTCAAGTTTGTTGATGGTTTCCATATTCAATGTATTGAAATTATCTGTGGTATGGGGAAGGTTGTGCTGTATTTAATAACCTGCGTGAGGAGGTCATTAATTTAGGAAAAAAGTTAACAATCGAAATAGTGTCTATATGTTTAAATCACAAAGTCGCTTTGGTATTTAGCCATGCGACTTTGAATTAACTTATGCTGCCTTTTCTTCCATTAAATCGAAGCAAGGGCATCTCTTACAGCGTTTAGATTCGCTTTTTCGATATTTTTCACAACACTTGGACTTGAGCGCTTTCTTTTCTAGCTCCTTAAGTTTGTGATTTTTGATTTTTTTCTCCTTTTTGTCTTTCTTCTTTTTGCCCAAGAGACTACCTATTAAAGTAAAACAACGGGCAAATATATTTATTTAAATTAAATCTAAATAAACTTTAACACTAAATAACTTAAAATTATTCGGATGGTAAATTAGCCTGGGTAGTAGCCGTTAATTGTTCAATATCTCGATCGAATAAATACAGGCCACCTTTATCATCCCCAATTAAATTAATTTTATCCAATATGGTTCGAGCCATCGCCTCTTCTTCGATCTGTTCTGCCACATACCATTGTAAGAAATTGTGTGTAGAATAATCTTTTTCTTGCAGGGTAACATGGACTAGTTCATTAATACTTTCTGATACAAATATCTCATGATCGAGTAGCATCTGGAACATATCCTTAAAGCTATCAAAGGTTACATTAGGCGCTTTTAAAGCGGATATCTTTGCATGTCCTCCTCGTTCGTTTACAAACTTCACTAACTTCAGCATATGTTCTCTTTCCTCATCAGATTGGGCATACATAAATTGAGCCACACCTTGCAAACCTTTAACTTCAGCCCAACAAGCCATTGCTAAATATATTTGAGATGACTCTGCTTCAACGGTTATCTGTTTGTTCAATAACTCTTCAACTTTCTTTACTATCATAATTTCTACTTTTAAAGTTAAAGTTATAAAATTATCCCTTCCATGGGTCGTAATTTGGCTTCAGAGTATTAATTTAAAAGCAGTCTAATTCTAGCTTATCAAGCTATTAGAAGTTCATGGAGAGTTGGATGCGTCTTCGGTCTATATCTACCTCCAACACTTTCACCTTTACATGTTGTTGTACACGTACAATTTGATTGACATCAGAGACGTAGGAATCACTTAGGTTGGATATATGGACTAATCCACTTTCTTTAATCCCGATATCGACAAAACATCCAAAATTGGTCACATTGTTGACAATACCAGGTAGGATCTGACCTGGTTTAAGATCTTTAATGGAGTTAATGTTGGGGTCAAATTCGAAAATTCGTGCCTTGGCTCTTGGATCAAGACCAGGCTTTTTTAACTCTGCAGTGATATCCTTTAGGGTAAGCATGCCCACTGTGTCGCTAAGGTAGTGTTCTAGAGGGATTTTATCAATTTTCTCTGGCTCACCAATGAGCTCCTCTACCCTTATACCCAAATCTTTTGCCATTTGCTGCACTAGCTGGTACCGCTCTGGGTGTACTGCAGAATCATCCAAAGGATTTGAAGGGCTCTTTATTCTTAAAAAACCAGCGCTTTGTTCATAAGCTTTTTCTCCTAATCGGGCTACTTTTAAAAGGTCTTTTCTAGCGGTAAAAGCACCGTGTTCAGTGCGGTATTCTATGATGTTTTCTGCAAGCTTTTCTCCAATTCCTGAAACATATTTCAACAGCGAACTACTAGCGGTGTTTAGGTTGATCCCCACTTTATTAACGCAGCGCTCTACCACACGATCCAAACGTTGTTGTAATTTGAGTTGATCCACATCATGTTGATATTGACCAACACCTATGGACTTTGCTTCGATTTTAACAAGCTCCGCTAAAGGATCGGATAGTCTTCGTCCTATAGAAACGGCTCCTCTTACCGTAACATCATAATTCGGAAATTCTGCTCTAGCGATCTTTGAAGCTGAATAGACCGAGGCGCCTGCTTCACTCACCACATAGACCTCAATAGGCTTCTCAAAACCTATTCGTTTGATGAGTTGTTCTGTTTCTCTTGAAGCGGTGCCGTTCCCAATAGCGATGGCTTCTATTTTATATGCATTTACTAGCGTAAGAATTTTTTTAATGGCCTTTGATGCTTCTTTTCTTGGTGGGTGAGGATAGATGGTCTCATTGTGTAATAGGTTCCCTTTTTGATCCAAACAAACTAATTTACACCCACTTTTAAAACCTGGATCCAAGGCTAGTATACGTTTTTCTCCAAGTGGGGGGCTCAAAAGAAGTTCCGTTAAATTCTTTTCGAAGACTGTGATAGCAGTGTCATCTGCCTTTTCTTTTGCCTTCGATAAGGCTTCTTTTGCTAAGGCGGGGTACAACCCTCGTTTATAAGCATCCTTAGCCGCTAATTCTATTTGGTCTGCGCAAGAGTTTTTAGCTTTTAGAACCTTCGATAAAATAAGCTCAAGAGCTCTTTGTTCATCGATCACTACTTTTATTTTGATAGCACCTAAGGCTTCCAATCTTAAGATAGCCAATAGGCGGTGGGAAGGACATCTTGCAAGTGGTTCATTCAAGTTGAAATAATCACTATGATGCTGGGCTGCTTCAGGGGTATCTGTTGTTTCCACCTTTTTGGTTTGTATAGCTGCATAGCGCTCGAATTGTCTCCTTAGTTGTTTTCTAATATCAAGGCGTTCTTTAATCCATTGCGCAATGATGTGGCGAGCACCCTCGAGTGCCATCTCAGAGGAGCTGACATGCGCTGAGGTATATCGCTGCGCAACGGAATCTAAATCCGTTGCATTTTGAGCCATGATAATCTTAGCCAGTGGCTCCAATCCATGCTCTATAGCAGTATCTGCCTTGGTTTTTCTACTTTTTTTATAAGGGAGGTAGAGATCCTCCAATAGGGTCATTTCTTGACAGTTTTCGATTTGGTCTTTGAGTTGATCGGTAAGTTGATGTTGCTCTTCAATGGATTTTAGGATACTTAATTTCCGAGCCTCCAGGGTCTCAAATTCCTTTTTAAAGCTGGCGATAGCGCCGATTTGAACTTCGTCTAGATCACCCGTTATTTCCTTGCGATACCTTGCTATAAAAGGTATGCTACAGTCTTGATTTAGAAGACTGACCGTGTTTTGGATCGATCTTTTTTCAATAGGCGTTCGGGCGCTAATATAATCAAGTATCGAGAGCATCATTGGGGTGTATAATAGTTAAAAATCTTCTTACGCATACGAGCGTTTGAAATTTATCTGATAGCAGTTCCGTTGCTTACCTCTTGTTCATCGGGGTTAATAAAGACAATTTTACCACTACGGTTATTTGTCATAAGAATCATCCCTTCACTTAAGACACCTCTTAGTTTTCGTGGAGCTAGATTCACTAAAACGGTCACTTGTTTTCCGATGATTTCTTCGGTCTTAAAGTCCTTTGCAATGCCAGAAACAATGGTTCTGACATCAATTCCTGTGTCCACTTTTAGAACTAGAAGTTTATCCGCCTTAGGCATTTTATGAGCCTCCAAAATGGTTCCAGTACGGATATCTAGTTTCGTGAAATCATCAAATTCAATAATGTCCTTTTGAGGTTCTACCGCTGCATTATTGGCTAAATTTTCCTCTTGATTTTTCTTTTTGGTCGCCTCTAATTTGTCCAATTGTTTTTGAACTTGTTCATCTTCAATTTTAGAAAATAACAGAACTGATTGGCCAATAGTATGTCCGGATTGGATCAGTTCGGTTTGATTCTTAATTTGCTCCCAGGTGGGAAGGGTTTGCAGGTTATCAAAGGCAAGTATACCTTTTAGTTTTTTAGATGTAAAAGGCAAAAATGGTTCACTCAGTACAGCCAGTGCAGTAGCGATTTGAAGCGCTACATACATAATGCTTTTTACGCGTTGTGGATCTTGTTTTACCACCTTCCAGGGTTCTTCCTCCGCAAGGTATTTGTTCCCTAATCGTCCCACGGCAATCAATTCAGCAGCAGCTTCTCTAAAGCGATATTTTTCAATGAGATTTGAGATCAGCCCTGGGTATGATTTTAACTCCTCCAAGGTTTGTAAATCACGGTCGGTTAATTCACCAGCCTCTGGAACATTACCATTGTAATACTTGTGAGTAAGAACCGTAACCCTGTTGACAAAGTTCCCAAAGATTGCCACAAGTTCATTGTTGTTTTTAGCCTGGAAATCTTTCCAAGTAAAATCATTGTCTTTCGTCTGAGGTGCATTGGCTGTAAGGGTATAGCGCAATACATCTTGTTGGTCTGGAAATTCCTCCAAATATTCATGAAGCCAAACTGCCCAATTTTTGGAAGTGGAAAGTTTTTGGCCTTCTAAGTTTAAAAACTCATTTGCAGGCACGTTTTCAGGTAAGATATAATCGCCATGGGCCTGAAGCATGGATGGAAATATGATACAGTGAAATACAATATTATCTTTACCAATAAAGTGAATTAACCTAGAATCTTTCCAGTAAGGCTCCCAGTCTTTGCCTTGACTTTTGGCCCATTCTTTGGTTGAAGAAATATAACCGATAGGAGCATCAAACCATACATATAGGACTTTGCCTTCTGCGCCTGGAACTGGCACTGGAATTCCCCAATCTAAATCCCTTGTTACTGCTCTGGGCTTGAGTCCTTCATCGATCCAGCTTTTTACCTGACCGTATACATTAGGTTTCCAGTCTTTTTGGTGACCTTTAATGACCCACTCACGCAAGAATCGCTCATATTGATCTAAAGGTAAAAACCAGTGTTTGGTCTTTTTTAATACAGGCTTACTGCCAGTGATGGTTGATTTAGGATTGATTAAATCAGTAGCATTTAATGAACTACCACAGTTTTCACATTGGTCACCGTAGGCAGCCTCGAATTGACATTTAGGACAGGTACCTGTGACGAAGCGATCCGCTAGAAATTGTTCTGCCTCCTGGTCGTATAATTGCTCGGTTTCCTCCTCTATAAATTTACCGTCCTCATAGAGTTTTTTAAAAAACTCAGAGGCCGTTTTATGATGAATTTCATTGGAGGTTCTTGAGTAATTATCAAATGAAATTCCAAACTCTTGAAATGAGTTTTTTATAATATGGTGATATTTATCTATAATTTGTTGAGGACTTACACCTTCCTTTTTAGCCTTCATAGAAATGGCCACTCCGTGTTCGTCACTGCCTCCAATAAAAGCTACATCCTTGCCTTGGATACGCAAATACCGGGCAAAAATATCGGCGGGAACATAAACTCCCGCAAGGTGTCCGATATGTATTGGACCGTTGGTGTAAGGTAGGGCGGCGGTAATGGTAAACCGATTTTTATTTTTGGCAACGTCGTTGTACTCCATCGAATTATTTGATTTTTAAGGACACAAAAGTAATGTTTTATGCGGAGAAAATGATAATGAACCAGGCTTTGATAAGCAAACTTTTGATTCTATTTGGAGCAGAGGGATCGAGCAATTTTGTTACCTGTTATAATTAAGTGCATATTGTTATATTTAAAACATTTAGTTTTATTTTTTGCTTTTAACCAAAACTTAACTTATTTTTACACTCTGTAAGGACCAAACCATATATACAATGAAAACAATTTCATCCGTAGTTGAGAACTACATTAAATCAAAGCCGTTCCTCCAGACGGCACTGGCGCAAGGGATCATTAACCTCACTTCTTTGTCCAGGACAATTAAGCCTGATATTGAAGAACAATTAGGAAAAGATGTGCGCAATGGTGCCATCGTTATGGCTTTGAAGCGACTTTCCGCGGAATTAGAGTTTAGAGCAACCCACCGTATTTTAAAAGTACTTAAAAATGTTGGAGAGATCACTGTTCGATCTTCTCTTACCGATTACACCTTTTTAATCTCTGACACCATCCTAAACAAGCAGGCAAAATTGCTTCAGGAAATCAATGAGAACAAAGATGTATTTTATACTTCCTCACGAGGGGTCAATGAAACTAACATTGTGGTGAGCAATTCTATGAATGCCATCGTGGAAGAAATCTTTAAGGACGAGAAGCGCACACAGAAAATTGATAAACTATCTTCGATCAGCGTAAAATTACCTGAGGAGAACGTGGTGATTCCTGGAATTTACTACTTCATTTTTCAACGGTTGGCTTGGGAAGGAATTATCCTTCACGAGGTGATATCCACTACCAATGAATTTACCATTATTGTTGGTGAAGATCAGATTGATATCGCCTTTAAAGTGATTAAAGATTTAAAGAGCTTGTAAGAGGAGACTTACTCTTTTTTTAGGATCTCTAATAACTCCTCTAAGGAGCCTGGCTTATTGCGTATAATCTTATCCTTATCCAGTACAAAATAAGTTGGTGTGGCGGTAATATTATAAGCTTCAGCCGTTTTATTATTCCATTTACCTTCTCCGTAAATGTGTGTAAAATTAGGATAATCCTCTATGGCGGCTTTCCATGGATATAGTTGATCTTCTAGACCAAATGCGATCACTTGGAGTTTATTGTTATCCAAATTGCTTACAAGCTCATGAATTTGTGGAATTTCTTTTAAGCAATGGGAACAAGTGCTGCTCCAGAATATCAATACATAACGTTTATAGCCCCTTAGATCAGATAGTTTTTTTCCTTCGTGGACCTGGAAGTCTGGCGCCTTGCTACCCAAAGCAGTTGCTTGAAATTGCTCAATTTCTGCAATGAGTTTGTAATCTCCTTTTTTCTTGGCTACAGGGAATAGGTACGTATCGGCAATATAATTGGCCAGGGTGTTGTCTTCGGCTGTTGAGAAGTTGACCCAAAGTCTTGTTGCGACTTCTTTTTTAAGATTTAAATCATCACCGATTCGGTGCATTACTTCATCTATGTTTTCGATATAGGTAGCTGTTAGCTGCTCTGGATTAAATTTAAGGACATATACTATGCAGAGATTGACTAGACGAAAGGAATTTTGGAGTGTGATGTCGTTAAAATTGATATAATCGAAATAGTGCTCTTTTTCTAATTCCAAATATTCAGTTGGTCCTATCTTTTGATCGGGGATAGGGGAACGCCCCGTTTTAATGAAACTCCTAGCCATAAGTCCCATACTTCGAAGCTCGAAATGGTGCTGGATTTCAGCGATCGCCTCAAACACGGCTTTGTAATCTTTCTCAGATACATCAGGATAGAATACCGCACTGAGTAATTCCTTGGTCATTTGAGATTTATCGAGGTATTCCAGGTACACCATGTTTTCCTCGCTCTCTAGGTACTTAACGCCACCCTCTTGTGAATACTCAAATACGATATCCTCTTTTCCATTATAGATGAAGTTAAAGTGATAATCCGTTCGAGGGATCCCAAAGTTGAGTTGATACATCCCTGGGGCTAATTCCTTTGGGAGATCTATTGAAACTGAGGAGTTCTCATCTAAACGTGTGTGCGAAATATAGTTTAAATAGTTTTGTGAAGTGGGATTGATCTGATATAAATAGACCGTTGTAAAGGTATTTGCTGGCTGAAATGTTCCAGAAATGGTATGTTGAGCGCTAGTTAAAAACGGGAGAAATAAAAGAAGTGTCAGTATATTTTTCATTTAAAATGTCTTACTGTTGAAAAAGGATTTGTGTTGCTAAAAAGGTTATTGCGCCAGTGGAAATAACGCCTTGTATGCTGTGTCAATTGATTTTATACCATCAAAACTAATAATTAAACGCAAGCCATTGCGGGTTTGTTTCTCTTTCAACTTACAATGGGCTGGATTTTTTTGTACAAACTCAAGAACCGATCTAAAGCGGTTACTCTGGTAATAACTACTTTGTTGGTCTGCAATAAAATATCCTACCATTTTGCCGTGTTTAAGCAATAATCGCTCAAGACCCATTTGTGTGGCTATCCATTTAAGTCTAACACTGTTTAATAGATCTTGTGCCTGCTCTGGTAATGGGCCAAAACGATCAATAAGCTGATCCATATAGGCTTGTAATTCGGTTTCTGTTTGTATGCTGCTTAGTTCGTTATAGAGTTTTAAACGTTCGGTAACTGTATTGATGTAATCATCCGGGAATAATAATTCAAAATCAGTATCTAACTGTGTTTCCTTTACATAGACCTTATTATTTTCTTCTTGAGGATATAAATCAGCAAATTCATCTTCTTTGAGCTCCTCTATAGCTTCATTCATGATTTTTTGATAGGTGTCAAATCCTATTTCATTGATAAATCCACTTTGTTCTCCACCTAATATATCTCCAGCTCCCCTGATCTCTAAATCCTTCATTGCAATATGGAATCCACTTCCGAGTTCGGTGAATTGTTCTAGGGCTTGAATTCGTTTTCTCGCATCGTCAGTCATGGCTGAGTAAGGAGGGGTGATAAAATAGCAGAAAGCCTTTTTGTTACTTCTACCTACTCGTCCTCTCATTTGATGCAAGTCAGAGAGACCAAAATTATTTGCATTGTTAATAAAGATGGTGTTTGCATTTGGAACATCCAGTCCAGATTCAATAATGGAGGTCGCTACTAACACATCAAATGCTCCGTTCATAAACCGCAACATGAGCTCTTCTAATTTTTTACCTTCCATCTGTCCATGGCCAATTCCGATCCGAGCATCGGGGACCAGTCGCTGTATCATTCCAGCAACCTCCTGGATGTTTTCAATTCGATTGTGGATAAAGTATACTTGCCCACCTCTTTGGATCTCATAGGAAATCGCATCACGGATGATTTCTTCATTTAATTGAATCACATTACTGTCGATCGGATATCTATTGGGTGGAGGCGTGGTAATGACTGATAAGTCACGCGCAGCCATTAGACTGAACTGTAGCGTTCTTGGAATCGGTGTAGCGGTAAGGGTTAATACCTCTACATTTTCTTTGATGGTTTTAAGTTTATCTTTAACAGAAACTCCAAACTTTTGTTCTTCATCTACTATAAGTAATCCTAAATCTTTGAATTTGACATTTTTATTTACCAATTGGTGGGTCCCGATAATGATGTCTACTTTTCCAGAAGCCAGATTCTCAAGGGTTTCTCTTTTTTCTTTTGCTGTTCTAAATCGGTTTAAATAATCAACGGTTACGGGCATGTTTTGTAATCGTTCACTAAATGTTTTGTGATGTTGGAAGGCAAGAATCGTGGTGGGAACTAAAACGGCTACCTGTTTTCCATTATCCACGGCCTTAAATGCAGCTCTGATGGCTACTTCTGTTTTTCCAAATCCTACATCACCACAAACCAAGCGATCCATAGGTTGTTCACTTTCCATATCAGCTTTCACTTCCTCGGTAGCCTTGCTTTGATCGGGGGTGTCCTCATAGATAAACGAGGCTTCTAACTCATTTTGCAAGTAACTATCAGGCCCGTACTGAAACCCTTTTTCTGTTTTTCGTTTAGCATATAGCTTGATGAGGTTAAAGGCAATTTCTTTAACCTTGGCCTTGGTTTTCTTTTTGAGATTCTTCCAGGCATTGGATCCTAACTTGTATATTTTAGGGGTCTTTCCATCTTTTCCATTATACTTGGTGATTTTATGAAGTGAGTGAATACTCACATATAAGATATCCCGCTCTCCATAAATAAGCTTGATGGCTTCTTGCATCTTGCCTTCCACCTGAATTTTTTGTAGCCCTCCAAAACGACCGATACCGTGATCGATATGGGTTACGTAGTCACCTATCTCAAGATTGGTGAGTTCTCTAAGGGTAATGGCCTGCTTTTTTGCATACCCGTTTTTGAGGTAAAATTTGTGGTAACGCTCAAATATTTGATGATCCGTATAACAAGCAATTTTTAGATCATGATCAATAAACCCTTGATACAAGGTGCCTACGATGGTTTGATAATGGACTTCCTTGCCAATGTCCTCAAAGATATCCTTAAACCTTTTGGCTTGTTGCTCACTTGTAGAATAGATATAATTTGTATAGCCTTTATGGTGATTCTCGTTGAGGTTTTCAATTAAAAGCTCAAACTGTTTGTTAAAAGAAGGCTGAGGTCCTGTGTTAAATCGGATCTGTTGTGGAAGCTCTTTCCAACCCTGTAATTCCACAGTGGTAAATGATTGGAGCCCTTGAGATATGGAGGATGCATTACAAAATAACTCTTCAGGTGGAGCGTGCTTGATATCTTTTGATAACTCTGAAAAAGCCGCCACCGCTTTTTCAAAAAGCTGTGCTATTCTACCCTCTAATTGTTCTTGGTTATTTAAAAAGATAATGGAGTTTGATGGTATGTATTTAAAAAAACTCTGTCGATCCTCTTGAAGTAATTTATTCTCTACATTGGGAATGATAGTCACCTTTTTAAGACGCTCAGTGGAAAGTTGCGTTTCCACATCAAAGCTTCGTATGCCGTCTACTTCATCACCAAAGAATTCAAAACGATACGGCTCGTTGTTTGAAAAGGAATATACATCAACGATACCCCCTCTGACGGAAAACTCGCCGGGTTCGGTTACAAAATCTACCCTTTTAAACTTGTATTCGAACAAGGTTTCGTTTAAGAAATCAATGGATAGCTTATCGTTTAAATTGATCTTTAAAGTGCTGCGCTCTAATTCTTTTTTGGTCACTACCTTTTCAAATAGTGCATCGGGATAACTGACAATAAGTGCAGGCTTTTTTCGAGAGTTGAGACGATTGAGTACTTCGGCTCTCATGAGGATGTTTGCGTTGTCAGTTTGTTCTATTTGATAGGGCCTTCGATAGCTGCCAGGGTAGAAGAGAACATTTTTATCCCCTAGCATTTGCTCGAGATCATTTAGATAATAAGCAGCTTCTTCCTTGTCCTTAAAAATTGCTAAAAACGGTTTGCCACTATCTTTGAAAACATTGGCAATAACACACGATAATGAGGAACCGTTTAATCCGCTCAGCTGAATTTTTTCTTGCGGCAGGGATATAAGTTCCCCTAATTTCTGTGTTTGCAGAGATTCTTGATATAAAGATAAAAGCTGTCTTATACCTGATTGTTTGGTAACAGTATCCACTAAAAATAATTTGTGCAAAGATAGTTCATAGGATCTTCTCCTCAAAAATTAACCCTTTGATGTATGTTAGCAGAAAATCTTACCAATAAACCATAAAAAAACCTCGTTCAATCTACAACGAGGTTTTAAGACGTAATCCGTAAATAAAAACGACATTTACGCTTTTTAACTTCTAATTTTTTGTTCCCATTTCCAAGCCGATGCCATGGCCTGTTCTAATGTAGATTCTGCTTTCCAGCCTAGAATATTGTTGGCTTTTGTAGTGTCAGCATAGGCCGCGATGACATCCCCTGGACGACGATCTACGATTTTATAGTTTAATGGTTTGCTGGCAACTTTTTCAAAGCTTGCGATCACTTCAAGGACTGTGCTTCCTGTCCCAGTACCTACGTTGAATACCTCGTAATTACTTTGATTTTTATTTTCAATTAAACGTTCTACTGCCACCACATGTGCTTTTGCTAAATCTACCACATGAATGTAATCCCGAATACAGGTACCGTCTTTGGTTGGATAATCATCACCAAAAACAGAAAGTTGTTCGCGTAATCCAACACCAGTTTGGGTGATAAACGGAACTAGGTTTTGTGGAACACCGACGGGTAATTCTCCGATGTGGGCACTATCATGCGCTCCAATTGGGTTAAAATAACGAAGTGAAATCGCTTTGATGTTTTGATAAACATTACAGCTGTCTTGAATGATTTCCTCTCCGATTTGTTTTGTATTGCCATATGGGGATTCCGCTGTTTTCACTGGTGCATCCTCTGTGATGGGTAAGCTATCCGCCTGACCATAAACAGTACAAGAGGAGCTAAAGATAAATGATACATCCTTTTTAACCGATAGCTCTTGAAGAAGATAGATCAAGGTGGTAATGTTGTTCTCGTAATAGAGAAGAGGTTTTTCTACACTCTCTCCAACGGCTTTAGAGGCCGCAAAGTGAATTACACCTTCGATATCCGGGTATTTTTTAAAGAAATCTGATACAGCAGATTTTTCTCTTAAATCTAATTTTTCAAAAATGGGTGCCTTTCCAGTAATGGCTTTGATTCCATCAAGTACATCGGTAGTTGAATTCGATAGGTTGTCAATAACAATGACCTCAAATCCTTTGTTTTGAAGTTCTACTACGGTGTGAGATCCTATAAAGCCTAGACCTCCAGTTACTAATATGCTCATTAGTCTTGGTGTTTTGTATTAGTTTAAAAATGAATTTATTGTGGTTGTAATGAAATCGATTTGTTCATCATCTAATTCTGTGTGCATTGGAAGAGAGATAACTTCTTTAACCAAGGTGTTGGTTACTTTAAAATCCTCCTCGTTGTATCTTGTATTTGCATAAGCCTTTTGTAGGTGTAATGGAATAGGATAATACACTCCGCAAGGAATGTCGTTTGCGTTGAGGTGCTTTACCAATTCATCACGCTTCCCATTGGTGATTCTAAGGGTATACTGATGAAAAACATGTTGATTGTTATCCGGTGTAAGTGCGCTTTGATCCGCAAGTACAGGCGTGATAATATGTGGGTTGTTTTTTAATCCTTTAGTGTATTTAATAGCGGCTTGACGTCTTTTTTTATTGTAGGAATCCAGTAAAGGTAATTTAGCCCGTAATACTGCTGCCTGCATAGAATCCAACCTTGAATTCACACCCACTACATCATGATGGTAACGTTCGTACATCCCGTGGTTTACAATACCTCGAATAAAGTGTGCTAGTTCATCATCATTGGTAAAGATCGCTCCACCATCGCCATAGCAGCCTAAGTTTTTAGATGGGAAAAATGAGGTTGCCGCTACATGACCGATCGTTCCTGATTTTTTTTTCTCTCCATTGCTAAAGGTGTAATCCGCTCCAATGCCTTGTGCATTATCCTCGATTATATATAAGTTATGCTCCTTGGCAATGTCCATGATTGCTTCCATATTGGCACATTGCCCAAAGAGGTGCACTGGAACAATGGCTTTGGTTTTGGGAGTGATGGCCTTTTTAATGGCCTCTATACTGATATTAAAGGTATTCGCATCGACATCCACCAAAACAGGAGTGAGCTGTAAAAGTCCAATAACTTCTACCGTTGCTGCGAAAGTGAAATCTGTGGTAATAACTTCGTCCCCAGGTTTTAGTTCTAATCCCATCATTGCAATTTGCAGCGCATC
>NZ_DATGNU010000059.1:0-11356 GCF_035306585.1 Galbibacter sp.
TGTACCAGCAGGTCACCTTATCGCCATATTTATATGGAGGAAAGTCCGGACACCACAGCGTAGCATAGCGGCTAACAGCCGTCGGCCGAAAGGTTAGGACAAGTGCAACAGAAAGCAAGTACAGGTAATGCTGTAGTGAAATCAGGTAAACTCTATGCGGTGCAACGTCATGTAAACTAACGTTTGAGGGTTACGCGCCCGAAGTTAGAGGGTAGACGGCTAGAGTCTTGTAGTAATGCAAGATGGAGATAAATGATAAGGACCCATTTTGGGTACAGAATCCGGCTTACGACCTGCTTATTTTTTAAAATTCAAAAAAGCTAAAAATAGTTCCGCCGTATTTTCGTTGGATTAGAAAACCGTCCAGATCACTCAGGTCGGTATGTTTTGAGTGTTCGATTATAAGGCTTCCTTGCTCTAAAAGCAAGTTTCTTTCTTGGACCAGTTCTGGGATTTTAGCAAATGATTCTTTGGTAAAATCGTATGGTGGATCTGCAAAGATGATTGTGGCTTTTAAAAGTGTTTTTTCTAAATAGCTAAAGACATCACTCTTAACAGGTGTAATAGGGAAGGAGAGCTCTTGCTTGACTTTAGAGATGTATTTTATACAAGCGTAGTGGGCATCCACAGCAGTGACTTGTTTTGCCCCTCTGCTGGCAAATTCAAAGCTGATATTTCCGGTTCCTGCAAAGAGATCCATCACCTGTAACTGCTCAAAATAGAATTGATTGTTTAGTATATTAAACAGGGCCTCCTTCGCAAAATCAGTAGTTGGTCGAACTGGTAATTTTGCAGGTGCTATAAGCCGTTTGCCTTTGTACTTTCCAGAGATAATGCGCATTAAAAACTATTTAGAATGATCATGGATCTTAAACGATCCTCGGTGCTTAAGTGTTTGTCAAAGTTCTGGACCGCTGGTAAGTGGTTGCCAATCTTTACATCTAGAATGTATTGATAGGCGATCTGGTAGAGTTCGCTTTGTGGGTCAATTAGCCCTAAGAGGTACACGGTCACTTTTTCTGGATTTAGGTTCAATTGTTCAATAGTGAACAAGAGGTAGTAGATAAAATCCTCTTTTTGATGGTAGGAGAAAGTATTGTAGAGGATCAGTTGTTTTTGATCCGTTGTGATGATCTCAAAATGTGTTCTACTAATGTAGGCATAAAGGGTAGGTTTGTCTCCTTTTTTGGCCTGATTTACTAAGGTTTCAATCAATATACTAGAGGCATGTTTGTATTCAAAATCGCCAAACTTGTCAAAGAGATAATTGTTTACATTGGTAAAGGGCACATAAACATTGTAAATCTCGTGTTGATCAATGGCATCATAACTTAAGTAATCATTCTCGAGAATCTTCACATTGTATTTTAAGTAGTCAGAAAGATTGCTTTCGTTGAATAGGGGTTTTGGAACCACAGCGGAGAGTTCGTTTTCATGAATGGCTACCACCTTTTCAAAGATCATATCTTGGTTCTCAGGCTTGTTAAACCAATTTTCTAAATGGGCAATAAGGTCTTCAGGTACCGTTGTGTTTTCCAGTTCAATGGTATCGAGTGAATGGATTTTTTTGGTGGAACCATCTAGGATACAAAAAGAAAGTCCACTCAAACCAAGTTGAATGGACAGTTCTTTATGCGATTTATTTAATGTACTATTCTTTCTCAGTGTCATAATAAGGAGGCCAGTTAGCACTTGTACTTACTTTTGTAAGACTACCTACTATTATTTCAGGACCGTTTACCTCTTCTACAGAAATCGCTGATTTTTCTTTTGCAAGAAGATCTTTTGGTTGATCATATAAAATGACCGACTTGTCAACTTTTACTTCAAATACTGGAGCTTTAAAGCCATTAGCATCAATTGTGGAGGCTTCCATTTCAAATTTCTCATTGTTTTGACCATATGGAACCGTGGCTAAGTTTTTATATGAATCATCTCCAAATAAAGAATCTTTAACCGAAACAAAACCTAAGGTGTCTATAATTTTTACCTCTCTTTCCATATCAATACGATATACTTTATCATATTCCATGAAAGAAGAGTCTCTTTGTTGTGTAATAGTGAATTGTGCAGTATCAATAAATTGAATTAAGCTAGGGAAATCTTTAGCAAACTCTCCGATGACTCTTCTGTGTGCTATTTGCGCATCTCGGATGTCTTTTAATTTATCAATTACCTTGGAATATCTTTCTTTTTTTACTTTGTCAAACTCAATAGGCTCCATTACTGAATTATAAATCTGATAAGCGAAAAAGATGCTTAAAAGCCAAAGAGCAATTGTAATTACTGTCTTCATTTTCAATATTTGTATTAAAGAGGTTTTAGGCAAATCTACAATTTTTTTTTATTCATGAAAGGCATGAGCTAAAAAAACATCAGTAATTTTGTCATTCAATAAGAATCTACATGAATCCAAGTTTATTTCTCAAAGTATTACTAGAACAATTTCCTCATCGTCCTACCATCACCCAAGAGGCCGTGTTGGGACAGTTGGCGGATTTCATATTTTCTAATAATAAGGACGAGGTTTTTATGTTAAAAGGATTTGCCGGAACTGGTAAAACAACCATTATAGGAACCCTGGTGAATCAATTATGGCAAACAAAACGTAAATCCGTGCTGCTAGCTCCTACAGGGAGGGCTGCCAAGGTGATTAGCAACTATTCCGGGCGAAGTGCTCATACGATTCATCGTCATATTTATTTTCCTAAACGCGATAAGGCAGGTGGGATGAAGTTTGTCTTAGCACCCAATAAACATAAGAATACTATTTTTATAGTAGATGAGGCATCGATGATTTCTGATACTGCTTCGGATTCTAAAATATTTGATAATGGCTCTCTTTTAGATGACCTTTTAATGTACGTGTATTCGGGACATAACTGTAGACTCATCTTAATTGGGGATACGGCTCAGTTGCCTCCAGTGAATTTAACATTGAGCCCAGCTCTTAATGAGAATACCCTTTCGCTGAATTATAATATGGAGGTGAAAACCTTGGAGCTTAATGAGGTGGTTCGCCAGCAATTAGATTCTGGAATTTTATTCAATGCCACCTCTTTAAGAGAGCAGTTGGCTAGTGAATTTGTAGATGAGTTTCGTTTTGATACGCGCGATTTTAACGATATTGTCCGTCTTGTGGATGGTTATGAGATTCAGGATGCTATTAACCAGGCATATTCACAGGTGGGTAAGGAAGAAACTGCTATTATTGTGCGATCTAACAAACGTGCCAATTTATACAATCAGCAGATCAGAGGTCGAATTCTATTTTTAGAAAATGAATTAGCTACCGGCGATTATTTAATGGTGGTAAAGAACAATTATTTTTGGCTAGAAACCTCCTCAGAGGCTGGTTTTATTGCCAATGGAGATATTGTAGAGGTTTTGGAGATTTTTGCCTTTAAACAGTTGTACGGGTTTAGATTTGCAGAGGTAAAGGTGCAGATGGTGGACTACCCCAATATGAAGCCTTTTGAAACTGTTCTTATGCTAGATGCCTTAGATAGCAATAGCCCTTCACTGCCTTATGAGGATTCCAATAGATTATATCAACAAGTTTTGCTGGATTACCAGGATGAAACCTCAAAGTATAAGAAGTTTTTAAAAGTAAAGAAAAATAAATATTTCAATGCACTTCAAGTAAAGTTTTCTTATGCGGTGACATGTCATAAGAGTCAAGGAGGTCAGTGGGACACCGTGTTTGTAGAACAACCCTACCTGCCTAATGGCATTGATAGAGAGTATTTGAGATGGCTTTATACGGCTGTTACCAGAGCGAAAGAAAAATTGTACCTCATAGGCTTTAAGGATGATTTTTTTGTTGGAATTTAAGGAAATATATATCTTTAGAATTAAATATATGCAATGACATCAGAAGCTATTATAAGTATCTTTCTGGGAATTGGCTTGGCTGCCTCGGTAGGATTTAGGGTCTTTTTGCCTTTGTTTGCTATGAGTTTAGCAGCTTATTTTGATGTGATACCACTTAGTGAAAACTGGCAGTGGATCGGTACAGTTCCAGCATTAATAGCGCTAGGGGTGGCTATGTTTTTGGAGATATTTGCCTATTACATTCCTTTTATCGATAATATGCTGGATAGTATTGCAGTTCCCTTAGCGGCTATTGCTGGTACCGCGGTGATGGTTTCGACCATGGCAGATCTCTCACCATTGATCACATGGGCCTTGGCCATCATTGCAGGGGGCGGAACGGCCAGTGTGGTCAAGAGTGCCTCGGCTGGGACACGATTAACATCTTCTGTCAGTACGGCAGGCCTTGGAAATCCTGTGGTTTCAACGGTTGAAACTGGGGGAGCCGTAGTGATGTCGTTGGCCTCTATTTTTATGCCTTTTGTAGCGATAATTTTAGTTATCATAATTTTAAGCGCCTTATTTTGGATTTATAGAAAACTAAGACCGAAGTCTGAGTAAATTCTCAATAATATCTGTATTTTTGTTCATTCCTAAAAGTGTACATTTTTTATGAAAATAATTTCAATGATACCAGCTCGCTATGCTGCATCTAGGTTCCCAGGAAAGTTGATGCAAGATCTCTCTGGCGAAACGGTGATACTCCGTACCTATAAAGCAGCCGTGAAAACTGGTTTGTTTGATGATGTATTTGTAGTTACCGACAGCGAGATTATCTATGATGAGATCGTAAAAAATGGCGGGAAAGCCATTCGCAGTATTAAAGAGCATGATTGTGGTAGTGATCGTATTGCGGAGGCTGTTGAGCATATGGATGTTGATATTGTGGTCAATGTGCAAGGAGATGAACCTTTTACAGATAGAGAAAGCCTGGAAAAGGTGATTCAGGTATTTAAAGAAGACCAGCAGAAAGAGGTTGATCTTGCATCGCTTATGACTAAAATCAACGATTGGGATGAGATTAACAATCCCAATACGGTGAAGGTCATTACGGATCAACGAAACTTTGCCATGTATTTTTCACGTTCTCCGATTCCATATCCAAGGGACCAACAAACCAATGTGTCTTATTACAAACATAAAGGCGTGTACGCATTTAGAAAAGATGCCATTGTTGATTTTTATCATCTTCCCATGCGTATGTTGGAAGCAACGGAGAAAATCGAGGCCATACGCTATTTGGAGTATGGGAAGAAAATTAAAATGGTGGAGACGGACAGTGAAGGAATAGAGATAGATACCCCTGAGGATCTTGAACGTGCAAAGAAGGTATGGAAATAAAACAGAACCAGATTAAAGTTATCGGGTTTGATGCAGATGATACTCTTTGGGTGAATGAGACCTATTTTAGGGAAACCGAGCATGAATTTGCAAAATTACTATCGGGCTACGAAACAGAGAATAAGATTGATCAGGAGCTCTTTATGATGGAGGTGAAAAATTTAGAGTTCTATGGTTATGGTATTAAAGGTTTTGTGTTATCAATGATAGAAAGTGCCATTGATTTGTCAAATGGTAAGGTTTCTAATGCAACCATTTCAAAGATTTTGAATCTTGGTAAAGAGATGCTTGCTAAACCCGTGGAGCTTTTAGATGATGTCGAGTTGGTTTTAAGTAATTTAGTGGATGATTATCGCCTTATTCTTCTAACAAAGGGGGATTTGTTAGATCAGGAACGTAAAATGGAGAAATCTGGCCTGTCTAAGTATTTTCATCACATTGAAGTGTTAAGTGATAAAAAGGAAGAGAATTATAAAAATTTGCTCGACCATCTGGAAATAAAGGTGGAAGAGTTTTTAATGGTAGGCAACTCACTTAAATCTGATGTCTTACCGCTTATAAATATCGGAGCCCAGGCGATTCATATACCTTTTCATACCACATGGGTACATGAGGAGGTAAGTAAGCAACAGGCCAATGGTTCCTATTGTAGTGTAAAGGGGATAAAGGAGATATTGCCTCTTTTAAAAAAGTAAACTGATTGTTTAAAGTTAATTCAAAAAGCATAGATGAAGTTCAAGAATTTTCCGATGGTACCCAGAGTGATTTTTGGAAGAGGTTGTTTTAGTCAACTAGAGGAGATACTAATGCCTAGACGTAAAAACTCGGAGGCTCCTTTTATCTTTTTAGTAGATGATGTATTTGAGTCTAGAACTGATTTAATTTCTAAAATCCCACTGTTATTTGGGGATAAGATCATTTTTATACCAACGGATGAAGAACCGAAAACAGATCAAGTTGATGTCTTGGTTTCTAAAATTAGGGAATATGCATCAGAGAGTCCTTCTGGAATTGTCGGTATTGGTGGTGGAACGGTGATGGACTTGGCCAAAGCCGTAGCCATTATGTTAACCAGTACTGGGAAAGCAGAAGAGTATCAAGGATGGGATCTGGTGACACGTGAGGCTATTTATCACGTGGGGATTCCTACTATTAGTGGGACTGGTGCAGAGGTTTCAAGAACCACTGTACTGACTGGGCCTGAGAAGAAACTTGGGATCAATTCAGATTTCACCCCATTTGATCAAGTTATATTAGATCCAGAACTCACCAATGGAGTTCCTAGGGATCAGTGGTTTTATACGGGGATGGATTGTTATATACACTGTGTGGAGTCTCTCAATGGAACCTATTTAAATGCCTTTAGTCAGAGTTATGGGGAGAAGGCACAGGATCTTTGTGATGAGGTGTTTTACAATGGGAAACTATCCAAAGAGGAAATGCAGGATAAATTAATGATGGCCTCTTGGCATGGAGGTATGAGTATAGCGTATTCTCAAGTAGGTGTTGCACATGCGATGAGTTATGGGCTTTCTTATTTGCTTGGAACCAGGCATGGACTGGGGAATTGTATTGTCTTCAATTATTTGGAGGAATTTTACCCAGAAGGGGTAGCGAAATTTAAAAAGATGCAGGAGCGTCATGAGATTGAATTGCCTAAGGGAGTGTGTGCAAATCTCTCTGATCAAGAATTTGAAACCATGATTAATGTTTCCATGGGGATGGATCCTTTATGGGAGAATGCTGTTGGTAAGAACTGGAAGGATACCATTACGCGTGTTAAACTGAGAAATCTCTACGAGAAAATGTAAATCCAAGGATCGCTTATGGCTCCAGTGGGACTCTTGTGTAAACCCTGGTAAGGGTTTGGTGGAAGGGATGAACCTTTGCAAAGAAGCAATGTCGGATTTAAGATCCTATAAAATTTCATAAATAAAGGGAACTGCTTTTGGGCGGTTCCCTTTATTTTATAGTAGTTTGACCATGGAATTAATCTTCCTGCTCTTCCATGGTGTGATATACGTTCTGTACATCATCATCTTCTTCTATCTTTTCCAGTAGTTTTTCCACATCTGCCACCTGATCTGCTTCTAATTTCTTTGTAACTTGTGGGATTCTTTCAAACCCGGATGAGAGGATTTCTATTGCTCGTTCTTCTAGTTCTTTTTGAATAGCACCGTAGCTCTCAAATGGTGCGTATATATGAATGCCGTCTTCGTCTTGAAAAACCTCCTCCGCTCCAAAGTCGATGAATTCCAATTCTAATTCCTCAGGATCTATTCCTTCTGCTGGAATTCGGAAGTTACAAGTGTGATCAAACATAAATTCTACAGAGCCACTAGTTCCTAAACTTCCATTACACTTGTTGAAATAACTACGAATGTTCGCTACAGTACGATTGTTGTTGTCTGTGGCTGTTTCTATTAATATCGCAATACCGTGAGGGGCGTATCCTTCGAAAAGTACCTCCTTGTAATCTTCGGTGTTTTTATCGGTAGCACGCTTAATGGCCCTTTCAATATTGTCTTTGGGCATATTAGCTGCCTTAGCATTTTGAATAACGGCACGTAATCTAGCATTCGCATCGGGATCAGGACCGCCTTCTTTTACGGCTATTACAATGTCTTTCCCTAATCGCGTAAAGGTTTTGGCCATAGCCGACCAACGCTTCATTTTTCTTGCCTTTCTAAATTCAAAAGCTCTTCCCATAAGGTGAATTAATTATTGTTTTATCCCACAAAAATAACTAAAGACTTTAGAAATTGAAAATCTTGAGAATTAAAGTTATGATCCTTGTATTATTTTTTCGATTTGCGCTGCCAGTTCAAAATCTTTATCGGTGATTCCATTGGAATCGTGGGTACGGAGCTGGATACTTAGGTTGTTATAGGTGTTGCTCCAATCTGGGTGGTGGTTTAATCGTTCTGCTTCAAAAGCAATTCTTGTCATTGTGGCAAAGGCATCAGGGAAATTTTTAAAATCCAGTGAGGTAACCAAATATCCTTCATTGTACTCCCAGTATTCGAATTTTAAGATACGCTGCTGTATTTCTTGCTCTGTGTATGTTTTTAGTGGATTTGCTTTCATGGGTGTTGTTTTTTCTGAGTTTGTAAAGGGTGTGTTTAATTGGGGTATTAGTCGTTGCGATCGGGTGCTAAGTAGCTCAGCCGCTGTCCTTGCCTAGTAAAGGTACGTATAGTTTTAAATTCTTTAAAGCAATTCCGATAAGAATTGAATTTAAATTCTTTTTAAAACCAGGTGGTTTATAGGGTAATTTGGAAGGTTTTAAAAAAAAATATCGCATATATTTGTACTGATAAAAATGCTTCTTATGAGTCAAACCATTACCGATACAGATTTTAAATTTCCTGGTCAGCAGAATGTTTACAAAGGAAAGGTACGCGAGGTATATAATATAGATAACCAGCAGTTGGTTATGATTGCCACTGATCGTTTGTCTGCTTTTGATGTGGTGATGCCAAAAGGGATCCCTTTCAAAGGTCAGATTTTAAATCAAATCGCTACTAAAATGATGGAGGATACCAAGGATATTGTACCGAATTGGTTGGTCGCTACTCCTGATCCTAATGTGGCGGTTGGTCACCTTTGTGAGCCATTTAAGGTAGAAATGGTGATCCGCGGTTATTTATCGGGTCATGCGGCTAGAGAGTATAAGGCTGGTAAAAGAAGTTTATGTGGTGTCGCAATGCCAGAGGGCATGAGAGAGAATGATAAGTTCCCAGAACCTATTATAACGCCTTCGACTAAGGCCGATCAGGGTCTTCACGATGAGGATATTTCAAGAGAGGCTATTTTATCCAGAGGAATTGTTAGCCAGGACGATTACCTAGTGTTGGAGAACTACACCAGAGCTTTGTTTAAAAGAGGGACAGAAATCGCGGCAAAAAGAGGCCTTATTTTGGTGGATACCAAATACGAGTTTGGAAAAACCAAAGAAGGGGAGATTGTATTGATTGATGAAATTCACACCCCTGATTCCTCACGATACTTCTACGCTGATGGCTACCAGGAGCGTCAATTAAAAGGAGAAGCACAAAAACAACTCTCCAAAGAGTTTGTTCGGCAATGGTTAATCTCTAAAGGATTCCAAGGAAAGCCTGGACAACAAATTCCAGAGATGGATCCACAATATATCGAATCCGTTTCTCAGCGTTACATTGAATTATACGAGAACATCACAGGGGAAGCTTTTATAAAAGCGGATGTATCCAATATCCAAAAGCGTATTGAGGAGAATGTTTTAAATTATTTGAAAAAATAACACAGGGGAAGCCTGGTTGCAAATTTTAGGTGACAAGCGGCAGGTATCCCAAAATAGAAGGACCTTGATCTTCCTTTAACTTTATAAGGGATGTTATGCAATTAATTCGAGGAGTCTTTGTGCTGTAATTGAATTAAACGTCACTGCTTGCCTTTATAATTGTAATTCGACTCTTTCTTTTTCGCAATATAGCAAGGGGTATTTGGTGTGACTTTAAATTGACTTAGGTAAGTGCCATGGGAATTATTTGTGATTTTGCAATACCATTGCAAGACTAAATTTCTATATTTGTGATGTGAGATTTTTTGCAACCATAGTAGCTTTACTCATTCTCGTGCTGAGCGTTATGCCTTGTCAGGATCCGGAAGTTCATACGGCAACAACGGCGCAAAAGGTCGCATGTGAGGGTTGTGAAGGTGATGGAATCGGCGATCTATGTACGCCGTTTTGCAAATGTCAATGTTGCAGTATCCATTATACCAGTTATCAGGCAGGATATTATCCTATTTTAGAGCCTTATATTGCGCAGGGAAAATTTGTGTTCATGGAATCTCAAGAACAAGAATATCTTCATACTTTTCTTCAACCACCTAGGGTTTAATTCAGTTATGGGACAACTATGTCCAATTGACATATTAAAATCATTATCACTGAATTAAATTTAATTATACATGTTAGATAAAATCATTGATTTTTCGATCAACAATAAATTGATCGTAGGTCTTTGTACAGTAGTACTAATAGGTGTTGGGATATGGTCCATAACCAAAGTTCCAATTGATGCCCAACCCGATATTACCAACAATCAGATACAAGTCATTACCCAAGCTGCAAATCTAAGTACTGTTGATATTGAGCAGTTTGTAAGTTACCCTATTGAAATTGCCATGAGCAATCTCCCAGGGGTGACTGAAATTCGCTCTATATCTAGATTTGGACTCTCTGTAGTGACCATCGTTTTTAAGGATGATATGGGGACTTACATACCTAGACAATTGGTAGCGGAAAAATTAATAGAAGTGGAGCAAGAAATCCCTGATGGTTTTGGCACTCCTTTCATAGGCCCTATCTCTACCGGTTTAGGAGAAATTTACCAATATACCCTGGAGGTGGAACCCGCTTTCAAAGACCAGTATACCCCTACCGCTCTTAGAGGTATTCAAGATTGGATTGTCAAGCGTCAGATGGCAATGGTGCCAGGAGTCGTGGAGGTTAATGGTTTTGGAGGAAGCATTAAGCAATTTGAGGTAGCTGTCAATCCTAATGAGCTACAGGCCATCGGAATCACGATCGCTGATATCTTTAAAGCCCTCGAGGATAATAACCAAAATACCGGTGGGGCTTATATTGTACGTAATCATCAAGCCAATTTTATCCGAGGTGAAGGCCTTGCCCGAAGTATTGAAGATATTCAGAGCATTGTTGTCAAAAATACCCACGGCGTTCCTATAACTATCAAAGATGTCGCCTCAGTAGGTGTGGGGGAAGCTATCCGATATGGAGCGCTTACCAAAAACGGTACAGGTGAGGCGGTAGGTGGGATGATAATGATGCTTAAGGGTGCCAATTCCAAAGAGGTCATTGAGGCTGTTAAGCAGCGAATGGATCAGATCCAAGAGTCCTTGCCAGAGGGTATTGTTATTGTACCTTTTCTAGATCGCAGTGAATTAATTTCTCATACCACAGCAACCCTTACAGAGAACCTAGTCATTGGCGGTCTAATCGTTATTTTTGTATTGGTCATTTTCCTTGGAAACTGGCGGGGCGGGGTTATTGTAGCCTCCACAATTCCACTATCATTGTTGTTTGCCTTTGTGATGATGCACATCTTTGATGTTTGGGCCAATTTAATGAGTCTTG
>NZ_DATGNU010000060.1:0-35117 GCF_035306585.1 Galbibacter sp.
GGTCCCACCTGGGCTCGAACCAGGGACCCCTTGATTATGAGTCAAGTGCTCTAACCAGCTGAGCTATAGGACCGCGAATTTGCGGATGCAATATTAGCACTTTTTTTTAAGCACTGCAAGGGATTTTTCGCTTTTGTTTTACAGGGTTTCTTTTTCTATTTCCTGGCATAATTCTATTAGAACACCATTGGTACTCTTAGGATGAAGAAAAACATACCATTTATTATCTGCCCCTTTTTGAGGAGTTTTATTCAAAACCACAAATCCTTCGGATTTTAAACGTTTAATTTCTGAATTAATATCCGATACATCAAAGGCAACATGATGGATTCCTTCACCTCGCTTCTCTATGAACTTAGCAATTGGACTATCGGCTGAGGTCGCCTCTAGAAGTTCAATTTTACTATTTCCAGTATTAAAAAATGACGTTTTGACGCCTTCCCCGCCTACCTGCTCCGTCTTATATGGTGCTACGCCAAGGAGTTTTTCAAAAATGACATTAGAAGCCTCTAGGTTTTTCACGGCAATACCGAGATGTTCAATTTTATTCATGACTGGTGTTTTGTTCAAAAATAATACTTTAAATTGTAACCATTATTCTTGTACTTTTGCACTATGGAAACAAATAGACAGAAAAAGATCGGTGGTGTATTGCAAAAAGATCTCGCTGAGATTCTTCAAAGAGCAGCAAAAGATGGAAATATGAGTGGCACGTTAATCAGTGTTACCAAAGTACATGTAACTTCTGACCTATCAGTGGCTAAAGTATTTGTCAGCATTTTTCCTCATAAAAATGCAGAAGAACTTATCGAGGGAATTCGTTCTAATCAACCACTTATCAAACACGAACTATCACAACGAACTAAAAATCAACTAAGGAGAGTACCTGATTTGAACTTCTATATTGACGATTCTCTAGAATATATCGATAAAATAGACCAATCCTTAAAGAGAAGCGAAAATCCTATAGACAATCCTGATTTATTAGACAAAAGAAAGAAGTCATAACCTTTTGAACATAGCCCTCTACATAGCAAAACGTTACCTGGTTTCAAAAAGTAGTCAAAATGCGGTTAACATCATTAATTTTGTCAGCTTTTTAGTCATTATAATAGGGGCCGCTTCACTTTTAATTGTACTTTCTGCTTTTGCAGGGTTAAAAACCCTTAGTCTGTCCTTTTCAAATTTCTCAGATCCTGACCTGATGGCCGTTTCGAAAACTGGCAAATATTTCAGGTTAACGCAAGAGGAGATCCAGAATTTAAACTCCTTAGATGGCCTATATGCTTATTCTCAGGAAGTAGAGGAACGTATTTTTTTAACCCATAAACAGAAAAATTTTATAGCTTACATCAAGGCTGTTGATAGCAACTATACACAGGTAATCGAGGTCGATAGTATGATGTATTACGGGAATTGGATAAGCAATAACCCTTACCAAGTTGTTACAGGTGCAGGTATTGCCAATGCACTTGGACTCGGCATTAACGATTACAGAAATCCTTTAAAAATTCTGGCACCTAAGCCTGGTGAAGGGAGTATTACCTCAGGGGTAGGAAGTTCATCCCGCCCATATAATGATTTATCGGTTACAGTCTCTGGAGTGTATGCCATTGAAGATAATCTGGATAAGAAATATGTTTTTGCCAAACTCTCTACCATCCAACCCTTGTTAGAAAAGGATGCAGATCAAATTACAGGTATTAACTTTAGACTAGTTCCTGGTGCAGATTTTAACAGTGTTTCCTCAGGAATTAAAGAGATTCTTGGAGACAAGGTTACGCTTAAAACTAGAGCACAACTCAACGATTCATTGTACAAAATGCTCAATATGGAAAACCTTGTCATATACCTAATTTTTACCCTGGTTTTAATTATCGCGCTTTTTAATGTAGTGGGTGCTATTATCATGATGATTTTGGATAAAAAAGCTAATATCTCTACCCTTTACAGTTTGGGGGTGTCCATCAAAAAGCTGAGAGAAACCTATTTCCTTCAAGGGTTATTGGTCACTACTGTTGGAGGGGTTATTGGTATCCTATTGGCCTCTTTTATGGTTTGGACACAACTACAGTTTCAGTGGATAAAATTAACCCCAACGCTCGCTTACCCTGTGGAGTTTCAGATAGGGAACATTGTCATTGTTTTTGTAACGATTTTTGTCCTAGGATTTGTAGCCTCAAAAATTGCGGCTAGCAGAATTACTAAAAAGTTGATCGAATTTAGTTAAACAAATTGAAAATCTGAAAACTTTTCTTCAACCTCATCAAAGGCAGCAAAAACATCTTCAGAATGGTCACTTGTCACCATTTTCATGCGATGCTCCTTAAAGTGCGGAATGCCTTTGAAATAATTCGTATAATGTCTTCTAGTTTCAAAAACACCTAACTTTTCACCTTTCCAATCAATGGACATTTGCAAGTGTCTTCTCGCGGCTTCCACACGTTCTAAAATCGTTGGTGGAGCTAAATGCTCACCCGTTTTAAAATAATGTTTCACCTCTCTAAAAAACCACGGATACCCAATGCTTGCTCTTCCGATCATCGCACCATCTAAACCATATTGGTCTCGCATTTTAACAGCCATTTCAGGGGTATCTACATCCCCATTTCCAAAAACAGGAATATGCATTCTAGGATTGTTCTTTACCTCGGCTATCGGCGCCCAATTAGCTTGACCTTTATACATTTGAACGCGTGTTCGTCCATGAATAGAGATGGCTTGTATTCCTACATCTTGTAACCGTTCTGCTACTTCTACAATTTTTATGGAGTCACTATCCCAACCTAGTCGCGTTTTTACAGTAATCGGAAGATTGGTTCGTTTTACCATTTCTTCGGTGAGCTTTACCATTAGTGGAATATCTCTTAGAATACCTGCCCCAGCATTTTTACAAACCACTTTTTTAACTGGACAACCAAAATTAATATCTATAATGTCTGGATTGGATTTTTCAACAATCTCCACGGCTTGAAGCATAGAATCAAGCTCCGCACCAAATATCTGTATTCCAACTGGGCGTTCCTTCTCGTAAATATCTAACTTAATTACACTCTTGGCAGCATCACGTATTAATCCCTCCGAAGAAATAAACTCCGTATACACCACATCAGCACCTTGTTCTTTACACAAGGCTCTAAAAGGAGGATCACTAACATCCTCCATGGGTGCTAGTAACAAAGGAAAGTCCCCTACATCTATCGATCCAATTTTCGCCACGTCTTATAGTTTTTAGCGCTACAAAGGTAAGGATTTCTAAAATTGTGAGAAATTATAGCCCCGGGAGAATTTCAGGCATAAATAGTGCATATTTTATGCATTTTTATATATTCGTGAAATGTTGAAGTAAAACAATGATTTTGACGATGATTTTACACGTTTTATCGTAGTTGATATTAATTTTATCACATCTCCCAAAGGAAAACCTATTTAATTTAACATTTTAACCACCAAAATCAATCACATGAATTGCAAAATTACAGTACTAATGTTGCTGTTATGCTTCCAGTATTGGACATTATCTGCCCAAGAAAGAATCATTTCAGGAACAGTGACGATCGAGAGTGACGCAATGCCACTTCCAGGGGTAACCGTATTAGTAAAAGGCACCCAAAATGGAACCTCAACGGATATGGATGGCCATTATTCGATTCAAGCTAACTCTGGGGATATCCTAGTGTTTTCTTTCGTTGGATTTATAACGCAAGAAATCCAAATATCACAACAAGGAACACTTAACATTGCTTTACAAGAGAGCATGCAAGGCTTAGAAGAAATTGTCATAACTGCTTTAGGTATTACTAGGGATAAGAAATCCTTAGGGTATGCCACCCAAGAGGTAGAAGGTGAAGCCTTTAGTCTGACCAACCAACAAAATGTACTTGGATCACTCTCTGGAAGAGTTGCCGGAGTTCAGGTTATGGGGTCCTCAGGAGCGAGTATGGGAGGAACTCAGAAAATAAAAATTAGAGGTGTAAACTCCATTGGAGGAGCTGATCAGCCTTTAATTGTCGTGGATGGAACACCCATTTCAAATGCCAATTTCTCTGGTAGCGATCAGGCCGATTACGGTAACCTAGCGCAAGATGTTAACCCAAATAATATCGAATCGGTAAACGTTCTAAAAGGACCCGCAGCTTCAGCTCTTTATGGAATAAGAGGTCAATATGGAGTAATTATGATTACCACCAAAAAAGGACAAAAAGGACCTCAGAAAGTGAGTGTAGATTATTCCTCCACCTTCTCCGTGGAATCCGCTTATGATTTTATCGAATTACAAAATTTATATGGAGGTGGATCAAGCCAAACTTTTAGAACATTGGATAATGGCCAACCTTATGTTGATATGAGTGTTGATGAAAGCTGGGGTCCGAGAATGGACGGAACCCCTGTGAGGCAGGTTTTTAGTTTTTACCCTCAAGATCCTGAGTATGGACAATTGACTCCTTTTCTACCCCATCCAAATAATATAAAGAACTTCTATAATACTGGAACAACCTTCAGTAATGACATCAGTGTTTCTGGAGGTAACGAAAACACCTCCTACAGATTAAGTGCAAACAATACAAAAGTAGAAGGGGTCGTTCCCAACACAAAATTAGATAGAACCAATATCAGTCTAAGTGCCAGTTTGGACCTGAGTAAAAAGATAAGTGTTCTATCAAACATCAATTATGCAACCAACAGTGGTCGACGTCCATCACAGGGCTCGGAATATGGAGGAAGTTATATGGTTCAATGGTTTCAACGAAATATCGATATGAAGCGGCTTCGAAATTATAAATACCAGGATGGCACTTACTTACATTGGAATATTGGACGTCCTAATTCCACTACTGGAGAGGTCTCAGATTTTGAACCCCTGTATTGGAACAACCCGTATTTTGAAGCCTTTGAGAACACCAGTGAGGATAAAAGAGATCGATTCTTCGGTGATGTAGGCTTTCAGTATAAAATCATACCTGAATTAGAGGTCAGCGCTTTTATCCGCACCGATATGTTTACACAAAATATTCAAAGTCGTCAGGCTTTTGGAGGTACAAGACTCCCTTCTTTCTCAATCGGAAAATATCAGAATAAAGAATTCAATTATGAAGTGTTAGCACAATACAAAAAATCCTGGAAAAATTTCTCATTAGATGCCTCTGTAGGAGGTAATATATATGATCGTGAATACACGTATTTATATCAAGAAACCGTCGGAGGTCTTTCTTCTCCAGGCTTCTACAACATTGAAGCTTCGATCGACCGTCCAGATGTAACCTCCTATCTGTTGGAAAAACAAATTCGAAGTTTTTACAGCTTGGTATCATTGGGTTATAAAGGTACTTATTACATCGATGCTTCCATTAGAAATGACAATTCCTCTACCCTTCCAAAGGATAATAATTCTTATTGGTATCCTTCGGTTTCCACCAGTGTTGTTTTTAGTGAACTCTTGGATTGGGAACCTTTGTCATTTGGAAAAATTCGAGCCAGTTATGCCCAGGCTGGATCTGATTTGTCACCCTATCAAACCAGTAAATATTATGGGGTGGGTACGGTATACCAAGGCACCAATACCATGTATGTCCCCGACAATTTGAATAACCCAGACATTGAGCCTTCTTTCTCCAACTCTTATGAGGCTGGTTTAGAATTGGAATTCTTTCATAATCGTTTAGGACTTGACCTTACATATTACCAACAGAAAAATAAAAATCAAATTTTAAATCTCGATATCTCAGGAACCAGTGGGTATAGTTCTACGGTCATTAATGCTGGTCTTATAGAAAATGATGGATTCGAGCTTTCTTTAAATGCCACCCCAGTTCAAAATGAGACTTTTTCTTGGGATATGACTTTTAATATCAACAAAAACAATAGTGAGGTGGTATCCTTGGCTCCAGGTATTGATGTCTATACCTACGGTTCAACCACCTATTCAAGTGTAACAAGTTATTTAAATTCTTACCAGGGCAAACCTTTTGGTAGCCTTGTGGGACAGGCATATCAACGGGATCCAAGCACAGGTCAAATTCTCCTTGGAGACAATAATATGCCTTTATACACAGATGCAACACATGATTTTGGCACTGTTCTTCCAGATTTTAATGGTGGTTTCCAAAGCAACCTTCGAATAGGACAATTCAACATAGCCGCCATGATTGACTTCCAAGGTGGTGGTCAATTTTTTAGCCGTTCCAAGATGCTTTCTGTCCGGACTGGACAGGATATCCTAACGGTTGCCACAAACGAAAATGGCATGAATGTTCGCGATCCATTAGAGGATGGTGGTGGTGTACAAGTTCACGGTATTTCAGCAACTACCGGAGAGCAAGTAAGTGCTTTTGTTGATGCACGATCCTATTACAGAAACGAAATTGGGCGTAGAATTTATGAAGAATGGCTTTATGATGCTTCTTATGTGAAGCTTCGCGAGGTTCGAATCCAGTATAATTTAGGGGAGAACATCATACATCACCTCCCATTTGAAACGATGAGTTTTGCGCTGTTCGCCAGGAATCCTGTGATGATTTGGCAGGAAGCTCCCAAGGGGATTAACCCATCAGAAATTTCCACTGGTGCTCAATCCATTAGTTGGTTTGAGTCTGGGCAATTACCCTCTGTACGATCCATTGGATTTAATCTAAACGTCACCTTTTAAACTACCTGACCATGAAAAATATACATATACGTTTTATACTAATCACACTGCTCTTTACAGCATGTAATAAATTTGACGAAGATATTAATATCACTACCAATGCGCCTAGTCAGGCCTCTGGCATGCAATTAATCGCCCAAGCACAGTTGTCACTTCCTGGCTTAAGCTCCTCCCCCCAAGGTACATTTTTGGCGCAATATCTAGCAGAAACGCAATATGTCGGCGTTTCACTGTATCCTGAAGAAAGCACCAGTTTTTACCCTTGGTACCAAGGTCCTCTTGCGGATCTGCAAGCTGTACTAACGTCGGAAGATTTAAATGCCAATGAAGGACCTATTGCAAATCAAAAGGCAGTAGCGCAGATATTAAAAGCTTATTACTTTTGGAATCTAACAGATCGTTGGGGGGACATACCGTATACAGAAGCCTTAAAAGGAAATGAGAATTTCACTCCAGCCTACGATACCCAAGAAAGTATTTATACGGATCTTTTTAAGCAATTAAAGCAAGCAACGCAAATGATGGTAAGCGGGGATCTATCCAATGATATCATCTATAATGGCTCTATCTCGAAATGGGAAAAGTTTGCCAATTCGACTCGGTTATTAATGGCCTTGAGACTATCGGAGGTAAATCCTGCATTGGCAAAAACAGAGTTTAATAGCGCATTAAACGATGGGGTATTTACCTCTAATGAGGACAATTTTGTCTTTCGCCATTTAGCAGAGGCAAATAATCAAAATTATTGGTATGATCAAGTAGTCAACAGAAACAGAGAATGGTGGGCACTAACAGAAGGCCTTGTAAATATGATGAAACCTGTAAGTGATCCACGACTAGAGGTCTACGGAAACCCGAACCGAACACAAGGACTATACGTTGGTTTAAAATTTGGGGAGGAAGACCACATCGGAACAGAAGAATATTCCTTGCTAGGAGATGCCATATACGCGCAAGATGCTCCTATATACTTAATGACCTATGCGCAAATTTCATTTGCTTTAGCCGAAGCGGCGCACTATGGATGGATCTCTGGAGATCCTGAGAACTACTATAAGCAAGCGATCGAAAGCTCCATAGAGCAGTGGACAGGAAGCAGCGCTGAAGCGTCAAGTTTTTTAGCCCAGCCAGAGATCGCATTTGATCAAGGAAATGCTTTAGAACAAATTGCAACACAGCGTTGGGTCCATTTGTTCATGTTTGGTTATGAAGCCTGGTCTGAATGGCGAAGAACGGGTTATCCCAACAAACTTGTTACGCCGAATGGAGTCGCAGTTCCAACTCGTTTGGCCTATCCTGATAACGAAGCATTTAACAACGAAGTAAATTATAAACAAGCCGTGGACCGTCAATTTGGTGGAGAAGATCCAATACATGGCATCCTTTGGTGGGATCAGTAAAGCGGTTTCTCATGTTACATTTTCTTTTGAATATATAGCCGTGATACAACTGTATGACGGCTTTTTTTATTTGGATCGTTCTAAATTCTATACCTTTGCTTTTATAGATAGGATTTATGGAAACTATAGCTAATCTTAGATCCGTTAATGTCATGCGATACATACTACCGCTTAGAGAAGGCGGTTCATTACCTGCCCTGGCGGAAGCAGATGACAGCTTTAAATATGTCATCAAATTTAAAGGCGCTGGACATGGGGAAAAGGCACTGATCGCGGAGTTACTCGGTGGAGAACTTGCACGTGTTCTCGGTTTTAAAATGCCCGAGCTGGTCTTGGCAAATTTTGATGAGGCCTTTGGACGAACAGAGGCTGACGAAGAAATTCAAGACTTATTAAAGTTTAGCGAAGGGCTTAATTTAGGAATGCACTTTTTGTCTGGTGCGGTTAATTTCGATCCACTGGTGATGGACGTTACGGCAAGTTTAGCTTCTGAAATCGTGTGGCTTGATGCATTTATTACCAATGTGGATCGTAGCTTTAGAAACACCAATATGTTGATTTGGCACAAAGAATTATGGCTGATTGATCATGGAGCTTCCTTTTATTTTCACCATGCTTTTACCAATTGGGAAAAGCAGGCGCTGACGGCTTTTCCTTTAATTAAAGATCATGTCTTATTACCAAAAGCAAATGAATTGGATAAGGCCAATGAGAAGTTTAAGTCCATTTTAAATGAATCCATTCTTCAGCAATTAGTAGCCTTGATTCCAGATCAGTGGTTGCAATGGAAAGAAACCGCACTATCCCCACAGGAACTTAGGGAAATTTACTTCGAATTTTTAGCCATCCGATTAAAACATTCCGAATCTTTTGTAAAACAAGCCCAGCATGAAAGACAAGCACTTATATGAATATGCTGTAATTCGCGTAGTTCCAAGAGTGGAGCGCGAAGAATTTATAAACGTTGGGATCATAATGTTTTGTAAACAGCAAAAATACTTAAAGGTAAAATACTATATTCCAGTAGAGAAATTAAAACACTACTGTACAGAATTAGATATTAGTGAACTTGAGATGCACCTTCAATCTTTTGAAAAGGTTTCAAGGGCCAGCAAGGACGGTGGTCGTATTTCTGCCATGGATGTAGCCTCACGTTTCCGCTGGCTCACCGCAGTTCGAAGCTCTTGCATACAAACCTCTAGGCCTCACACAGGTTACAGTACAGATTTAGAGGCCACCCTAGATCATCTTTTTGAAGATCTTGTACTGTAAGCCTTTCAGTAAGGTGTTAGAATAATAAGCTATCTTTAAGATCAATAATCCCTTCTGTCTTGTGATCCAAGATTCTTTTTGTACGGATATATCGGTTCAAGTTATAGGCATCGTAATTGGGATCGTTTGGATCCACACTACTTATATGAACCCTTCCCGCGGAATGAATAAATTCATTGTTTCCGATCCACATGCCCACATGGACAATGCGTTCTTTCGTTGAATCAGTGGCTTGCTTGCCAAAAAACAGCAAATCCCCTGGTTGTAACCTAGAAAAATCCTTGTCTTGATCCACCAAAATTCCCTGGTGAATTTGTTGGGAAGCATCACGTGGTATGATCAAACCATTAAGGAAGTAAATAGTCTTGGTAAACCCACTACAATCTACTCCTTTTGGCGAGGTTCCTCCCCATAGGTATGGAAGCCCCATCAGTGTTTTTGAAGTTGCTACAAGACTCTCCTTGGTTTGCGCTAGGGATGTTAGCCACTCTTTATAAGGCAACCCTTGAGACTTGGCTACAAATGCCTTTCTGCCATCAGGAAATTCAACTTGATAAAAATCCTCTTGTTGATCAATAAGTTTAAGCACATTACCCGCTACTAAATCGGATACCACTTGACCCGATTCATTCTTTTGGGCAAAAGAACTTCCAAAGGTTTTGGTAAAGATTAGTTTCTCGCTTTGCATCCAATTATCATAGCTTGTGCTATCCATAGGAACCACCCCACCAGAATCTACCCAAGCAATGTAATTGTCTGGGGTTTGTATTAGATACCAATGGTCTTGTTTTTTATAAATGCGAACAGGCATTCCAAGAGTTCCTTGGGTAACTAGTTCTGCTGAATGCCTCGGTGTAGCTCTTAAATTGGCAGCGGACAATGCAATAATCCCTTGGGTTTTTCCTTCTAATTCAGCGGCTGGTAATACCGTAACACTATCGATAAATACTATATTTAGTGCTGAAAGTTTCTCTTTTAAAGTACTTAAGGCCTGAGGAATATTCGTGGATCCCTTTAATATATAAGACTCGTTGGATGCCGTTGGTTCAATATCAAAAATAGCCACCCGAGAATCGGGTGCGTATTGGGTTTTAATCTCTTGGGTAAGCTGTGCTATTTCGGTAACCTTGCCAGGATCCGTATTGGTTTGACAACCCGCTAATACCCATATCCCTAGATAAATTAACCCAATGCCTAACTTAAAATTCCTCATCGTAAAATACTGCTAATTAAATTGCAAAATAAAGAATAATTGGGAACGCACGAGCCTTTTGCAGTAATTTCTGAAAAAGCCTCATTACAGTTCCGCTTCCTCCTCTAAGCGTTGCTGTTCTTTAATTTCGAGATCTCTTTGATTATCCTTTAAGTTATAATTCCCAAATTTATACTTAAAACTTAAGGTCAACACTCTGGTTTCGGGTCTAGCCGAGTACCAATTGTTCTGATTTAAATAATCGATCTTTAAGGGCACATTTACCGAATTAAACACATCCGCTAAGTTCATGTTAAATTCTCCTCTGCCCTCCCAGATGAGTTTGCGAAGACCAACAGAGGTTTTAAAACGGTTATTGAGGTAATAATTTCCAAAATAAAAACCGGTCAAGTACTCCAAATTAACAGTCGCTCTCCAAGTTCGATCTTTTGATAGCGTTACCCAATTGTTCAACTGTCCAAAAAAACCAAAAGTGTCTAAGTTTACTACTTCCGGATCGCTCTCAATAGCCTCAAACCCAATATTATAATAATAAGCAGAACTATAAAGACTTACAAACCAATTCTTAGTAATATAACTGTAATACGTAAAATCAAGACTGTACTGATAAAACTCTTCGGCATTAAAGTAAGCGTTGTATAAAAATTTATTTTCATTGTCCTGAAAACTAAACCGATTCAAATCCCCTTTAATATTTTGGTAATACAAATCGAAAATAAAGTTGTCGCTATAGGTATACTCTAAACCTACTCTGTTTTCAATGGACCTGGTCAAATTAGGATTTCCACTGATGAAATTGTACTCATTGATATAATAACGATATGGATTAAGACTCTGATATC
This sequence comes from Galbibacter sp., assembly GCF_035306585.1. Taxonomy (GTDB): domain Bacteria; phylum Bacteroidota; class Bacteroidia; order Flavobacteriales; family Flavobacteriaceae; genus Galbibacter. Next base: position 11,374 of record NZ_DATGNU010000060.1, read on the forward strand.
TTGGCCTATTGATGCCTCTTTTATAATATATCCCAAGAAGATGGTTTTCACTTAATTGATGCTGTAGACCTATGTTTGGAAAGAGTTCAAAATAATCCTGTCCATTGATTTCTCCTAGGGCTTGAGATACACCTGAGATAGATGTGGATTCCCCTCGCACACCGGTTTGAAAAGACCATGTATCCCAGTCTTTGGAATAATTGACATACAAGGATAGATTGTTCTCCTGATATTTAAAATGGTCATCTGAGGCGTTGATAGGAACATAGGATCCGATATAAAGCATTTCACTTTTGGAACTAATGCGGGCGAATTTCACTCCAAAATCCAGCAAACTCTCCGTTTGCATTTCCATGCTATAATCTCCCTGAGCCGTGAAAATAGTATTTTGCTGATCCCCGTCGGTTTCTAGAAAGTTCTCTTGAGAAAGTTCTTCATTTGCATCGAAAAACGAAGTGTTTAATCCTTGAGTGGATGTATCATGATAATACACATAATTGGTCTGTAGCGAAAGTGAATTTCGATCATTAATTTCCTTGGTATAGGTGGCATTTACGGCAATATTTGTATTGTCATTCTCAAGAACTCCTAAAGCGTTATTACCTCCAATATAATCTCTTGTACTGGTGTAATTCCTAGTTTGTACCTGGTTGTCTACGTGATGATTTGGTTGAAAACTCACATTGGTACTAAGACTTAAAAAATTACTATCATCCAAGGTAAAATCAAAAATTGTGTTGAGGTGATGACTGGTATACTTTGAGGTTTTATACATATCCCACTCCCAGTAATCGTCCAATTGCTGGGCTTGATAAAATTGTATGTACCCCTGATCTTCTTTATACCACTTTTGTTGATTTATGTTGTATCCCGCATAAATGTCTAAAAAGTTACTCTTGTAATAGTGATTCGTTCCTAAACCGTACTTTGAATAAACTCCTTGCTTATACGTTCCTTCAAGCGATCCCTTATACCCCACTGATACATTCTTGTTGGTTTGGATATTTATAATGTACCCACTATCAGCATCATATTTTGATGATGGATTTAAGATTATTTCAATATCAGATACATTAGAACCAGCATAACTCTGAAGAAAAGATTTTAGTTCCGAGTCATCTAAGTACACCCTCCTATTATTAATATATACGGTAGTTTTGGAATTTTTTATGGAAATAACATCTCCCATTGTCAGTACCCCTGGTGTTTGTTGCAAAATCTCATAGGAAGAAAGAGAACTCAAACTAGTATTGGCCACATGAAAGACCAACTTTCCTGCTTTTTTTTCTAAAACAGGGAGATCCTTAGTGACTTCTACTGCTTGAAGTTCTTGTGTATCTACTTTTAATACAATGTCAGAAAGTTCAGTATCGGTAGTAATGTTAAGGGATGTTGAATACAAAATGTATCCTATATAAGAAGCTTGTAAAATATAATTCCCTGAGTGAAGGGATTCCAGGGCAAATGTTCCATCCTCATTAGTAGAAGTCCCTTGGACTAAAATAGAATCATTCGGATTCAGCAACACGATATTCGCAAAATAAATAGGATTCTCTTGTTGATCAATAACCCTCCCACTAATTCTAATTTCTTGGGCATTAGAAAAATAACCCACAGAAAGTATCAGTATAAGTAGAATTTTTTTGAGATGGGACATACTCTAGTAACTTTTAGTGCATAAATATAGAATTTTTTACCGATATTTACTTAATTCTACACTGGTTTTATGGCGACGAATCATAGGAACAACCCTGAAATGGTAGTGTCTTAGGGAAGTTTAAAGAACATGATAGGTGACTTTAAAGGGACACTTTTTACTCATTTGTTTGTATGAATTAATCTAAAAAAGTTATAACCCACTGATTTACTGAATCCCCTTGCATTTTTTTAGTTCTCAAATATCTTTAATATCTTATTTATACCTACTAAAATAACTTATATTTGCAAACTTAATTTCCCGTTATTTAAAGGGCTATAGGTAAATTATATGAAGCACATTAGAAACTTTTGTATTATCGCGCATATTGACCATGGTAAAAGCACCTTGGCGGATCGTCTGTTGGATTTTACTGGTACCATTACCGAACGCCAAAAACAGGATCAGTTGTTGGATAATATGGACCTGGAGCGTGAGCGTGGTATTACCATAAAAAGCCATGCCATACAGATGGAATATGTACACAAAGGCCAAACCTATGTGTTAAACTTAATCGACACCCCTGGTCACGTAGACTTTTCTTATGAAGTTTCCCGTTCTATTGCTGCTTGCGAGGGCGCACTGCTTGTGGTGGATGCTGCACAGAGTATTCAAGCGCAGACCATATCAAACCTATACCTTGCTCTAGAGAACGATTTACAAATCATTCCTGTACTGAACAAAGTGGATTTGCCTAGTGCTAATCCAGAGGAAGTTACCGATGATATTGTAGACCTTCTTGGATGCGATCCAGAGGAAGTAATACCTGCAAGTGCTAAAACCGGTATTGGTATTCAAGAGATTTTAGAAGCTATTATAGATAGGGTACCAGCTCCAAAGGGTAATGTTGAGGAGCCTTTACAAGCGCTGATCTTCGATTCAGTTTACAATCCATTTAGAGGGGTGGAAACTTACTTTAGAGTAATTAATGGAGAAATTAAAAAAGGGCAGAAAATTAAGTTCCTTGCCACTGGAAAGACCTATTTTGCCGATGAAGTAGGAACATTAAAACTTACACAATTCCCAAAACAAAGTATTAAATCTGGAGATGTTGGATATTTAATTACTGGAATTAAAGACGCTAGAGAAGTCAAAGTAGGTGATACCATTACCGATGCTGCAAATCCTACTCAAAATATGATTGAAGGTTTTGAAAATGTAAAACCTATGGTATTTGCTGGTATATATCCTGTGGACACGGAAGATTACGAAGAACTTCGTAGTGCCATGGAAAAATTACAGCTCAACGATGCCTCCTTGGTTTTCGCACCGGAGAGTTCCGCCGCTCTAGGATTTGGATTCCGTTGTGGGTTTTTAGGAATGTTACACCTTGAAATTATTCAGGAACGTCTAGAGCGTGAGTTTGACATGACCGTTATCACTACAGTGCCTAACGTAAGTTACCATGCCTATACCAAAAAAAATCCTGAAGAAATCATTGTGGTTAATAACCCTTCTGATCTTCCAGATCCTTCTAAATTAGATAGGGTTGAGGAGCCTTTTATAAAAGCCTCCATTATTACCAAAGCGGATTATGTAGGCCCAGTAATGTCGCTGTGTATCGAAAAAAGAGGGATTATAACGAATCAAACGTATCTGACACCTGAGCGTGTAGAACTACACTTTGATATGCCACTAGCAGAAATTGTATTTGATTTCTACGATCGCTTAAAAACGGTTTCTAAAGGATACGCATCGTTCGATTATTCGCCCATTGGCTTACGCGCTTCAAAATTGGTTAAGGTGGATATTCTTATCAATTCGAATTCAGTGGATGCGCTTTCTGCGCTTGTCCATGCCGATAACGCCTATGACATTGGTAAAAAAATGGTAGAAAAGCTAAGAGAGTTGATTCCAAGACAGCAATTTGATATTCCGATACAAGCAGCCATTGGAGCCAAAATTATCTCCAGAGAGACTGTCAAAGCCCTTCGTAAGGATGTTACGGCCAAGTGTTATGGCGGTGATATCTCTAGAAAACGAAAATTATTAGAGAAGCAGAAAAAAGGTAAAAAGCGTATGCGTCAAGTAGGGAATGTAGAGATCCCACAACAGGCCTTTATGGCGGTATTGAAATTAAATGATTAATTGTCGACTGATAGGTCGTAGTTAAAATGACCTATCAGTAAAATATACTCCTTATCCTAAAGAACATTTTTGAAATTTCTACAATGTTTTAAGAAAGATAGATCCCATCGATAAATTCTAAGTCGTAAGCACCCCTGCAATCCACCGTTATTTGATAGGCTTTAAAGGCATTTTGAACAGGGTTGTAAAAGCGTATATGTATCAAAGGTTCTTTAATCGATCTAAGTTCATCTACCGCTACAGTTTGAAGAATAGCATGCTCCCAAAAGGACGATTCCTCAGGTTCTTCAAAAATGACTTTATCCAAGTACTGATCAAAGATTAATTGCTTTTTGTAATAGATCTTTAAATTAGAAGTAATGCCCTTGTATTTGCTTTTCACAATGGTGCCAGGCTTACTGACAAGATGATAAATCCGATCTGTATTGGTCCAGTTATGGATATTCACTCGAAAATTATTGGTTAGTAAGGTGTCGATTTCAATTTCCGCTAATCCTTCTGGAATTTCAGTTTCATCAATGGAAATGTACTGTAAGGGTGAAAGTTTCTTAGCAGAATTTCCCGATTTATCAAGTCGGATTTCACTAACAGAACCAAATAGAATTGCAAACAATACTGCCAAAAATAGCAGTAGTTTCTTTACATTTCCCATTATATTCTTTTTAAAAAACATTTCGCTGTTGTTACGCTGTCTCTATTAATCTTGAGGATATACGATTATCTTACTATTTTCTTTAAAGTACTTATCCAATTTACCTGGTAACTTCTCAAAGTATGCATGATAGGATGGACTCGTTTTTCTCGCTGAAACCACCATAAGTACATCGTCCTCATGCATGTCCTTAGCCAAATATAAGAAGTCATCCCAATCATCAAATGAGTTGAATACAATGGGCGCCTTTAGATTTAATCTTTTAATCATTTCTTCAATGCTTTGTCTTGTTTGCTCATCACAATGAACAATCATTTCAGCACTCAATTCCTTTGAAAGACGAATGCTTTTTTTCAACCAAAGTTCAAATCCAGTCAACTGATCTACCGCAGGTGGAACAGCTACATATAATCGTTTATGAGTTCCCCATGGCTGTAACAAGTGACAGATGAATATCGTTTTGTTTGTAGATCGGATAATCTTTTCCATTTTACTTCCAACCACACGATTGATAATTCCAGAGGTATTTGGCCATCCGAGAATCAATAAATCTGCCATGTGTTCCTTAGAAGCCCTAGAGATCCCTACCGAGATACTCTGATCAATGGTTGATATAATCTTAACCTCCGTTTCAGATGCAGAAGCCTGTCTAACAAAGCCTTCAAGTTTATTATTTGCTTGTGCAATATTAAGTTCTGCTTCCTCATTATTGGGAACAACCGTTAATATCCGTACAGGATTATTAGAAGCTTTATCCTTTACCAAAATGGCAAATTCTAATAGTTTATCGAAGTTTACAATATTTGCAATGGGCAGCAAAATACTCTCCTTTTTAAATGTCGAGCTATTTCTAGCTGAATTTAAATCTTCATTTTCTTCTTCTTTAACCATCCTTTTAGCGGCATTTTCAGTCACTAAGGTCGACACAATGGAGGTAATTAAAATGAGAATAATGGTACCATTTAAAATGGTGATATCTAAAATTTCGGCTTCGTAACCAACCATAATAACGGCCAAGGTAGCAGCAGCATGACCACTACTTAAACCAAAAATCATTTTTCGCTGTGTTGGAGAATAGCGAAATACTTGTTGGGTTAAAAAAGCTGCAACCCATTTTCCACATATAGCGACCCCTGATAGGGTGAGCGCAACAATAATAGCATTCCATCCCTCTAGAATGATACTTACATCCACAAGCATCCCCACACTAATTAGAAAGAAGGGTATAAATAGGGAGTTTCCTAGAAACTCTATACGATTCATCAGGGCCGATGAATGCGGAATCAAACCATTTAAAGCCAGTCCAGCTAAGAATGCTCCGATGATCGGTTCTACTCCTGCCAATTCCGCCAAAAATGAAGCGAAAAACACCATGGCCAGTACAAATATATAATGGGAGTGTTGATCCTTCTCCATGGAGGTAAAAAACCACTTTGCAACCCTTGGAATAACCATAAAAATAATTGCGGAGAAAATCGCTAATGAAATAATGAGTCGAATCCAAAAATCCATGGTGAGTCCACCTTCCTGTGCATTTCCTAGAATAATTGCCAAAACAATTAAAACTGCTGTATCCGTTAAGATCGTCCCTCCAACTGTAATGGCGATCGCCTGATCCTTTGCAACTCCTAATCTACTCACTACCGGATAGGCTAGCAAGGTATGGGTGGCAAACATACTAGCGGTTAAAAAACTAGTGTTAAAGTCATACCCAAGTAAATAATGAACCACTGGAAAACCAATAGCTAAAGGAAGTACGAAGGTAAAGATTCCAAAAAGTAAACTTTTATGTTTATTGACCTTGAATTCATTCATGTCAAGTTCCAACCCTGCGATGAACATGATGTAGATCAAACCAATGGTTGAAAAGAGTTCAATAGCCGCGTTTTCTTCCAAAATTCCAAGACCAAAAGGACCAATGATAATACCAGAAACGATCAATACGATAACACCAGGAATATTCAGTCTTTTAAATACATGAGGAGCAATTAATATGATAAATAAGATTAGCGAAAATACCAAAACGGGATTACCTAGGGGCAAATGAAATTCGTGCTCTAAAACTTCCAAAAATTTATCCATTCTCCAACGTTTTTTCTATTTCCATGCTAAAATAAAATAAAATAAAAAACAATCGCTAGTATTTTACTTTATCTTGGTAAAAATTGTCCATTCGATTAGATTGGTCTATTAACTTTGTTAAAGATTACATAATATTAAAAAAAGGGCTGATAATTATAGGAAGTATTCCTTATTTTTGGAGAGTTTCGATTGGAATCAAACTAAGTACTCTATATGACTTTATATACCGTAGAAACAGGGAATTTCAAATTGGATGGTGGTGCAATGTTTGGCGTAGTTCCTAAATCCTTATGGAATAGAACAAATCCTGCCGATACAAATAATATGATTGATATCGCAGCTAGGTCTCTTCTTATTGAAGAGGGCGATAGACTCATCCTAATAGATACGGGACTCGGAAATAAACAATCCGATAAATTCTTTAGTCATTACCATCTCTGGGGACCTCATCATTTGGATGGTTCTTTGGAAAAACTCGGTTTTCATCGCGATGATATCACTGATGTATTTATGACACATTTGCACTTTGACCACTGTGGAGGAAGTGTTCAGATAAACAAAAAAGGGTTGTACGAACCTGCTTTTAAAAACGCCACCTTTTGGACCAATCAAGATCACTGGAAGTGGGCAACCAATCCCAATGCAAGAGAGAAAGCTTCTTTCTTAAAAGAAAATATTCTTCCTTTAGAACAAAGTGGTCAATTAAAATTTATTGACACACAAGGTTCAGACTATATACAAAACACGCCCGTTGGTTTTGATATACTTTTAGTAGACGGGCATACAGACAAACAAATGATTCCACACATTACGTATAAGGGCAAAACCTTAGTTTTTGCTGCGGATTTACTTCCTACTTTAGGTCACATCCCTTTACCTTATGTGATGGGTTACGATACCAGACCATTGCTTACATTAAAGGAAAAAGAAACGTTTTTAAACACCGCCGTAGTGAATAATTTTTATGTTATGTTTGAGCATGATGCTCATCATGAAATTTGTACACTTCAACAAACTGAAAAAGGAGTAAGACTTCATAAAACCTTTACATTTAGTGAATTATTTAATTAAATTTTAAACGATGAATATTAAAAAATCCTTTGCTCTAGGGGCAATAACTACGACGCTTTTGGTGGGGTGCGGATCTCCTGCTATTTTACTTTCGCCAGAGACCAATACGCTGGCAACCACCCAAAAAACGACCGAATTAAGTGATGCTCAATTAAAGCATTGGGGGCATAGTGATCTGGTCACAGATACCATTCCAGGAATGAGTGTCGAAAAAGCATACGATGCTATTTTTAATACCATCAAAGATCTTACACCTACTACTGTAATTGTCGGTGTTTTAGATTCAGGAGTCGATATTGAACACGAAGATTTAAAAAATGTTATCTGGGTCAATGAGGATGAAATTCCAGGGAACAATATTGATGATGACAATAACGGATTTGTAGACGATATACACGGATGGAACTTTTTAGGAGAAGCCAATCACGAACAATTAGAGTACGTGAGAATTGTAAGTAAAGGAGATGATGGATCTGATCTGTACAAACGTGCTAAAGAAGAGTACGAAAAAGAATACGACAAAACCTTACAAAACAAAACACGTTACGAACAAATACTGCAAAACGTGACGCAGGCAGATGAATTGCTTCAAAAAACATTAGGAAAAAAGGTGTATACTCAAAAGGATCTTGAGGAACTTGAATCAGAAGATGAAAAAGTACTTCAAGCTAAAGCTGCTATGAGTCAAATGCTTTCTTTCGAAGAGTCAGTGGAAGCTTTAAAAGAAGAACTCAATGGCGGAATTGAGTATTTCTCTAACCGTTTAAATTACCATCTTAACAAAGATTACGACGGAAGATCCATCGTAGGTGATGATCCTGAAAACATCGAAGATACTGACTATGGTAATAACGATGTAATGGGTAATAGAGAACATTCTAAACACGGAACACACGTTGCTGGGATTATTGCAGCAGAGCGAAACAATGGTATTGGAATGAACGGCGTTGCAGAGCATGTAAAAATCATGTCTGTTCGTACTGTTCCAGATGGTGATGAGTACGATAAAGATGTTGCCTTGGCGATCCGTTATGCCGTGGACAACGGAGCTAAAGTAATCAACGGTAGTTTTGGAAAATACTTCTCTCCAAACAAAGAATGGGTATGGGAGGCTATTAAATATGCAGCTTCTAAAGATGTTCTAATTGTAAAAGCAGCTGGTAATGAAGGATTGGATTTGGATGAAAATAATGTCTATCCAAATGACAACGAAAATAACAGTGAAGAGATCGCTGATAACTTCCTAACTGTTGGGGCACTTAATCCTAAATATGGAACGGAACTTATCGCTTCCTTCTCAAACTACGGTAAGGACAACGTCGATGTATTCGCCCCTGGTGTTAAAATCTATTCCACCACACCAAGTAATGAGTATGAATACTTGCAAGGAACTTCTATGGCAGCACCAGAAGTTGCCGGTGTTGCAGCTTTAATTCGCTCATACTTTCCAAAACTAAAAGCAGCACAAGTAAAGCAGATTATCATGCAATCTGGTCTTACGGCAAACATTAATGTGAGTTTAGGAGGAAATCCTAACTACACCAAACCATTTGGAGAAGTTTCTAAATCAGGAAAAATGGTAAACCTGTATAACGCCATGATCCTAGCAGACCAGGTAGCCAATGGTAAAGTAAAATTATAATAAAATAAGCGTCCCTTTAACATCGCATTTTAGGGACGTTTTTCTAAACTTCTAAATCATATGAGACGAGTAATTTTAACTGTAGTCGCACTAACGACAACGCTTTATGCGCAGGCAAAATCTCCTGTTGATCCACCTTATAAACAGGTGGCAACTTCCACCAATGCTTCCTATTGGCAACAACGTGCCGATTATAAAATGGACATTGCTATGGATGTTGAAAAATTTCAATTTACTGGTACACAGCAAATCAAATACACCAACAATTCTCCCAATTCTTTGGATCGGGTTTTTTATCATTTATATTTTAACGCCTTTCAACCTGGCAGTGAAATGGATATGCGTTTACAAACCATTCCAGATCCAGATAGACGAATGGTAAACAATTTAGGAACTAAAGAGAACCCAAAATACCAAAGCAGAATTGCTGAATTAAGTGACAATGAGATTGGATATTTAAAGGTTTCATCCCTTACTAAAAATGGAAAAAACCTGCAGTATTCAGAGGAAGGTACAACGCTGGTAGTACCCCTTGATACCCCTATAAAACCTGGAGAAACAGTCACTTTTGATATGGAGTTCTCTGGTCAAGTTCCAGTTCAAATTAGACGCTCTGGTAGGAATAATAAGGATGGTGTAGCGCTTTCTATGACACAGTGGTATCCTAAAATGGCTGAATATGATTTTGAAGGATGGCATGCAGACCCTTACATCGCAAGAGAATTTCACGGTGTTTGGGGAGATTATGATGTAAGTATAACTATCGATAAAGATTATATCCTCGGTGGAACTGGAGTTCTACAAAACGCCAATGAAATTGGATACGGTTACCAAGATGAAGGGGTAAAAATAAAACGACATAGAGGGAAGACCTTGACGTGGAATTTTAAAGCCCATAATGTACATGATTTCGCTTGGGCTGCAGATCCTGAGTATATTCACGATCGCATGGAGACTCCAGAAGGTGTAACACTCCACTTTCTATATAAAGGCAATGACAAGGTAGTTGAAAACTGGAAAAAGCTGCAAGAACCAACTGCACAATTACTTACCTTCTTTTCTAAAAACATAGGACCTTACCCATGGGAACAGTATTCCGTAATTCAAGGTGGCGACGGGGGAATGGAATATGCTATGTGCACGCTCATTACTGGAGGTGAAAACTATGGTAGTCTTTTTGGTACTACGGCGCATGAATTAGCTCATGCTTGGTTCCAACAACTTTTAGCCACAAATGAATCAGCTCATCCATGGATGGACGAAGGATTTACCACCTTTATTTCCACCTTGGCGGAGAATCAAATAAGCGGTGATAACGAACCAAATCCTTTTAAAAATTCATATAGAAGCTATCAATATATCGTAGAATCTGGGAAAGAGCAACCGTTGAGTACTCATGCGGATCGATATGCATATAATGCAGCTTATTCAGTGGCTGCCTATAGTAAGGGTAGTATCTTCCTTTCACAATTAGGCTATGTGATTGGACAGGAAAAACTCATGGAAACGCTCCGTAAATATTATGATGAATTTAAATATACCCACCCAACACCTAATGACTTTATAAGGGTTGCAGAGAAGGTGTCAGGTACCAACCTAAATTGGTATTTGACCGACTGGACTAAAACCACCAATACAATTGACTACGCCATTGAGGAAGTTACAACTAAGGATCAAAATACCACTGTTAAACTTAAACGTATTGGTTTAATGCCAATGCCAATAGATGTAATGGTATTCTACCAAGACGGTACTATGGAGTATTTTTATATTCCACTTCAGATGATGTATGGGGAAAAAAGTAATCCTTTCCAGGTGAAACGCAACGTACTTCAAGACTGGGTTTGGGGTAATCCAGATTATAGTTTTGAAATTGAAAAACCAAAAAGTAGTATAAAGGCTGTTGTCATCGATCCATCCAATTTAATGGCTGATGTGGACCGTTCAAACAACACAGTTCAATTCGATTAATAACACAGCGCGTTACTTTAAGCCAAAATTAGAAGCCTCCTAAGGGAGGTTTTCTTATTTTTACTCATCAAATCAAACCAATGGATCAATCCTTAGGCAAGGAGCAGCGGCTCAAAAACAAAATTCTAATTGGAAAGTTATTTTCCCAAGGGTCTTCTGTGTCTAAATATCCACTGCGGTTAGTGTATCTTAAGACGGAGCATGTTCCAAATACAGCCATAAAAGTAGCGGTTTCCGTATCAAAAAGATCCTTTAAAAAAGCGGTGGATAGAAATCGTATCAAAAGGCTTATTCGGGAGGTTTACCGCCAAAATAAAATTTTATTTTCTGAAGAAGGTACAAGTGATTGTTATGCTTTTATATTTTTATATACTGGAAATAAAATGCCTATTTTTGATGAACTTCAAAATACTTTGGTGAAGCTTTCAGAGAAGTTTAAGCAGCAATTAAATTCTTAAGTTAGCCCTAAAAATCAATTCAAGATGAAAAAGAAAATACTTATACCCATTGTTACATTAGCAATCCTAGTTGTATCAAGTAGTTTTAAAAATGATTTTTTTGAAATCGCGAAGCAACTCGAGATCTTCACCACCATGTTCAAGGAACTCAACATGAACTATGTCGATGAAACAAATCCAGCTGAGCTTATGGATACGGCTATTAAGAGTATGTTGGAAGAATTGGATCCGTACACTCAATTTATGAATGAACAGGACGTAGAGGGCTTTAAAATCAATACGGCAGGGGAGTACTCAGGAATTGGTGCTGTGGTAAGGAATTTCGAAGGGAAACTTTTAGTGATTGAACCATATAAGGGATATCCAGCGGATAAAGCTGGTTTAAAGGCTGGAGACGAAATCGTCCGCATTGGGGATACAGATGTCAGTAAACTTAAAGAAGAGGCCACAGAGCTTTTAAAAGGTTCAAATAAAAGCGATGTGACCATCCAATACAAACGTCAGGGTGTATTAAAAACTACTACGGTTACCAGAGCAGAAATTGAAATTGATGCGGTACCTTATTTCAATATGATCGATCAGCAAACCGGTTATATTGTACTATCTAAATTTAACAGTAAAGCGGCGAGCCAGACCAAAGACGCACTGGAAGAGTTAAAATCAAAGGGAGCACAAAAAATTATTTTGGATTTACGAAATAATCCGGGAGGACTGCTAACAGAAGCCATTGAAGTATGTAATTTATTTGTGCCTAAAAATGAATTAATAGTCAGTACCAAATCCAAAGTAAAAAAATTCAACAAGCAATACCATACCCGTAAAAAACCAGTTGATACTCAAATCCCATTGGTTGTTTTGATCAATGGAAGAAGTGCCTCCGCCAGTGAAATTGTAAGTGGGGCATTACAGGATTTGGATCGTGCCATTATCGTTGGTGCCAAGAGCTTTGGAAAAGGATTGGTACAACGTCCTATAAAACTGAACTATGGAACCCAATTAAAGGTGACCATCTCAAGATATTATACCCCAAGTGGGCGCTGTATACAATCGACCGATTACTGGAACCGCGATGATCAAGGCAATGCGATAGTCAAAAAGGATTTTAATGAATTTCACACTCGTAACGGACGCAAAGTATATGATGGGGGAGGTATAACCCCTGATATAACCATAGATCACCTAAAAGACAATAGCCTAACAGCAGCACTTGTTGAGAACCAAGTAATTTTCGACTATGCGACCCATTATTACTACAATCATCCTATTAAAAATATTGCCGATTTTAATTTTACAAATTCCGATTACCAACAGTTTAAATCCTTTGTAAAATCGCGTGGTTTTTCCTACCAAACCAACACTGAGAAAGCCTTAAAAAAAATAATGCAAAGTGATGAAATCGACGAGTATGGTCCTGAAATCAAGGCTGATTACCAAACACTACTTGATGATATGGAGAACAGTAAACTCAGCTCGTTAGATCAATACAAGGCGAGCATTCAAAAAAATATTGAAGATGAGCTCATTGTCCGCTATTTCTATAGGGACGGTCTTTATGATTACTATCTCAAAAATGATCAAGCAATTGCAAAATCAACTGTCTTATTAAATAACCCAATAAAGTACCAACAGGTGTTGAAATAGTTCCAATTATTCAACTAATGTAGTTGTTGCAAAAAATCAAAATATAAGCCTCTAAGGAGAAATTCCACACGCTTATGATCACTGATTTGGTGAATTTCTGTGTTATGATCTGAAACGTAATAACAGAATAAATAATACTGGTATTTAGGAAGGTCCAGTTCTTCTAGGATAAACTTTCTGTAATTAGAATTAAGAAAGGTGACAATCCTATCGCTTTGTTCTGCTATTAGTTCCTCTTTAAGTCTCTTAGTACGACCATTAATCATGTTAAACAAAGGATCCAACGCGATCCTTATGCCGTTATTATCATAAGGAAAAGATCCTATGAATCTTGGTTTGTCCTTATAATATAATTTAGTTGCTGTTTTTAATCGCGCCGCTGCAGGGGTATAAGTGTTCGTTTTATAATCGGTAAATGTACCGTAAGATAATTTACGTTGATGCAGGACAACTTCATCTAGAGCAATCACCCCATGATCCATATAGACTTCAATATAACCTAGTGAAATATCTACTTTACTTACAATCTTATAAAAGTTCTTAAACTCTTTAGAAGCTATAAATAATTCATCTCCTTCATTTGCCATTATCAAATGAGTACCATCAATAAATTGTCCTTCGAGCGAACGACTGATATTGGCAATACCAAAATGCTCAACTACCTTATCATTCTGGTATATAAAAACCTTCAGGTTTGACTCCTGGGCCAGGGCAGATAAATAATATAGCAGTAAGCATCCTGATTGCAGTACAATTTTATTGAGTAAAATCATTTAGTAGATATTAGTCTCCTTGAAGTTAAACAAACAGCAGTATTGGAAATGTTTGTTTAACTTTTATTTATCTCTGTTTTTAGAAAACATTATGAAAAAGATCCTCGATTTTAAAATTTTTAGATGTTGACCTTTGAAATTGAAGTAGCCAGTGGTATTGACAAATCTGTAAAAATAGTAAAATTAGCACTATATATTGGTGCAAGATAATTTATTAAAAAAAATTTTAACTAGTTGATAATTTGATAATTAACAAATATTACTTACCTTATTAGCATGATAAAATCAGAAAAAATAAATAACACTGACTTTCTTAATAGGACGGTTCAATATCTTCAAAATCGCGGATATAATAATATAAAAGCCGATCTAGAAGGATACGAAATTCCTAAATCCTTTACTAAAAAAGGAAGCGATGTGGTTATAACTCCCGATATAGTAGCTGATAAAAATGGAATTAAGCACTTTTTTGAAATCAGTTTAAAATCAGAAAAACCAAATCTTTTAAAATCCAAATGGATGTTCCTAGATGTTTTAAGTAAAATGAAATCTTATAGGTTTAAAATTATCACCACCAGAGGGCATTATAAATTTACCAACTCCATGTTAGCTGATTTAAATATGGATAAAAAAATGATTAAGATTGATCCTTAAGCATCTTGATGTGCGGAATTCCATCTTCCAAATATCCATCTCCAATAGTGAAGAACCCATGTAGATTGTAAAATTGCTCGAGGTGCTGTTGTGCCGAAATTAGAATCGGTTGCTTTTTAAAATAACTATATATAGCTTCAATCGAGGCTTTTAGTATCATATGACCATAACCGTGTTCTCGGTGGCGACCACTCACTAGTACCCTTCCAATGCTCGCTTTTTCAAAATAATCATACGCATTAAAAACACGCGTATAGGCCATAAGTTGCCCATTTTTTTTGCCCAATACATGTAATGCCTTTTGGTCTTTAAAATCTATATCTTGATAGACGCATTCTTGTTCCACGACAAAAACTTCACTTCGAAGAGCCAAAAGTTCATATAATTCCTCTTTTGTCAACTGCTCAAAAGTCTTTATCTGAATATCCATATTTTTCTTAATTACCTAGTCTTGTACAATGGTATCCTTAGGATCAATTTTATTATACTCTGGTTGAATAGTTATATGGTTAATCCCAAATTTTTCGTGAAGAACCTCCTCAATACACTCTAATATAATATTAAAGGATTCCAGGTCAATATTTTCTCTAAAATCTAAATGTGCCTCTAAATGAAGTTCATCATCATTTAAATACCACACATGAATATGATGTAATTTACCAACTTTTGGTAATTTATGAACCTCTCGAACAATTTCCTTAATATCGATATGTTCTGGTGTAAAAAGCATGAGCATTTTAGTGGATGATCTCAGCAAATTCCAACCAACGAAAATTAGATATACTGCAATTAGAAATGTAAGTACGCTATCGATCCAGAACCAATCAAAAAATTTCATAAGAAACCCTCCCAAAAGGACGGCTACACTAGCCAGCATATCCGTAAATAAATGTAGGTATGCTGATTTCATATTTAGATTTCTCTTGGCATCCTTTTTTAAAAGCAAAACGCTAAATCCATTGGCTAATATGCCAATTACCGACAGCCATATCACTAGATTGGAATCAATTATTTTCGGATCGGAAAAGCGTTGTAAAGCTTCAATAATCAGAAATATAGCTATTACCACTAAGGTAATTGCATTGATAAAAGCAGCAATAATTTCAGCTCGCTTATAGCCAAAGGTCATGTGGTGCGAGGCTTTTTTACCTGTTAAGTAATGGGCAACATAACTAATGACTAAAGAAATAACATCCGTAAAATTGTGAAGTGCATCGGATAATAAAGACAAACTACCTGATATAAGACCACCAATAATTTGAGCGGTAGTTATCAGAACATTTAAAATAATTGAAAGTATTAAATTCTTTCCAGTAACAATAGTAGTTTTGCCTCTAGTCATTATAAGAATTTAACATTGCAATGGGATCTTTCCAATACGATTGGCATGACGACCCGCTAAAAATGCTGTTTCTAAATACACTTGTACCATTTCAATAACCTGAGCGACGGCAGTAAACCTCGCTGGAATACATAATATATTGGCATTATTATGTTCCCTTATTAATTGTACTATTTCCTTATTCCAGCACAACCCTGCTCGTACATTTTGGTACTTATTAGCAGTCATTGCAACCCCATTTCCAGATCCACATATTAAGATCCCAAGATCCACTTGCTTATCGTTCACCTTCGAGGCAACAGGGTGAACAAAATCTGGGTAATCTACACTATCCAAACTATCAGTTCCAAAATTTAAAACTTCGATTCCTTTAGATTCAAGATACGCTACAACAGCCATTTTATACTCGGTACCAGCGTGGTCATTTCCAATTGCTATTTTCATAATTTTAATGTAATTGATCTTTCACAAAGTTAACAAATACCATGCTTTTAACTTTATGAACACCCATGTTAATTTAATTTTACAATAATTTGATAATCAACTTATTAAAATACACATGGAATTGTTGATATGTATTTATCTAAATCTATTAAGTTTATTTGGTTAATTCAATTAAAAATACTGATGGTAAATATTTGCTAATAATACAAGTACATTCTTTGCTTTTTAATCTACATTTCATCAACGACTTTTAAGAGGTTATTAACAATGAAATTTAAAAACACTTATTAAAAAAAATCAGTGAATTTAGTTGTTAACAACTGTTCAAAAACTTTCATTTTTTATTCAATTTCAAGCCATTAAATAGCACTTGAATTGTTAATAGCTGTGCATAAGTATCCATAAGTGATATATCCAAATAAAAAGCCAAAAAGTTACGCTACAAATTAACAAACAATCATAAGCATCATTTTTATTTTAAAAATTCTAAAGAAAAAAATAGATATGTTTATAATAGTTAATAAGTGAATAACTCTTCTTGCTTTTAAAAAATAAAATGATGGATGTAAAAATTTGCTTCCACTAGTGTATTAAACGATTTTTAGATGATTGTTAGGATCTTCGAGGTTTTTTAAAATTTCCTTTACATAGCCTACGTAATGGTTGTGGACAAAAAGTTTTATTCCCCCAAGAGCATTCGAATAAAATGGAGAGATACCGACCATAGTTTCATTTTCAAGGTAAAACGGGATATCTTGATCATCAAGTACGTTCTTTAGCACAAAACATTCGTGTGGGTAGGTAAAGGTGGCTACAAGTTTGAAATTTTTCATGGAATTTTCATTTATGCCTTCTAGTTAAATTTAAGGATTTTTTTATTTAAAATTGCGTTAACATTTCATAGTAAACCTATTTTGTTGTTTTAGTTTCTTACTTTTAACGAATTATATATAGAAGTTCCTTTGAAAGGATCATTTGAATTTAACTTCAACTGGACGTGTTGGCCTACCGTACCTGTTAGTTTTACTAAATGATTGTAAATTTAAATTACTTAAAATCAAATTTTTATCTACGATTTTATTTTCTATTGGACCCAAGTGTTGCTTTTATTTACTAAAAATCTTACTGTTCCACAAAAAATGAATTCGGTATAAACTAATTATTTGTACCTTAAAGAATCAAAAATATTATATGTCAAAAAGAAAAAAACGAGCTTATAAACAATTTAAAAACGAGCTCACTAAAGGAATATTTACAGTCTTGGAAAACGACCGAGACAAAAGTTTTAATTACAAACAAATCGCCTCAAAATTAGGTTTAAAGGATACAAAAGGTAGAAACGAGCTTATAAAGAAACTCGGTAAGCTTAAAAAAGAAAAGCGAATTTTAGAAATTGAACCTGGTAAATTTAAAGCCCTAGTAAAACGAAATTATTACAAAGGTATTTTAGATTTAACTTCTTCAGGAAATGGTTATGTAATAACTGAGGAATTGGAAGATGATGTTTATATTCCAAGTCATGCTATTAACAGAGCTTTTGATGGGGATGAAGTTGAGATCTATATTTTTCCAAGACGTAAACATGGCAAGAATCCTGAGGGAGAGATCACTAAAATACTAGAACGTAAGAAAAATACTTTTGTAGGTTTATTAGATTTGGAGGAAAAATTTGGATTTCTTAGACCCTCGGATACTAAGATTTATACTGATTTTTATATTCCAATAGAGCATATCGGTACTGCAAAAGATGGTGAACTGGTAATCGTGGAGCTGGTAGAATGGCCCCAGAAGGCGGATTCTCCTGTTGGTAAGGTAATTGAAGTATTAGGTATTCCCGGTGAACATGAAACAGAAATGCACGCCATTTTAGCAGAGTATGGATTACCATATGACTTTCCATTAGAGGTGACTCATTATACCAATACACTCAATACTTCGATCACAGAAGATGAAATTAGTAAACGACGTGATATGCGCAAAGTTCTTACCTTCACCATTGATCCGAAAGATGCAAAAGATTTTGATGATGCTTTATCTTTTGAACCTCTCGAAGATGGAAATTTTGAAGTAGGAGTTCATATTGCTGATGTATCTTTTTACATCGACCCTGATTCGGTGTTAGAAGAAGAAGCCTATAGTAGAGCAACCTCTGTATATTTAGTGGATAGGGTCGTACCGATGCTTCCCGAGATTCTTTCAAACAATGCTTGTTCCCTAAGGCCTCATGAAGAAAAATATACTTTTTCTGCTGTATTTAAAATGAATCCTCAGGGTCAGATCCTTGATAAGTGGTTCGGTAGAACCGTAACTTATTCCGATGCAAGATTTTCCTATGAAGAGGCACAGTCGATTATTGAAACCCAATCCAATACTATTCCACAACGAGTTTCTTTAACTGGGGAGCAATACCAGGTGGATACGCGTATTTCAGAGGCTATTATAACATTAAATGATGTAGCTAAAATTATGCGTAAACGACGTATGGATGCTGGTGCAATTTCCTTCGATAAGGTGGAGGTGAAGTTTGATTTAAATGACAATAATGAGCCGATTGGTGTTTATTTCAAAACTTCTAAAGAGGCCAATAAACTCATCGAAGAATTCATGTTACTTGCCAATCGCAAAGTCGCTGAATTTATTGGAAAACAAAAGAAAACTTTTGTCTATCGTATACATGATGATCCAGATGAAGAGAAATTAATGCAATTACAAGGCGTTATATCAAAGTTTGGATATAGTATTGATATGAAGAACAAAAAAAGCCTCACGAGCTCTTTAAATAACTTACTGGAAGATGTGCAAGGAAAGAAAGAGCAGAACTTAGTGGATACCTTGACTATTCGAACGATGAGTAAGGCTATGTATACAACGCAAAATATAGGCCATTATGGATTAGGTTTTGATTTCTACACACATTTTACCTCACCGATTCGTCGTTATCCAGATGTAATGGTGCATCGTTTACTACAACATTATCTCGATGGTGGTTCCGCTGTGGATGCGGAAATCATCGAACGTAAATGCAAACATGCTAGTGATATGGAAATTTTAGCCACAAATGCTGAAAGGGATTCCATTAAGTATATGCAGATAAAATACATGGAAGAACGATTTGACGAAGAGTTTTTAGGGGTCATTTCTGGAGTTACGGAGTGGGGCATCTATGTTGAAATTATAGAAAACAAGTGTGAAGGTATGGTAAGGATCTCTGATTTAAAAGACGACTATTATGAATTCGATCCTAATAGTTTTTCGATGGTCGGTGATACTACAGGGAAAACCTACCAATTAGGGGATGAGGTTTTTGTAAAGATGAAAAGCTTTGACCTACAAAAAAGACATCTCGATTTTGTGATTACTGGAAAGAAGCTTACAAATTAACATTTTTTGGGTTTTAGAATTCCTATAAATTTAAATTCTAAGTTACCTTTAGTTTTTTAATTTAAAATTATAATATGAAAAAGTATTTCTTAATAGTGATGTTATTGTGTGGTGTATCCTCACTAGTTGGTCAGGATAATTTAACAAAAGATCTGGGAGAGTTCCACGAGATAAAAGTATATGATGGCCTTTCAGTTACCATAATAAAAGGAACTAAAAATCAAGCTATTATATCGGGTAAAAATGCCGCTGATGTAGTGCTTGTAAATAAAAGTGGAAAGTTAAAGATTAGAATGAGTATTAATGAAGTTTTCAATGGTCATACTACTTATGTAACCTTATATGCCAAAGGTATGATAGATGCCATTGATGCTAATGAAAATTCTTTTGTAACTAGTCAGGATACTTGGTCACAAGTTGATCTCGATCTTCGTGTTCAAGAAAAAGCAGAGATGGCATTGAATCTTGATATTCAACGTTTGGAAGCAAAAGCTACCTCTGGTGGAATTTTAACCCTTAAAGGAAAAGCAGCGAATCAAGATATTGATGTAAATACCGGAGGAAAGTATCAAGCCAAGGAGTTGGAATCCTCTCAAGCAAAAGTTATGGTAAAGGCTGGAGGGGTTGCTGATATTTCGGCAAAGGATTATGCAGATGTTAAGGTTAGAGTAGGGGGTACCATTAATATTTATGGTAATCCTACCGTTTTAGAGAAGCAAACCTTTATTGGTGGTACCATCAATGAGATGTAAAAGGCAATTTTAAGGAATCATCCTGACTTTGGTGGATTGGTGTGGTTTTCTTTTTGATTTCTCTAAGAATAGAATCATTCGCATTGTGTACCTTTGCTGTGTTATTTTTTTAGAATAGAGCATACCTTAAACGCTAAGTTGATCTATAGTTAAATGATTCAAGATATTTTTACGGCTATACCACTTGGAATATTATTGTCCTTTACCATTGGACCTGTTTTTTTTGTATTACTACAAACTGGTGCGGTAAAGGGATTTAGGGCCGCCCTTGCTTTTGATTTAGGTGTGGTCTTAGGGGATATCTTGTTTATTCTTATAGCTTACTATAGTACCAATAGAATATTACACAAAATTAAGGACGAACCTTCCTTGTTTATTTTAGGTGGGATTGTCCTTATTGTTTATGGATATGTTTCTTTTCGCAAATGCAGAACGGATTTCAAAAGGGATATTAGAAATGCTATTAACCAAGTAACGGTCAAACGTAATTATATTCGATTGTTTATCAATGGCTTTTTACTAAATTTTATTAATGTTGGTGTTTTGGGATTTTGGCTTGGTATCATTTTTATTTTTGGTCCTAAACTAGAGATGGAAGATCAACGTATCTTCATATTTCTATCTACTATTCTTGCTACCTATTTAATTATTGATTGTTTTAAGATTCTACTTGCAAAACAACTTCGTACAAAACTTACCCCGCGTAGGATTTTTAAAATCAAACGAATCATTAGTTTAGTGATAATTTTCTTTGGTTTTATACTAATGTTACAAGGTTTTTTCCCTGGGGAAAAAGAAAAAATAAAACACGTTATTGAAAATATTAGAGAGCAAAAACCGAAATAATCGTGCTCTTAAGAAGTATAATATTGTGGGTCATACTGGACTCGAACCAGTGACTTCCACCCTGTCAAGGTGACACTCTAAACCAACTGAGTTAATGACCCTTTACCATTTTGATCACATTCGTTTGACGGATGTATCGTTATTGGGTGCAAATGTAGTAATCTATTTTATTTATTTATTAGTTGTGACATAAAAAAAAGACGTATAATCTTATACGTCTTTTTAAGATTATAGAACTATATTTTATTTATTTTTGTATTGGTCATTTAAAGCTCTAAGTACTTCATCGGTGATATCTTTGCTGCTTTCTCCGTACATCACACTTCCTGCTTCATTTTTACCTAGAATAAAGGTGTAGCCGTTGCTTTTACCATAGTCAACTACAAAATCCTTTACTTTCTTTAATAAAGAATCAATCTCACCTTGGCTATCCATTGCGAGTTGTTGTTCTTCACCTTGAATTTGTTCTTGTATAGTTTGGCTCTTTTGCATTAAGGTTTGATATTTTTCCTGTGCTGCATTTTGCGATAGTTTTTGAGCTTCCTGTTGAAAAGCTTGTGCTTCTTGTTGGAATGTTTGAGTGATACTATCTCTTTTTTTACCAAAAGCCTCAAACTTGGTTTTGTATTTTGCTTCGATATCTATTTTTTCTTGATATTCGTTTAGTAGTTTGGTATTATCTACAAAAGCAATTTTATCTTGTTGACAAGAAATTGTAGCGAAGGCAACGGTTATGATTAAGACTATTTTTTTCATTTTTTTATTTAAATTTTATGTTGGTAACAAAAATAGAAAAGTAACTCGAATATTTGATTTAGAAGGTTAAAATTATTAGTATTATTACAATCTATTAATTATAATTGTTGCATAATTTTTATTTATTAATTTTAGCTTTAAATAATGCGGTTTAAGGCGTTTTATTTTGTTTTCTATAACAGAGAATGGTAGTTATATATTAATTCCTTTAAATCGCTTAAAAATCATTATTTGGTTATTTTTTTTGCTATATAGAGGATGGATGAATGCTCTTTGGTTTTTATGGCTTTCAAATTCGAGCGTAACCCTATGAAAAATGCTTTCATTAAATTCTTTCTTCCATTTTTGTATTGTTCGGATAAGAGGCTCACATAAAATGAATCGAAGGGTAGCGATTGGTATTTCAAAATTTTGAAATTATGTTCTTCCAGTATTTTTTTCATACCTTCTCTACTAAAATGCCAAATGTGACGTGGAACATCATATGCCGCCCAATGCGCTCTGTAATAATGAGCATCAAATGAGTTATAGTTTGGCACCGCAATTAGTAAAATCCCATTATGGTCAAGAAGTTTATTTATTTTATCTAAATATAAGGAGGGTTCATAAACATGTTCAAGAACATGCCAAAGGGTAATGGCATCAAATTTTTCTTCTCTTATGTCCTCCAAATTTTCTACAACAATATTACCTTTTTCTTTTGATAATTTTCTTGCCTGTTCGTTTGGTTCCGTCCCAACGGAACTTATATTATAATGTTTTGCTGCCTTTAAAAAGTCTCCCGTTCCGCTTCCAATATCTAATAATTTTTTAGTATCTGGTTTATTTTTTAATATGGTTTGGTACTTACTTTTTATGGCAAATTTTTTCACCTTTTGATAAATGCTATCAATAAAGTTGTCTTTCGAATCGGTATGGGAAATGTATAATTCACTTTGGTAATAGTGATCAATCCTGGTTTTGTCTGGTACTGGAACTGTCTTTAAAACTCCTTCTATTGAAGTGGTTTCGATTTGAAATTTTTCACCACTTACCAGATGATCTTTACATATTAAATGGACGCATTTTTCTTTCATACTTAAAAGGATGCAAGATACTATTTAAATAAATAATAAGGGTTCCACGTGGAACCCTTTAACTTTTATCTACCCATATGTACGAGCATTACACTTATATCACTTGGTGAAACTCCACTTATTCTTGAAGCTTGTGATAATGTCCTTGGGCGAATCTTCTTTAATTTTTCCTTAGCCTCAAATGATAATGATTTTAGTTGATCATAGTTAAAGTGCGCTGGAATTTTTATTTCCTCTAGACGATTCAGTTTATCAGCATTGTTCTTCTCTTTATCAATATATCCTGCATATTTTACTTGAATTTCGGTTTGTTCTAATACTTCCTGATCTAACTCATTCTCTTGGATATAATCTTCTACACTTTTTATATTTCTTAAATGATCTAATGTAATATTTGGCCTTGCGAATATTTTAAACAT
>NZ_DATGNU010000061.1:0-2593 GCF_035306585.1 Galbibacter sp.
TTTTTAGTATTTAAATTGTGGATGTTTTTTTAGCAATACACCCTGCCTTTATTTTAATTATTGTGCTACGTAAGAGTTATTTACTAAATCTCTTTTTAAATTATTCAATTGGTTCGCTACACTTGCATTGTATTGTAAATCTCCTACGCGCAATATGAAACCACCAATGATTGTTGGGTCAATTTTATTTTCCAGTTGTGCTGTTCCGCCAGTTAATTCCTCCACTTTAAGCAACACTTTTTTTTCTAGTTCTCCAGACAATGGTACTGCCGTGGTAACTGTAGCCTTATGAATTCCTTTTAAGGCATCGTATAGTTCCCCGTATTTTTCAGCGATCGCCCCAAGAAGATCTATACGATTGTTCTCTACTAAAAGATTGATCAAACCTTCAGTAGTGGTGTTTACTGAAGAAAAAACCTCCTTAAGAACTGCCTTTTTATTAGAAAGTTTAATCACAGGACTTTGAAGCACATGCTGTAAATCTGTATTCCCGTTCAGTGTAGCCGAGATAGACTTCATGTCCTGGTTGACCACGTCTAAGGCTTGTTGCTCCTTAGCGTGTGCCAGCACAGCTTTTGCATATCTAATTGCCGCTCTTGTACCTTTCATACTTCTAGTTTAAAGTCACTTGATCCAACATCGTGTCTACCAATTTCAACTGCTTTTCTTGATCAGATAATTGTTCTTTAACAATTTTCTCAGCAATCTCAACAGATAGACTAGCTACTTGTTGTTTCAATTCAACAACAGCTGCTTGCTTCTCACCCTCTATGACCACCTGCGCTTGCTTGATAATCTTATCTGCCTGCGCTTGTGCGGTTTCTTTGGCCTCAGCAATCATTCTATCTTTGATCTCACGAGCATCTTTAAGCATAGCATCTCTTTCGATTCGTGCCTCTTGAAGTAGTTTTTCGTTATCTGCTTTTAGGTTTTGCACCTCTTTACGAGCATCTTCTGCAGCATCTAAAGCGCTGTTGATAGACTCTTCTCTGCCTTTAACAGCTCCTAAAATAGGAGACCAAGCATACTTTCTAAGCAGTATAAATAGAATAGCAAAAACAATTACTGACCAAAATATTAAACTTTCAGGATGTGTAATATTCATTATATAAAATATTAAATAACGTTTCTAATGTTTCAAGTAAATCATGCTGCAACCAACCGTTACAGCACGACTTAATTTTCAAAAATTACGCTGTAATTAGCGCAACAACTACTGCGAAAAGCGCAACACCTTCAATAAGTGCAGCAGAAATAATCATAGCAGTTTGAATTTTTGAAGCTGCTTCTGGTTGACGTGCAATAGCATCCATCGCAGATCCACCAATTTTACCGATACCAATACCTGCAGCGATTGCAGCTAATCCAGCTCCTATTCCAGCTAAAATCATAGTTTAAAATTTATATAGTTACTAATTAAAACTCACTATTAATGATGCTCCTCGACAGCCTGTCCTATGAACAGCGCCGAAAGAAGCGTAAATACATACGCCTGTAAAGCCGCCACTAACAACTCCAATCCATACATAAACAATGAAAAGGCGATCGATACTGGTGAAATCCAGGCAGTTTCAAAAATAAAAATAAGCGCCATCAAACTCAATATGATGATGTGCCCTGCGGTTAAGTTTGCAAACAAACGAACCATTAATGAAAACGGTTTTGTAAACATCCCTAAAACCTCTACAGGTATCATAATAGGCAATAGCCATTTTGGAACACCTGGTGTTGCAAAAATATGACCCCAGTATCCTTTATTTCCGCTAAATATGGTGATTAGAAAAGTAAAGGTTGCCAGAACTCCTGTAAATAAAATATCGTTTGTAAGAGTTCCTTGGAATGGAAAAAATGGAATTAATCCAATTAAATTTCCTAGCCATATCAAAAAGAAAACAGTCAATAAATACGGCATATACTTCTGATACTTTTTCTCTCCGATATTAGGAATCGCAATATCATCACGCACAAAGATGATTAGCGGCTCTAAAAAGCCTGAAATTCCCTTTGGTGCTCTGTTGTTCTTTTTGTATGAATTTGCAATGGGAATAAAGACCAACAACATAATTATTGCTGTGATCATTAATGTAAAGACATTCTTTGTAATGGAGAAGTTAAGCGGTCTGCTATTGGCCACAGACCCTTCTTGATCAAAGGACACTGTTCCGTTGGCATCTGCATAGTAAATCTCATCTTGATAACGAACAAACTTTTGATCACCTCGTTCTACAACAACCTTCCCTTGTTCATCATGATGAAATTCAGAGGACATAAAAGTGACCAACCCATTTTCGGTCCATAATATTACAGGAAGTGGAAGTGAAATCGCCTTACCATTCCAGTCTGCAATATGAAATTCGTGGGAATCATTAATGTGACTATTAATTAATTTGGTAGCATCGAAACTAGTATCTTCGGGGGCTTCCGAAGAATGCGTATGCTGATCCTGAGCAAAAGCTCCAAAGGAACAAAACAACAATGCTAAATGAAAGAATCTTCTGAACGAATTTCCAACTATGATCATACCTCTAATTGATAAAATATATGGTCCTCAAAAATTTGCTGCAAAGGTACATCTTTTCTTCATACTAGGAAG
>NZ_DATGNU010000062.1:0-3406 GCF_035306585.1 Galbibacter sp.
CACCACTCCATACTTTTTCTTCAGAACCTGTTGTAACAGTAGCTTCCATAAATGTTAGAGTATTCTTAATATTTAAAAATTTGTCAAATTTACGTTTTTTCTTTATCTAAAGAAATAGAAAAATACAATCAAATAAACCCACAAAAAGTCCAGAAAGTGCCAAAACATCGCACCCAGCTCTAAACCAAGGGTTTGACCAGGTTTATATTTTTCTTTAAAATGATTATAAATTACTACTAATAGCACGATTAAGCCCCCAAATAAATGCACTAAATGCGAAAATATAATCGCATATAGAAAGGAGGTCGTGATGGTACTTTCACTTCCAGTAAAATAAAATCCAGCTTCAATGAACTTCGCAAATCCTTGAAATTGCAAAATCACAAACGATAAACCTAGTACAAATGTAGCTAATAAAAAAATAGTAGCATTCCGCCTGTTATCTTTTTGAATGGCTTTTTTTGCTGCAAAAAAAGTAAAACTACTCAAGACTATTACAATGGTGCTATACAAAAATTGCACTGGAATGTCAATTTGAGATACCCAATCAGGTCTTGACTTGCTCACTACATAGGCGCTAGTAAGCCCAGCAAACATCATGGCTACACTAATCATTCCGAACCAAAGCATCATCTTCTTTGCTCTGGCCTTTTTCATTTCAAAACTCCCTTGGGTTAAATCCATCAACTTAAAAATTTATCTATGACATATATAATTTGCACCAATGAAATATAGCTAACACTAGCAAGCATTAATGCCTTTGCTGATTTATTATCTCTTCTTTGGTATAGGCGGAAGGCATAGACCAACATAACCACTCCGAGTATAAATATGAGTATCGCTGAAGTTATGGATAAATGAAGCGTCCCCGTCAATCCAGTGACTGGAAAAATAGATGCTAAAATCATCCAAAAAGTATACATTACAATTTGTAGTGCAGTAGCCTTATCTCTTTTTCCAGTGGGTAACATCTTAAATCCAGCCTTACTATACTGATCGTGAAGCGACCAACCAATGGCCCAAAAATGAGGAAACTGCCAAAAGAATTGAATCATAAATAAGGTTCCTGGTTCAATGCCAAAATCATTGGTCACAGCCACCCATCCGAGCATAAAAGGAATAGCTCCTGGAAAAGCTCCAGCAAAAACAGCCAGAGGTGTCACGGTCTTTAATGGAGTATACACGCATGTATAAAGAAATAAAGAGATGGCCCCAAACATAGCAGTTTTAGGATTCAGATAATATAGTGTCACAATCCCTAGGATCGTACAAAGTGTTGCAATGACTAAGGCTGTATTAACGGACATTCTTCCAGAGGCAATAGGGCGATTAGCTGTCCTAACCATCTGGGCATCGAGATCTCGTTCTATAATTTGATTAAATGTATTGGAAGCTCCCACAGTGAAGTAGCCACCAATAGATAGTATCAGGATTTCCTTCATACTAACTACATCGGCACCTAACAAATATCCCATAAGTGAAGAAAATACAACACTTAAAGTTAGCCCAACTTTAGTTATTTGCTTAAAATCATCAACTATAAGCGCAAGAGATATCGTTCTATTGGTTGCTGTGCTCAATGCCATTTAACTACGTTTTACACATTCTTTCAAACGTGAAACATCTTTACTATCATTAATTCGGCTGCAAAGATAGCTCAGAAAAGAATTTTATCCAATGATTTACAGCCAGAAGTACATAAATAAAAAAAGTCTGAATAAAATTTCAGACTCTTTCAATATATTATTTAACAATGAATCTCTTAATTCAATTTAAACACAATTGGATAAGCAAATGTAACTGGCGTTGGTCTACCCCTTTGTTTACCTGGAATTAACTTAGGCAATGAATTAATAATTCTACGTGCTTCTTTATCCAAACTCTTATCTGGAGCTCTGGTATTTAAAATCGTAATAGTACCATCTTTATTAATTCGAAAGTTTACATAAACTCTTCCCTGAATCCCCATTTCTTGGGCGATCTCAGGATATTCAAATGTTTTTCTAACGTGTTTATCTAAGTTTTCTTTAAAGCAAGCGAACTGTTCAGCTTTTGGAACGCCTTCACATTGTGGAAACATAGGTTTGTCCTCAATAACTGTAAAAGGAACATCCACATCAACTGGAACTTCCACCTCTACGATCTCCTCAACCTCAACAATTTCTTCCTGGTTGGTCTCTGTAGACTCAATAACGGTCTCTTCCACTTCTTCTTCATCTTCGACCACCTGGATAATCTCGGGAGCTGCAGGTGGTGGCGGTGGTGGCGGTGGTGTTTTAATTTGCTCGGTCATTGGCACCTCTTCTTCAAGCTGATCATCGACATCCATCACATAATCAAATTTCTCTCTTTTGTCGTATTGCTTGTACTCTATCGCTGCCCACATAAGCGCAGAAGCAAGAGCAAGACCAAAAGCGAAAAATATTCCGCTGTAACGTCTAATATCGGCTTTTGGATTCTTTTTAAGTTCCATAATCTATATTATTTGTTTGCTAATTTAAATATTTATTTATTTATTTTCCAATTAAATCTTTTATTTTAACGCAATACCGTTAATTCCTCGCCCTTTTTAAGAACCCAAACTTTAAAAGGAGTATCGCGAGCAAAATACCTATCCCATTTGCAAGAACATCTGTAAATTCGGCACTTCTCCCAAAAGGCAATACTAATTGTAATACCTCAATTACTATGCCATAAACAAAGGAAAAGATCGCAACCTTCAGCAAGATACCTTTTAAATCGGGTTTATAAAAATATAAGAAGCACAATATGGTATTTACAAAGTAAAAAAAAACGTGTGCAATTTTATCTGATATTTTAAAGTCGGGCTCAACATCCCTCATGATACCAACAGGGATCAAACATGCAACGGTTACTAAAAACAACCACAGCACCGCCAGGATTAGGAAATAGGTCTTCTTAGCCTGCAATAATCGCTTTGTAATCGACATCACTCAAAAGCTCATCTAATTCCTCAGGGTTAGAAAACTTCAATTTTATCATCCAACCTTCCCCATATGGATCTGAATTAACAAGTTCAGGCGCATCTTCCAGTGCTTCGTTAAATTCAATAATTTCTCCCGTCAGTGGTAAAAATAAGTCAGATACCGTTTTAACAGCTTCTACTGTTCCAAAAACCTCTTCGCGGTCTAGCGTCTCATCGAGCGTATCAACCTCAACATAAACGATATCTCCTAATTCGCTCTGGGCAAAGTCAGTAACTCCTATAGTTACCACATCCCCATCCACTCTGACCCACTCGTGGTCTTTGGTGTATTTCAATTCTGAAGGAATATTCATATCATCAATTTTATTTATTAGCTCGACAAATGTAATTCATTATACTTTTGATTTCAAAAGGAAATACTGTTAATTTCCAAAATTATACCTCAAAGTAAAGCCAGTT
>NZ_DATGNU010000063.1:0-2330 GCF_035306585.1 Galbibacter sp.
ATTTTCAATTACGACCTTTTCCAGTAGATTTTGAGGATGAGAAGTCTATTCAAGTTGTTGATTTTGATAAAATGAAGACTACAATCATGAACGAAATGAAAATAGCATTTGAACAGGCTGCGGCTGATCAAATGGAAAGTCAGATGAGAGATTTTCAAAAAATGTTACCTTCAAGAGAACAGGAAAGGTTAGATCGTTTTGAAGCGCTTTTAGCAGAGCGCAAAGTGACTAGAGCATTAGAAGAAAAAGCACTCTCTATATGGTCCACAAAACCGATAGAAGAACGTTTTATTAAAGTTGGATGGTTTAGGAAAGCAGAAGATTTAAATAAACGTGAGCGTTTTATAAAAGAGTATGTAAATCAGCATTTCGAAGATGCTATGAGAAAAGAATTTGGTATTTATTAAAGCAACATATGTAGCCCTAATGTACTGTTGGTCCATATGTGTTCTATAAATCAAGGTTTTTTTTAAGAAAGCATCTATTGGTGTTGGTTGAGTTTTCTTCTTATAGGAGCAATGAAATTAGGTCAAAAGAACGTGGGATTTAAGAGCTATTTTCGCAACTGGGTCTAAATACTGCATATCTTTTATCTAATAGTATTGTAATAGAAGATTGATAGAGTTAAAATAAATACTAACTTAATAGACCGGAAAAATGAAAAAGCCATTTCCATAATGTTAGGGGTTTGCCGACCTCTAACGGAAATGACTTTGCCTGTGACGACCCCACAGGTTAATTGATTTATGTTCATTTTAACTTGTTCTGTTGACTAAATCAACAGTTATCTTTTGGCATATTCGCACGAGTTTTGGAACATGTTCATTTAACCTAGTATTTTCACAGGTTGAAGGGACATGCTTTTTTGTTTTCCGATAGGAAAGGGAGACAGAGAAAATGAATTATATGGACAAATATCGTGATTTACAACAGTTCACAAGTTTAAAAGAATTTGATAGTTACCGTAGTTATTTATTTTACAAAATAAAAGACAAGCTCTCTAAGGGAGTCTCGTGTACATCCGCTACAATCAACTAAGTTGTTAACAACAATGAACTTTAACAGAGCCAAAATGAAAAAAGGATTGCCCAACACGATATGAGAAATCTTGTTAAAGGTTTGGTTATGTAGATGGGATGAAATAATAAAGGAGCTGGGCTGCCCCACGCTCCTATTTTAATCTCTAAGTTCAGGGATTTTATCCATAATGTCTTTCATTGCGAAGGATATGCAAGGAATGTGTGTTGAGGTAATAGTCTCCTCCTCTTGAAATATGTTGATAAGTTCATATCGGTTATCTTGTAGCGTATACTGCTCCAAACACTCGTTTTCAGTATCCACTATCCAATATTCTGGAATTTGATATTCCGCATAAACTTTTAATTTATCTATCTTGTCACGTTTCAATGAGGATGGGGAAAGAATCTCTACAACGAGGTCTGGCGCACCTTCTATCCCTCGTTTACTAATAATATCGAATCGGTCACGATGTATTAGTACAAGATCTGGCTGCCTGACCTCAGAAGGAGAGAGAATTAAATCTACTGGCGAGTTGAGAATTATATAGTTCGATGAACAACTATGATCCAATTTCTTCTGAATTTCATAGCTAATCATCTGATGAGTAACATAAGGTGCTGGGCTCATTAATTCTAGCTTGCCTCCAGCTAATTCATAATATTGACCATCATCAATAGCAGCATAGTCATCATACGTGAGGCCAGTTTCTTTCAATAAATCGTTTTTCTTACCATCCTTAGTCATTTTCTTCACCTCCTTTAGAAGAATCATAGTATAAGGTTGTTTATATATCAATGGATGTTATATGTGTTGTAAATCTTCATTCAATTTTTTCACTTTGTTTTTATAGTAAAGATAAAAAGCCGTCCAGAAGGTGGCGTATCCTGCGATAAATATTGCCCCGAATATTAGAATGCTTTTTAATTCAAAAGGTATCCAACCAATGCCCAGTGACAGTACAAAATACAAAATCGTCACAGTGATAAAATGCAAGGCTGTTTGCTGCCAAAGTTGTAGATTCTCATTCTCGAAATAAAGAGGGGTAACTGTAAAAAACCAGCCACAGAAAATAAAGCCGAGTGAATTTTTGAAAAAGGCTCCTCCATCCAGCATCTCCGTTCCGCTAAAATAAACAATATTAGTAGCAATTACTGCTAGGAAGGCACCGTAGAAGATTCCGAGAATACTGCGAGTAATGAACTTTTTCATCCGTTTTTCCTCCTGTTCATTTGTAACGATTCTTTTATTTTTCCAACGTATGTCCTCGTTACATATTCCTTTGCGCCGGATTTAAAGTGAACACATAAAGT
>NZ_DATGNU010000064.1:0-11755 GCF_035306585.1 Galbibacter sp.
AGCTCCAAAGGAACAAAACAACAATGCTAAATGAAAGAATCTTCTGAACGAATTTCCAACTATGATCATACCTCTAATTGATAAAATATATGGTCCTCAAAAATTTGCTGCAAAGGTACATCTTTTCTTCATACTAGGAAGCTCTCCACAATTTTTTTTTATTTAATCGCAAAAAATCGGTTTTTTTATCAAAAACGCCTTATTTTAAGAGTTTTATAACAAGCATGACCTCGATCAAAAGATAAATGAAATAGGGTGCAAAAAAGCTCAAAACAGCTGGTACTGGATCAGCAAGTTCACTTTGTATTAATGGAATCAAAAAAACAATTGCCCCAAGCATCTTAAAACCACTTAAAGCTAAGAATGCAAAGCCTGCTTGATCGGGATAAATTCCACGTATGAATTTCACTGTAAAATAAATCACTGCAGCAAAACTGGCGTGAAATAAGTAGATCGCCCAAAGTGGATAATAAAAATCAGTTTGAGCAAATAACTTACTTTGTATCAGCCACTGTCCCAAATATAATAAGAGTGAAATGCCAATATAGATAAGTGTGGAGGATAATACCTTAGATTTCATAAAAAGTGACCGCTATATATGGCCTAGGAATTATTATTCTTATTAATATTCTTTAATTGCTTAAACACATTGTATAGGGCAGCAAAAATTGCTAACAAAGAGCACCCCACTGTAAAGGCAGCGTAATTATTGGGATACTTCTCATCTAACCACACTCCTAAATAGGTCCCTGCTGCAATCACAATGGCCATTTGCAAGCCAATGTTACTAAAACGAATCCAGGTTTTAAGCTGATTTTTCTGTGGAGCTTGCTTCTTTTTGTCCTTCATGAGCTCGTACGGATTTTAAGGATGCTCCTTTCATAGAACATGCTGCATTGAATGTAGCTCCAGGCTCAACGGCGAGTTTACCAACTACTACATCACCATCGATCTCCGCAGTACTTTTAAGACTCAACACATTTTCTACCTTAAGTTCTCCTTCGAATTTACCTTCGACATCAGCATTCATACATTGAATTTTCCCGTTGACTTTTCCCGATTTTCCGATAACTACTTTTCCTTTAGCAGTAATGCTACCTTCGAGTTCTCCATCAATTCTAATATCGGCCTCCGAGGTAAGGTCTCCTTTAATTTTTGTGTTTTCAACAATTCTGTTGGTTTGTCCCACTACGGGCTCCATGCGATTTCTCTTTGATTCTGCAAACATGACTTTTAATTATTAAGACTTGGGTTAATTTTAGCTATTTGATTTAAATAACCTTCGAGGTTCTTATAAATTTGGATTTTCTTATAATCAGATGACGAAATTACAAAATTCTCATTGTCAACCAAATAATCTTTGTTAATGTTTAGTAACTCCGCATAACCCTCTGCGCGGAGCTTAGAGGTAAATCCATGAACGGTCACAAAAACAGTTTCAGGATTGTACGGATCCTTAGAAAAAGTGATTTTATCGTACGCTAGATCTTCTAAGGATTCTTTAATGGTCTTTTGCAACTTAGCAATACCCGTGGTGTCATTTATATAAAATGGATAAATTAATTTCCAATTGGTAGAACCACCTTCATCGAGCTCAAAACCATCGTCTTGAATCTTGGACAAACTATTCTCTAAAAGTTCCTTCGCAGTTCGACCTTCAGGTAAATTAGGGTAATTCAAAGCAATTTCATTTAAACTATTTTTGTAAGCTTCAATTCCGTATAATCTAGCTATTGCTGTGGCCTTGAGCATCTCAAATTTCACCGCGATATCTTCTGCATTAAAGCGAGAGATATAGCTATCACTTTGCTCTAATACATGTTGGTATTCTTGATTCTCGAAATCTTTGTACAACTGCCTATAAAGTGCTTCAGGGCTACTCTGATCCTCCCTGAGAACCAAGGATGGGTTTTTCAGTAACATCGCATAGCGCGAGTCTGGATATTTTTCAATTATGGCTGTTTTATATACTTCAGCCTTCGATGGGTCTATTTGCTGGTATAACTTAAATAAGTTGTAGTTAGAGGGCAAAATTAAACGCTCCTCTGGATTATTTCCAAGTACGGTCTCTAGTTTCTTTGCTGCAAGTTGATATTCTTGAAACTTCTCTTTATATAAAAGTCCTAACTGATAATTGGCAAAATTATTCTCCATATTTAAGCTATCCACTGCGGATGCTCCAACTGGTAGTCTATCCAAATAATAAGCCAATTGATATAGCGGGTTTACGGAGGTGGAATCCGAGGTGACAACAGTTTCCTTATTAGAACGAGATGAATGGCCTCCAAGTCGCCAGTTGTCTTCTAAATCACGATCTCCCCAGGTTGCTTTAAATTCTTGTATTCCGTAACGCACACTTGTGGGATTGTAAAAGTAAAATTCAACCGCTTGAGGACTATCTTGGGAAAAGCCTTCTATAAATCCGCGCTGTCTTCCCCGTCTTGAAGCTGCAATTTCTTGCTTTTCTTTTAGCTGCTGTTCTATGGCTAAAAGAGAATCAATATGGCGCTGGTAATACGCTTCTCTTTGCCCCTGGGATAATTGGAGCACCCCGAGTATGCTATCATTTCTTGAGACCATCTCCTCATACATAATCACATCATCCAGGTTATCTCTTTTTCTACTGAGCACTCTGTATAACTTGGTGTTATTAGGAAGGTAAGTTAGGGTACTATCGTAATAGGCACCAGCAAGCCTATAGGCGGAATTGTCGAAATACATCGTTCCTAAAGCTTGATAATTACGATACAACAGTCCCTTATCCTGGTGGGCATTTCTCAAGGATTTATTAAAATATAACGCAGCCTGATCTAAAGAATCGTATTGCATATAATAAAGCGCATTTAGACGGTATAAAGGCCCTAAGAAGGGTCTGTTTTCACGATTCCGCTCCATTTTCTCGAGCTCCTCCCTAAGAGTGTAATCCTGCGGTTGTGTTTTAAATTTGTTAAGTGTTTTAGCTATATAGGCATTTATAAGGTACGCCCGAGGTGTTTTGCGATTGTAACCCAAAATCTTATCAAAAGCCTTATTGGCGCTATCAAGCATTCCTTTCTCATTGTACAATTGCCCTATGATATAATTATAGCGACCCTTTTTCTCAAAATCCTTACTAATATTGCTTGCAATTTTTAGAGGAATGATCGCACTATCTTTTTGCTCTAGATTGATATAAGCCTGAGCTAACATCGCATAAGCATCGGTCATTACTTCATGGTGGAGATTTCTCCCTACGATTCTTTTTAAATTGAGAATAGCTACCTCCTCATTCTCCATTCGAATATTGGTCTTTTCTCGCCACAGACCAGCCTGGTGAATAAGATCGCTATCGGTGTACTTTCTTAAAATGTAATTGAAGGCCTCAAGAGCTGGAACAAAGCGTTGGTCATAATACCTTGCTTTTCCTAAAAGTAAATAAGCTTGGTCGATTTGTGGGTTGCGCTCCTTGCCACCAATGTCCATACCGTATTTCTGTATGGCTTTAGTAGCTTTAAGCTCCGCACGCCTAAAGTCTGGGTTGAGCTGGGAAGTATCTATAATAATCTCTTGGCGAATCTCCATGCGCTCCACTGGAAGGAGTTCCCAATAATTATCCACATAAGAATCTATAAGTGTTTGTTGCCCATTTTCAAGTGCTAGATGACCATTGTAAAGGGTATTGAACTTGGCATTCATTGCGTTCCATTTCCTGTTTACAACCGAATCTTTCTTTGTCGAACAGGCCACTACAACCAATAGGACAAGCAACACACAAAGTGGTATTTTAGGGTTTCTAGTCAATTAATAACATTTTATTTTAGGTACATTCCCCAGTATGGCAACCTAAGAATCTAGGTAAAAATACATTATCTTTTGGTTTTCTTAAGCATGTTGAACAAAATATCCTTGCTTTAAAACCTAGTCTAATTGAGCTTCGTTTAAGATTTCTTGAGAAAAGAAACCTTCAAGATCTTTTAAGGTATCTTCAGAGGTCCTGATATCTTTGACGATGTGCCCCTTGTTTAGCACAACGATTCGTTGACATACCTCAGTCACATGAGCTAAATCATGGCTTGAAATAAGCATGGTCACCGCTGGATTATCTCTATAAGTTCCAATTATTTTTTTGAGTCTAATTTGTGTGGATGGATCCAGATTGGCAAATGGTTCATCAAGAATAATCACCTTTGGTTCTCCAATAAAAGAAGCGATAATACCTACTTTTTTCTGGTTTCCTTTCGAGAGATCTCGCAGATACTTTTTGCCTTGAAGAATTTCCCCATGAAAGAAATCCTCAAATTTTTTCAAAAATAGATCAACATCCTGCTGGTTAAGCCCTCTTAACTCTCCAATGAAATAAAAATATTCCTCCGGTGTTAAATAACTAATTAAAAAACTCTCATCAATAAAGGCTGATGTAAAAGGTTTCCAATCTTCACTCTGATCAACCCGTACCTGATTGTTTAAAATATGCCCCGTGCTGGCTTTGATAAGGTCTAATAGCAAACTAAAAAATGTCGTTTTACCAGCACCGTTATTTCCGACAAGTCCAAAAATTTCCCCACTAGGAATAGTTAAGGAATCAATATCTAGTACCGCTTTATCTTTATATTTTTTGCTTAATGAATTTACGTGTATCATGGTATTTGAAGATAGTTTTTAACGTTAGTTTTTTTGTTTATAGGCCGCAATGGTTTCATATTTCTCTGCTTTATAAACCTTTAAAATAATATCGAACACCTTTTCCTTAAAGGCAAATCCTAGAACCGCGACCAGTAGCACAAGACTATATCCATATATCGGGCCCATGGTATAATAACCAAGAGCATACAATAGCATAGGGATCAATAATTTTGGAATGGTGAGTAATAGTGTTTTTGCGTTAAAGGCCTGAGAGTCTCCAAAGGCTTTTTTATTACTTGTCAAATCTATAGGAGTTTTCACATAAGCGCCTCCCCATAAAACCATATAAGAGTTCACTCCGATATTATAGCATGCACCCACAACAACAGCTAAGTAAACTTCCCACCCAAAGTATAGGTAGAACGTTCCAATGACCGTAGAAAATAATGTAGCCATAACCATTAGCGACCACTTAGAATTTAAATAATCCCTGTATCGAATGTTTTGGCTCATCATAAGTGGATAATAAGAGCTATCCCAACTCGGAACAAATTGCCCATAACTAAAGAGAAACCCACCCGTTACAAATATGGCAGCAAACATCCTCCAAAAGGGTCCTTCATACATCTCAAAGGCACCCGTAAAAAACAGCAGTCCATAGAAAACAAATAAAAAGCTAATTAAGGTGGTGGATTTTGAGCGTTTATTTCTTTTGATGAGTTTAATATCATTTTTAAGGAACACCGCCACACTACCAAAGCGATTTACCCAATCAAGTTGTTCAGACCTAGCATCTTTTTCTTTGGTAGCCAACCCGGCGTCTAAATATAAATTGAATTTAAAATAGCGATATGCGATTTGGTAAAATCCAATAACTAATATCACAGGGATAATTGCCATAACTGGTACATTGTAAAAGGATTGGAAAATCGGTCCTGTCCAAAGTGTTATATCAAACACCTCATAATATTGGAGAATACCCAAAAGTATAAGCCCACCTATTACAACAAAGAATACCCAGTTAATCACATTGATGAATACATTGATAAAGTTATTGCAAAAAATAAGAGCGCTAATGGCTAAAAACCATGCAATTACAGCCATAGCCCCATATCCTTTAATAAGCAACACCACGGTGAATGGCAATAAAACAAAGGCATGAATTATATTAAAAAATGATAGGATGGTTTTCCATAAACTAAAATGAACAATTTTACTCTTATTAAAAGGCAGGTAAAGTAACGGCCGAATGTTCACCACTGGCATTTTTTGTAGCATGTATCTGGCTAATAAGTCCATCGCCAAATAATAAATCAAAAACCTATTAACCGTCTCTAAAGGTTCTAAGCCCAACTCCTCATCAAGAATAAAGTAAATACTTGCTCCTAATATGGCAAAACTGACCATCATGTATAAGGCAAAAAAGCCCATTAGTATCTTTATAACTAATTTGGAGGATAAGGAAGCTGACCTAAAAAAGGACTTCCACTGTAGCTGAATAAAGGATGTAAGCATCATGTTGTTGGTTAATCTTTGTTACAAATTTCTATTTAGCAACTAAATGCTTATAGAAACACAAAGTAAATATATACATTTTAAAACTTTAGCAATTAACACAATTTTTATCGTATCTGGTTTTTAATCGAGTGTATATTCCGTATTTTTGCAAAAAATTTTTGAATGATTCACTTTCATACACTTAAGGTTAAATCGGTAGAGAAAAGCACCCCCAGCTCCGTGGTGATCACTTTTGATATACCAGAGGAATTAAAGGATACTTTCAAATTTATACCAGGGCAACATATCACTCTAAAAAAGGAATTAAATTCTCAGGAACTCAGACGTTCTTATTCCATTTGTTCTTCTAAAGAAACCGATGCATTGTCTATTGGAATAAAAGCCATTGAAAACGGTACTTTTTCGAACTATGCACAATCTATTAAGCCTGGCGATAGCTTTGAAGTGTATCCCCCAGAAGGTCACTTTACATACGAAACATCGCAGCTCAAAGATCAAAATATTGCCGCTTTTGCAGCAGGTAGTGGAATCACCCCTATTATGAGTATTATGAAGGATGTTCTTCAAAATACCACTGCTAAATTTTTATTGGTCTATGGCAATAAGACCATCACCGAGACCATGTTTCACAAACAAATAACTGATTTATTAGAACATTATCCTGATCGTCTTTTTGTTCAATTTATCTATAGTCAAAAAGAAGAGGATAATGCACTCTTTGGTCGAATTGAAAAATCTTCCATTAATTTTATGCTCCGAAATAAGTTCCATGATGTTACTTTCGGTGCGTTCTATCTTTGTGGCCCTGAAGAAATGACCCAAAGTGTGAAAAATGTGTTGCTGGAA
Organism: Galbibacter sp.; assembly: GCF_035306585.1. GTDB lineage: Bacteria > Bacteroidota > Bacteroidia > Flavobacteriales > Flavobacteriaceae > Galbibacter. Next base: position 6,967 of record NZ_DATGNU010000064.1, read on the forward strand.
AATGAGATCCCTCAGGAAATTATAAAAACGGAGCTCTTTACCACATCCGATGATGATGATTCTGTTGCTGAATCCGTGGAAGGACAAACCCACGTCACTGTTTTAGTCGATGATGAAGAAAGCAGTTTTGTAATGGATCGCAAAAAACGTGTTCTTGATGCTGTTTTAGAAGAAGATATTGATGCGCCTTACTCTTGTCAAGGTGGTATATGCAGTAGTTGTGTAGCACGACTCAAGGAAGGAAAGGTGAAAATGGTTAAAAATCAGATTTTAACTGATAGTGAGATTGAAGAAGGATTAATTTTAACCTGTCAGGCGCATCCAATTACACCTAGCATCTCCATAGATTATGACGATGTTTAGAGGTTAAATTGTGGATTATCTGTGACATGTAAAATAGCCATTTGAATACCCTTTTAATTTAGGCATTATTAAAAGACTATATAATTGATATTTTCAACCCCTTGGACATCCAAGGGGTTTTTCTTTATGTTTATGCTTTTACCGGAACCAAACTGCCACAAAAGTGGCTAGAGGCTTATCCCCAGACTTTAAGGTTAACGTATCACTACTTAGACTATAATGATCTGCTTGTTCTAAAGCTTGTAAGTACTCACCCTCATAAGGAACGTCCATACAAGCCATTCTTGTGGAAAGCATCTGCGAGAATTTAATTTGATTTTCACCCTCTAGAGTATAGCTCCCTCGAATCCCATTACAACCAGTATTTCCATTTACTTTCTTGGAATGGTTTTTCAGTAGAAAAAATGCATCTCTTGATTGATTATCCTTTTTGGAAATGGGCTTACCGTTTAAAGTCAGAAGTTTCCAATATTTTTCGGTAATGCTGTAATCATACCCCTGCTTTCTAAGAATAAACATTTCTGCTAAATCTCCAGTGATACGATTTCCATCTCCATCAAGACTAAAAAGCACATTCTCTCCTACCTGGTACTGCCTGTTCACCTGATTTCCATCCGTAATTAAGGTGATCTTTCTTCCAGCATCATCCCATTTGAAGACACCTTTTTCCTTAAAAATTTCATCAGTGGCACCTTGATACTGCGTGGAGAGCTCATAGGTTAAATCAGAATGAAGTTCCAGCTCTGTTAAAATCCCCTCACAATCGGCGCAAGGTAACAACCCACGATAGATGCCATTCCAATCTACAGCGTTTTGACTATTATCACCAATAGGAATTTGTTGCTTGTTAGGCTGATATTTGGTTTTACAAGAACTCATTATTACAACCAGTAGAACTATTACTCTTAATACTTTGACCATGTTAGTACGATTTAAAAAATTATAAGTAGCGGTATCTTTTTGAGAAAAGAAAATTTTACAACTAAGTTAAATTACATAAAAAATATAAGATAGCGGTAACTTTTTCCTTTGTATAAAATCAAGAGTAAGCAATGTTGATGCCAAAAATTTCACTTGACTATTGGCGATTCATTAATTTTTAGTAAGCGCAACTATTTTATTGATTACAGCTTCAACTTCGATGGTACGCATAACATCCTTATAGGATTCTGGCACCTTATTTCCATAAACGGAAGTTGGAATCAGCGGGTACTTCTCTCGATCGGAAAGTAAAGAATTTGTTACGGGCTGTTTATAAGGATAGAATCCAGCATAGGGATGAGTCACTCCCCAAAGCGTTAATACCTTTACCCCCTGCATAGCAGCTAAGTGGGCATTTCCACTGTCCATGGAAACCATTAGATTCAAATTGGAAATCAATTTTAGTTCGTCCTCAAAACTGATTTTACCAAAGGTATACACTGTGTTGGGATAAGTATCTGACAAAAGTTTTAATTCTGGAAGTTCTTTTTTTCCCCCAAAAAGTATCAGTTGGTAATCGCCTGTTTTAGAGACGGCATCAATGACTTTTTCCATCAAGTCCAAGGGGTACATCTTGCTATCATGAAATGCAAAAGGCGCAATACCAATTAACTTTTTGGTATCTTTTCCAATAATATTATCAATGGAAGGTGGCAAAGTTTGCTTTGCAGGAAAAACATCCTTATTTAGATCCACCTTATAACCTAAAGATCGAAATACATCTGCGTAACGTTCAGTAGTAGGTTTTATGGGTTTAAATATTTTACCACCCACCAAGGCTCTTTTCTCTCTCCTCCCTTTATCAATGGTTTTAGAACGCACCCCTGAGAGAAGAAAAAAGAATTTTATAATACGACTTCTCAGGGAACCATGTAAATCAGCAATGGCATCAAAATCATAATTTTTGATCTCATGGTAGAAGGCGTAAAGCCCTTTAACACCTTTATGTTTGCCACGAATATCAGCAGGTAAAACCTCTAATCCTTCTACCGTCTGAAAAACTGGTTTTAAAAATGACTGCGTAGCCACACTTACCTTAAGCCCAGGGTTTTGTTGTAGTAAGGTTCGAAGTACTGGAACGGCAATAGCCGCGTCTCCTACCGCAGAAAATCGGATCGCTAAAATGTGTTTTCTATCCATTTGTTGGATTGCCACTATTTTTTGTACAATACTGGATTGAGTTCCTGGTCATTGTACATTTTCATTTGCTTATATACTTTCATATACTTATCACCAGAGGCAATCGCCTCTAAAAGTTGATCTATAGCTGTCGAAAGATCTTTCTTTTGTTCGAGTAATACGGCGAGTTTTGCGGCACATTTTTCTTTATGCTCCTTCGAGGCATCTTCGCGTTGGGCTTCCTCACGCATATGGTAAATCTTTAACGCTAGGATGGACAACCGATCGATGGCCCAAGCAGGAGATTCCGAATTAATAGTAGCATCGGGTTTAGGGGCTACATCCTTATATTTATCTAGAAAATAGCTATCGATAAACTCTACCATATCAGTTCTATCTTGATTTGATGCATCGATTTTTCGCTTAAGTGCTAAGGCTTCTACGGGATCAATTTCTGGATCACGAATGATATCTTCATAGTGCCATTGTACCGTATCAATCCAATTTTTTCTGTATAACAAATGTTCAATTTTGTCTTTTGGGTATGGATTTTCAAAACGCTGATTGACATCGTCCTTTATATGGTATTTGGCTATACTCTTGTCAAAAATCTCAAATGCTAATTCGCTAAACATATAAGGTGTTTTAAAATGAAAATACAAATATACTTATTTAAAATCTGCATATGCCTAGAATTACCTAAATTTGCAGGAGTTCAGCTCAAAAGCAATACATATGCAGGTACATCATCTAGGTCAGAAAACCTCACTTCTTCATCATTTTTTATCAGAAATTAGAGATATTACTATCCAAGATGACCGAATGCGATTTAGACGTAACATTGAGCGTATTGGTGAGGTTTTAAGCATGGAATTGAGCAGTACGCTTCCCTACTCTGCTAAGACCATTACTACTCCTTTAGGACAAAAGAAAACGTACACTCTTACGGACGAAATTATCGTTTGTTCCATCCTGCGGGCAGGTTTAAATTTACATCAAGGTATCCTAAATTATTTTGATCGTGCGGACTCTTCCTTTGTGTCGGCCTATAGGAAGCACACCACAGATCAGGATTTTGAAATTAAAGTCCAATATATGGCTACCCAGGATTTTACCGATAAGATTTTAATTCTAGCTGACCCTATGTTAGCCACAGGACGATCCCTTTTAGCCGCCTATAAAGCTCTAAGGTCACAAGGAAAGCCTAAAGAAATCCATATCCTATCGGTCATTGGGGCACAACCTGGAATTGACTTTTTAGAAAGAAATTTTCCAAAAGACACGCATTTATGGATCGCTGACATTGATCCAGAGCTCAATGAAAAAGGGTATATCGTTCCTGGCCTTGGAGATGCAGGCGATCTGGCCTATGGCCAAAAGCTATAAAAATAATATCAGAACAGGGGTACTGATATAACACCAAAGAATAAGCTCTTTTAGCCAATTTAACTTAATTCGTTCGACAAATCTTGCTTGTATAACCGCTAGCGGAAATAAGGAAAAAAGAAGTTCTGAGGTATTGGAAACTTCCGAGACCAACACCACCGCCACTGCGGTAATTAAGGTAATAACCAATAAGATTCCTGGAACGCGGGTTTTAAACGACTTACTCTGTTTTTTAAAAGCGAATATCGCGCACGCCCATCCGCCCATAATTACCAAAAACAACATAGGAACAAAATAACGGGGGTTGGTATAGTTATCCAATACAAAATCAATTTGAAAATCGAATAATTCCCTGATTTTGTGAAGCTGATCAGTTAGATAGAAATATGTAAAGCCCAATATAGACAAGGTAAAAAGGGTAACAAATGGAATAAGCATATTTCTATAATCATTCTTTTTATAAAGAAACATAGTGGCAAAAACCAAAATGATAAACAATATAGACCAATTGTAGAAGTACGTCGCAACAAGCGTCCAAAGAGTTGCGTCAAATACTTTGATTTCTACATCTTTATTCGACCGAATAGAAACCAAGCGACGAAAAGCCAATAGCAGAAATAATTGGGCTAACAATACATGAAGCTCCATGAAAATATTGGGAAACAAACAAAACAACAGTACAAAAAAGAACAAAGCATAGGAGTTTCGCTGTGTAAGTTCATTTTTGCGAACTATAAAATCCACCATAATTACACAAAACAAAATCACCACAATACATTTAAGCATATAAGTGATCACTCCGGTATATAATACGAAATCAGCAGCGAGCACTTGACGTAATACTAAGAACAAAATCAAATACAGAAACAGGATTATGAAGTTTAAAGGATTACTTCTTTCAAAAATGCTTGATATCATGATAGGTTTTTGTATTTTTGTG
>NZ_DATGNU010000065.1:0-30446 GCF_035306585.1 Galbibacter sp.
TTTTCAGCTCTAGTTTTAATAATGAAACTTCCAAAACCTCTGAGGTAAACATTATCACCACCTTCCAATGAATTTTTAACCTCTTCCATAAAAGATTCTACAGTTGCCTGAACATCTCCTTTTTCCATGCCAAGTTTTTCTGAAATCTTAGCTACAATGTCTGCTTTAGTCATTTTTATATATTTGTTTTTACAGTGTTGTCAATTTAGGGGATGCAAATATATAAATTAATTAACCAATAAATAAAGCGTAAATAATTAAAATTTAACCAAATAAAGAAATCGTATTGAAAATTAGAGCTAATGAAATTGATTTTAGGGAGGTTGTAAATTCATGGTACTCAGAGAATAAAAGAGATTTGCCTTGGAGAGACAGTCGTGACCCTTATCGTATTTGGCTGTCTGAGATCATATTGCAGCAGACCAGAGTCGAGCAGGGATTACCGTATTACCTCCGTTTTATTGCCTCCTTTCCTACAGTTTTTGATTTAGCAAAAGCCTCTGAGCATCAAGTTCTTAAACTTTGGCAGGGTCTTGGGTATTATTCTCGTGCTAGAAATTTGCATCATACGGCCAAGGAGGTAGCTTACCAAATGAAGGGTGTTTTCCCGAAATCCTATAGGGAATTGCTAAAACTAAAAGGGGTGGGAGAATATACCGCTAGTGCCATTGCCTCCATTTGTTATAATGAGCCGGTGGCCGTAGTTGACGGGAATGTGTATAGAGTGCTGAGTAGATATTTTGGGGTGGACATTCCAATAAATTCTACGCAAGGAGTTCGGTATTTTAAAGAACTAGCTGCCCAGGTTATGGATACAAGACATCCTGGGGACTACAATCAGGCTGTGATGGAATTTGGGGCGCTTCAATGCAAACCCCAATTACCGCTATGTGCTAATTGTGATTTACAAGTAAACTGTATTGCCTTCCAATTACAAAAAGTTGAAAAGCTTCCAGTGAAGCTTAAAAAAAATAAACTTAAAAAGCGGTATTTTAATTATATTGTTCTTTTAGATCAGCAACATACCTTGCTTGAGATTCGAAGCAAGAAAGATATTTGGCAATATCTATACCAGTTTCCTTTGGTGGAATCCAAGAAAAACCTCCATGTAGAAGAGCTAACGAAAAAAGAAGACTTTTTGAATTTGATTTCAGGGAAATCTTACGATATTCGCTTGTTCAATCCTAAGGTGGCGGTTCATAAATTGTCACATCAACATATTTATACCAAGTTTTGGATTGTTGAGTTAAAAGGGTCAATTCCAAATGGGATTCTTAGGAAAAACATAAAAGAGTATCCAGTCCCGGTATTAATTGCCAATTTTGTGAAAGATTTTGGTTTTTAAAGTTGGAATTTTTCTTAAATTTAAAGAAGTTTTTAAAATTAATACATAATATAAAATGAGCGGAACGTTAAACAAAGTAATGCTGATTGGTCACTTAGGTGACGACGTGAAGACGACGTATTTTGATGGGGGTGGATGCATTGGACGATTCCCACTAGCAACTAATGAAACCTATACGAACCGGCAAACCGGGGAGCGTGTGAGTAATACCGAATGGCATAATGTTGTGGTTAGAAATAAGGCTGCAGAAATTTGCGAAAAATACCTGAGTAAAGGTGATAAGGTGTACGTAGAAGGACGATTGAAGACCAGACAGTGGCAAGGGGAGGACAACGTAACGAGGTATACCACCGAGATCCAAGTTACTGATTTTACATTCCTTTCCAATAAAGGGGATAATCAGAATGAAAATAGTGGATCTCAGCAAAATTATCAAACGGCACAACAAGTTGAGTCTCAAACAACTTCCGCTCCAGAGGAGGAAGAGGATGATTTGCCATTTTAATCAAGTAGAACTAAAATAACTTATATTGGACCCAGAGCCCTCGAGTTTTATTCCATTGTTTTTTGAAGTGGATACTGTTACAATTATTAATTTATCAGTACTCATCGTATTATTAATTTCCACCGCGCTGGTCTCAGGAGCGGAGGCGGCTTTCTTCTCGCTCTCATCGGCAGATATTCAAAGTGAATTAGAGTCCAAGACACGTCGTGGGAATACTATTGTTAGACTAATTGAAAAACCTAAAAAACTTTTGGCCACTTTGATGGTAGCCAAAACGCTATTTAACTTGAGCTTTGTACTGCTCTTTATTTCTATAGGAGATCAGCTGTTCCCGAGTTTTGAAAATAGATTATTCGGGGTAATTGAACTACGTCTTGTTATAGAACTAGTTATAGTCACTTTTTTGATATTGCTTTTGGGTGAAATTCTGCCAAAATTATATGCGAGCAAAAACAATTACAGGTTTGTTCATGCGATGGCGAACCCTATAAGTATTTTGGATAAAATTCTCACTCCTTTTAATAGGCCAATGCAAGCTATTACATTGTATTTTCACCAACGTTTAGCAAAGCAGAAATCAGATATTTCCGTGGATCAGCTCTCGCATGCCTTAGAAATTACAACCGAAGGTGATACCACTGAAGAGGAGCAAAAAATACTTCATGGGATCGTATCTTTTGGAAATACCGATACCCGGCAGGTTATGCAACCCAGGATTGATGTGTTCGCGCTTGGAGAGCACATGGAGTTTTCTGAAGTCGTTAAACAAATCGTTAAAAACGGGTATTCTAGAATTCCAGTATATAAAGAGAATATGGATACCGTTACTGGGGTATTGTATGTGAAAGACCTGTTGCCCTATCTTGATAAAAAGGACTTTGATTGGATTTCATTAAAACGGGATGCTTATTTTGTTCCAGAAAACAAGAAGCTCGATGATTTATTGAAGGAGTTCCAAGACTTGAAAATTCACCTCGCAATAGTCGTTGATGAGTATGGAGGGACTTCAGGGGTTGTGACACTGGAAGATATCATCGAAGAGATTGTCGGAGATATAAGCGATGAATTTGACGATGAGGATTTGGTGTATTCTAAGTTGGATGAAAAGAATTTTGTGTTCGAAGGTAAAACGGTATTAAAGGACTTTTATAAAGTCATAGACCTTGAGGATGAATCGGACTTTGAAGAAAATAAGGGAGAGTCGGAAACTATTGCTGGTTTTGTGTTGGAAATAGCAGGCAGCTTCCCTAAAAAAGGAGAAAAAGTGACCTTTAACAACATCACTTTTGTAGTCGAAGCTTTGGATAATAAGCGTATTAAACAAATTAAAGTTACAATAGATTGAGAATCTTTAAATATATATGGTCATTTATTGGCTTCTCCGTAATAGTATATTCATGTACTGATAATCCGATTCCAAAACCTCAGGCTGAACTAAGACTTGAATTTCCACAAGCCTCTTACCATACTATTTCTCTGGATTGTCCATTTGATTTCCAAACAAACGTTAATGCAAGTGTAACATCAAAAGGTGATTGTTCCATGCTCATCGAGTATCCCAAAATGAATGCTACCATGTATATTACCTATAAAAATATTCACCAAGATTTGGATTTATTACTAAGGGATGCGCAAAAGCTAACTTATGAGCATGTAGCCAAGGCTGATAATATTACAGAGCAACCTTTTGTCAATACCCAGGGTGATGTTTATGGGATGTTTTATGCCATCACAGGAGATGCTGCTTCAAATTCACAATTTTACCTCACCGATAGCACAAATCATTTTTTAACAGGTTCGCTTTATTTTAATGCAAAACCTAATTACGATTCCTTGCTGCCAGCTGTGGTGTATCTGCAAAACGACATTCGTAAAATCATGGAAAGCTTTCGTTGGAAGTATCCTAATTAAAAACCTTTATTATAGAATTAAAAAAGCCCTTTGAGCGATCCCAAAAGGCTTCTTTTATTAGTTATGATTTTACCCTATTGACGGAAAGAAAGACTGCGTTATTTTCCGAGTAGGTTCTTTGCATTGGCAATACTAGATTCGATTTGCTTTTTAAGGTCGTCCACCTCTTTTTGTTCTTGATCAAGAAGTTGTTGCTTTTCTTGAGTAAGTGGTTTTCCTTTTAGAATCTCATCGACATCAAATTTAGCACCGAAATCCTTCATCCAATCCATCATAGCCTTGTGTGAAGCCTCCAGATCATTAATTGCTTTCTGATACTGTGTACTTGATTGACTGCTGTCGATTTTGGTTTCTAATTCGCTCATTAGGCTAGATATATCACTCATTTTTGGCATTAAATTATCATGTACCGCCATTACTTCTTCCATTTGAGTAGGTCCTTCTGATTTCTTTTCGCCATTTTTACAAGATGCTAGTCCTATGGTTAAAACCAATAATAGTAAACTAAATTTTCTCATATTTTTTTCAATTTTATGTGGCCGATTTACGGTAGTTTCTATATTGTTCAAAAATAAGGATTATTATCACACTCAAACCAAATAGTGGCAATAAGAGGCAAAGAAATCCAATTATTATGTACATGCCAAATCCCAAGGAAAATTTCTTTGGCAGTTTTGGAACTCCCCAGCTGTTTTTTCTTTTCCTAAGACCATAGGAGAATATTGCAGAAAGACTCATCAATAGTAACATAAATGCTGTCAATAACATTACGATCCAGTTCCATTGACCGAATTGTCCTTGGTGAAAAGCCATAACCCACATTCGTCCCTGCATGAGAATACCAACATCAGCCCAGGTATGTTTCTTTAACAATTCACCATTGTATGGATCAAAATGGTATTTGCTTTGCTTGCTGAGATCTTTGTAGTAAGTGTTTTGTACACTAAATACTCCTTTTTCATTTTTTGGAAAAGAGATACTAACCGTTCCTGGGAGCTGTAGTTCCTTGGCTTTTTCTACGATGACATCCAAATGAATCATTTCGGAGCCTTCGCTGTAGGTGTCTTGCGTGTAGCTGTTCCATGTAGTAGGATAGCCCGTATGGGTTTTTTCTTGTACCCATTTAAATCCAGAACCAAATACATCCGTCCATGGAAGTCCACCCGCGAGAATCAGAAGAAATAGTGCGGATAACCAAAAACCCGTGATGGCATGAGCATCTCTAAAAAAGGTTCGTCGACCACTTTTTGTTCGTGGTATAAAAAAGGATTTTATTTTCCAAGAATCCTTAGGCCACCAAACATAGATACCAGTAATGATCAATATGACCATCCAACTTCCGACCAGTTCAATAACCTTTGTGCCGTAGCTGCCTAAAAGAAGCTCCCCATGGAGTTTTCGCACCTTATACATAGGTGTTTTACGAGTTTCAATTACTCCAGTAGTAATCCCTTTATATGGATCTATATACAGAATTTGCTGTGTTTCGAACATTCCCGATACAAATTCAGTGGCCTGATTGGCTGAAGTAGGAATGACCATCAAGGACAGCGACTCATTTGTGTGGGTTTTAGCAATTTCCCATTGTTTTTGATAGGACAACGGCCTTGCTGTAACCTCCACCTCCTTATAAGCCATAAGGTTCTTTTGCTGGTAGGTGTCTTTGAATAAGTAAATAATCCCAGTTGCGGATAATAGCACTATAAAAGGAAGGGCTATGACTCCAGCTAGAAAATGCCATTTCCACATCCATTTATTTAAATTGTTGTTTTTCATTTTTAAAACTTAAAATTTATAGCGAATTCCGAGATGAAACGCCCGTGGTCCCCCAGACTCGTAATTGTTTTCATTGGTGTAAACATTAAAGGAAGCACGCGTTGAATAGAGACGGTCAAAAATATTTAATACATGTACCCAAATCTCCAAATTTCTCCACTTATAAGAACCTGTTAGATTAAAAATATGATGTCCTCCATAGGTGGCTGTTCCCCAACTTCCATTTTGATTTTCACGTTGATTTTCCAAACTTGTATTATATGAACCAACCATTTCATACTCTAATCCGAGATTTAGTTTTTCAAGGATGGAAGGGGTATAATTTAGCTGAGTGATTCCTAATAATTGTGGTGCAGTCTCCATATCGGAATCTGAATAATCAACACCAGAATCGTAAAACTCCAAGTAACGATGCTTGGCAAAACTACCGTTATGCGTAATTTTCAATTCTTGGGATATATGATAGCCTATCCCATATTCTACGCCGTATGATCGTGTTTTACCGGCATTAGCATTATAATATTGATCTTGCTCATTTCTAAGGGTGACCAATGTGTTATTACCATCCAAAACATATAGCGCCAGATCTATTTTCATTCTGTTAGTAGAGAGGTAACCCCCAAGTTCATAGTTATTGTATTTTGAGGGTTTAAGGCCATGGATTTGTCCATCGATTTCCACATATTTATTTCTGTAAAGAGTGGAGGTTTGTGGAGGTGAGAATCCGTTTGAGTAATTGATGTACAAACCTGAATTTCTGCTAAAGTTATAGTTCAGACCAATCTTGGGTGAAAAATTATTGTAATCATTCACAGCGTCCGCAGCACCTTTCTGTCCATCGAGTTGATTGTCATAATCATAATTGAAACCATCGTATCGAAGTGCAGTGGTAAATTTAAGATTGGTTAATGGGTTAAATTCAAATTGAAGGTATCCTGCATAATTTAAAATGTCCGCTTCATAGTTCAAAATATAACTTCCCTGATTGATTTGATAGGCCTGGTTTATACCCGATTGGGTGTCCACCGTTACTGTAATAGTTTGTGCCTGATACCTTTGAGGAGAATAATCAATGCTTGAGCCTAAAATAAGAGATGCATTCGCGAAATTAAAATCAGTTTTATGTTGTACAAGACCGACGATACTTTGAAAGCGATCGCTGTTAATTTCTCCTTCCCCCTTACCAGTTAGGAGGCCTTGCTCGCGGAATTGTCGAATGCGATAGGACGGGATTTGATTCGTTTGATTATCCCGAAATATGATATTGAAAGTGGTTTTGTTTCGATCATTCCAGTACTTGTTCAAGGTACTTTTTAATCGAAACGCTTTGGCACTACGTTCTGTAAAGGTCTGATCACTTAGATATTCCCCAGAATGATAATCTGATTCCGTTAAAGAACCAGATGTATCTGTACGATAATCAATTAGGTCGAATGTATTGATCCAGCTGGTGCTTGAATCAAAATGATAAACGGTCTTAAAGGTAGTTGCAAATTTTTCGTAGTCACTATGTCCTAAAGGGCCGTTATTTCGTTGGGTGTACTGGCTCCCTAAGTAGTAACCAAAATTTTTATTGGCATAATTAGATACTTCCAGTGTATATTTCGATAATCCGAGATCATTTATTTGGAATCCTAGGCTTCCACTAAAGTTTCTACTTGGATTCTTAGTGATAAAGTTAAAACTTCCACCAATGGATTCACTTCCATAGATGCTTGAAGCGGGTCCTTTTAAAACCTCTACTCGATTAAAAGAAACATCATTCATCTCCAGTAGGGCATTGTGATTAAACACAGCTGTTGGACGGATTGGAATACCATCCTCCAAATATAAAAAGAGCGATTTGGTCGAGATGGGAGATCGGACTGAGGTCATATGCTGCTCATTTCCCGAAGCTACTGAGGTGGACATAAATACACCTGGTGCTTGATTTATGATCTGTTCTATTCCGAAGGGCTTTAGTTCCTCTAATCTGGCTGCAGTAATCACTGATATGGCACCTGGGATCTCTGCACGCTTTTGTGCTTCTCTACTGGCTGAGACAATAACTTCCTGTAGTTCTTCCTGGGATTGTTCAAGAATGATGATATTACCCGATGATTTAAGGGTAACTGCCACGGTTTGATATCCGATAGCGGTAATGAGCACCTTGGGTTGTTTAAGGGCAATAGTGAATTCTCCAAGGATGTTGGTAGCAACACCATTAGAGGGATTAGTGCTGGACTGTATACTCACCCCATCTATGGGATCAAGGTTGTGATCTTTTATCTGGCCACTATAGGTGATTTGTGCGTTTATTGAAATGCTTATCCCAAGCAAAAGGGTAAGCACTAATAGGTGTTTCATTTTTTAATTTGATGTGTAGAATTATATAATCGTATTATTACGATCATATAATAAAATAAATACTAATTGAGGGGTAAGAATTCAACGCTTTTAATCTACCTAATTTTTTAAAAAAATTAAATATATCTCATATCATATCGCATCCCTAGATGCTTCTGGGCGAATTCTTACAAACTGAAAAAAGTTACAAACTAACAGGAGGTTGGAAGAGAGTATGATTGAATAAAAAATTGTAATGTTGGGAATAAAAAGCATTGATGGTGGGTTTAATGCTTATGTGTGTTAAAGCTGGAATATGGAGTACATTTACAAAACCAATAGGATACTCTCTAAGATCAATTGCTGGAATATTTTGTTTCTTCTGCTGATTTTCAGCTTCTAACATTTCCATAAGGTAGCATTTACCGTTACAGTCCATCGCTGGTTTATCCTTATTAATACACAAGTACTCCGCAATGTAATCCTGGTTGATAACATAGTCGAATACTGGCATTACCGGTTTAAGCATGGCAAGCACGTAGAGAAATGTAAACGATATGGGTACCCATCTTGTTTTCACAAGTATTCCACTTTATAAAAAGATATACAAAGGAAATCATTTTAAATTTAATTTTGGGATCTTTGTCATCAAAAGATCGAATTTATGGATAAAAGTAAATTAAAGTGGGTTTACCTGCTTTTTTTGTCTGTAATTTGGGGAAGCTCCTACATTTTAATCAAAAAAGGTCTTGTTGGTTTATCACCCGTTCAATTGGGATCACTTCGGATTTTATTTTCCGCCATTTTTCTTTTATGTATTGGATTTAAGACAGCCTTCAGTTTAACATTTGTGCAATGGAAGTGGGTCGCATTATCTGTTTTTTGTGGGGTGTTTGCACCAGCTTAGTTATTCGCTTTTGCCGAAAAAGAAATTGATAGCAATATTGCGGCTATATTAAATTCTTTGGTTCCGTTGTTTACCATTCTGATTGGCTTTGTAGGTTTTAAAATTCGTTTTAATGGCAACCAATTAATAGGTGTAATTATTGGCTTGCTAGGGGCTGTTTTACTCATTGTGCAAGGTGCACGATTAAATCCTGGCCAGAATTACTTTTATTCATTATTCGTAATTCTGGCTGCTTCTCTCTACGCTACAAATGCCAATGTGATTAAATCCAAACTACAAGATGTATCGGTAAGAGCAATGTCGGTTGGTAGTTTTATGGTTATTGCCATACCTGCCTTAGTGATATTAATCTGTACTGGCTTTTTGGATTCAAATAATTTCACGCAACCAAAGTTGGTAGATTCTTTAATTTATGTGGCTATTTTAGGGGTAGTTGGAACTGGGGTGACTATAATTGTTTTTAATCGGTTGATCCAGATTACTTCACCTGTGTTTTCTACTTCTGTAACCTATCTAGCACCTGTTGTAGGAATTTTATGGGGTGTTTTAGATGGAGAGAAGTTTGGTGTGTTTCACCTTGGTGCTACTGTTGTTATACTCTTTGGAGTATATGGAGTAAATTCCAATAGGAGGAATAAAAAAGGAAATCCCCCAACCTGATCCAGTAGACTGAGTTGGGGGATTTCCTTTTTGTCTATTATGCTACTTGACTATTTAAAATCATCAGCAGTAAATTCAATATTAATCAACGCCTGAGAAAGTGTGTTTTCAACTGGCATACCACCAATAGATGCTTTCTTTAAGGTAGGTAACTTTATTCCGTCATATTCCTTATAATCAAACAGAAATGCTTCGTTTGTTTGACTTTGTCCACCCATGGATGTCACGGATTGTTCTTTGAGCTTCAACCCATTGTCCACATCGTAAAAATAGGAGGTGCTAATTACTTCCCCTGGGACATCGATCTGATAGGCATCTTTTCCTTCGACTTTAGCAATACCTGCAAGGGTAGCATTTTGGTTGCTAAGTAACGTAAGCTCAGGGAAAACACCTACACTGTTCTGGAGGTCCTTGATCATCTGTGGTGAAATAGGCACAGTATTGGGACCTTGTTTTATGAGAGTTTCCTGATCATTGATAAGCACCGACATCATCGGATTTCCATTCATCTTTATTACCTGAGCATAGTTATCTGAAGTTCTATTCTCAATAATCTCCAATGATCCTCCATTGATACTAGTTGAATAGATCGTTTGTATGGAGGATAAACTAGCAACTTTATCCTTTCCGCCAATGGCATTTAGGTAGTTATTTAAAACGCTTTGAACCGTTAATCCATCTGGAATCTTCTGCTCAAAGTTTGGTTTTTCAACTGGATTGGCAAAGGTGTCAAAGTACAACATAGGAATACCAGTAGCTTCTAATTTAGAGGCTACTTCGCTACCTTTTCCTGCGATAACCACCCGAGCATTATCCGCTTTAAAGTATTTATTAGCCACGCGTAGGACATCTTCAGCAGTAACTGCATTTATTTTTTCCAGATAGGTTTTGTAAAAATCTTTAGGGAGTCCTTTTGTTTCAATATTAAGCGCATAGCGAGCAACCGTAGAAGGATTCTCTAAAGCAAGTACGAAATTACCAAGATATTTTGCTTTGGCATTTGCTAGATCTTTTTCAGATGCCTTTTGCGTACGGATGCGTTTGATCTCCTTGAAAAATTCAACAACCGCACTGTCGGTAACTGCATTGCGAACACTTGTTGATGCCGAAAATGTTGATGCGTTATGAGTGTTTGTTTGTAAACTCGATCTAGCACCATAGGTAAACCCGTGTTCTTCTCTTAAATTCATATTTAAATAACTAGAGAAACCGCCACCCAATATATGGTTTGCAATTAGCGCAGCGTGATAATCAGGATCACTCATTTTTAAATCGACCATATTGGTGACTTCGATCTCCGATTGAACTGCATTTGGCATGTCGATAAAGTTAATCTGAGAATACTGAACATCCTTTGGGGCTGTATAGGCGTACTGCGGTGCTTTTTCAGCTTTCCAATCAGCAAAATACTCTTTTACAAGCTTTTTGGTAGTCTTCCCATCGACATCTCCAACAATTACTAGATATGCCTTGGCTGGCTTAAAATAGGTATTGTAAAAATTGATCACATCGTTGAGTTGAATGTTGTTGATGGTCTCTTGTGAAACAAATTCTCCATATGGGTGATCTAAACCAAAAGTCAAAGCTCCAGAAACTCTTCGTTGAATGACAGAAACATTTTTTTCACCAGATTTAATACTCTCTATAAGTTGCGTTTTCTTTTTATCGAATTCCTCTTGAGTGAACACAGGATTGATAGCTCCATCGGCAAGAAGTTCTAAAATTTCTGGAAAGTACTTGGAGAGTGAATTCGCTCCAGCGCTCTGTGAACCGTACCATATATTAGCGCCTAGGTAATCTACTTTTTCATTGAAATCATCTTTACTCATCTTGGCAGTTCCAGTACCTAACATTTCTCCTGTAAGAGATGATACCCCTGCTTTTTCACCTTCCAAAATTGGACTGTTGTCAATGGTTAGTGTCATAGAGACTTTGGGTAATTTATGGTTTTCAACCACCATTACCTTTAGTCCATTGTCAAGTTTAAATGTATAAGGTTTTTCTATGTTTATGGTAGGAGCGGGTCCTGGTGTAGGTTGAATTGACCTGTCGATTTGTGCAAAAGTGAAACTTGCACAGAAACTTAGAAAAAACGTGAATATAGTTGTCTTCATTTGAATTAATTATTTGTTGGTTGTGGAAGATATTCCAATCTTAGGCGTTGGTTCTTTTGCAAGTATTTGTTAGCGACTTCTTTGATATCCTCTCTGGTAATTCCTCGGTAAATTTCAATCTCTGAATTGATAAGGTTCGTATCGTCGTACAACATATAATAGGTTGCTAATGAACTCGCAATACCTGACATGCTAGAATTGGAATTCACAAAATCATTTTCCATTTTGTTTTGTAACTTCTGAAAGTCCGACTCAGAGATTAGCTCTGTTTGAACCTTTGCAATTTCCATATCAATTTCTTTTTCGAGTTGTTCGAGGGGGATGTCCCCTAATGGAAGTGCAAAGATGTTATACATGCTATAATCTTCCATAGTTCTATTGAATGCAAAAACCTGTAAGGCTGATTTATTCTCATCCACCATGGTTTTGTAAAGTTTTGAAGTTTTTCCATCACTTAGGTAGGTAGCAATCATATTAAGAACATAAGAATCACGCTCGGTCATGGCTGGAGTTCGATAACAAAGTGCAAGAGCCGGAATTTGAATATTAGAATCATATTCTGTTGAGGTGATTTGTTCAGTAATAGGATCTTCTTTTGCGAAACCTCTTTCTATTGGAGCTCCTTTAGGAATGGAGCCAAAATATTGGTTAATCATTTTTTTAACCTCGGGAACATCGATATCCCCTGCCACCACTAGGACAGCATTATTTGGGACATAATATTTGTCATTAAATGCCTTAAATTCCTCAAGAGTGGCAGCATCTAAGTGCTCCATAGATCCAATAACACTAAACTGATAGGGGTGTTTTTTGAAAAGGTGGGGTTGTACGGCAATACCATAACTTAATGCCCCATAAGGTGAATTGTCAATTCGTTGTCTCTTTTCTTCTTTGACAACTTCATTTTGAGTGTCAACACCGATTTGATTGATCACCGGGTGCAGTAATCTCTCGGATTCCATCCATAAACCTAGTTCAACGTTGTTAGACGGAAATACCTCGTAGTAGTACGTTCTATCAGCGGTGGTGTTGGCATTGTTACTTCCGCCATTTGCACTGACGATGTTAAACCATTCTCCTCTTTCAATATTTTCTGTACCTTCAAATAAAAGGTGTTCAAAGAAGTGTGCAAAACCAGTTCTTTCTGGGTTTTCGTCTTTAGCACCTACATGGTACATCACCGAAGTAGTTACTACCGGAGCAGAATTGTCTTGATGAAGGATCACATGCATCCCATTGGCCAGATCATACTCCTCAAACTCGATTTGCTGTGCTGTTGAAGGCCAACACAGCATTGAAAAAAT
Source organism: Galbibacter sp. (assembly GCF_035306585.1). Taxonomy (GTDB): domain Bacteria; phylum Bacteroidota; class Bacteroidia; order Flavobacteriales; family Flavobacteriaceae; genus Galbibacter. The sequence goes on from NZ_DATGNU010000065.1 coordinate 12,848, forward strand.
CGCGATGGCGATTAAATTGTTTCTCATAAGTAAATTGGTTTGTTATTTGCGTTTTTTTAATCGCTGTATGTTAATTTGATCACAGAAGCGATTAAAATTGTTGTGAAATTTAGTAAAAATATTGCGTTCTACTCCGAATTTTTGAAGGTTATTTTCTTTGTAAAGCGTCTATTTAATTAAGGTTTTCCGTAATATTATGAGTAAAGTATCTGTCAATGCTTAATTTGGAGAAATAACTTTCTAAATGCTAATACCTTTATTTGAGGGACAGGTTTTTTACTGATTCCGAATTTTCGTGGGTGATTGACTGCGTTTAGTTTTAAAAAATGACTTACTTTTTACGCTTGCAATCGTATTTTTTTGTACCTTAAATGTCGTAATTTCAAAATTTTAGCTCATGAACCCAGAAAGATTATACATCAGGTATGGGCTTTTCATCGCAATTGCTTTGATTGCCTATTTTTTAATTCTTAAACTAGTAGGATTACACGAAGTGATATGGCTACGGCTGTTTAATGGGGTTATAGTAGCATATGGAATATACGCTGTTATTCGTATGCGAAGGATTTTGGAGAAAGATAATTTTCACTATCACAATGGGTTTAAAACAGGGGTAATGACCGGGTTTTTAGCGACCATAGCTTTTGTGTTGTTTATGGCCACTTATATGTATCACCTTGATACTCATTTCGCTGAAACTATCATCAATACATGGATTCGAGATTATAATCAAGGACCAGGAGTTTTAGTGTTTATTCTACTGATAGAGGGTTTTGCGTCTACTGTTGTCCTTACGTTGGCTTTTATGCAGAAGTTCAAGCCTAGTTGGAACCTAAAAAAAACTTTCCAAAAGGCATAAAAACATTTGTTCTTTAATGATTTAGAAGTATATTTGCACCCGCTTAATTTAATTAGGCCAAGTTATATATTGATTAAATTATTAATTCATAAGCTATGTATGCAATTGTAGAGATAGCAGGGCAGCAATTTAAAGTTGCGAAAGATCAAAAGGTATTTGTACACCGTTTGGCTTCTGAAGAAGGAGACAAGGTTTCATTTGACAACGTTCTTTTGTTGGATAATGACGGTGAAGTAACCGTTGGCGCCCCAGCTATAGACGGAGCCGCAGTAGAGGCAAAAGTCATCAAGCACCTAAAGGGTGATAAGGTAATTGTTTTTAAGAAGAAAAGACGTAAAGGTTTTCGCAAGAAAAACGGACACAGACAATCTCTTACTGAAATAGTTATTGAGAACATCGTAAGTAGTGGTGCTAAAAAAGCAGCACCTAAGAAAAAGGCTGCTCCTAAAAAAGAAGAAGCTAAGCCAGCTGCTGAAAAAGCAGCACCTAAGAAAAAAGCCGCTTCCAAAAAGGGAGACGATTTGAAAAAAATTGAAGGAATAGGGCCTAAAGCTGCTGAGGCTTTAGTAAACGCTGGAGTGGACACTTTCGCTAAGTTGGCAAAAAAGTCTGCGGATCAGGTAAAAGAAATTTTAACTCAAGCAAGTTCGACACTTGCACATTTGGATCCTGGAACATGGGCTGAGCAAGCTGATCTAGCTGCCAATGGCAAATGGGATGAGCTTAAAGAATTACAAGATCAATTAAACGGAGGGAAATAATTCTCCTATTGGTTTTAAAATAAAGTTTAACAAGTCTTGGATTGCACAAGATATTAAAACACAATAGAAATGGCACACAAAAAAGGTGTTGGTAGTTCCAAGAACGGTAGAGAATCAGAATCGAAACGCTTAGGTGTTAAGATTTACGGAGGACAAGCCGCTATTGCTGGAAATATCATCGTACGACAAAGAGGTACTTCACACAATCCTGGTGAAAATGTATATATGGGAAAAGACCATACATTACACGCTAAGGTTGATGGTGTTGTAAAATTTGAAAAGAAAAGAAATAACAAATCGTATGTTTCAGTAGTTCCTGCTGAAGCTTAATTAGTTTCTAATCTTATAATGAAGAGCCTTCCATTTTGGGGGGCTTTTTTTATGGATTTAATTGAAATTACAACCTAAAAGAGCCATTAACATTCAGGTATCTTTAATAGGGTTATTCGATTATCTAAAGGTGTTACAGCTTGCCTAAGAAACCGGAACTTTAGGAAAATACTGTAAAAATTCACCAAAAAAGACTATTAAATTGTAATATTATTAATATCTTAGAATAACTAATTTTATCAAAATAAGAGTATTATGAAAAAATCTGTAATTTCTTCATGTTTAGCAATAGCAGTTTTATGCTCAAGTTGCTTAGGGTCGTTCAGTGCATTTAATGGTCTAAAGGATTGGAATCATCAAGTTTCCAGTAACAAATTCGTCAACAACTTGGTTTTCTGGGTATTGTGGATTGTTCCCGTTTATGGAATCTTCATGTTAGGGGATTTAATTATCTTCAACACTATTGAATTCTGGACTGGTTCAAATCCGATCGCTATGAAGCCAGGAGAGAAAGAAACACAAATTGTAGTTGACAATGGTAACACTTTCAAAATGGTAGCTACTCAAAACAGAATGGAGATCGAAATCGTGGATGGACCAAGAAAAGGAGAACGTGTTGACTTGGTTTATAAACCAAGCGAAAAATCTTGGAGTGCTATCAAGGCAAATGGGGAAGTTATTGAATTAGCCACTATGAAGGATGGTATGTATGTAGTGAATCTGCCTAATGGTGAAGCTGTTGAGATAAATCCTAATATGACTAAAGAAGAAGCAATGGCTCAAATACAAGCTAAATCTGATTGCCAGTATGAGGAAGCTATGTTTGCTTTGGCAAAATAAGGATTTACTGTAAAAATAACGGGAGATTTCGGTCTTCCATCTTAAAACCTTTTAACGGGAGGCTGAGCACATGTCGGCCTCCTGTTTTTTTTATACTGGGGTAATTGGTGTATTAATACAGGATTTTGGAATGCCAAATCCATCGACTAAGGTGTCCACATGTGGTCGTAGTTCCGAACACAACCGCTCTACTCTGTTTCTAATAGCCTTGGATTTAGCTGCACCAATGTAGCCTTGCTCTAAATACCAAGCTGCATTGTCGTGGATCTCACTAAGTGCAAATAACGTTCCAAGTTTATCAAATAAGAATTTTAGTTCATTACTTTGGATCGTTTTAGTAAATTCAATAAATGCCTTATAAGATAACTCTTCACTATAAGCCTTACCTAGTTCCACTAAATGGGTTTGCACCTTCAAAAAAGCTTGGTAGGAAGGGATACCTTTCTTGGTGTATTTCTGAATTCTGGAGGCTACAGAAAAGGTTAGTCTACGTCTTCTGTATTCCAGTGCATTTAGATGGAAATCACTGTCATAAAGGTGATCCTTGTCCGTTTTATTGGTAAATATTGGATTGAAAGTAGTAAGACGATCGGATAGCTGAGTGCCCAGATATTTTAGGATGTCTCTAAAATGATCACTGTTGAATTCTGTTTTAAAATTTGTTAAGATACCTTTAGCGGCCAATTGGATTAAAACGGTGTTATCTCCCTCAAAGGTGGTGAATATATCTACGTCTCCTTTGATACTGGCAAGTTTGTTTTCAGACATATAACCTTGCCCTCCACAGGCCTCTCTACACTCTTGAATACAATTGTTGGCAAACCAGGTAATGGTAGCTTTTAAAGCCGCCGCTTGCGTTTCAATTTCTCTTCTATTCGAAGCATTCGAATTAGCGTATTGTGTTATTAATTTCTCTAGTACAAAGTGGTAGACGTAGGACTTAGCGATAGGTTTTATCAGTCGTAGTTGATGGGTTGGGTAATCCATGATCAGGTCTTCCTGTATCTTTTGATCACTGTTAAATTGTCTTCGGTTTAAGGCGTATTTAACGGCAATAGCTAGCGCTTTCTTAGCACCGCTCAGAGCACCTTTTCCAACACAGATTCTTCCCCCAACCAAGGTGCCTAACATCGTAAAGAACCGTTTATTTCGATTCTCGATATCTGAGTGGTATTTACCTTGATGGTCAATGGAGCCAAATTTATTTAATAGATTTTCTCTTGGAACCGCAACATTGTGAAACCAGATTTTTCCATTGTCTACTCCATTTAATCCTAATTTATATCCATTGTCCTCAATTCGGACGCCTTTTCGTAAGGCTCCATTCTCATCTCGCAAAGGGACAAGGATGGCATGAACACCGTGATTTGTTCCTTCCACTATAAGCTGGGCAAAAACCGTTGCCATAGAAGCATCAAGTGCATTACCGATATATATTTTATTATCATTCTCCGATGGGGTATGAACCACTAGGCTATCGTTTTCCTTAACATAGGTAGCTGTAGTCTTTACACCTCTTACGTTGGATCCATGTCTGGTTTCTGTCATGGCAAAACACCCTAGGATTTCTGCCTTCCCAGCGGCTTTAAGATATTTATCATGGTGGATCTTGGTACCTAGATTAGCAATGCTTCCTCCAAAAAGACCAAACTGCACACCGAACTTGATAGTTAAACTTCCGTCAACAAACATGAGATTGTCGAATATTGCACCATATGCTGGCATATCAGCAATCCCACCATATTCTGGATCAAATGCCATCGCACCATAACCTGCCTCGGCAAGCTCTTTGAGCTGCCTTCGTACCCAATCTCTTTGCGCTTCTTTTGTGTGGCGTACCTCCCAGGTAAATGATGGTTTACTTATGAACTTTCTAAAAGGATCAATAGCCTCCTTGTGTCCTAATTTAAGTAAGTTGTCTATTTCTGAGGCTTTGTAAAAAGAGGCGGTGTGAGCGGTGTTTTTTTGTACCTTAAACAAATGGTGGTAGTGGTTTGGCTGAATCCCAAGGTTAATTTCAATAAATTTTAAATGAGGATCCACTTGATCTACCTCCTGATCTTTATTGGCCCATCGAACAGAGAAAAGGCTTAACGGATAGGAGTCACTTTCGATAAGACGAATTTTGGATTGATCAATAAGTTCTTTCCATCGGAGCATGGTTTGGTCCGAGGGAGGATTACTTGGGTCAATCCAACGTTTTATACTCTTGATCTCCTCTTCCTTAAGGGTGTCGCCTTCGATCGCTTTGGTAAATACTGAAATTTCCGAAGGAGAAAAAAGATCATCTGACCACATTACATAGAGGAATGGGATATACTTTAAAAGATTCGGTGTGTTTTGCAATTTTTCCATAGATACAATGTACGAATAATTAGAGAATTTACAGATTTTTAAAAACTCGATCGAAGGGTGGTCGTCACACTGGTACATTTGTTTTATCTTTGTTGTATGAATGAGCATTTAGACCCTACAGGAGAACACTTTTCTGCGGAAGAGGTTGATTTTGAGAGAGCTTTACGCCCTTTAAGTTTTGATGATTTTGCAGGACAAGAGCAGGTGCTGGAAAATTTAAAGGTTTTTGTTCAGGCGGCAAATTTGCGATCAGAAGCGTTAGATCACGCCTTATTCCATGGGCCTCCAGGACTTGGGAAAACAACCTTGGCCTATATTCTAGCCAATGAATTAGGGGTAGGAATTAAAGTAACCTCTGGTCCAGTGTTAGATAAACCTGGGGATCTTGCTGGTTTGTTGACAAATCTGCAAGACCGGGATGTGCTTTTTATTGATGAAATACACCGTTTAAGTCCTATTGTGGAAGAATATTTATATTCTGCCATGGAGGATTATAAAATTGATATTATGATAGAAACGGGACCAAACGCCCGTACGGTGCAAATAAATCTAAACCCCTTCACCTTAATCGGTGCGACCACTCGGTCAGGTCTGTTGACCTCGCCCATGCGCGCGCGTTTTGGAATTAACTCCAGGCTTCAGTATTACAGCACTGAACTTCTAGCGGATATAGTTCAGCGTAGTGCGCAGATATTAAAAGTGCCGATCTCCATGGAAGCGGCCATTGAAATTGCGGGAAGAAGTAGAGGTACTCCTCGAATAGCAAATGCACTTCTTAGAAGAATTCGTGATTTTGCACAGATCAAGGGGAATGGGTCCATTGATATCGAGATTGCGAAATTTGGACTAAAGGCTCTTAATGTGGATGCCTATGGTTTGGATGAAATGGATAATAAAATCCTACTTACCATAATTGATAAATTCAAAGGAGGTCCCGTAGGTATTACAACCCTAGCCACAGCCGTGTCAGAAAGTGCTGAAACCATAGAGGAGGTTTATGAGCCTTTTTTGATTCAACAAGGCTTTATTGTGAGAACTCCTAGAGGTAGAGAAGTCACTGAACTAGCTTACAGGCATTTAGGTAAGATCAAAGGAGGGATACAAGGAGGATTGTTTTAATGGATTTAAGAGCGAAACATACGCAATGGATTAAAGACCAAGCCAAACGACTGGGATTTATGTCTTGTGGTATTTCCAAGGCTGATTTTTTAGAACAGGAAGCACCGCGATTGGAAAAATGGCTTTCTGAGGGTAAAAATGGCCAGATGCAGTATATGGAGAATCATTTTGACAAACGTCTCGATCCACGAAAATTAGTAGAGGGCTCTAAATCTGTCATCTCCCTATTACTTAATTACTATCCTTCTGATATTCAGAAAGATAAGGAGGCGCCGAAAATTTCAAAGTACGCTTATGGAGTTGATTACCACTTTGTAATTAAGGATAAGCTCAAAGAGCTACTATCGTTAATGCAGGAAGAAATAGGAGCGGTTCACGGTCGTGCTTTTGTTGATTCTGCACCCGTTTTAGATAAGGCGTGGGCTGAAAAAAGCGGATTGGGCTGGAGAGGAAAGCACAGCAACATACTTTCCAAACAAGTCGGCTCTTTCTTTTTTATTGCTGAACTTATCGTGGATTTAGAATTGGAATATGACAGCCCTACCACTGATCATTGTGGAAGTTGTACGGCCTGTATTGACGCTTGCCCCACTGAGGCCATCACAGAACCTTATGTAGTGGACGGGAGTAGATGTATCTCCTATTTTACTATTGAATTAAAGGAGCAGATTCCTACCGAATTTTCAGGTCAGTTCGACAATTGGATATTTGGTTGTGATATATGTCAGGATGTATGTCCTTGGAATCGCTTTTCCAAAGCGCACAGTGAACCCCTTTTTAATCCACATCCCAAATTATTAGATATGACCAAAAAAGATTGGGAAGAAATTACCGAGGATGTTTTTAGAGAAATCTTTAAAAAATCGGCCGTTAAAAGAACTAAATTTTCTGGACTTAAACGAAACATCGAGTTTTTGAAGTAAATCGTTTTTGCATAATAGGCAAAAGTGTGCGAGAAAATTAAGAAAATCACTTGGGATAACGAGCTTTGAATATTCATCCTAATATAGCTAGTGTTAAATCTGTATGGGTTAAAAAAACATTTGATGCAAGGGGTGATATAAAAAGCTAGATTCTTCTACCTTTGTACTTGGTTCTTATTAGAAAAACAATAGTCTAAGTCCTTATTAAGGGGTTAAGCTTGTAAATAAATTCATATGAGTAAAAATATCCGTAGAAGGGAAGCTTTAGTATATCATGCTAAGCCTCAACCTGGAAAAATCAAGATTGTACCAACAAAGCGCTATTCTACACAGCGCGATTTGGCCTTGGCCTATTCACCAGGTGTTGCAGAACCTTGCCTTGAAATAGCCAAGGATAAGGAAAATGCTTATAAGTATACAACCAAAGGAAATTTGGTTGCCGTAATCACCAACGGAACAGCGGTTCTTGGTCTGGGAGATATCGGTCCAGAGGCGTCCAAACCCGTCATGGAAGGGAAGGGTTTATTGTTTAAGATTTTTTCGGATATCGACGGTATAGATATTGAATTGGACACCAAGGATGTCGATACCTTTGTTCAAACCGTAAAAACCATTGCGCCGACCTTCGGTGGAATTAATCTAGAGGATATCAAGGCTCCTGAAGCTTTTGAAATCGAGCGAAGGTTAAAAGAAGAGTTGGATATTCCAGTAATGCATGATGATCAACATGGAACAGCTATTATTTCTGCTGCGGCGTTGCTCAACGCTTTGGAACTTGCAGGAAAGGATATTGAATCTGTCAAGATCGTAATTAGTGGTGCAGGGGCAGCTGCTGTGTCCTGTACAAGACTCTACAAAGCCTTTGGAGCTAGGGCATCTAATATCGTTATGTTAGATAGTAAAGGGGTCATTAGATCAGATCGACCTGGACTCACTACCGAGAAATTGGAATTTGCAACGGATCGAAAAATTGATACCCTAGAAGAGGCGATGGTAGATTGCGATGTGTTCATAGGGTTGTCCATAGCAGATATCGTTTCTGTGGAGATGTTAAAGTCTATGGCCGCTAATCCAATTGTTTTCGCTATGGCGAATCCTGACCCGGAAATTGATTACCAACTAGCTATGGATGCCAGAGAGGATATCATTATGGCTACAGGCCGTTCCGATCATCCTAATCAGGTAAATAATGTTCTTGGTTTTCCGTTTATTTTTAGAGGAGCACTCGATGTACGCGCCACTAAAATTAATGAAGAAATGAAGATGGCAGCAGTGAAAGCACTAGCTGACTTAGCCAAAGAGGCCGTTCCAGAGCAGGTCAACATTGCTTATGGAGAGACAAAATTAAATTTCGGTAGAGACTATATAATTCCTAAACCATTTGATCCTCGTTTAATTGCAAGAGTACCTCCTGCGGTGGCAAAGGCTGCCATGGACAGTGGGGTTGCTAGAGCCCCGATCGAAGATTGGATGAAGTATGAAGAGGAGCTTTTGCAACGCTTAGGGAATGACAATAAAATTGTACGTCTTTTACATAATAGAGCTAAAACAAATCCTAAGCGAATTGTCTTTGCTGAAGGGGATCACTTGGATGTTTTAAAGGCTGCTCAGATTGTACATGACGAAGGTATTGCTCATCCTATTTTACTGGGAAGCAGAGATGTGATTTTGGAACTGATGAAGGAAATTGACTTTGAGGCTGAAGTAGAAATAATCGACCCTAAGAACGATGAATGTCCTGAAAAGAAGCAGCGGTATGCCGAAAAGTATTGGAATGCTAGGAAACGACATGGTGTAACCCTGTATGATGCACAAAAGAAATTAAGAGAGCGCAATTATTTTGCTGCTATGATGGTCAATGAAGGAGATGCTGATGGACTAATTTCAGGTTATTCAAGAGCGTATCCTACCGTTGTTCGTCCAATGTTAGAGCTCATCGGGAAAGCACCAGGGGTGAATAAAGTTGCTGCAATGAACCTTATGATTACCCAGCGTGGTCCTATGTTTCTTTCCGACACCTCCATCAATATTGATCCAACAGCGAAAGAGTTGGCGAAAATCGCACAAATGACCGCTATTACAGCCAAGATGTTTGGTATTGAGCCTGTAGTGGCTATGTTATCCTATGCCAACTTTGGTTCATCCAAAGACCATCGCGCCACTAAGGTAAGGGATGCTGTAGCATACTTGCACCGTCATTATCCAGAGATTCTAGTGGATGGAGAATTGCAATCCGATTTTGCTCTCAACAAAGACTTATTACAAAGTAAATTCCCTTTTTCTAAGTTAGCGGGACACAAGGTCAATACTTTGATATTCCCAAATCTTGACTCGGCAAACATGACCTATAAGATGATGAAAGAGTTGTATGAAGCGGATTCCATTGGCCCTATTTTACTGGGAATGAACAAGCCTGTTCATATTCTTCAACTAGGAGCCGCCGTGGAAGAAATTGTCAATATGACGGCAGTTGTGGTTGTTGATGCTCAAGAAAAAGAAAGAAAACAAAAGACAGAACATGCGGGATAGCATTTAAGATTAAGTTCTTAGTTTATATGATACTCCAAAATGTGGTTAAATTTAATTACATTTGGAGTATTAACTTTTATTTAAGTAATGATTACACAGCTCAAAGGCCGATTAGTTGAGAAAAATCCAACCGATGTAGTGATAGATTGTAATGGTGTTGGTTATGAGGTCCACATATCGCTTTTTACCTATTCAAAGATTACTTCACAGGAGCAAATACATCTTTATACCCATTTATTAATAAAGGAAGATTCCCATACATTGTACGGTTTTATCGATAAAGCGGAGCGAGAAATCTTCCGTTTATTGATTTCGGTATCTGGGGTTGGAGCAAGCACTGCAAGAACCATGTTAAGCTCCCTAAATCCTCTTGAAATAAGAGATGCAATAGCGAAAGAGGATGTGGCAACTATTCAATCTGTCAAAGGGATTGGTGCCAAAACCGCTCAACGTGTTATTTTGGATTTGAAAGATAAAATAATAAAAATATACGATATTGACGAAGTTTTTGTAAGTTCGAACAATACAAACAAAGATGAAGCGTTAACGGCGTTAGAAGTATTAGGTTTTTCTCGTAAGCAAGCGGAGAAGGTGGTTGAGAAAATTGTGAAAGAAAAAACCGATTTAAGTGTCGAGGAAATTATAAAAGACGCGCTTAAAAACCTATAACCAACTTGAAAATTAAATTAGGCCCTAAACTAATTCACCGCCCATACTGGGTATTTTTGGCGTTCAGCTTTTTGCTGCTCTCCAGCACGCTCTATGCGCAAGAGGAAACAGAAACTCCTCAGGATTCAACACAAACTGGGGTGGCTTTAGGACGCATTGAACTTCAGGATCCAGAAAGCATTTCTTCTAAGTATACCTATGATCCTATAACGGACAATTATATTTATACCCAAAAGGTAGGTGAATATGACATCAACTACCCTGTAATTTTATCACCTGATCAGTATCAAGAGCTCATTTTAAAAGAGCAAATGAATGCTTACTTCAAGGATAAAATGAATGCGATTTCTGGTCGTGAGGGGAGTGAGGAAACGCGAAGGAATCTCCTTCCGAATTTTTACGTGAATTCCGATTTCTTTGAAACCATCTTTGGCGGGAATACCATCGAGGTGATACCACAAGGTTCGGTAGCTATGGATCTAGGGGTGAGGTTTCAAAAGAATGACAATCCTGCCTTATCACCGAGAAATCGAAGTAATATATCCTTTGACTTTGATCAACGAATTTCGCTGAGTTTAATGGGTAAAGTTGGTGAGCGACTTTCCATTAATGCGAACTACGATACAGAGGCCACTTTCGATTTCCAGAATTTGATCAAATTAGAGTATACCCCAGATGAGGATAATATCATTCAAAATATTGAAGTAGGTAATGTGAGTATGCCCATCAATAGTAGCCTTATTAGTGGAGCTCAGAGTCTCTTTGGAATAAAAACAGCATTGCAGTTCGGACGGACGACTATCACGGGTGTATACTCTGAACAACGTTCCCAAAGTAGAAGTGTCGTTGCCCAAGGTGGGGGAACCATCAACGATTTTGAAATCATGGCCCTGGATTATGATGAAGATCGTCACTTTTTTCTATCTCATTTTTTTAGAGATCAGTATGATACAGCCTTGGAGAACTATCCTTATATACGGAGCCAGATTCAAATTACGCGAATCGAAGTCTGGGTAACCAACCGAACACAAAGAACACAGAATGTTAGAAACTTGGTGGCATTACAGGATTTAGGTGAACCAAATCCAGAAAATACCAGGATTAACAATATGGCTCCAGGTGGTTTTTTTAACAGCACCAATTCCTTACCTTCTAACCAAGCGAATGATTACGATCCTTTAGGAATCACTTCGGGAACATCCGTTTTAACCCCTGCTATTAGGGATATTGCCACGGTAGAACAAGGGTTTAATTTAGGTTATACAGTAAATCAAGGGTATGATTATGCCATTTTAGAAAATGCACGAAAGCTAGAGCCAAATAGAGAATACACCGTTGATGAGCAGTTAGGATATATATCCTTAAACCAGCGCCTTAGCAACGATGAAGTATTAGCTGTTGCTTATCAGTATACCTATCAAGGACAGGTATACCAAGTTGGAGAGTTTGCCAACGATGGGATCAATGCTACAGAATTTCAAGAGAACAATGGGGTTGTAACAGAGGTGAACCCACAAGCCCTTGTGGTAAAAATGCTTAAGAGTAATATCACCCAGGTTAAAGATCCTATATGGGATCTTATGATGAAAAACTTTTATGCTACCACCGCATTTCAGCTATCCCAGGAAGATTTTAAACTTAATATTCTATATACAGATCCCTCCCCAATCAACTACATTTCTCCAGTGGACGAGGCCACATGGCCCTCGGGTCTAGAAGAAAAAATACTTTTGAATGTATTTAATTTTGATCGATTAAACACCTACAATGACCCACAAAATGGAGGGGATGGATACTTTGATTTCTTGCCAGGGATAACGGTGGATACCCAAAACGGAATTATTAAGTTTACTAAGGTAGAGCCTTTTGGGGAGTACTTGTATGAGTTGCTTGGAGGTGGTAATTATGAGGATGATGACAATTACATTCAGAATGATAATCAGCGTAAATATGTGTATAGAAACATGTATAGGCAGACCAAATCCGCTTCTTTAGAAAATGCTGAAAAGAATAAATTCATGCTCAAAGGGCGTTATAAGGCAGAGAGCTCTGGCGGGATCCCACTAGGTGCCTTTAATGTCCCCAGGGGATCTGTCCGTGTAACAGCTGGCGGTCGTATGCTGCAAGAAGGCATCGATTATACGGTGAACTACCAGGCTGGAACGGTACAGATTTTGGATCCTGGACTAAGGGCATCCAATACTCCTATTGAGGTTTCGGTTGAAAATAACGCGGTCTTCGGCCAACAAACAAGAAGATTTTCAGGGGTGCACATCGAACATCAGTTTAATGAGAAGTTCTCTTTAGGAGGGACCTTTTTAAATATGAATGAAAGGCCTTTAACTCAGAAGTCAAACTTTGGAGTTGAGCCTGTTAATAATTCCATTTTTGGAATCAACGGAACTTATTCCACTGAAATCCCATTTTTGACACGTATGGTCAATAAGTTGCCGAATATCGATACCGATGTGGCTTCGAATTTATCTCTAAGAGGGGAATTTGCTTATTTATTACCAGGAGCACCTAAAAGTGCTGATTTCGATGGTGAGATCACTTCATATTTAGATGATTTTGAAGGAGCTCAATCCTTTATAGATATTCGCTCTGCCTTAGCTTGGTCACTAGCTAGTGTGCCAAGTAAACCCGATCGGTTTGGCGGGAACCTTGAAAATGATAATGTAGCTTCCAGGCATCAGCGGGCAAAATTAGCTTGGTATACAATAGATCCTATATTTTATAGTTCCCAGCGACCTGGAGGCGTGAGTTCTGATGATATTTCTTCCAACCAAGCAAGACGTATTTTTATAGACGAAATATTTCCACAACAGGATATTGCACAGGGGCAAACCTTAGTGCAACCAACGTTGGATATTGCTTATTATCCACAAGAAAAAGGACCCTATAACGATAATCAAAATTTTGAGGACCTTCCAGCGGATCAACGTTGGGGAGGTATCATGCGTTCCATTAATAGTACCAATTTTGAACAATCTAACGTAGAGTACATTCAATTTTGGTTGCTAGATCCCTATTATAAGGATGGGCAATTAGCTGGGGAAGAAGGGGAGCTTGTTTTTAACTTAGGAAAAGTTAGCGAGGACATTTTAAAGGATGGTAGAAAGCAGTACGAAAACGGCTTGCCTTTACAGGAAAATCCGGCACTTACCAATACAACGAATTTTGGAAAGGTGCCTTCAACACAATCATTAGTCTATGCCTTTAATGCAAACACTGGGGATAGGATTAAGCAAGATGTTGGTTACGATGGGCTGACTAATGATGAGGAGGCTAACTTTTACAATAATCCTGGGACAGATCCTGCCTTGGACGATTATCAATTTTACTTGGACGCCACGGGAAGCATTCCAGAACGATATAAAAACTACAATAACCCTGAAGGGAACTCACCTGTTGAGGTAGGGAATAATAGTCGCGGTTCAACCACCTTACCAGATGTAGAGGACATCGATCGTGACCTTACTATGAATACGGTGGAGAATTTTTTACAATATACCATCAAAATAAAGCCGGGATTGAGTCGTAATGATGATTTCGTAACGGACATACGAGAGGTAGAGGTGGAGGCCCCCAATAAAGATTCCTACAGGGTACGCTGGATTCAATTCAAGGTGCCTATTTCGCAGCACGATGAGGTGGATTCCGAAACCGATATACAAGCGATCTTGAGATCGATGAGTTTTATGCGTATGTATCTCACTGGTTTTAATCAAGAAGTTGTATTACGTTTTGCTACATTGGATCTTGTTCGAGGAGATTGGAGACTCTATTCCAATACCCTTCAACCAGATGTGGATAATAATAATGATGATGATCCTACTGTGGTAGATGTAAAAACGGTGAATATCCAGGAAAATGAACAACGTTCCCCTATTCCATACAAATTACCTCCCGGAGTTGTGCGTGAACAATTAAATAATAATAACACGGTTATTCGTCAAAATGAGCAATCACTGTCTTTTGCAGTTCAAGATCTGGAACCAGCTGACTCCAGGGGCGTCTTTAAAAATGTAGATATTGACGTGAGGCAGTATAAGCGCCTTAAAATGTTTATACATGCGGAGCGCTATAAAGACATCCCTGTGGCTGATGGCGATTTAGTGGCTTTTCTTCGTCTGGGAACGGATTTCACTGAAAATTACTATCAAGTAGAGGTTCCTTTGCAAATTACACCGGGGGGATCGACCGATCCTGCGACAATTTGGCCCGATATTAATAATATAGATTTGCCTTTGTCCTTACTCTCTAAGATCAAAGCCCAGGGAATTGCGGATGGAAACCTTCACCAGGCGGTTTTTTATGATGAAAACGCAAATCCTATAGATGAATTTGAAAAACTTGAGGTTGGACAGATGAAAGTGGCTATTAAAGGAAATCCAAGTTTAGGGAATATTAGAGCGCTTATGGTTGGACTTAAAAACCCTAATACAGGTCCAGGATCGATGGTTAGTGGTGAGGTATGGTTTAACGAACTGCGTTTGGCCGAATTGGATAACCAGGGTGGTTGGGCGGCCGTGGCAGCGATGGATTTGAATATCGCCGATTTTGCAAATATTTCTACCACGGCCAATATGAGCACTTCAGGTTTTGGAAGCATTGATCAAATGCCTGGAGAGCGAAGCTTGGAAAATGTTCGAGGATATGCCTTAAATAGCAATGTCAATTTAGGTCAATTACTTCCTCAAGGTTGGGGAATACAATTACCGATGAACTATAGTATTTCTGAGGAATTGATAACACCCGAATTTGATCCACTCTATCAAGACCTGAGATTGGAGGACCGTATTGATGCCGCATCAACATCAGCTCAGAAGGATGCTATTCGCAATCAAGCAGAAGACTATACAAAACGTAGGAGTATTAACTTCATTGGTGTTCGAAAAAATAGGGGAGAAGATCAAAAAGCAAAAGTATACGATATTGAGAATTTCACCTTTAACTTGGCCTACAACCAAATGGAGCACAGGGATTACGAAATAGAGAATCTCGAGGATCAACATGTGCGTGCTGGGATTGTATATAGTCATAACTTTCAGCCACTGGATATTGCACCACTTAAAAATGCAGATTCTTTACTGAATGACAAGTATTGGAGGTGGTTAAAAGAATTTAATTTTAATTTGCTTCCTACCAGCATTTCTCTGAATTCCAATATCAACAGAAACTTTAACCGTCAGGCTTTTAGACAGGTAATCGAAGAGGGTAGTGAATCGGACTTTTTGGGACTACCAGAGGTTCAGCAACGAAATTACATGTTCGACTGGCAATATGCGATCAATTACAATTTAACCAAGTCTTTACAGTTTAACTTCACAGCCTCCAATAATAGCATTGTCAAGAACTATTTTTCGCAAAGTGAAGATGGCCAAGAAATAGTAAATCGAGATTTGGCCATTTGGGATGGTTTCTGGGACGTGGGTGATCCGAATCGTCACGCACAGCAACTTCAGGTAAACTACGATCTACCTTTTGATAAGTTTCCGTTCTTAGATTTTATCTCGGCTACCTATGCCTATACAGGAAGTTTTGACTGGCAACGTGGAAGCGATGTGTTGACAGAGATTGCAGGAGAGCAGCTCAATACTATACAAAATGCTAATACTCATAATCTAAATGGCGCTTTGACCATGGATAAATTATACACTACCCTTGGGCTAAAGCGTAAAGGTGGTGGTTCTGGTACATCAAGGGGAACGCTCCCGGTTGCTGATCCAAATGCAACGGAAACCTCTACTAAGCAAAACCAGAAAAAATATGGGATGTATAATACATTTATTGATCTAGCTACAATGGTAAAGCGAATCAATGTGAGTTATTCAGAAAACCGTGGGAAGGTACTTCCAGGTTATACCCCATCCATAGGATTTATCGGGACCCTGAAGCCATCATGGGGATTTGTATTTGGGAGTCAGTCGGATGTTCGTTATCAGGCGGCACAAAAAGGATGGTTGACGACCTTTCCTGACTTTAATGATCAATATATGTCGCGAGAGGCTAATCAGTTAAATATTGCAGCAAATCTCCAGCCATTTCAAGATCTTACCATTGATTTAGTCGCCGACAGACAATATTCGGAATCCTATGCCGAGAATTATTCCATTGAAGATCTTAATTCCGATGGTATTTTGGACTACAATCCTTTGATACAGAATAAGTATGGGGATTTTTCTATTTCCAGTCTCATGATAAGGACAGCCTTTGATCAATCTGAAGAATCTCAATCAGAAACTTTCGATAAATTCAGCCAAAATAGGATTGTGATAGCTCAGCGATTGGCAGGGGTTCCAGTAAATCCAAATGCTACGGAGTATCCAGAGGGTTACGGGCCTACCAATCAATCCGTATTACTGCCGGCTTTTGTTGCAGCGTACACTGGGCAGGATGCTTCCTCTGTTTCTACGGCGATCTTTAGGGACACTCCGATTCCAAATTGGACTTTAAAGTATACGGGTCTGATGAGAATAGGTTGGTTTAAAGATAATTTCCGACGATTTTCTTTGGCGCATGGGTATCGCTCTAGTTATAGTGTCAATAGCTTTAGATCCAATTTAGATTACGGACAAGGAAGCCAATTTGATCAAGCAGGTAATTTTAAGAATCCACTACTTATTACCAATGCGACTTTGGTGGAACAGTTTAATCCTTTGATACGCGTGGATTTTGAAATGGTAAACTCCCTAAGTGTGTTAGCAGAAGTTCGAAAAGATAGGGCGCTTTCCTTGAGTTTTGATAATAACCTGCTCACGGAGATGTCAGGAAATGAATATGTAGTAGGTCTTGGGTATCGCATACCAAACATTCGCTTTGTTACCCATCTTGGAGGAAGGAGAAGTGTAATGAGCGGCGATTTAAACCTAAAGGCTGATCTCTCTCTAAGGGATAACATTACTGTTATTAGAAATCTGGATATTAATACCAATCAAGTTACTGCTGGTCAGAATATTTGGGCATTGAAATTTACGGCCGATTATGCGCTGTCTAAAAACTTAACAGCCCTTTTCTTTTATGATCATACCTTTTCCGAATTTAAAGTATCAACAGCATTTCCGCAAACGACCATAAGAACTGGCTTTACTTTGAGGTATAATTTTGGAAATTAACAGTATTTCCTTTTGAAATCAAAAGTATAATGAATTACATTTGTCGAGCTAATAAATAAAATTGATGATATGAATATTCCTTCAGAATTGAAATAC
>NZ_DATGNU010000066.1:0-7996 GCF_035306585.1 Galbibacter sp.
AGCACAAGACAAAAGCAGAACCATATTTCAAAAAAACGTTTAACTCATTTTTAAAAGCCAACAACCAAAAAAAAGGGATCAAGTCCTATAGCTATGTGGTCGCTCTGCTTGTGAATTACCACAAAGCACAGCATAAAAAAACAGTGAGTATCAAATTCTCGAAAGCTCACTGCTTTAATCATCTACCAGTGGAATACGCTACACCAATGGTCATTAACACAAATTAAATAGTAGGGTTAATTAATAGCACTATCTAGGTAAGAACATATAAGCTCGGTCACCATAGTACTTTCCTTTTTTCCCGCTTTGGAATAAGTGATCTTTCCTCTAGTAATACGTTGCATTTGATCATACTCATACCTCGCATCATAGCTATGTTCCAGCACCATATCTTCATCCATAAAATCTATGCTTGCCGGGATGTTTGAAGGAATCAATCTACCTTCAAACAATTGTGCTCTACTTTGATCTAATTGATTTTGTTCAGCGGCCTCTATGATCCCCCCAGCCATCAAATAAGGCTTAAACATATTAGGTAGTTGATAGAATCCAATTTCAACATATTTTACCATTGGAGGCTCATCTTCCGAATATAAAATCAGTTTAAGTAAGTAAGGCTCACCCAGTTCGTTTGTATTTTGGGGAATAATATCATAGCTGGTATGATCATAGGGAATTTTAGAAATTTTATCCAAATAAAATATACCGCTTATCACTTTTTTGAAATTGTTTAGTGTGCCATTTTCTTCCTTATATACTAAACTAAATGGTTTTGCTCCTGGATTGGTAAAGTTGATAAGTTTAAGATCCTCATTATATTCAAAACTATAGGTTTGTGCCTCTTGATCCTCGGGTATAATCTTTATCGAGGTCAACAACTGTGCTGGTTTTACTTTAGAAGGCTCCTGAAAGATCTTATCGAGCGAATCGTCACAACTCGCAAATACAAAAATCACTGACAGTAGTGCCAGTAGTCTAATTTTATGAAACATATTTTCCCCTTTATAAATTTAGATAGCAAAGATATTTAATGCCAACATGGGTACCTTACGGTAAACCGTAAGGCAATTATAAATGCTACGATTTACATCAAAAACAATCGGGGGCACTATGGCTTTATTAGATAGACCATAAAGAAATGATACGACCAACCCTGCACAAATCCACCAAAAAAATTCCCCAATATAACATCCCAGGATTGCCAAAAGGCTGGTGCGAAATTTATAATAATCTGCACAAAAAGATTATAAACTCTGTCTTCGGTAGCATTAGCGCATTTACCACATTCTAGGTGTGAAAAACCATACATATTAACAGTCTAAAACACTCTTATTATGTTAATAACTAAGTCGTTACACCCGTTTTTTAGTTTGACTTTTCCATTGATTTTAAATAACATTATAGCTCGTTGTATAAGCACTCGATAATCGTAAAATTTTAAATCATGTTTCCAGAAAAAGATCCACAACTAGAAAAAATTATGCATCAATTAAGTCCCATATTGGACCTATGCTATGTTTTCAAATCACAATTGCGATCCACCGCTTCTAAGCAACCTTTAATGATAGTTTTACATCAAGGAAGCACCGCTACAGTTACCCAGGCGATGATCGCTAAAATGAACCTCATTTTCAAGCAAGCACCTGCATACACCTTTAAGGTGTTTCCACTTAAAGGTGCTTTAAGTTCCTTAAAACAACACAATTTGTTTTTTATGCAGCATTGTCAGGCGAAAAACCTGATCTACCCGCAAAAAAACGCACACTTGCAGCAGTTCAACCTAAAATTAAGCCAAGGAACGTTTGATCTGGCAAGAGAACAAATCGATCGGCAACTTAGTTCTTGTGTGCACCACTTAGATGCCGCCTGTGAATATAAAGAGGAAGGAAGCTATACAAAGGCACTTCACTGCTTATATTCCTATCAGAAAAATGTCATGGATATAGCGGCAGCGTTCCATTTTGGACAACCGTTTCAAGAAGTCTTGTTAAGCGAATGTCAAAAGCTATTTGCTCCCTATGACACCAGGTTAGGCACGGTGTATGATACTGGCAATAAGCAAGATGGTCTATTACTGCACTATTTAGACCAAACGGCCACAGGGAATTTGCCCACTTCCATTAACGCCGAACAAATTGTGCAAATAACCACCAAAGCCAATACGGTCCTTAAAGCAACTTTGAATTTATTTCGAAAACAGCTCCTGGCCACCAAACACGCCATTAAAAAGCGCGGAAAGCCAAAACAGCTACCCCAAACAGGTACCAGTGGAAAAGAACAAAAAATCCGCGAAGACCTTCAAAAGTTAGTGGATCGTAAAATCCTAGAACTACGCCCTGGCCACGAAAAAATCTATTACAAGGCCCATTTAAAAATAGACGGCACAGCCGATATAATGTACCATATTGCAGCAATGCTAAAGGTATGCATACTGGCTTTGGGGAATGATCATACAGATCGCTTTCCAGAGCCAAAACTCAATATTCAAACCACTCTGGAGCACATTTTAGATTTACTTCCATTTGAAGAAATGGAATGTTTGGAACGTATCATTCATGAATTAGAAATCAACACAAACCACTATGTATTAGAGCCTCCAAAGTGTTACTACGCTTAAAATTTGATCAATTCTATTCCAATGAAGTGCATAAGGCCTCGAACAACTTATGTTTCTATCAGGCCACTAGTGCAATATCTTTTGTGCTTTGGCCTTATTTTTTTCCAGATTTAGGATCATTACAGCGCTGCACCAATTCTCCCCTTCAGGGCAAGGACCTTTGCTAAGGATCGTCGTAAATGCTTATTTTTGTCAAAAATTCGGTGGATTGAAAACAATAAGCAGTACTCAAAATAGTCTTGTTAAACAACTTGTACAACTAAAGGAAAAATCCAGAGAACGTCGCAAATCTGGTTTATTTGTCCTGGAAGGAATTCGTGAACTTCAACTTGCTGTCAAAGCCGGTTACCAGATTCAGCATATTTGGTTTGATCCAGAAATCATCGCCCTTGATGATTTAATGAAGCTATCTAAAGTACACAGCACGGAACACTACATCCAGATTACCAAAGAGATATACCAGCGGCTTGCCTATAGACAAACCACAGAGGGCGTCATCGCTGTTGTTAAGAGTATTTCCCATAATCTCCAGCAGCTCACCATTGGTGAAAACCCACTGATTCTCGTAGCGGAAGCGCCGGAAAAACCTGGAAACATAGGAGCCTTACTTCGCACTGCCGATGCAGCCAAACTGGATGCTGTCATTATAGCCAATCCTAAAACCGATCTTTATAACCCCAATATCATTCGCTCTAGTGTAGGATGTCTATTTACAAACAATATCGCTACAGCAAGTACTACAGAGATCATCGAATTTCTAAAAGCTAAAGGCATCCAAATCCATGCCGCGGCATTAACGGCTTCGGTAAATTATAGTTCGGTGGATTATAATAAACCATCAGCTATTGTAGTGGGCACTGAAGCTACAGGTTTAAGTGATACCTGGCTAGAGAATTCCGATCAAAACATCATCATCCCTATGCAAGGTGAAATAGACTCCATGAATGTTTCTGTCTCTGCTGCAATTATCATCTTTGAAGCCAAACGTCAACGAGGTTTTTAGGACAAGTACCAACAAAATTCACCACTGATCAAAGCAAAGTGTTCCCTTAATTTACAACGTACTAATTAAGAAAATAAGCCCAATATACCTTATGTATTGGAGGTGATT
Organism: Galbibacter sp.; assembly: GCF_035306585.1. Classification (GTDB taxonomy): domain Bacteria; phylum Bacteroidota; class Bacteroidia; order Flavobacteriales; family Flavobacteriaceae; genus Galbibacter. Next base: position 3,729 of record NZ_DATGNU010000066.1, read on the forward strand.
CGATTTACATATTTTGAAAATATTTCAGATTCATTATAAAAACCTACATTTACAACAATATATAAAACACGCAGCGGATTAATTACCTATGAGTGCACAAAGTTTATTTTATATCATCATCGCAATTGTGATTATCGATTATCTAAGCGATCGTATTATTAGCCATTTGAACGCCCAAAAATTTGATGATCCTATTCCCGAAGATCTAAAAGATCTCTACCAGGAACAAGAATACAAAAGATCACAAGCCTATAAAATGGAAAACTATCGCCTGTCCAATATGGCTGCAAAGTACCTTTTGTTTATAACCATAGCATTTTTAATGCTCGATGGATTTGATATGGTAGATCGATGGGCAAGAGAAATAACATCCAACGCTACTTATATAACCCTTATTTTCTTTGGGATCATTTCCTGGGGTAGTGACATTCTGACAACACCAATTTCTTTCTATCAGACCTTTGTGATCGAACAGAAATATGGCTTCAACAAATCCAGCATAAAAACCTTTATACTAGATAAAATCAAGGGCTGGATCCTAATGGCAATCCTAGGAGGAGGAATCCTGGCCCTTTTTGTTTGGTTTTATCAAATAGCAGGCGATACCTTTTGGCTATATGCCTGGGGCATTGTGGGGGTATTTACCCTATTTATCCATATGTTTTACAGTCAACTCATCGTACCCCTGTTCAATAAACAAAGTCCTTTGGAAGAAGGAAGTTTAAAAACAAAACTACAGGCCTATGCCTCCAAGGTCGGTTTTCATCTGGAAAATATTTTTGTCATAGACGGCTCCAAACGATCCACAAAAGCAAACGCCTACTTTTCAGGTTTTGGGAAACAAAAACGAATCACACTTTATGACACCCTTATAGAGGATTTGGAAGAGGAAGAAATTGTGGCCGTACTAGCCCATGAGGTAGGTCATTACAAACGAAAACACATCATCTTCAATATCATTGCCTCTATTGCTTTAACAGGAGTTTCGCTCTATATTCTATCCCTATGTATTAGTATTCCAGAACTTTCCTTGGCTATTGGAGTTTCTAAATCCAGCTTTCACGCAGGACTTATGGCCTTTGGTCTTTTATACAGTCCTATGACCGTGTTAACTTCCATTGTGATGAATTACTTTTCAAGAAAATTTGAATACCAGGCAGATAACTACGCAAAACAGACCTATGCGGCCCAACCACTGATCACATCCTTGAAAAAGCTTTCAAGAACCAACTTAAGCAATTTAACTCCGCATCCAGCTTATGTTTTTGTAAACTATTCACACCCCACACTGCTTCAACGAATTAAAAATTTAAAATTTGGAACCCCTAAGTAATACTTGGGCTACCTTTGTAGCGGTAAAGGCAAAAACATTCCAGCATTACAATACTCCCTGAATTGGTAAGGTTTTCTCTATGACCAAGACCAATATAAACAGGCATAAAATTTGTTGTTTAATAATAAAGATTATTTTACATTTAATCTATGAGGGTATTAGATGAAGAAAAAGAGAATAAACAGATCGCGCGACAGTATAAGGAATTATTGCGGATCAGTTATCAGACGCTAAGCGATGAGGATAAAAAACTCATACGCCACGCTTTTGATACAGCTGTTGATGCGCATAAGGATGTACGACGTAAAAGTGGCGAAGCCTATATATTCCATCCAATTGCCGTAGCGAAGATAGTTGCCCAACAGATAGGTTTGGACGCGACAGCCATTGCTGCTGCCCTGTTACACGATGTGGTAGAAGATACCGCCTATACCCTCGAGGACATGAATGAAATGTTTGGAGAAATCGTGGCTCGTATTGTCGACGGGCTTACTAAAATCTCTAAGATCTCCTCAGAACAAGACATTTCACTACAAGCGGAGAACTTTCGTAAAATGCTCCTCACCCTAAATGATGATGTTCGTGTGATTCTTATAAAAATAGCGGACAGACTTCACAATATGCAGACCATGGATTCCATGGCACCACATAAACAGGTAAAAATAGCCTCTGAAACACTCTATATCTATGCTCCTCTAGCCCACCGTATCGGTTTGTATAACATCAAAACCGAGCTAGAAGACCTAGGACTCAAATACACAGAGCCAGCAGTATATAATGAACTGGTGAGCAAAATGGAAGAGAGCCAAGAGTCTCAACAACAATACATCGAGTCCTTTAGTGATATCATAAAAGAAAGCCTGGATGCTGAAGGATTGAATTACGTGATTCGAGGACGCTCAAAATCAATATTTTCTATTCATCGCAAGATGAAAGCCCAAAACGTCAGTTTTGATGAGGTTTATGACAAATTTGCGCTTCGGATCATATACAAAAGTGATCGCGATAATGAGAAGTTCTTGGCATGGAAGATCTATTCCATTGTTACCGATCACTTCCGCCCAAATCCTACTCGATTAAGGGATTGGATTTCATCACCAAAAGGAACAGGTTACGAAGCCCTTCACATTACCGTGATTGGCCCTAAGGGTCGATGGGTAGAGGTTCAAATAAGAAGTGAACGCATGCACGAGATTGCCGAGAAAGGGTATGCAGCGCACTTTAAATACAAACACGGCGATCAAAAAGAACAAGGAATAGAGAGCTGGTTAAACAAACTGCAAGAGGCACTAGAGAATGCGGAAGGAAACGCAGTGGATTTTGTAGAAGAATTTAAATTAAACCTCTATTCCAAAGAAATATTTGTCTTTACTCCTAAAGGGGAACTAAAATCGCTACCAAAGGGCGCTACCCCCTTAGACTTTGCCTTTAACATCCACACCGAAATAGGCCTTAAAACCAGAGGTGCAAAAGTCAATGGTAAACTAGTTCCTTTAAGTAGAGAATTAAAAAGTGGAGATCAAGTAGAGATCATCACCTCGGAAAGTTCTAAGCCTACAGCAAACTGGCTGGACTATACCACTACCGCAAGAGCCCGTTCAAAAATCAAATCTTCCTTAAAAGAGGAGAAGAAAAAAATTGGAGAAGAAGGAAAAGAGATCCTCAGGCGTAAACTAAAACAACTCAAGATCACCCTTAATGAGAAAACGGTAAACGACTTGGTGGTGTACTTTAAGCTCAAAACCAGTCTGGATTTATTCTACCGTGTTGGGATAAACACTATTGATAACCAGAAGTTAAAAGAGTTTGCAGCCTCCAGGAACAACACCTTTATCAATTTCTTTAAAAACAGGATTCGCAAGCCTGCCACTGCAGATGAAATCCACAAAGAAGAGGTTACCAATAACTTTGACTCCCTCGTTTTCGGAAAAGAAGAAGAAAAGCTGGACTATACTTTTTCAAAATGTTGTACCCCGATTCCAGGAGACGATGTCTTTGGATTTATTACCGTAAATGAGGGTATTAAAGTACATACGAAGAATTGCCCAAATGCCATTAGTCTACAATCCAATTATGCCTATCGCATTATTGCAGCTAAGTGGATTGACTCCACCCAACAGGAGTTTACAGTGATCATTAAACTAGAAGGGCTCGATAACCTAGGGCTTGTCAACAATGTTACCAAGGTCATATCGAGCAACATGCATGTCAATATGAAAAGTATTAACTTTGAAACCGAAGGCGGTGTATTTTCAGGTAAGATCACTGTGGAGGTAAAAAATAAAACCATATTGAAAAAATTGTTAGAAAACCTCAAAAAGATTAATGGTATCGATAAAGTAAGACGAATTTAATTTTAAACACTACATTTGTAGTTTAATTTGCAGACCTGATCATGACGACAGATAAGAATCAAGAAATCGTTAAGAATGTGTTCACTAATTTCTTAGAAGAGAACAAGCACAGGAAAACTCCTGAGCGCTATGCCATTCTGCAGGAAATCTACCAAAGCGACGAACATTTTGATATAGAATCACTCTACATCAAGATGAAGAACAAAAACTATAGGGTATCGCGTGCAACTTTGTACAACACTATTGAACTGTTATTGGAATGTCGTTTGGTTAGAAAACATCAATTTGGTCAAAATCAGGCCCACTATGAAAAGTCCTATTTTGACAAGCAACACGATCACGTTATTCTCACCGACACTGGAGAGGTTATGGAATTTTGTGATCCTCGTATACAAAATATTAAAAAAACAATAGAAGAGGTTTTTGATATTAAAATCGACAACCATTCCCTCTATTTCTACGGAACAAAAAATCAAAAAAATTAATCAATTTATTTACGGACAATGGCAGTAGATTTACTACTAGGACTACAATGGGGAGACGAAGGAAAAGGTAAAATCGTAGACGTTCTCACCAAAAAC
>NZ_DATGNU010000067.1:0-9448 GCF_035306585.1 Galbibacter sp.
AAAGTATGTTGAGTTTCTTTGCTTGCAAAGCTTTTAATACTATTTTTGTACTGAATGTGGCTCGGTTTTTGACCTGCCAAACTTACGTATATTTTTTGTTCTCTTTGGTATAGATCAAAAAATTTTAAACAAAATAAATAATAGCAATTAATCGTTATTGTTCCATGAACAAATATATAGTTTCACTTTTACTTACTGCAAATTTATTACTAGTTCAATTCTGTTTCCCTTCAGAATTAAATACGTATCAAAACAAGCCATTTACGGTGGTCCTGGATGCTGGTCATGGTGGTCATGACCCAGGAAATTTAGGTGGAGGATTTAAGGAAAAAGAAATCGCGTTAGACATCGTACTTAGGGTTGGAGAAATTTTAAAAAAAACACCCAACATCAAAGTGGTGTACACCAGAACAGACGATAGTTTTGTCGATCTATATGTGAGAGGAAAAATAGCCAATGATGCCCAAGCTGACTTGTTTGTATCGGTTCATTGTAACGCGCATAATTCCAGTGCTCATGGAACGGAGACTTTTGTCTTAGGATTGCATGCAAACAAGCGTAATTTCGAAGTTGCTAAAAAGGAGAACTCGGTGATCTATCTAGAGGAAGATTATGAGGTGAACTATGCGGCTTATGACATAAACTCTCCCGAGTCATTTATAGGTCTTACCATGATGCAGGAAGAATTTTTAGATCAAAGTATATTTTTGGCCAAAGCCATTCAGGATAATTTTACCAGTAATCTCAACAGGGTAAACCGAGGAGTGAAACAAGCTGGATTTATTGTTCTTCACCAAACCTTTATGCCAAGTGTGTTAATTGAAACTGGTTTCTTGACTTATAAGCCAGAGGGAGCATACCTAAACTCTAAAAAAGGGAAGGGCGAAATGGCAGCCTCCATCGCTGAAGCGATCAAAAAATATAAAACACATTTGGAAGAAAATGTAGGAGTTGATTTTTCTTTTGAATCGAGTGATCATGGTGATCTTGTTACTGGTGATGACACCGAAACTGTTGTGGAGCCTGGTGTTAGTTTTAGAGTCCAGATTGCTGCGGGGTCTAAAGCCGTAGAAACGAAATCCTATAATTTTAAAGGCTTAGATCCGATTAGTAGAGAAAAAGAAGGATCAATTTATCGCTATTATTATGGGGAGACTTCAAGTTACGAGCAAATCCAACAAATGCGCCAAAATGCCATAAATAAGGGTTATAAAAGTAGCTTTATCGTCGCCTTTAAAAATGGGGAAAAGGTTAAAGTTCAGTCAGTGCTGAAATCCAACTGAAATTAATCTTGTTCTAAAAAATAATTCCTAATTTTGTTGCTTACACAAAAAAATAAAGTTTGAAACTTACCAGAGAACTTAAAACCGGAATTATAGTTGTGGGCGGGATCGTCCTTTTTATTTTGGGCTTTACTTTTTTAAAGGCCACAAACTTATTTAGTTCAAGTAGAACTTTTTACGCAGTATACGAAAAGGTCAACGGTCTTACCCCTGGCACTCCCGTGAGTATAAATGGACTTAAGGTTGGGACTATACAAAATATTCGCTTTTTAGACTCCAAAGGACATTTACTTGTTAGCTTTACTGTTGATAATGATTTTCAATTCTCAAAAAACAGTACTGCAGAGATCTATGATACCGGTATAATTGCTGGAAAGGGATTGCGGATTGTTCCAATTTTTGATCAAGGGCCGCTTTCTAAAGATGGTGATACCCTGCAGAGTTCTATAGATCCTGGTCTCTCGGAATTGGTCAATCAAAAATTAGCTCCCTTACAAGAAAGTTTAGATGCCATATTGAAAAATGCGGACTCGGTAATGATCGGGGTAGATGCTATTTTAGATTCCGCAAGTCGACAGCACATAAAAAATACCCTTGAAAATCTAGATGGGGTTACTCATAATTTTAATCAGGCAGGTCAAACTTTAAATAGTTTATTAACAAACAATAAAAACAAGCTAGATCGTACACTGACCAATGTGGATCAATTATCCGGAAATCTAGCGAGTCTTAGTGACACACTTGCCAATGCCAATATTGGACTTGCCGTAAGTAATTTAAAGAACAGCATGGTCAAACTCAATCAGGTCATGGATAAAATAGAGCAAGGAGAGGGGTCTATAGGGAAGTTAATGAATGATGAACAGTTGTATACCAATCTCTCTGATGCTAGTTTGGAGTTAGAATTACTTCTTGAAGATATGCGCTTGAATCCAAAACGGTATGTGCATTTTTCCCTCTTTGGAAAAAAAGCCAAACCCTACGAGCCTAATGATCAAAAGGAGGGCTTAGAGCAAGAAGATTAAACTAAGGGAGCATCATGAATTACGTATCTCAAATAGTATTTGCACTGATCCTTATCGCTGGAATTGGTTATTTTGCCGCTAACATCAAGCGACTTGTCAGGAATATTCGGCTAGGTAGAGACATTGATCGCACGGATCGAAAGGCGGAGCGCTGGAAAATCATGACACTGGTGGCATTTGGTCAACAAAAAATGGTGGTAAGACCTATAGCTGGTATACTGCATATTATAGTTTATGTTGGTTTTATCATTATCAATATTGAAGTTATTGAAATTATCATTGATGGCCTTTTTGGAACACATCGGGTACTGAGCGCTATGGGGATACTCTACGATTTTTTAATCGGGAGCTTTGAGATCCTTGCCCTGCTAGTTATTGTGGCTGTGGTGTTATTTTGGATTCGTAGAAATATTTTAAAACTGAAAAGATTCTTTTTCTCAGAGATGAAAGGGTGGCCCAAATCTGATGCTAATATTATATTGTATTTTGAGGTCATATTAATGGTGTTGTTTCTAACGATGAATGCGGCCGATTATAGCCTGCAACAATTAGGTAGCGAGCATTATCATCAGGCTGGAGCTTTTCCGATTAGTCAATATTTATCTAATCTTATCACCCCACTTGGAGAAAGTAGCTTAATTATTATTGAGCGATCAGCATGGTGGTTGCATATAGTTGGAATATTAATTTTCTTGAACTATTTGTATTATTCAAAACACCTTCATATTTTGCTCGCTTTTCCAAACACTTGGTTTTCTGACCTGAACCCTCAAGGGCAAATGAATAATATGGAGTCAGTAACCAATGAAGTTAAATTGATGATGGATCCAGAGGCGGATCCATATGCAATGCCTGATCAGGATGATGATCAGGAAACAGCAAAATTCGGGGCCTCTGACGTTAGTGACTTAAATTGGGTGCAACTTATGAATGCATATAGTTGTACCGAATGTGGACGTTGTACCAGTGAATGTCCTGCAAGTAGGACCGGAAAGAAATTATCGCCTCGGAAGATTATGATGGATACCCGCGATCGTTTGGAGGAAGTTGGAAGGAATATTGACGCCAACAAAGGGGTCTTTAAAGAGGATGGGAAACAATTGTTGGACGATTATATAACAAGAGAAGAACTTTGGGCATGTACCACCTGTAATGCTTGTGTAGAGGCATGCCCAGTTAATATAAGTCCATTATCCATTATTGTGGATATGCGGAGATATTTAGTAATGGAACAATCTGCTGCGCCGATGGAACTTAATAATATGATGACCAATATTGAAAATAATGCTGCGCCTTGGCCTTATAATCAAATGGATCGTCTGAATTGGAGAAATGAATAATGAATAAATAGTGAATCAGAAATAAAAATTGAAAATGAACAAAGAAGAAGTGGAAAAATTGCTAAATGAAAAATTGCAGGACGGAGAACACATTAGTCCAGTATTACCAGAGGGGATTAAAAACTATTTAATTGATATCGACGGGACCGTCTGTGATGATATCCCTAATGAGGAGCCAGAACGTATGGCTACCGCCAATGTTTATCCAGATGCATTAAAAACCTTGAATAGATGGTATGAACAAGGACATATTATTTTCTTTTTTACCTCAAGGACTGAAGAGCACAGAGAAGTAACTGAACAGTGGTTGAATAAGCATGGGTTTAAATACCATGGTATGCTTATGGGTAAACCACGTGGTGGAAACTATCACTGGATAGACAACCATTTGGTGAAAGCCACACGTTATAATGGTAAGTTTACTGACCTTGTGGATAAGGAAGTGACTATTCAAGTATTTGATGACGGAAAACACGACTAAGCTGTTATAAATACGAACGGTATACTTATAGTAATGGAAATAAGTACAGTTAGAATATAATGGTGTTAGAGCAGTGAATACACAAATTTAAAGTACACATGAGTAATTCTATTAAGGTGCCAACGATGGCAGAATTGACAGCAGAGGGGAAAATTCCTGATGTATTGTTTTGGGTTGGATGTGCCGGTAGTTTTGACGACCGCGCAAAAAGGATAACCAAAGCATTTGTTAAGCTGCTTGATAAGGCAGGCGTTAATTTTGCAGTATTGGGTACCGAAGAAGGATGTACTGGGGATCCTGCAAAACGCGCAGGGAACGAAATGTTGTTCCAAATGCAAGCGATGAGCAATATTGAGGTCTTAAATAGTTATGAAATAAAAAAAATCGTAACCAGTTGTCCTCATTGCTTTAACACCATTAAAAATGAATATCCTTCCTTAGGAGGGAACTATCAAGTAGTACATCATACCCAGTTTTTACGATCTTTGTTGGAGGAGGGGAAACTCACCATCGAAGGTGGAAAGTATAAGGGTAGACGCATCACATTCCACGATCCTTGTTACCTTGGAAGGGGGAACAACGTCTATGAGGCTCCTCGTCAATTGATCGAGAAGCTAGAGGCTGAACTTGTGGAGATGAAAAGTTGTAAAAAACGCGGCTTATGCTGTGGTGCTGGTGGAGCGCAGATGTTTAAAGAAGCCGAAAAAGGAGATAAAGAGATCAATATTGCTAGAACGGAAGAGGCTATGGACTCCAAAGCAGAAATTATTGCAGCGGGATGTCCATTCTGCAATACAATGCTTACCGATGGGGTTAAATCTAAAGAGAAGAGTACATCTATAAAAGTAATGGACGTTGCAGAACTTTTGGCCGATGCCGAAGAGTTGTAATAGAAGCGATTAGGCTTGAATTAGGAATAATTTAAATTGAAAAGATCATGTTTGTTGAATTTAATGAACTTTCCGATGCTGCCAGAGTGTGGATTTATCAAGCCAACAGGAGTTTTACGGAAGAAGAAATCGAGCAAATTAAAAAGAAATCAGAAGAATTTATTACGCAGTGGACTGCGCATGGTGCAAACCTTAAAGCCTCTTATGAGCTGCGGTACAAGCGATTTTTAATTATTGCTTTGGATCAGGAATTCAACGTGCCAAGCGGATGTTCCATTGATGCTTCTGTACATTTTATACAACAATTAGAAAAACAATACCATGTAGATTTATTGGATAAGATGAATGTATCTTATCGTCAAGGAGATTACATTGCGTATAAGCCCCTTTCTGACTTTAAAAAAATGGCCAAGCAAAGAGCCGTTTCCCAAAACACTATTGTATTTAATAATTTGGTAACCAATAAAGAAGAATACCAGAACTACTGGGAAGTACCTGCAAGGGATAGTTGGCATGCCAGGTTTATGAACTAAACTACAGTTGCGCAGGAAAAAATTAATAGCAACCCCTGTGTCAATACCTTATTTTTTTAACGGAGTACTGGTTTGATGCAGAAAAAAACTCTTGCATAAAAATGAATAAACAGTTTCTTGTTACCTTATTGTTTTTTGCAGTATGTATATCCCATGGTCAGCAAATGGATCCACTAGCCACTGAAGATCACCAAGAGCAGCAGCATTGGGTTGACAGTATATACAACAGCCTTAGTCTTGAAGAAAAAATAGGGCAGTTATATATGGTTAGGGCTTTTACAGATAAAGGGGAAACTCACTTAGATCAGGTACGGGAATTGGTCACCGATTATCACGTTGGTGGGGTGATCTTTTCAACCGGGGGACCATACAGACAAGCGGCCTTTAATAATGAAATACAGGAGCTCTCGAGAGTAAAAATGCTCATGGCTATGGATGCCGAATGGGGATTATCGATGCGTCTGGACTCCACTTTTGCTTTTCCTTATAATATGGTTCTAGGTGCTGTGAAGGACAATTCATTAATTGAGCAAGTAGGGAAACATATCGGAGAACACACTAGGCGTCTTGGGATGCATATAAATTTTGCACCGGATGTCGATATCAATACCAATCCTAATAATCCTATAATTGGCAATCGATCCTTTGGAGAAAACAGGGATAACGTCACCGAAAAAGCTCTTGCTTTTATGCATGGTATGCAGGGTGCTGGGGTTTTAGCAAATGCAAAGCACTTTCCTGGCCACGGAGACACCTCTCAAGACTCTCATAAAGTATTGCCTACAGTAGATTTTAACAAAGAACGAATCGATAGTGTGGAGCTCTACCCGTTTAAGAAACTTTTTTCAGAAGGTTTAGCCAGTGTGATGGTGGCACATTTAAGTGTTCCTAGCTTAGAAAGTAGACCTGGATACCCCTCCTCATTATCTAAAAAAATTGTAGCGCAGTTGCTAAAAGAAAAACTACAATTTAAAGGCCTTATTTTTACAGATGCATTGGAGATGAAAGGTGTGGCCAATTACGCCCAAGGTAAAAATGTAGATTTAGCGGCATTTTTAGCCGGAAATGATGTGCTGCTCATTTCAGCTGACGTTCCAAAGGGGGTAAAAGCCATTAAGGAAGCCTATGAAGAAGGAACTATTACAGAGGAGCGTCTAGCGCATTCCGTAAAAAAGATCCTCAAAGCTAAGTATAAAGTAGGCTTGAATCATTATCATCCTGTTTCAACAAAGCACCTTTCGAAGGATCTCAACAGGGCTTCAGATCAATTATTGTTTGAAAAGGTAATGGAAAATGCTATTACCGTAGCCAAGAATGATGACCAACTCGTTCCTATTAGGAGTATAGACAAAAAAAAGATTGCTTATGTACCCATGGGTGATGGAAAGCATCACAGCTTTTTTGATGCCTTAAAAAAGTATGCCGATGTTACCTTAGTTCAATCCAATAATCTTGGAGATTTGATCAATGCTCTTGAGCCTTTTAATTTAGTGATTGTTGGCCATCATAGATCAACTGAAACCCCATGGAAGGCGGCTGATTTTACCGATAAGGAAAAGACTTGGCTTTATGAAATCGCTCGTAAAAAACGTGTGATTTTGGATGTGTTTGTAAAACCATACGCATTGCTGGGGCTACAAAGTATTGATAATATCGAGACCATCATTGTAAGTTATTTGAACGATCCTATATCGCAAGAAACTTCTGCTGAGGTTATCTTTGGTGCTATTGCAGCTAAAGGAAGTTTACCTGTAACGGCTCATGCAAAATTGCCAGAAAATAGAGGTTTTATTACCAACAGCTTATCGCGCTTGGGCTATTCCATACCGGAGCGGGTTGGGATGAATTCAAAGGCTCTTGAGAGGGTGGATTCTTTAATGAAGGTGGCCGTACGTTCGGGGATGACTCCTGGTGGACAAATATTAGTGGCACGGAATGGTCAGGTTGTTTACAACAAGAATTTTGGGAAGACCACCTATGGTGGAGAAAACGTCCAAAGTGATCATATTTATGATTTGGCATCCCTGACAAAGATTATCGCAACATTGCCTATACTGATGCAATTAACCGAAAAAGGGGAACTTTCTTTTGATTCGACCCTTGGAGAATTAATACCCGAGTTACGCGACAGTAATAAGAGCAATTTAAAAGTCTTAGATGTGCTGTCCCATTATGCGCGCCTGGAGGCATGGATTCCCTTTTATAAGAAAACTGTAGGCGAGACTTCAAATCTTCCCTTGGAGAAGTATTACAAAACGGAGCCTGACCGAAAATTTAATGTCAAAGTAGCGGATCATTTGTACATGCGAGAAGACTATAAGGACAGCATTTTTACTATCATTAAGGAAAGTGATTTACGTCCTAGACTCGAATACAAATATAGCGACCTGGCTTTTTTAATCATGCAGCGCTACATAGAGAATTACTATAATGAGCCATTGGATAAAGTTGCAGATGAACACTTTTACGCCTCCCTAGGAATGAACCATACCAGTTTTAACCCTTTAAAGAAGTTTAGAAAAGGAATGATCGTACCAACTGAGGTGGATAATTATTTTAGGCAACAAACCATTCAGGGGTACGTGCATGATATGGGAGCAGCTATGTTAGGAGGAGTTGCTGGCCATGCAGGACTCTTTAGCAATGCCAATGATGTGGCTAAAATCATGCAAATGTTCCTTCAAAAAGGATATTATGGGGGGGTACGTTATTTTAGTGAACAAACCTTAAAAAAGTACAACCATTGCTATTTTTGTAAGCAGAATAACAGACGAGGTGTCGGTTTTGATAAACCACAGTTAGGAGCCACAGGCCCCACCTGTGGATGTGCCTCGCCAATAAGTTATGGTCATAGTGGTTTTACAGGAACCTTTGCCTGGGTAGATCCAGCTTATAATTTGGTATATATATTTTTATCCAATAGGACCTATCCAACGATGATGAATAGAAAATTAATTACAGAAGATATACGTAGCCACATACAAGGCTATATCTATGATGCCATGCGTAGTGATGAATCTTAAGGGTGTTTGAGCAGCCTGAGTTTTTAAATTTCTTGTTATGTATGGAAGGTTGTTTCGACTCAAAAGGCACTATTTTGTTTAAATTATATAATTATGCGAATTGGAATTGTTTGTTACCCCACTTTTGGTGGGAGTGGAGTAGTGGCAACAGAGCTCGGAATGGCATTGGCAAATCTGGGTCATGAAATTCATTTTATAACCTACAAACAGCCAGTTCGTCTTGCCCTTTTAAGTGGCAAAATTCATTTTCATGAGGTCAACGTTCCTGAATACCCGTTGTTTCACTATCAGCCGTATGAACTGGCGCTTTCGAGTAAGTTGGTCGATATGGTGAAACTCTACAATATAGAGATTCTACATGTTCATTATGCCATTCCACATGCGTATGCTGCCTATATGGCCAAAGAGATGCTCAAGACACAAGGTATACACATTCCAATTGTAACAACATTGCACGGAACCGATATTACCTTGGTGGGAAATCACCCTTTCTACAAACCTGCCGTTACATTTAGTATAAATAAGTCTGATGTAGTAACTTCTGTTTCTAAAAGCTTAAAAGAAGACACGACCCGTCTGTTTGATATTGAGAAGAATATTCATGTAATTCCAAATTTTATTGATTTAACCAAGTATAAAAAACAATTTGACGATTGCGGACGAAGTATTATGGCCGCTGATAATGAACGCATTATTACGCATATTAGTAATTTTAGAAAAGTAAAACGGATCGAGGATGTTATAAGGATATTTCACGGCATTCAAAAGGTCATGCCAGCGCGATTGATCATGGTAGGGGAAGGGCCTGAAAAAGAGCCTGCAGAGGATTTATGTCAAGAATTAGGTATAGCAGATAAAGTAGCCTTTTTAGGG
>NZ_DATGNU010000068.1:0-9452 GCF_035306585.1 Galbibacter sp.
TTTTGACAAAAATGATAGGCTTTACAACGCTAGAAATAATAACACTTTTCCATTATCCTGTGAATAATGGAAAAGTGCATAAGGAAATTAATATAGTTTAAAAAGAAAAAACTTATTCTTAGTTTAGAAAAAACGCTTATTGATATCTTTTTGGAGTGGACTTTCTTTCAATTGGCTCAAACGCCTCAAATCTTCCAAAAAAGAGTTCGAGTTTCGTACCAATGGGTTCACAAAAAAAGTCATATACAGCCAACTGCTACCACATGGTTTTTTTTTAATTTATATTGTTTTCTTTATCCAAATGTTTCCTTAAGTATTTAGCCGTTACTGAAATATTATCTTTCAATAAGTCAGATACCCTTCCAGTAAACACTATATTTCCGCCGTATTTCCCAGCACCAAGACCAATATCTATGACCCAGTCCGCCTGTGCAATAACATCAAGGTTATGCTCTATGACAATTAAAGTATTATTATTCTCAACTAAAGTATGCATAAAATCCAATAGCTTTTCAGTATCGCTTGGATGCAGCCCTGTGCTTGGTTCGTCTAGGACAATTATTTTATTGGAGTGTTTCAATTCTTTTGTCAATTTAAGGCGTTGCCTTTCCCCTCCAGAAAAGCTGTCTAACCGCTGTCCTAAGGTAAGATAGCCTAAACCCAATTTGACCAACATCTCAAAAGGCTTGGTATATAAGTTATCGGAAAAGAAATCGATCGCCTGTTGAACAGTCATATCCATTAACTCTATAATGTTTTTGCTATTGTAACGATACTTTAAAACCTTTGACTCAAACCCACTGCCCCGACACACTTCGCAGGGTTGCTCAATATCATCCATAAAGGCCAAATCAATTTTTTCAATGCCAGTTCCTTTACAATTCCTACAACCACCCTGACTATTTCTACTAAAAAGCTTATCGGAAACGTTGTTTGCCATCGAAAACCGCTTTCTTATACTATCCGATAATCCCAGATAAGTTAGTAGATTAGAACGTTTGCTCATCGCCGATAAAGACTGGTCAATAATCGTTATTTCCTTATAGAAATTAGGCAGTACTTTGTTAATCAATGTACTCTTGCCCGAACCAGCTACTCCTGTCACTACGGTCATGACGTTTTTGGGAATTTTTACATTGACATTTTTAAGATTATACAAATTAGCGTCTTGGATCTCTAAAAATCCTTTAGCGCTTCTTGGTGTTTTGTTGATGCTAGGTGTTTTTGCGAAGTACAAACCTGTTTTCCCTTTCGATTTTTTTAATCCTTCAAAGGTGCCTTGATAGACAATCGCTCCACCTTTGTTTCCCGATTGTGGCCCCATATCAATAACCCAATCTGCAATTTTAATCAAATCGGGGTCATGTTCTACAATTAATACCGTATTTCCTTTATCTCTTATTTGTTGGATAATTGAAGAAATATTTTTTAAATCCATAGGATGAAGTCCGATGCTCGGCTCATCAAAAATATAGAGCAAATCTGTTAGGTTGTTCCCGAGGTTTCTCACCATTTTTATTCTTTGACTTTCTCCACCGGACAGGGTATCAGTTCTTCTGTCCAACGTCAGATATTGTAATCCTATGTTTACGATGTTTTGAAGCTTTATTTTGAGTTCAGCAAGGACTACATCGTAATTTCTGGACTGTAGCGAACTAACAAATTCAAGAAGCTCTTCTATTGAAAATGCGGTGCAATCCGCAATACTCTTACCGTTTATTTTGCAGGACAAAATCTTTTCACTCAATCTTTTTCCATTACATACCGGACAGGGTTTTGTTGCGATAATATTTTTTAAAGCCTCTTTACGAATAGTGTGCTCTTTTGAGTGTTTCTTTAAAAACGCTTTTTCTATTCGAGGAATTATACCCTCATATTTTACTGTTTTTCCCCAGGCTATATCAGGGTTTTTCGGTCTATGTTCTGGGGCGTTCAAAAGCAAATCCCATTCTTCGGCGGTATAATCTCCCAACTTTTTATCATTGTCAAAATAGCCAGACATCGTATATCTCAATAAACGGTAACCTCCTGGCTGGAAAGTTGGAAACATAATGGCACCCTGATTCAAGGACCGCTGTTTGTCTATAAGGTTGTCAACTTTGACGGTCTGTACAAAACCAAGCCCTTGACATGTTTTGCACATCCCCATAGGATTATTGAAAGAAAATATATTGGAATAGCCCACAAATGGCTTACCCATTCGGGAAAAAAGCAATCTCAATGAAGCATATACATCGGTCACTGTTCCAACGGTTGATCTTACATTTGCTCCTAATTTTTTTTGGTTTATAATCACTGGTACATTCAGATTGTCGATTTTATCCACATCCGCCCTACCTATGTGTTGCAAACGGTTTCTGATAAAACTTATCTGTGTTTCATTGAATTGCCTTTGTGCCTCTGCTCCTATTGTCTCAAAAACTAAGGATGATTTTCCTGAGCCAGAAACACCAGTAAATACCGTAATTTGATTTTTGGGTATCTGTACAGAAATATTCTTTAAATTATTTTGTCTTGCATTCGCTATTATAATATTGGCCACATTTATTAACTTTGGTAATAGTTAACAAAGTTAACTAAATTTGAAATATGGAGGAAAGCGAACAAAAATTCTATGATATATTTACCGAGTTGCAGTGTTTTATATTAGCAAACATGAGCAAAGGAGAGGTTAACGGGGTTACCGCTACCCACTACAATATTATTGAGTACATTTATCGACACGATAAATGTACAGCAAAACAAATAGCAAAGGCTTTTAACATCAGTCCACCTGCGATTTCAAGGCACCTTAAATTCTTGATTAAAAATAATCTCATTTCTCAGGAGCAATCTTCATTCGACCGTAGAATTTTCAATTTAAGTGCTACGGAAAATGGAAAATTCATTGTTGATAATTCCGAAAACTTTAGAGAACGCGTTACAAAAAAAGTCTCTAAATCCTTATCAAAAGATGAACTCGAAAGCCTAACGTCTCTATTGCGCACAGTAATGACCACGATAGTGGAAAATTAACTATAGTTAAATTGTAATAGTGTTCCCCTTTTAAAATAACATTAAAAAGGATACATCACTATGTATTAAATTTGAGCATACTTCCATCCAAAGAAAGACTTCTATTCAAAGAGTGTAAATCCCTTTGATTTTCCGTAATTTGCAGATTTATTTTTTCAAAATTGTATGATGGAAGTTTCTAGTTTAAAAACCATGCAGTCTAATAGCATTCGTTATTCCTTTTACTTTATCGGTCTGATATGTTTTGGACTGGGAGTTGCTTTCTCCGTAAAGGTTAAGTATTTAGGGCTACACCCTTGGGATGTTTTAAATGTGGCATTATTTGAGCACTTTGGTTTTAGTATTGGGACCTGGAGCATTGTGGTGGGTTTAATGCTCATCGGAATCTCGTTAATGGTTAATAGAAAATATGTCAACATCGGAACATTTCTTAACGCTTTGCTCATTGGTCCAATTATGGATTTTTTCCTGTGGCTAGACATCCTTCCTGAGGCCAGTAATAATTGGACCGACTACCTATTGCTGCTTTTGGGTATTTCCCTAACTGGATTGGGCGGTGGTCTCTATGTATCTGGAGGTATCGGTGCTGGACCTCGTGATGGGTTTATGCTTTCCATTGCAGATAAATTTAAGTGGTCCGTAGTTCATGCGAGAATCGTAGTAGAACTCATCGTGCTGGTTATCGGATTTCTTCTTGGTGGTCCAGTGTTTTGGGTTACTTTTATATACACGCTAATATTGAGTCCAATTTTTCAATTTTCATTAAAGATTTTTACGCGTTTGCGCGGACAATTAGAGGGAAGCTATAATCCTTGCTATAGTGCAAAACAGTAAGCAAAAAACAGCAGCTTCAAGTAAACGAACTGGTAACCTCTAGAAAAAGACAATTATCAGAAACAAAGCCACCAAGGATTGCCAAAAAGTATGGAACTTCCTTAAAGTTATTTTTAAAAGACCTACAATAGGATGGGTTGTTGTTAGGGCAGTTTCTAAAGGTGGATTCTCCAGCGGTGGAAAGACAGGTGTAAAGAACATGAATTTCCCTTGTGTATGACATCTGGTAACATAAAATGATACCGCCTTATTTTAGATTATGGAGATCCTTCATGTGCTCTAGAATAAAATGTGCCCTTTCTAAAGCTGAAACTTTTGGGACTTCAATCACATTACACCCATATTGTAAATAGGTGTTTTTCATCTGGTGAAAAGTCAATACAGCCTCTGCCCAGGATTGCTTGCGTTGCTTATCCGTTCGGTAAATCTCTCTCCACGGCGGCAGGATAAAGACATTTTTATTGTAATTGACTTGCTCTAAAGCCATCAACTGTTCACTTGATAATGGAATTTTTTCCATGGTCATATAACAAACGGTATCCAAAATTCCCCTGTCAAAAAAAATGGGAGTTGCATGGTTTGCAAAAGTGACTTGGTGATAAGTCCTTACCGAAGCCTGGAACATCAACTGCGCATACAACGCTTTATCGCTCCATGGCAGGCCATTACCTCCAATATTCATCTGGTGTTTGATGATTTTTCGTGCTTGCTCCTCCACAGTACTATAACCTGCCTGTTTAAGTCTTTCAATGAGGGTTGTCTTCCCTACCCCAGGGCCTCCTGTAATTACGTATAATTCATTATTTGGGTTACTCATAAATCTTATTTTAAAAAAAATTATAGTCAAATATGATCTGTTTGATCCATTTATAGGATCCTCATCTGAGTCAATTCGCTCTCTAGAGTGTATTATCGGTAAACTAAGGTGAGGCGATACAACCTAAGGGTCTCCTCTTTTTTATAAAAAATAAATGGATTAAAATGGGATGCCATACTACTAAATACCGGTATGGCTCCTCAGGGGATATTTTAGAATTTCATCGCTATATAGCTAAAAAGTGCTTTGCTACTTCATCTAAAAATACACGTTATAACTAGTTAACCATCAATAGGCTGATTCCTATAAGTGATAGGATCATAAAGGTAAAAGTAAAACCATTGACCACAAAAAGAAATAACGCTTTAAATAAACTCTTTAGACTTCCATTCCCATAAAAGCGGTAATATGCCATAAAAAAATAAAGAACACCGTAGGTGAAGGCGACTATAAGCAGTAGAGCGTTTATAAATCTATAAATGGCATAATTACCCAGTAAAGGATCAAGCAAATTAAAAAGCATAAAAATAGCCACAACAAGTAGTAGGAAGGAGAAATAATGCAAGGTAAAAACGCCATGATCAAAATACCACCAATTCTTTTTATTATGAAACAACCAAAGGATAAAGGCAAGAAAAGGAAGGTATAGGAAAAGTGCTTTAGGAAGCATCTTCATAAAGACTACAGCAAATCCTTTTGCAATGTCCTTTATCTCAAGTCCTTGCTCCTTGAATTCAAAAATCTTTTTAGCAAAGGGATAAAATAGTCTTCTTGTCAAAGAAGCGTTGGATTCCATAATGGAATCGTACTGCTCCATGGTATGTGCATTTCCTATTGTTAGGTCTCTCAAATCACCATGTGCTACCATGGACTCCAATTCATTATCAAGGTAACTCGAAGGGGCGTTCTCTGAAAAGATACGATTAATGGTAAGGGAATCTTCATGTGATAGTCCAGGGCGGGCCAAGGCCTCCCTTCTTAAAAACTTTAGACTATTAACAGGCTGAGTGGAAACTTCACTCTGGCCAGGGTCTTTACTTGGAATGCTGGTGTTTACCCCAACAAATGATAATACAAAAAAAGTGAAAAAAGAAATGAAAATATACAATTTGGCGGGAGGAACATATTGCTGACGCTTCCCTTGGACATATTCTTTTGTGAGTGTACCGGGAGAAAACAACAAATTGCCTATAGTCTTCCAAAATTGACTCTCGTAACTGGTAAAGCTCTTAAAAAAGCTTGCAAACAAATGGTGGAATGGTTGCTTAACTGCTATATTTTCTTGTCCGCAGTTTGGGCAGTACTGCTCCTCTACCCTATATCCACAGTTCAGACAAGTTTTTTCCGCGCGAAGTTGACGTTTGCTCACTGATTCGTATTTTACGCTAAATATACTTCTTTTGTCAAAAAAATGTTAAAAAAATTAACAGAAAGCCATATTCTTCCCTCCTTCAATTGCATGCTCTATCAGTTTTATGCGCTAGAATGCAGTGATGAGGCCATTGGCTACTCCAAAGCAAAGCCTACTATTTCAAAGTAGGATCCATTAAAACTGCCGTAAGTATTCCAAGTAAGATTTTGTGCTCTGCTCAACGGCATGGTCTGAACTATTTAGTTCAATACCATAGTGGCCGAAGAACGGTTGGTAGTCTGCTTTGATATAATCAAAAGTCAACTCAAATGGTCGAAGTAATTCTTCCATGGTGTACTTATATTTTTCTCCTTTATTATATTCCTTCTTAGCAATACCGATGCTCAGGGCCAGAGCAATCTTTTTCCCTGATAATTTATAACCACTATTCTTACCAAAAGCCCACCCATAGGTCAATACCTCATCTAACCATCTTTTAAAAAATGGAGGGCAATTAAACCAATAGAATGGGAACTGAAATACAATTTTATCAAATTTCTCTAAGAGTTTTTGCTCAGCCTCTACGTCAATCCGTTCATCGGGGTAGCGTTGATGCAACTGGTGAAGATGAAATTCCTCTGGAAATTTCTGGAGCTCCTCTACCCATCGTTTATTGAAAACGGAGCTATGAATATCGGGGTGAATAACAACGACTAATATTTTCATTTTTGTGTGCAATTTTAAATGTAAGGCACGAAGTTAAATACAAAACAGTAATTTTACAGGTAAACAGCCAATTGTAAGGTACTATCAAAAATGTAAGTAATGTCGAAAACAAAGGAAACTTCTACCAATTTTGCCAACAAAAAAGCCTTGGCAAGAGAATGCCCAGAGCTCTACGCTTCACAGATAATCGGTGGCCAATGGTCACTAGCGATTTGTTGTTATTTAATCTTTGGAAAACTGCGATTCGGAGAGCTAAAAAAATGCATACCCAACATTACCGAACGGATGCTTACCCTTCAACTTCGAAAGTTAGAGGCCAACAATATAATTACCCGAACGGTCTACGCTGAAGTTCCTCCGCGCGTTGAATACGAACTAACCCAAGTCGGTTATGAATTAAAACCGATCATTGAAGCACTGGCCACTTGGGGTGAAAGACATAAAGCATTACAAGAGTCTTAAAATTAATAGAAGGTCCTTTTTTCAGAACCTATGAGCCTAGTTCGTATCTTTAGCGTAACGCAATAATTAAGAACTATGAACCAACAATTTACACCGGGAATTAACATTGCCATTAAGATTCCTAAAAATAAATACGAAAAAACGGTTGATTTTTACAAAAACATCCTGAAGTTCAAGGTGACAGAAAAACCAATCGACAATCCGACGGTATCAAGAACACATCAGGTCAAATTTGGCGATACTATACTATGGCTGGATTGCGTAGATAATTATACGCATTCAGAAACTTGGTTACAGTTAACAGTTCCAGATCTCAACTAAGCAACAGAATATTTAAAATCCCATGATGTAGCCACCTGTGATGAGCTAGAGAAATTACCCCAGGGGATGCACTGGATTCAGGATCCCGCGGGCACTGTTTTTAACCTGCAACAACTAAAAAAGTAATTCCTATGGATAAAGATTCTTTGAGTTGTGTACATGATCGGATTAAGCCACACATTCACAGAACACCCGTTTTAACATCCCGGCTCATCAATGCAATCGCTGGCGCAAATCTGTATTTTAAATGTGAAAACTTCCAACGGATGGGGGCATTTAAAATGCGAGGTGCCACCAATGCTATCATGCAGTTATCAGAAGATCAAAAAAACAAAGGAGTGGTGACACATTCTTCAGGGAATTTTGCCCAAGCATTATCGCTTGCCGCACAGCGTTTAGGTGTCTGCGCTTATATAGTCATGCCTAAAACAGCTCCCCAAGTTAAAAAGAATGCTGTAAAAGACTATGGTGGACACATTATCGAATGTGAGCCAACATTAGAAGCCCGAGAACAAACAGCAAAGCAACTGGTACAAACCAAAGGAGCCACCTTTATACATCCATCGAATGATTTAAATGTCATTCTGGGTCAAGCTACTGCTGGGAAAGAATTCTTGGAGGACTATCCGAATTTGAATGCTATCTTTACACCTGTCGGAGGGGGTGGTCTGATTGCTGGAACCGCCATTGCAGTGAAACACTTTGGAAAGAACTGTAAGGTCATTGGAGGGGAGCCTATAGAGGCCGATGATGCGTATCGCTCTTTGAAAAGTGGACAAATTGAGTCCAATACTACTACAAACACCATTGCCGATGGTTTAAAAACGCAACTTGGATCTGTTAATTTTCCTATTATTCAGCGCGAAGTAACTCGAATTATTCGTGTGGAAGAATCTGAAATAATCGATGCTATGAAGCTTCTTTGGGAACGCATGAAAATTATTTGCGAACCCTCTTCTGCGGTCGCGTTAGCTGCTTTATTAAAGAAGAAAGATCAATACAGAAATCAACAACTAGGCGTCATCATTTCTGGGGGAAATGTTGACTTAAGTAAATTACCCTTCTAAAGCATCCAGAAATTAGAACTGTTTTTCGCTTTAGGAGCAAATGGTAGACGTTTTGTAGCGCTTAAATACAATTTTGTAGATGCATTGTAAATAGGTAAAACCACCTGGTTAAGTGAGCTTTCATAACTTTGGAATATCTAAAAAACGGTTGTTATGAAAAATCAAATCTTGAAATCAACTATCATTATTTTAGTGATTACTCTTGGTATGCTACTTAAGGCATGTGGAAATTCCAACCTAAAAGATATTTCAGCGGATCCAACCTATGCCCATTTCAGTAATAACATCTTTTTTACAAGTAAGCCGCTTTACTATTATCAATACAACAAAAATGGTGGGATCACCGCCGATCATTTTCTAAGTCTTCACCCGAAGGATTCAAACGGAACGAAAATTCAAAAAATTCCAAAAGGAAGTCATATCAAGGTTTCCAAGGTTTATGAGATAACATTAGAGGATGGAACTACTTCCATCTGGATTACGGGAGAAATATTTCCAAATCCACCTCAACCTTTACCATATGAAACTCCGCTTATCAAAGAAGCTTCCTTTTTCGAACAGCAGAAGTAAATCAAATACGGTAATTTATTCAAGCTGAAAAATCACAAGGTCACTAGGTAAAAAACTTCATCTTATATGGTGGCGGTGTCATAGCGATGCGCTACATAACCACCTCATTAAACCCTTCTTAGATCTTTAAAATTGATCCTCGAACACTAAAGCTAAAAAAGTTAAGCATTTGATCATATTTTTTTTTACTTTTGCCAACCATTCACCGGGGTGCTGGAACTGGTAGACAGGCATGGTTGAGGGCCATGTGTCCATTAGGGCGTGTGGGTTCGATTCCCATTCCCGGTAC
>NZ_DATGNU010000069.1:0-5189 GCF_035306585.1 Galbibacter sp.
AAAACTGTTGATAAAATGTTGAGAACATAAATCGGGGGCTATGGTTTTGTGCGTAAATTATTCTGACCTTTACATTATTCGTTTTGAAATCAATTTTTTTATCCATTCAGTTATGACTATTACCCGCATTACAAAGAGGGATTTTACTCAAAAACCCTTCGAACTCAACAAAATAAGCAAGGCGATCCTCAAGGCCATGGAAGCCGTTGGACATGGGCAGGAAGAGGATGCGAATCGAATAGCAGAGAGTGTACATCAGACGTTGCTAGAGCGAAGTGAGCAACTTCAGGATTATATCCCCACCGTGGAGGAAGTTCAGGATGTGGTGGAAGAAAGATTAATGACTAGTGAATTTCACGACGTTGCCAAGGCATATATATTATATAGAAACAAACAGGCACAAAATCGAAAAAGTAACATTTTCGAAAAGCGTGTGAATTTGAAGCCTTATGAGTACCCACAACTGTACGAGTACGTTCCAGCAATACGTCATTCTTATTGGATACATACGGAATTTAACTTCACTAGCGATATTCAGGATTACAAATCAAATTTAACACCAGTTGAACAAAGTGTTATCAAAAACACTATGTTAGCCATCTCTCAAATAGAGGTCGCTGTAAAAACCTTTTGGGGCGATATTTACCATAGAATGCCGAAACCAGAGATTGGTTCCGTAGGCGCTACTTTTGCCGAAAGCGAGGTTAGGCATCACGATGCTTACTCCCACCTTCTGGAGATCTTAGGTCTGAATAAAGAGTTTGAGGATCTAAAGAAAAAGCCTGTAATTATGAGAAGAGTACAGTACTTAGAGTCTGCTCTTAAAAATGCAAAAAGTGAAAACACCAGGGAATATACCGAGTCCATATTATTATTTTCTCTTTTTATAGAACACGTATCATTGTTCTCTCAGTTTCTAATCATAATGGCCTTTAACAAGCATAAGAATATGCTAAAAGGAATTTCAAATGTGGTAGAGGCTACCTCGAAAGAAGAGCAAATACACGGAGATTTTGGTATTGACATTATTAACATTATTAAAAAAGAACAACCAGAATGGTTTGATCATTCATACGAACTACTTATTCAGCAATTATGTGAAGATGCCTTCACTGCTGAGAGTAAAATTGTAGATTGGATATTCGAAGATGGTGAACTCGATTTCTTGCCCAAAGATGTCGTTAATGAGTTTATCAAAAATCGTTTCAACAAATCGCTTGTAAGCATCGGCATTAAAGAAGTCTTTGAAGTTGATGAAAAGCTATTAGCAGAAACGGAATGGTTTGATGACGAAATCATCGGCACAAAACACGGAGACTTCTTCGTCAAACGATCTATCAATTATAGCAAAAGAACACAAAGTATAACCAGTGACGATTTATTTTAGTATATGGAAAAGAAAACACTCAATCATCAGCCCCAAACCGAAACTATAGACAACAACGCACAACAATTGATCGATGCTCGAAAAGGCTTTTTAGCCAGTAAGGCAAAATCAAATGATGACGGTTTTAAGTGGCTCAATGAATATAGCCAACAGTTCTTGGCTTCCGGTTATTTAACCGAGGGTGTTACTCCTAAAGCTAGGATACGCGAAATCGCAGAGCGTGCAGAGCAAATATTGAAAATTGAAGGGTACGCCGATAAGTTTTACAATTATATGTCTGAAGGGTTCTTTTCCTTGGCCTCTCCAGTTTGGTCAAATTTTGGAAAAGAAAGAGGTCTTCCGATAAGTTGTTTTGGATCTCATATAGATGACGATATGGGGAACATCCTATACACCCAATCTGAGGTAGGAATGATGTCCAAACTCGGTGGTGGAACATCTGGTTATTTTGGTAAAATAAGACATCGAGGAGCTCCAGTAAAAAACAATGGAGAAGCCTCTGGTGCTGTGCATATTATGCAATTATTTGAATCGATGGTAGATGTCGTAAGTCAAGGTTCGGTACGTAGAGGCCGTTTCTCTCCCTACCTTCCAATCGATCACAAGGATATAAAAGAATTTCTTGAAATAGGGACCGAAGGGAATCCTATTCAGCAATTGACTCACGGAGTTACCGTGAGCAATCAATGGATGAACGAAATGATTGAAGGTGATGTTGAAAAACGAACCATTTGGGCGAAGGTTTTACAAAGCCGGGGAGAAATGGGGTACCCTTATATATTCTTCTCAGACAATGCTAACAACGGTACAGTAGAGGCCTATAAGGATAAAAACCACCGCATATATGCCAGTAACCTATGTACTGAAATTATGTTGCCTTCTAATGAGCACTGGTCTTTCGTATGCGTGCTCTCAAGTGTAAACCTATTACACTATGACAAATGGAAAGATACCGATGCTGTAGAAACGATGATTTATTTCCTAGACGCTGTAATTACAGAGTTTATTGAGAAATTAGATGTCTACAAAGAATCGAGCGATAGAGAGGATCGTCAGACTTTCTTATTTATGGAAAGAGCTTATAACTTCGCTAAAGAAAATCGAGCTCTTGGATTAGGAGTACTTGGATGGCATTCACTTTTACAGTCAAAAATGTTACCATTTAATTCACAAAAAGCTTTTGACCTGAACCACGAGATTTTTAAAACCATACAAGATCGTTCCTACAAAGCATCAAAGGAACTCGCAGAGAAATTTGGTGAACCAGCGGTGTTAAAAGGCTATGGAAGACGTAATGCTACATTAAATGCTATTGCACCAACCACTTCATCTGCATTTATTTTAGGACAAGTCTCTCAAGGGATTGAGCCGATTTGGTCCAACATATACGTAAAAGATATTGCGAAGATTAAAACCACTATCAAAAATCCATTCCTGGAAGAATTGTTAGAGCAAAAAGGACAAAATACTTTGGAGGTCTGGAGAAGTATTCGTGATATGGACGGTTCTGTTCAACATTTAGAATTCCTAACAGATCTGGAGAAAGATGTATTTAAAACCTATTCTGAGATTGATCAATTGGACATTATTTATCAAGCCGCTGGTCGTCAACCATTCATTGACCAAGGACAGTCGGTAAATATCATTATACACCCAGAAATGCCGGTTAAACAAATCAACAATATTCATGTAACCGCTTGGAAATTAGGGTTAAAATCGCTCTATTATCAACATAGCATGAATGCTGCTCAGAAATTTAAACAGAAAAAAGAATGTGCCAGCTGTGAAGCATAAAAGGCCGTAGAAAATAACGCCGCGACATTGGTAAAATAGATTTCATAATTTAAATTTAATTATTCTTAAAAGGGAGCCTTTAGTGTTTTTAGCACTAAAGGCTTTATTTTTATGACCCTTTCTAAATAATTAGATACCTTTGAGTGTATTAGTTGTATTTAAATGACGTTACCACAATTATTTAAAAATGTTTGGCCATTTGTCAAACCATACGGTTGGCTTGTCTTTGCTGCACTATTTCTTACGCTAATTGGCTCCTTTACAGCCCAGGTTAACGCCCTGATTCTTAAGTATACGGTCGATGAAGTGAACGCTTTACTACAAAAGGGAGCGGGCCTAAAGGAAGGGTTGAATATCTTAATTATTATCTCCATTATACTCCTTAGCAAAGAGCTCATAAATGTCTTTATCACCTTTGGCCAAAAATATTATGGCGAGAAATTACGCATTTATGTCTCCAGAGATCTGGCCCAAACCATCGTGGATAAAATCCTAACGTATCGCATGTCGTTTTACACCTCAACTACGAATGAATCAGGTAAATTACAAACTAGAATCGATCGTGGTATTGGGAGCCTGACACAACTGGTGCAAAACTTCTTTATCAACATCCTTCCACTATTTGCAAACTCTTTTATCGCACTGGTGCTGATGTTTAATGCAAACTTCTGGGTAGGCTTAGTGGGGATCTGCATAGTGCCAGTTTATATCTTGATCACTATAAAACAAGCCAAAACTCTTAGTGGATGGCGCAGAAACATGCGTGAATTCAGAGAACGAAAAAGTCAAGGAATTGTAAACATTATCCAATCGATCACTGTAATAAAGTCCTTTAATCGGGAGGCTATTGAATCCGATAAGCAAAACACGATTCAAATTGAGATGACAGACAACCAACTCCGAACCCAACGTACTGGATTTCTTTTTAATGGTGTTAAAACCTTTGTAGAACAAATAGGAACTGTCATTATTATTATTCTGACCGCTTATCTAGTACTACAAGGCTATATGAGCATCGGAATGATCATGTTTCATATTCTGCTCTTTAATAATGTTACCGCACCCATTGGACAGCTTCATCGCATATTTGACCAGATGAATGATGCGATGATATACTCGGAAAGCTATTTTGAGATCCTAAACTCAGAACAGGAAGTAGAAAGCTCAGGAACCTATAAACCAGAAGCGATCACTGGAAAATTTGAGATTAAGAACGTTCACTTTACCTATCCTAACGGCACAGAGGCACTAAAGGGCATTAACATCACCATCGAGCCTAACAAAATAACAGCACTTGTTGGGCTCAGTGGAGCTGGAAAAAGTACCGTCATTAATTTGCTGGATAAATTCTATCAACCCACAAAGGGTGAAATATACCTAGATGGTATTCCATTAAAGGAGTACGACACACAGTTTATTAGAAACAATATTGGTCTAGTACTTCAAAAAAATCATATTTTCAGCGGATCCATAGCTGATAATATCCGTTACGGCAACCCCCATGCCAGCATAAAAGAGGTAGAACATGCCGCGAAACAGGCCTACATCTACCAGCAAATAATGGAGCTTGAAGAGCAATTCGAGAGCAATGCACTGCTGCTCTCTGGGGGACAACAACAACGAATAGCCATTGCGAGAATGTTTCTTAAGAACCCTCCAATTATCTTTTTAGATGAGCCCACAGCTAGTTTAGACGCCATTGCTACCGAACAAATTAAAAATAGCTTAGACGCCATTAAAAAGGACCGCACCGTGATTATTATTTCTCATAGTATTTCTCAAATTATTGATGCAGATCGTATTTATGTAATGGAAAAAGGAAGTGTGGTGGAATCGGGAACTCATCAAGAAATATACGCCAATGAAAGCGTCTATAGAAATATCTTTGATGCCATGGCAAGGAGTTTAAATATCGAAAAAATAGCCAAAACCTTTGATGATGGAGAGGAGCACTATTAAGGGTTGGAAGTAGCTAAAAAAACATATAAATAGTGGTCATACGGCGGGC
>NZ_DATGNU010000070.1:0-31990 GCF_035306585.1 Galbibacter sp.
ATATCCTGCATATTTTACTTGAATTTCGGTTTGTTCTAATACTTCCTGATCTAACTCATTCTCTTGGATATAATCTTCTACACTTTTTATATTTCTTAAATGATCTAATGTAATATTTGGCCTTGCGAATATTTTAAACATTTTATCAGACTGCTTCATGCTTGAAGAACCAATAGATTCTAAAATTGGATTTATAAGTTCAGGTTTCACACTGGTTTCTCTAAAAAATTGAACAAAGGCATTGGAGGCTTTTTGTTTCTGCTCCATCCGTTTTAATCTTTTTTCGGAGGCTAAACCTATTTCATAACTCATAGGAGTTAAACGTAAATCGGCGTTGTCTTGCCTTAGTAAAGTGCGATATTCTGCTCTAGAGGTGAACATTCGATAAGGTTCCTCTGTACCTTTGGTGATAAGATCATCAATAAGAACTCCAATATAGGCTTCACTTCTTTTAAGGATAAATTCGGGTTTATCCTTTATCTTCAATGCAGCATTAATACCAGCTATTAGACCTTGTGAAGCTGCTTCTTCGTACCCTGTGGTTCCGTTAATTTGTCCAGCAAAATACAATCCTTGAATAAGCTTGGTTTCTAATGTATGTTTTAATTGTGTAGGAGGGAAGTAGTCATATTCGATGGCATATCCTGGTCTGAAGAATTTCACATTTTCAAAACCTTCTACTGACCGCAATGCTTTAAATTGAACTTCTTCAGGTAAAGAGGTGGAAAAACCATTTACATAGTATTCTACCGTATCCCAACCTTCGGGCTCCACAAATATCTGGTGTCTATCTTTATCTGCAAATCTGTTTATTTTATCTTCAATAGATGGACAGTAACGTGGACCTATGCTTTTAATTCTACCGTTAAACATAGGTGATCGATCAAATCCTTCTCTTAATAGATCATGTACCAAGGGACTGGTGTAGGTCATGTGACAATCTCTTTGACGATCTAAAGGCTTGGTAAGATTAGAATATGAAAATTTATCAGGATTTTCATCACCTGGTTGTACAATCATTTTACTGAAGTCTAAGGATCGTCCATCTACACGAGGAGGTGTACCGGTCTTCATTCTCCCTGCTTCAAAACCATATCTTATAAGATCTTCCGTAATACCAGTTGCTGCCTTTTCCCCGGCTCGACCGCCTCCAAACTGTTTATCTCCAATATGAATTAAACCATTAAGAAATGTTCCGTTGGTAAGTACTACTGTTTTTGATCGGATCTCTACCCCTAAGGAAGTTCTCACTCCTTTTATAACTTCATTTTCAATAATTAAACCAGAAACCATTTCTTGGTAAAAGTCTACATTGGGTGTTTGCTCTAACATTAATCGCCATTGTTCTGCAAATCGCATTCGATCACTTTGTGCTCTAGGAGACCACATTGCAGGACCTTTTGATTTGTTTAGCATTTTAAATTGTATGGCTGTTTTATCAGTAACGATTCCGGAATATCCACCCATGGCATCAATTTCTCTTATAATTTGCCCTTTTGCAATTCCGCCCATTGCAGGGTTACAAGACATTTGTGCAATGTTTTGAAGGTTCATTGTTACAAGTAGGGTGCTCGCACCCATGTTGGCGGAAGCAGCGGCGGCTTCAGAACCAGCATGTCCAGCACCTACAACAATTACATCATATTGTTTATCAAACATAAATTTGGGTTTTTAATATTCTTTTTATTTTGCAAAAAAACGAAATTTAGAGCACTATATCATTGCATACACAAAGGATGTTTAGTGTTCTGAACTTTTGGTTTTCATTGTTCCACGTGAAACAGCAAGGAAAGTCCTTGTTATTTATGAATTTCTTTGGGGAGTCTATTTAAATAAGGCAATTTTTTCTTCTTCTTTTTCTCGCATTATTTTAGTATCTTTTTCGGTTTTATCTTTATATCCACAGTAATGTAAGATGCCATGTGCCATAACGCGTCGAAGTTCATTCTCAAAACTTACCTTATATTTTGTGGAATTTTCTCTTACACGTTCAATGGAAATAAAAATATCACCTTGAATGGTGGTGTGATCAGAATAATCAAAACTGATGATATCTGTAAGTGTGTCGTGATCTAGATATTCTACATTAATTTTAAAAAGATAATTATCATCACAAAAGATATAATTCACTTCACCACAATTTTTAGATTCTGACGAAATGATGTTTTTTATCCAACTGCTGTAAAGTGCAGGGTTCTCAATGAGAAAATCTGTTTCGTAATGAAAATTAATCATTGGTCTTAAAATAAGTATTTACCTTCTCTTTATAAATTTGCCGCAAAGGTAAGCTTTGTCTGTTTAATATTTCAACTTCATTCAAATATTGTTGCAGCGCTGGATTCAGGTTTTGAGTTGGGTTGGTAAAGTCTTGTATATTAGTAGTACTCTCACGGGTTGGTTTTTCCCCTTGTTGCATGGCAGCGTTTTCTAGTTTTAGGAGTTGATGGTGTAGCTGAAGCATTTTTTGCTGGTTGCCCTGGGTGAATCCTTTTTCAATCAAATCATTTTCTAATTGCTTCATCTCTTCAATGGCTTTTTGAGCGTTGTGTTGGTCTGATGCATTTTGAAAATCATGTATTTGGTCTTCCAAGGCATTTCTTAAAAACTGTTGTTGTTTATAAATTTCAAATAATTTTTCTGACATTGCCTCCCCATTTTCTCCTGGTTCTGGACGTTGTCCTTCTTTTCCTTGATTTCCTTTTTGATTATTTTCTTGTTGTTTGCCCATAGCATCCTGCATGGAAGTATTCAATTGTTCTTGCGATTGAATGATATCAGGTAATTGGAACTCCTTTGAACCATCCCCTGATCCCATTGATAAACGCTCTTGCATGTTGTCTAATACGTTGCTTAAATAATCGGCTAATGAATTGGTAGCAGTAAGCGCATATTGTTGGTAAGAGACTCCTTGGTAGGTTCTATTCTCCGCAAACTCTTTTAGTGCTTTATTAATGTTATAATAAACATCATTCACATCGTTATTAATCTGTTCGCTTAGCTTGGGTTGACGCAATGACAAGGTGAAAAGACTATCATCCACATGTTCAAAAACTAATTTGAGATCGTTCTGCTGTTTTAAATATACCGAAAGGTTTGTTTTACTTTCCTTCAACATTCCAATGCGCTGCATCAGGCTCTCCTGATTTAGAGAAAACACTAGTAGATTATCCAAAATTTGTCTTAGCATAGTGGCATCTTCCTGTAAACTTTCTTGCCCGCTAGCTTGCATTTGATCTTTCATCTGCGATCCAAGTTGTTGTAATTTTTCTGCAGCATTTTTCTGGTGAGGTATGGCGTCCTGTTTCTTATTAGGCTGCTCTAGTTTATCCTTCGCCTGTTTCTGCTGCTGTTGAATTGCCTGCTCAGACTTCTTATTGCGCGCTATCTCCATGGGTTTTTTCAATTGCTCATTTTCCTTTTCCAATTGCGCTAACTCCTGTCTGATTTTATCAAATGAATCGTTTAATTTTTGTTGATCTTCACTATTGTTATGCTGCTTTTTTGCAAGTGCAGATTGCTTTTTAGACAAGGATAAAATGTCATTTTTTAATTTTTCTAATTTGGCCTGTATATAGTATCGTTTGGTTAGTTCTAGGATTTGTTCTAGGCTTCGACTATTATTATTTTGCTGCTTGGCCATATCCTCCAAGCGCTTGCTGAGTTCTTCTTTTTTTATTTTATCGGTAAGCCTTGAAAGCTCTTTCATCATTTTCTCATTTTCCTCTAACTGCTTTTGTCTTCGTTCTAATCGTTCTTTAAGAAGATCATTAAATTCGGACTTTTCCTTATTTGTTTTTTGAAATTCACTGAGATTTTCACGGAGCTTGTTCTGAAATTTTTCCATCATTTGGTTTTGTTCAAGCTGCCGAGCTAGGAATTTATCTATTGTTTTTTTGTCATTAAAATTGAGTTGATTTTTTTGTTTGTTTAAGGCATTTATCTCATTGAGTTGATTTTTTTGTTCATTAGATTGCTCAATGGCGTTTTGAAGTTGATCAAGCGTCTGTTTTTGATTCTCAAGTTGTCTCTCCTGCAACTCACTATGGGTTAATTTTCTATAATGGAAGGTTTCACTTCGAGAATCTTTTCCTCCTCTTAAGGCATCGTTGTCTGTTACTTGAAAATAGTACTGATAGTCTACGGACTCCTCTAAGGTTAAGCCTGTAGGGAATTCATAAACAAAGCGATCAACATTCTGCTTGTTAATGGGAAGGTCCGCATGTAAGAATTGATCGTTTTCCGTTGATTTATAATATATTTCTAGCTTTTCTATTGCGTAATCATCACTAAGGGCGCCGGTATATATTTTTCTATTAATGGCGCTACTATCGATATGTTCCTTAACACTAATTGTAGGATACTGATCTTTTATAACGGTGAGGTTGAAATTCAATTTTTCATAGTTAGTAAGATACTCATTGCTTGTGGCAACACTATAATCGGTATTGTTAAAGATCCGTTTTTTGAGGGAGAACTGTTGCTGTGATTTCGATAACACATGGGTGCTGTCTAAAAGATCCATGGTGACCTGGTCGGTGTTTTCTGAATTATAGATCCACTGAATCTCTGTTCCTTCTAAAATTGTAGCGTTGCCAGTACTCTTTAGCGTATCGGTAGACTTTCCTGTATAATTGGGATAATTTAGGATCATTTCAAATGAAAGTAGACTCGGTGTTGGGATGACCTCTAGCTTGAAAGGAATGGACTGTACACCAGAGCCTTGGAGTTGAAATTTGATGTCTTCAAGGGGTTGATTAAAAGTGTATTCATACTTGGTTGCACTGGTTTTTTCCATAAAAAACCGCTTTTCATCGAGTACAATCTGTATATCCTCAGGAATGCTGTTTCCGCTCGTTTCTACCTGGAGCGTAAAGGATTTTCCTTTAAGCGTACTTAGGGAGTCATTTGTGATTATAAATTCAAAAGGTGCAGGTGGGACATAAGCTGTTTTGTAATCTACCACGCGTTTATAGCTATCGGTAAAAAGATCCAACTTTCCTATTAGTATAACCAATAGTATAATTAGCACTGGTATAGCAGCGTAATAGGCATATTTTAAATTTTTCTTATAACTAACCGCCATTTGAAAAGGGATAGGTTTAAGATCATTTCCTTTTTGCTCAATACTGGCTAATAATAAATCGGATTGCGTCTTGTCTTGAGAAAGTTGTAGAAAATTTAAAAGTTTATCGCCCACAGAAGGAAAATGATTTCCAATAATTTTAGAGGCTACTGTATGATCAATGCCTTTTCGAAATCTAAATAAATAAAGCAGTGGGATACAAATAAACTTTATAAATAACAATACTTCGATGGACACAAAAGTCCAAAAAAGGAACCTTCTTGCCGTAGTACTTAGCCACAAGAAATACTCTAGCAATACCACTGCAATAAAATACAACAAACCCACACTTATAAAAAGAAAAAGCCCTTTGAGTAATTCATTGAAATAGTACTTGCGTAAAAACAACGCTAACTTGTGATGTATTTCCCTTAAGATACTCATTTATAGTATATTAAATTTTAAGTATAAGCATTAGAAGTTAAAAATACAATTTGTTTAGCATTGTTGTTACTGCTTTGAGACCTTAATAAGAGAAATCCAACTAATTTTAAAATGTATATCATTGTGATCAGGGTAAATCCAGTGGCAAGGTTTAAAATAAAATGCAGGATAAAAAAACATATTAGGGACAATCAAAAATATAATTATAAATTTTTGAAAGTGTTTTGTGATATTTCCATACATTGGGCAAAGAAAAAATAAAACTTCATAAGATGAAAAAAATATGTATGTCGGCCCTGATGGCCTTGATTAGTTTAGGAGTACATGCACAGGATGATCTCATCAAAGCGTTGGAAAATAATACATCACTTGCAGCTAAAGAAGGCTTTATTTTTAAGCCCGTGGTTAACTTGGAGAGAACTTCCATTAAGGATCAAGGCAGTAGTGGTACCTGCTGGAGTTACGCTGGAAATGCACTTTTGGAATCTGAGATGTTGCGCCTTGGAAAGCAAGCGGTAGATATTTCAGAAATCTATACCGCACGTTGCGTCTATATTGAAAAGGCAAAAAATTATGTAAGAATGCACGGAAATCTTAATTGGGGAGACGGTGGTCTTTTGCATGATGTTGGAAATATATACCAGCAGTATGGTGCCTTACCACAGCAGGTGTACACTGGATTGAACTATGGCACCGATATCAACCGTTTTGGTGAAATGCAATCCGCTCTCAAAGGATTTTTAGACGGAATCATTCAGAACAAAAATGGGATTCTTACCCCCAACTGGCTCACTGCTTTTACAGCCATTCTGGACAGTTATTTAGGTAGCGTGCCAGAATCATTTGAATATCAAGGAAAAACCTATACTCCCAAAACGTTTGCAAAAGAGGTAATTGGCATAAAGGCGGATTCTTTTGTAGAGTTAGTGGCCTTGGCACATGAACCGTTATACGAGGAAGTATTTATTCCAGTTCCCGATAATTGGAGTTTTGATTATGCTTATAATGTTACTATGGATGATTTTATCCAGGTGATTGACAATGCATTAGATCATGGTTACACTATAGGTTGGGCAGCTGATGTGAGCGAAAAATATTTTAGTTGGAAGAATGGAATTGCCTATGTACCTGAAATCGAGTATAAAGACATGAGCGTAGAGGAACGTCAAACAATGTTTGATGGACCTAAAGAAGAAATGGAGATTACTCAGAAGATGAGAAAGCAAGCATTTGATAATTATTCCACCACCGATGATCATGCCATGCAAATTGTTGGAAAGGCAAAAG
The DNA here is from genome assembly GCF_035306585.1 of Galbibacter sp. Classification (GTDB taxonomy): domain Bacteria; phylum Bacteroidota; class Bacteroidia; order Flavobacteriales; family Flavobacteriaceae; genus Galbibacter. The sequence goes on from NZ_DATGNU010000070.1 coordinate 6,794, forward strand.
ATCAAAATAATAAAACGTACTATATCGTAAAAAACTCATGGGGAACGGGTAATGATCACCAAGGATACTTGTATGTGACTAAAAATTATATTCTGCTAAAAACCAATTCCTTATATTTAAATAAGGAAGCAGTACCAAATGGTATATTAAAGGGATAAAAGGGATTTGTTTGTGATAGGAAACGGCAATACTTCAGTAATGATGTACTGCCGTTTTGATTTTTACGGAATTATTTTACTTGTACGGTAAAGTTGATTATACTTTTGGCAATTCCCATCCATTATGGTAATGAGCTTTGACCAGATCATTTGCTAGGGTATTATCTTTAAATCGATTTGTTTTACTGTCCCAGTAAATTTTTTCACCAGTTTTAAATGCGATATTCCCCATATGGGCGTTCACTGCGGAGATGGCTCCTTGTTCCACACTACAATGTAGTTCGGTAGCATTACCTTTAATTACATCAACAAAGTTTTGTGCATGATCATTAAGAGCGTCATTTGATTTTTGGGTCAATTCCATTTTCGATATTTTGGCATCTTTATTACCGTCCTTATAATCGTATTCAGGCATCACTTCCCATCCTTGGCGATCTACTACTAGAGTTCCATTGTTCCCTATAAATGCAATTCCTTCTGACCTTCCATAGTTTCCTTGGTCAATACCAGTGGCGTGTTCCCACAAAAGGTTAAAATCTTCATATTCGAAGACAGTTTGTAAGGTGTCTGGGGTCTGCGAAGCATCATTTGGATACGCCAATTTTCCACCTGAAGCCATAATGGATTTAGGAGCAGAAGCCTGCATTATTTTTAAAGCAATATCAATTTCATGAACGCCCCAATCTGTCATTAGACCACCGGCGTAATCCCAGAACCATCGAAAATTGAAATGGAATCTATTTTTATTGAAATTGCGTTTTGGTGCTGGTCCTAACCACATTTTATAATCAACACCCTCAGGTGGAGTACTATCTGCAACGGGAGGAACTGGTTTCATCCATCCTTGATAAGCCCAACATTTTACCAAACGGATATTTCCTAATGCACCAGTGGCAATATACTCAGCGGCCTGTTGGTATTGGGAACCACTTCGTTGCCACTGTCCAACTTGTGCGATTGTATTGTATTTCTTGACAGCATTTACCATAATTGAACATTCTTCAATGGTATTGGCCAGCGGCTTTTCAACATACACATGTTTTCCTGCCTGACATGCATCTACAAAGTTTAAACAATGCCAGTGATCTGGCGTACCTATAATAACTACGTCCACGTCTTTATTTTCCAGTAGTTTCCGATAGTCTTTATATAAGGATACCTTGTTCTTATGGCCCATTTTTTTCAAATCAGCCGCTCTTCTATTTAAAACACTTTGATCTACATCTGCTAGTGCAATACACTGAACTCCCGGTATGTTAAGATGGGCGCTCATATTGGCCCATCCCATCCCATTACAGCCAATAACCCCAAAGTTTAACCGATCGCTAGGAGCTAGGCTAGTAAAGAGGGAACTTGTCTGTTGGGCAGTTATAATGTTAGACATACCAAGTCCTGCTATGGCTAGACCTGAGTTCCTAATAAATGTTCTTCTGGTATTTTTTGTTTTCACATCGCTGAAATTAAAAGGTTATGGATTTCAAGATACTGTTTTAGATCGAATAAAACTAAAAGAACAATTATAAAATGTATTTTTAACACTAATTTATCCAATCAACCTTAGACAAAGTTCCCTATAAAAACTCCTATCTTTGTCAAAAATTATACTAAATGAGTACACGCGTTAGGGTGCGTTTTGCACCAAGTCCAACAGGACCTTTACATATCGGAGGTGTTAGAACGGCTTTGTTTAATTATTTGTTTGCCAAAAAGCACAGCGGTGATTTTATTTTACGTATAGAAGATACCGACCAGAAACGTTATGTGGAAGGGGCAGAGCAGTATATTATTCAGGCGCTAAAATGGTTGAATATTCCTTATGATCAGGGACCAGATTCCGATGCTGAAATTCTAGAAAAATATGGATCTTTTCGCCAAAGTGAGCGTAAGGAACTTTATAAAAAGTATGCAGAAGAGTTGCTAACCAGCGGTTGGGCATATTATGCATTTGATACCACTGAGCAGTTGGATGCGGAGCGATTAAAATCCGAAAGTGAAGGGGGTAAGTTTACCTATAACTGGGCTACACGTGGAACATTACAAAATTCGCTTGCCCTAAGTGAGCAGGAAGTTCAAGAGCGAATTAATTCTGGTGAACCCTATGTGGTTCGTTTTAAATCTCCTGAAAACCAGATTCTTGAATTAAATGATATGATTCGCGGAGCTATCACCATTGATACGAACATCTTGGACGATAAAGTGTTGTTCAAAAGTGATGGAATGCCCACTTATCACCTTGCCAATATTGTAGATGATCATTTAATGGAAATTACCCATGTGATTCGTGGTGAAGAGTGGTTGCCATCGTTGGCATTACACGTTTTGTTATACCGCGCCTTTGGATGGGAGGCTCCTGAGTTTGCACATTTACCGCTGATTTTAAAATCTGTTGGAAAAGGGAAGCTAAGTAAACGTGATGGGGATAAATTAGGTTTTCCAGTATTTCCTTTACAATGGACAGACCCTGTATCAGGAGAAATCTCTACAGGATATAGAGAACAAGGATATTATCCAGAAGCTGTGGTGAATTTCTTAGCCTTTTTAGGCTGGAATCCAGGAACGGAACAGGAACTTTTCACTCTAGAGCAACTCGTGCAATCCTTTGAAATAGAGAAAGTTCAAAAGGCAGGCGCTCGATTTGATCCAGATAAGACCAAATGGTATAATCACCAATACCTTCAAAAACGTTCCAATGAAGATTTAGCAAAAGAATTACACGCTTATATAGCACAATCCACCTCGCATGAAACGAATCTTGAGATTGGTTACCTATCACAAGTGGTTGCTCTTTTAAAAGAACGGGTTAATTTTGTGAAGGAACTTATTGTAGAAGGAGACTTTTTCTTAAAAGCACCCGAGGTCTTCCAAGAAAAAGCGGTAAAAAAACAGTGGAAGGAACAGACGGCCGCCTATATGAATCAAGTAGCCGATGTCATAGCGTCGGTGAAAGATTTCGATTCACAAACCATAGAAGAGACTGTGAAATCTTGGATTGCTGAACAAGAACTTAGTTTTGGTCAAGTAATGCCACCACTGCGTTTAGCCCTTGTTGGAGCAATGAAGGGACCGCATGTTTTTGACATTATTGCCTTGATTGGAAAAGAGCAAACACTGTCTAGAATTCAGTACGCCATAACCAAATTGGGATAATTTTTTATCCCAAAGCAAACTAAGGGTACATCTGAGCATATTTTATAGCGGATATAATTTTAAAATTTGTATTTTAACCGTGATTAACCTATAAATTATTTCAGATGTATCTTCTTATTCCATTAGTATTTTTGGGTATTATTATTTTTTTTAGTGCCTTTTTTATCGTGAAGCAACAGACCGCTGTAGCCATAGAACGTTTTGGCAAATTTCACAGTATTCGTAATTCCGGTCTACAGCTAAAAATTCCTATCGTTGACCGTGTTGCGGGGAGACTCAGTCTTAAAATTCAACAGCTTGATGTGATCGTTGAAACCAAAACCTTGGATGATGTTTTTGTAAAGCTCAAGGTATCGGTTCAATATGTTGTAATTAAGGAGAAAGTTTACGAGGCTTTTTACAAGTTAGAATATCCACATGAGCAAATTACCTCTTATGTGTTTGATGTAGTTCGCGCAGAAGTTCCAAAAATGAAGCTTGACGACGTTTTTGTCAAAAAGGATGATATTGCCATTGCAGTGAAAGCTGAACTTCAAGAAGCCATGTTAGAGTATGGTTTTGATATTATTAAAACCCTTGTGACGGACATTGATCCTGATCAACAGGTAAAGCATGCCATGAATCGTATTAACGCTTCAGAGCGTGAGAAAATAGCTGCTCAATTCGAAGGAGATGCTGCTAGAATTTTGATCGTTGAAAAAGCCAAGGCCGAAGCAGAAAGTAAACGTCTTCAAGGTCAAGGTATAGCAGATCAACGTCGTGAAATCGCTCGTGGTCTGGAAGAGTCCGTGGAGGTATTAAACAAAGTTGGTATAAATTCACAAGAGGCCTCTGCGCTTATAGTGGTAACACAGCATTACGATACCCTACAAGCCATTGGAGAAGAAACCAATAGTAACCTTATACTACTTCCGAATTCACCGCAAGCTGGAAGTGATATGCTTAACAATATGGTCGCGTCCTTTACGGCCAGTAATCAAATAGGGGAGGCTATGAAAAAGCAGAACAAAAAGAAAGACAGTGAAGATCAATAGATCGATCTCTCTTAAGGGTGTTTAAAGATCTTATACTAGCCAAAAACAAAGAAAACGTTACTGTTATTGTATATCAGTAACGTTTTCTAATTTGTGCCACTGGCACAAATGCAGGTGTAGGCAGGGGGTACATTAATCTATTTTATTAAATTTCGTATGAGCTTGAAGGTTAAGGCTTTTTGGATTACTGAGCTTGCAGTTTTTCCAACCACGTTTAAAAAGCTAAAGTCGTCCTTGATGCCATTAAAATTGAGTTTTATTTCTTCTTTTGAAATTTCCTTTTCCAATTTTAGCACCTTAATATCCTTGTCTAATTCTTCAAATGAAGTGTAAATTTTCATGGTATATTCTATTGGTGATTGAATAATCAATCATTATCAAAAAAATCCTTAGAGGCTTTAACCAGTACCATTCGTTCGATGGTCTTTCTGAATCCATATAAAACAACCACAGCAATTAAGATGTAGAAAAGCCCCAATATTAAAAATCCAAGGCCTAAATTATCCAACCAACTACCTATGAATAAGGCCAACGCAAAGGTTACCAGTAAGAGCGCTCCAAATAATAGCGCTCCTATTATCATAAAGGTAATCAGCGAAGAGGAGCCCTTGGTTAGTGTTTTAAATATACTAAGCTTGTAATACTCATAATTCTTTTCAATGAATTCCTGTGTACTTCTATTGAGCCCCTCTACATTCTCTGAGAGATGGTTCAGTCCCATAAATTACTTTTTAGACGTTGTCCCTTTCTGCAGCTTAGAGTTTTGTGCTCTAAGATCTTCTAATTTAGCCTCTAAAGCTACTAGTATATCGTCAGCCTTATAACTCATAGTTGAAAGAGTGTCCTCCAATTTGCTTTCAAAATTTGCACGTGTCTTTTCAGCTTGTGAGGAGAGTTTCGAGGTGGTTGATTTGAGTTGCTTTTCGAGTTCTCTCTGAGCTGATCTTGCGTTTTTTCTTATCTTTTTTCGGGTTTTATCCCCTCTATCAGGAGCATAAAGAATTCCTATCCCTGCTCCGATTGCAGCGCCTGTTAAGAGCGCCAATAATGTATTCCCTGTTTGATTTGACATATCAAAAATGTTTTAATTAATAAATTAATCCCCTAATAGTACCTAATTTACGAAAGTTGATGAGATTATACTAAAATTTGAGGGTATTTAGCCTATTATTAACAGTTGTGTTAAAGGAAATAAAAAGCACGCCGAAGCGTGCGTGGGAAAAAACGTATGTACTTTATGTTATTGATCAAGCTTGGCCCAGGTATCTCTAAGTCCAACTGTTTTATTGAAAATCAGGTTTTCATTGGTGCTATCTGGATCGATGTTGAAATATCCAAGACGTTGAAATTGGAAATGATCCCCAATCTTTGCATTAGCCACACTGGGCTCTATATAACCCTTAGTGATTTGTAAGGATTCAGGATTGACAAACTCTAGAAAATCTTTTTCACCTTGTCTATCTGGTTCGGCTACGGTGAATAAACGATCATACTCACGAACTTCCACTTCGATGGCATGTTTAATGGATACCCAATGTAAAGTACCTTTTACCTTTCGTTGACTCTCAGCCGTTCCACTGCCACTTTTACTCAAAGGGTCATACGTGCATTGAACTTCTACGATATTTCCTTGATCGTCCTTTATAGCTTTCTCAGCTTTAATAATGTACGCATTTTTTAGACGTACTTCACCACCGAGTTTTAAACGGAAAAATTTACGGTTAGCTTCTTCTCTAAAATCTTCTTTTTCGATATAAAGCTCTCTAGAAAATGGCACTTCTCTATAGGTAAGCACCTCTTCTTCAGGATTGTTTTCAGCCTCGAGTAATTCTTCCTGGTTTTCCGGGTAATTGGTAATTACAAGCTTTAAAGGATTTAACACCCCCATAATACGAGGGGCCTTCTTGTTGAGATCCTCACGGGCATGAAACTCTAATAAAGAAACATCAATGAGGTTATCGCGTTTTGCAATACCAATAGTATTGGCAAAGTTTTTTATTGACTCAGGAGTATAGCCACGACGTCTTAATCCAGAAATAGTCGGCATCCTAGGATCATCCCAACCGCTTACAATACCTTCCTCGACTAAACGAAGTAATTTTCGCTTGCTCACCACCGTATGACTTAAATTTCTACGGGCAAACTCACGTTGTTTTGGCCTTACCTTTGAAGGGGTATATACTTGATTTAAGAACCAATCATATAATTCTCGGTGCATCGCAAACTCTAGTGTACAAAAGGAATGAGAAACCTGTTCGATATAATCGCTTTCTCCATGCGTCCAGTCATACATTGGATAAATACACCAATCATTATTTGTTCTATGGTGTGTTTTGTGTAAGATTCTATACATAATAGGATCCCTCATCAGCATATTAGAAGCCTTCATGTCAATTTTTGCCCGTAATACATGCGCTCCTTCTTTAAAATTACCGTTTTTCATTTGTTCGAAGAGCTCTAAATTCTCCTCTACAGGTCGGTTTCTAAATGGGCTTTCTTCCCCTGGTGTTGTTGGCGTTCCTTTCTGAGAGGCAATTAATTCAGAACTTTGACTATCTACATATGCTTTTCCTTGTTTGATAAGTTCAACAGCCCAATGATATAACTGCTCGAAGTAATCTGAAGCGTATCGTTCTTGATCCCACTGGTATCCAAGCCATTCTACATCACGTTTTATAGCATCCACAAATTGTTGCTCTTCTTTCGCAGGGTTCGTGTCGTCAAAACGTAAATTTACTGGTGCGTTGTATTTCTCACCCAATCCAAAGTTCAAACAAATAGAACTGGCATGACCGATATGGAGATAACCATTGGGTTCTGGTGGGAATCGAAAACGTAAATCATCTTTACTAAACCCCTCTTTGAGGTCATTCTCAATGATATGTTCGATGAAATTTAAAGACTTTCCTTCTTCTGCCATAAAATTATTGTACTAAAATAGACTGCAAAATTAAGGAATTTTTAAAGCAATGAGTACTTATCAGGGATAAACAAAAACAAAACTTAAGGATCAAACATATTCCGTCAATTTTGAATCCAAAATGGGGGTGTTTTTCCAGCCCAAAAAATGACTTTTCAACAGTCTTATTAACAAACCAATTGGTATTTTTATAGTTTTTTAAAGTACTAACCATGCTAAAATTGAACTAGGCATCTATAAATAGCCCTTTCACCACAAACTCCTAAAATTGTATAAAAAAACAGCTAACTTTGGTTCCTATTGTGGAATTTACAGATGACGCATACCCAAATTTAAACCATAAAATCATGAATAGAACTTTTACTCAAAAATCTATTCGCTTCTCCCTACTAATGCTTACTTTGACAGGCCTGTCACTTGGTGCGCAAGAGTTGAAAAAACCTACACTAGGATTTACGGATGCCTGTGTAACTGCAACTCATAATGGATTCCCTGCAGAGTTTATTTGGAACCCAAATCCCATTGTAAACCCTGATAATGAATTTATTATTGAGCTTTCAGATGCAAGTGGTAGCTTTACCTCCCCCATTACCCTTGCGCGGCTAAAGGATAAAAATTCAGAATTTAAATTTCAAGTGACCGACCTTAAATTGCCCGATGATGTATCAGGAGAGAACTACAGGTTGCGTTGGCGTAGTACGAGTCCAGAAAAGACAAGTCCTGCCAGTGATCCATTCGGAGCTTATTTCATAAAAGTTAACGAGCCTTTGGTTGTCAATAATTACCAAGAGGCCTCTGTCTGCGATGGAACCGCTGTGTATTTAGAGGTGGATAATTATCCCAATGAAGCCTCCTATAATTGGTACAATTACACCGAGCTCATTCCAGGAGAACATGGACCTTCATTAGAGGTTACAGAACCTGGAATTTATTTTGCAGAAATCAATTATGGTTCGTACTGTTCCTCTACAACCGCTTCAAATATGGTGGAGGTAAACATTGAGAACTCGATTGGTTTTGAACTTATCGGTTCCAAAAAACTTTCACTGTGTGAGGGACAAACCTATACGCTTACTACGGATCTATATGATCCGGAGTTTACCTATGCTTGGTATAAAGACGGTGAATTACTCGAGAGAAACAATCAAAATACGTTGGAGGTAAATGGTAGTGATCCCGGATTCGCAGGTGACTATTACGTGGTTTTGGAACGTAGCGGTGGTTGTAAAGAAACCACTTCTACCGTCAGTATTTCTGCTGGATCGTTTGAATCGGAGCTCGTTTTAGCCGAAGGAACTTTATTGCTTCCTGAAGAAACCTTATCCATTGCGGTGGAAACTACTGCCGTTAATCCAACATTCCAGTGGTTTAGAAATGGCACGGAGCTCAATGGTGAAACGGGGAAAACACTAAGGGTAAGTGTCGCTGGAGATTATTATGTGACCATTTCTCAACAAGATGATTGTATTGTAAAAAGAACTACAGATAAAGTGAGTATTGTGGAACCTGAATCGTATATCGCCACCATTACGACCGATTCATACACTGCATGCGAGAGTACCAGTACCACGCTCAGCTTAGCTTCCATTGTAGCTGTAAAGGGCGAACAAAAAATCGAGCTTGACAAGGGAACAACCGATCATTTCTCCTATCAGTGGATATACAATAATAAGGAACTCAGTGGAGCCACTGGAAAAACACTTTCCATTGCTGATGGCCGTAAAAATGGAACGTACGCACTTCGTGTAGGTATCGAAGGGGGGATAAAACTAAGTAGTGAACCGATAGAATTAAAACTAACCCTACCAATAACGGCAAAAATTTCAGCAACTAACAATATTCGTTGTGACAATGGGAATGAAATTTTAATCAAATCCTCTGTGACGGACGATCATTATGATTATAGCTGGTTTAGAAATGGTGTAGAACTTACTGAAAAAGGGACTACACTTTCTACCAACCTTACTGGGAAATACCAATTAGAGATCACTGCTTTTGGGTGTACGTTAAGCTCAAATACTTTCATTGTAGAGGAACTAAGCCCTTCAGTGGTACAATTAAACGTTTCTGATGTTGTGGTCATTCCCGAGGGTCAAACCAAAACCATTACCGCATCAGGTGGGGATTCCTACCAGTGGTTTGATCCTAAGAACGAACTTATCGGAAGTGCGTCAAATATCACAATTCAAGAGGAAGGTGAGTATACCTTGGTTGCTGGCGTTGGTGAATGCCAGGTTACCAAGAGATTTAAAGTGACTAATTTGGAAAGTTATGTAATTCCGAACGTGATCACTCCTAACGGCGACGGATATAATGACCTTTGGATTATACCAAGTACATACGCCTATCAAAAAGATATTACCGTGAATATATTTTTACAATCTGGAACCAGAATTTACTCCACAAGTGATTATCAAAATAACTGGCCTGAATCCTCCAGCATTCAATCAAGCGGAAGTCAACCACCAATATATTATTACAGTATAACTAAAGGAAAAGAAATCCTTAAACAAGGTACCATTACCCTTATAAAATAATGAGATGAAGCCGAGTTTAACCACATACATCCTATTACTACTTATGTGTTGTACCGGTGCATTTGCACAGGAGGATGTTCCTGTGGCTTCTATCGATATACCTGCACAAAACCTATTGAAATTCAATAGGTTTTTAATCAATCCGACATTTTCAACTGTCAATGAGGATAATTCCTATATTAACCTTTATCACCGAAATCAATGGGTAAGTTTTGATGATAACTTCCAAACCTATTTAGGAAGCTATTCAGGACGTATTAGCGACCGCTCCGGTCTTGGATTAAGTATCTATCACCAAAAGTTTGGCACCATTGCAAACTTCGGTGCTATTGCTAATTATGCTTACGGAATACGATTGTCACAGCATAGTAATTTGACTTTTGGGTTCAATTTGTCTTATTATAATAGTGGCGTGGATAAAAGTAATATTAATCCTAGTCAACCGAACGATCCTACCATTGCAGATTTAGAAAATGGTTCGCTACTTACATTCCAACCGGGGATTAACCTTTCTATCGGAAGTTTCGATATAGGTTTATATGCAGAGGATGCCTTTGATTATAATTTTAAAACAGGTGAATCATTAACTGAGTTTAAAGACAAAACGTTCAGTGCTCACCTAATGTATACCAATCGGTTTGATAATGGTGTTGGGATGTTAGAAAACGCTAGATTTAGTGCTTTAACCAGAGCACGTAGAATGGGAGATGAGGACCTATCGTTTTCTGGCAGTTTGATATTGGATATGCCTAAACTTGGATGGATTCAAGGAGGATATGATGATTTTTATGGCGTCGCAGCTGGCGTTGGTTTTAATTTAACCAAACGTCTTTCTTTAGGTTACACAATCGAAAAGGGAATCCGTGATCAGATCTCAAATTTTGGGGTTACCCACGAGATTAACTTTGCCTATTCTTTCCAACCGATCCTTACCGAAAACAGGGTATTTGAGGATTTATTGGAGGATGAAAACCTGTTAGTTTTAGAAGAAGAGTCGAAAGACTCCCTTACTGGGAAGGATGCTGAAATTGCGAGGCTTCAGAATTTGGTGGATGAGAACAATATGATCATCGACGAGATGATGTTCCGGCAAGATTCTATTGAGGAGGCACGAAAGAATGATATCAACAAGCGATTTGCATATATTTTAAAGTTCATAAACGATAATAAATCCAACCCCAATCAAAATCAGGTGAAAAAACAGGTAGTGGATATGTTGAAGGAGATCGACGAAAATGCTTATGCCGCTGCACAAAAGAAGTATGAGACTGACTTTGTTCATTTAAATGGTTCAGATAAAAAGCAAACCAGTACTGATATTCAATCGCCAAACAAGCGAACTAGGGTTTCCCCAAAACCCGTTGGCACGCCTTACGTAGGCTCTAGTAAAGTATTAACTGCTTCAACAGCTACAACCTCAACCAATGTAGATGATGGAGCTTACGTAATTGCCAACGTTTATAAAGGAGAGACTTATATGCGATCTTTTATGGATGAACTTCAGAGGCAGGGTATTGCCTCGGGAAGTTTTTCTCATAATGGCCTGAATTATGTTTATTTAGAGCGATACAACAACTTAAGCGAAGCTAGGAAAAATTATTTATCCGATGTCAAGGAGAAGTACCAGGGGGATGTTTGGCTACTGCATATTGAACATGATAGCGGGGTCGATCAAACGAAATTAAACACGGCATATGCAAATGCCGATACTGGAAATAGCACTTCGGTAAAGCAAGAAGTTGAGATCACATATGATGATCCGTTCACTGCTAAAGCAGATAAAGAACAGGCCTTTAATGATTATAGTGGGCAGGTTGGTTATGATGCTGCTTCTATGCAGAATGGGCTATCGCAATGTCTAGACCGCTATGTTAGCAGAATTTTTAATTCTGACAAGAGAGGTTATAGCAATATTGAGGTGGTCAACCATTCAAAAGCCAACTCCAGCAAGCAGTATTATATCATTGCAAATGTCTTTGCTGATGGTAAAAATGCCGATCGGTATATTAATGAATTAAAGGAAGATGGCTATCACGCCCAGATTTATACAAACCCGAAAAACAACTATAAATATGTGTACTTGAGAAAATTTGATAATTGGAGCAGTGCTCTTAAAAGTTATAAGTCTAATGTTAATTTTAAAAATGACATTTGGATTATGCCTATTAAGAGTACATAGACATATTTAGATATTCGATATAAACATATTTTACAAATAGTAACAAGTCCCCAAAACTTAAGCTATGACAAGAAACTACTTTACCCTAAAATTCTATACCCTTTTTGCATGCATATTTTTTGCAGGCATTTTTGCATTATCAGCACAAGTTGGAAAACCTTTTGATGTAAGATATGAGAATAACATCAAAGGTGATATTACCTTCATTGGCAATAATATCCTTAATAGAGATGAAGGCAACCAGGGACCGAACCGTCCTTATAACAGTACAGGTAATAAATCAGATTATAATGACGACCTGAACATGCAATATATCGACATTGATAATGATAGAAGTACCTTTAGTTCAAGTAGTGCTACCCTAACTATTCCTGATCCAAGTTGTAGCCGAGTTGTATATGCGGGGCTATATTGGACGGCAAAGTATCCATTTGAAGAAGGGGGAGGTACCCGTAATGATGGTTATTATGTAATAGATTCAGAACGACTTGATTATACATCAATAAAATTTAGAACCCCGGGGAACAGTTATATTAACATAACTGCGGATGAAATTATTCATGATGGGTTTAATGGTAACACGACTGAGGACGCTCCATATACGTGCTATAAGAATATAACAGAAATAATCAATAGTTTATCAAACGTTGCTGGAGAATATACCGTGGCAAATGTTAGAGCTGCTAAAGGTTTTATAAAAGGAGGTGGTTCTGCGGGTTGGTCTATGGTTGTTGTTTATGAAAACCCAACATTACCAGGTAAGTTTATTACCACTTTTGATGGTTTTGCAGGAATTCAAAGCGAAGATCCTCCTGTGGATATTGAAGTAGATGGTTTTAAAACATTGCCAGAAGGTTTTCCTGTTCATGCTAATATGATCGTATCTACTCTTGAAGGAGATAATAGAATCGATGGGGATGGACTTTCAATTAGTGCAGAGGATAATCCTACTTTTTTTGACCTAGGAACAAATACTACTATAAATAATAAAACTAATTTTTTTGATAGTAATATTACTTTAAACAACCAGATCATTACGGACAGGAATCCTAATAGTGTCAATACGCTTGGATTTGATACTGATAAATTTAAGGTTCCTAATGGAAATAATTCAGTAATACCAAATGATGCTGATAATGCCACATTACGCCTAAGTACTGATGGTGATACCTACTATGTGTATTTTACTTCTTTTGATGTCGAGATAATTGAACCTGAAATACAATTAACAAAAAAGGTTTTTGATATCGATGGGAATGATATTCAAGGGCAACCTGTAGATCTAGGTCAAGAAATACAATACAGACTTAGTTTTGATAATATCGGTAATGATAACGGAACGAATTTTACCCTTAAAGATGTTTTACCTTCAAATGTTGACTTCTTAAGTGCGGAATTACCCCCTTCAATTGGAGGCAACCAAATACAGCAATCATATAATGAAGATACTCATGAATTGATTTTTACAATTCCTGATATTTACATTGAGAAGGTCAGAGATGCCTATACTATTAATATAAACGTTAGAGTGCAGCCAGATTGCGATAAACTACGTGACGCATGTTCTAATATTATTCAAAATCAAGCATTTGCTACCTATCAGGGTGTATTAAATGACAATCTAATTTCTGATGATCCAAGTGTCTCAGGTTTTGATGCATGCAACTTTGCAATCCCTGGATCAACCAATTTCTTGCCAAATTTGGAGGATTGTAATTTTTCAAGAGAAATAGCAATTTGTGGAGAATCTGTTGATCTTATAGCAGGTGCTAATTATGATACATATCAATGGTTTTTTCAAAATCCTGACGGCACTTATAGACAGTTAACTAATGTAATTAGCGGCTCTGAAGGACAAAAATATATGGCGACTAATTATGGAACCTATAAAGTTGAAAAGATAATCGCGGAACCTTGTAAAAGCTATGATGAATTTATTACTGTAGTTCCAAGAAGCAACGAGTTAGATAGCCCGATAACCCCTTTTGCGGACCAAATTGTTACGTGTTCGAATGATGGAACGTTGCTACCAAAATTCTTTTTATGTGGAACAAATGATGACCGTCTACTGAATGTTAGCTATCCAGATGCTCAAGTGTTTTGGCAAAAATTGAGTGGGGATTGCGGTATTGACTCAGAAGGAGAAAATTGTCCTACAAAAAACAATTCTTGTACTTGGGTAGAAGTGAAGGCTGGAGATCAATTTTTGCTCACAGAAGCAGGCGAATATCGTTTAGAGGTTCGTTATCAGAATAATTGTTTTAATCGATTTTATTTTAAAGCTTATGAAAACTCTGTAGATCCCGCAGTTACGACTGAAAACATTATTTGTGAATCAAAGGGAAGTATAGACATCAATAATGTTGGTTCTGGTTATGAATTTGCTGTAGCATTAGCTACTGTAGATTTTGATCCAAATACTGCTACTTGGCAGGATGCTAATTCTTTTGTTATTGAAACGGCCGGTACTTACAATGTTTACATCCGTCAATCTGATTTAGATTTGGAGACAGGAGATAGACAACCTTGTTTATTTACATTTGAAAATGTAGTCATTTCCAAAAGTAATTTTAATGTTACAGTTGAAACTACGAATCCTTTTTGTAATTCTTCGAAAGGGTCTTTTAATATTAATGCGGTAGACGCAAGAGCTTGGTATACCTATGTATTAAAGGATGATTTTGGTGCAGTTGTCGATGAGGAAGAGGCAACAGACGATGATAATCATGTGTTTGGAAATCTTAATCCAGGAACATATACTATAGAAGTTACAACTGAGGATGGCTGTACTTTCTCTGAAAAATATACCATTTCGCCACCAGTACCTTTAACAATTACTGCAAATGTGTCTCAAAATGTAACCTGTAAAGAAGGAAATATTCAAGTGCTTTCTGAAGGAGGTACAACACCACATACTTATGCGATTTGGAGTTATGAACCAGCAGTTGGAGCGACTGCCCCACCAATTAGTTATGAAAGTGTTGATGATATTCCAGCTGGAGAGATGCAACAAGTTGGACAAACAAGCCAAATTTTTGATGTTAAATTAGGAGAGCAAGGAACCTATAGCTACGTAGTTTTTGATAGAAATAATTGTTATGCTTTTTCAAATAAAGTTACCATTAGTGTTGAACCACCAATGGAGTATCAGGTAAATTCTACAAATGAAACTTGTTTTGGTTCCGAGGATGGTACGATTTCTATAGAAATAATTAATGACCAAAAGTATAGGGTTTCCTATAGCTTAGATGGCGTTAATTTTACTGCTAATCCTAATTTTAAGAATTTAGAACCAGGTGATTATACCGTCATTGTCAGAGGTGAAAAAGGCAACAGAATTTGTGATTTTGAAACACCTATTACAATCGCTGAAGGAGTTCAAATTTCTGCAGATGCAGGGTTAACTAGTGAATATAACTGTTTGACTGATGGAGAAATTACATTCTCTAATGCAGTTGGAGGTTCAGGGATCTTTGAATATTCAATAGATGGGGTGACTTGGCAGGACAGTCCTGTGTTTGGTGGTTTAAAAGACGGAACTTATACACCTAGTTATAGAGATAAAAACAATCCTGATTGTATCCAAAGTGCAACAGAGATTACACTTGATCCATTAACACCACCGACAGATATTGACTTTACTATGAGTACAGTGCGGTGTCCAGATAATTCTTCAGATGTAAGCCTATCGGTAACAGGAGGATCAGGTGAAATCCAATACGAAATTATAAGTCCAGCTACGGCCGCTAAAGATAACGGAACGAATAATGTTTTTGAAAATTTAGAGGCTGGTGTAACCTACACCTTTAAAGTAACAGATGAAAAAGGCTGTTTTTATGATGAAAATGTAACGATTCCAGAACTAACCCCAATAAGTGTTGTTGGTAAGTTAGTTAGTAATGTTAGTTGTGTAGGCGGTTCAGACGGTGCAATTCAATATTCAGTAAATGGATTTACTGTAAACTACCGATATACTGTTACTAACGCAGCAGGAGCAGTTGTTGGTAGTGGCCTTGACCAAACAGGAAATACTTTTAATGCCACAGGATTAGCTGCTGGAACCTATACTATTGCGGTGACTGATAACACTACCAATTGTACAGATTCAGACGTTGTGACTGTTGAAGAACCTGAAGACCCATTAATACTAGGACAAGCAGAAATTACTCATGAAAGTTGTACAAGCACAGGTACAACTAACCCAGGAACTATAACAGTTAGTGCTTCTGGCGGATGGGGTAGTTATACGTATGAAATATATAATGCAGCAGGAACATTATTAGTGAGGAATGGAACAGGATTCTTCAAAGACTTAACTGCGGGAGATTATACTGTTAAGGTTTTTGATGCCAATCAATGTGATGTTGATTCGACTGACATTACAATAAAACCAGCAATAGCGCCAGAATTAAAGCTTTCTGCAAATGATCTTTGTTATGATGATGCTGTTGGTTTAATCATTACTGCTACTGTAACGTCTGGAACAGGTTCGGGGGTATTAAGCTATTCATTAAATGGAGGCATAACCAATACAACAGGAATTTTTAAAGAGCTTGATCCTGGTACATACACGGTTACTGTAATAGATGAAAACAATTGTAAGGATACCGAATCTATTTCTATAGACCCAGAATTGAAAGTAAGTGCTTCTGCGGATTCTATTTCTTGGTGTGGATCATCAACCGATGTTACCATAACGGCAGTAGGAGGTGACGGAAATTATGTTTATGCAGTTGTCACTAAAGGTACAACCCCTACTAGCTTCTCGCCAACAAACCCTATGACCATTTCTGAGGAAGGGGAGTATGAAGTGTATGTTAGGGACCATGCCAGTGGAGAAGGTTATTGTGAAGCGAAATATGATATTACCGTAGATAAAGATCCTAAATTGGAGGTGTCAGCCTCGAATACTGAAATTTTATGTAACGGTACCACTTCTACTCTTACCATTACTCCAACTGGAGGTTCTGGAGTTTACAGTGAATATTCTATAGATGGAGGGGCAACTTACCAAGGGTCAAACATCTTTAACAACCTAATCTCGGGGAACTACAATATCGTCGTAAAAGACTCAAAGGGTTGTGAAGTTAAGTTGTTTTACACAATTGCACAACCTCAAGAGTTAACAGCCTCGGCAAATGTTGCTGCATTAGTAGAATGTAATCCAACACAAGGAGCAGATGTAAGAATAACCAATGCACAAGGAGGAACTGGACCGTATACGTATAGTTTTGATGGAGGGTCAACCTATGGTAATTCTGCAACAAAAAATTTAATGCCAGGTACATACGAGTTATATATACAAGATGCAAGTGATTGTGTTTACGGTCCTATGCCTATTACAGTTGAAGAGGGACCTGAAGATCCTGATCTTGGGGCTTCTGTTGCTTATAATTGTGATGGTACAGGAAATATTACCGTAAGTGCATCACCTTCAACTTTTGATTATACGTTCCAACTTAATGGAGGTGCGGAGCAAACAGAAAATGTATTTACTGGAGTTGCACCTGGAACCCACGATGTAAAAATAAATTATGTTAGTAACCTACCTGCGACTCCTAGTGTTCTACTAGTTGAGGATTTTGGTTTTGGACCTAATACAAGTATCCCAAGTATTGATACTGCTGTATATTGTTATGAAGATCAAATCCCTGGAGGTAACTGTGGTTCTCAAGCTGATATTGATGACACTAGAATAAATGATGGCGAGTATTCAGTAACTCAAAGAATTGCTAGAGATTTTAGTGATTGGGTAGATGTTAGAGACCACACGGGTAATCCGGAAGGCAGGTTTGTCGCCATTAACATTGGAGATGTAGCAGGAATGGGAGGAGTAATTTATAGAAAACCAATTAAAGACTTCCTTCCAAATCAGGATGTTCAAGTTTCTATTTGGGGTCATAACCTTATGGAATCTACCTCAAATCCAGAGAAGGGAGATCCAAATATTGTAATTCAATTAGTAGATCCAAGTACTGATGCCGTTATTGCTTTTGACGAAACTGGCTTTATTCCTAAGTCGGACAAATGGGAACAGTTTATTATTGATTTAAATCCCGATGGTCATACTGAACTAGACCTTGTTATTAGAACATTTTCTACCGTAAAAGATGGAAATGACTTGGCTATTGATGATATTCTAGTTACTCAAATCCCAGAAAAATGTCCACTTTCTAAGGATATTAAGGTAGTTGTTGAGGAAAATCAAGGTTTTGCTGCTGAATTAGTAGGGGTTTCGGATGTAAGCTGTAATGGTTTAACCGATGGCAAAATTACCATTGCCGTGAGCAATTTTGGAGCAAGTGGTTATGAATACAGTCTGGATAATTTTGGTACAACTTTAGGCAACTCGACAGAAGCAACTTTAGAAATTCCTGTGAATAAAGGACTGGGTGCATACACGCTTTATATAAGAGATATAGCGAATCAAACGGCTGATCCGACTCTAGCGTGTGGTGCTGAAATACCATTTACAATTACCCAACCTGATCATGTGGAGGTCACAGCTAGTATCACTTCAGAAATCACTTGTAATACAGCTACTGCCACTATAACTGCGATTACTGCTACAGGTGGAACTCCTGGTTACACATATCAGTTGGAAGATGCTAATGGAAAAGCAATTACAGGGTATGATTTTGCCGCTAATGGAAGTAATAGAGTATTTAATAATTTACCAATTGGTGATTATGTTGTAAGAGCGAAAGACAGTAATGGTTGTGATGATATAACTGATACAATAGAAATAACCGCACCTGTAGATATACTATTTACAGCGGTGCCTAGCGCTTGTGTCGGCGGTAGTTATACCCCAGAGATTCATGTTGAAATAACTCAGGGTAATGGTGATTATATGGTCAGCCTAAGTGATGGAACAGGTGTGTTCTACCCCACAAATGTTGACGATAAAAATCACGTATTTAAAGGTTTAGATCCAGGAACTTACCAAGTGACAGTTAAAGACGGATACGGCTGTTCAGCTGCAACGCAAACTGTTATTGTAAGGGAAGATCTTGATGCTGGAATTGATGTAACACATATTGCGTGTACCGCAGGGTCCATTATAGTAACAGCAACTGGTGGTGATGGTAATTATGAGTATAGTTATGATGGAGGAGTAAGCTTTGTCCCTGAAAACACTCATGAGGTAAGTACTCCAGGATCTATTGATGTCGCTGTAAGGGACGGTTCAGGCGCCTGTATTTATGAAGATAATGTAGAAGTAAAAGCGTTTGACGCTATTAGCATTAATGTAACATCAACTCAACCTCAGTGTCACAATGACGAAGGTTCCATTCTTATTGATATTAGTGGAGGTGTTGGACCTTACACTATTGTTGTAAATAATGGAACTACGGAAGTCGAAAAGGAGGAAAATTATACAGGGACCTCGATAACATATTATAACATGCCAGCTGGAAATTATACTGTTACAGTTACTGATAAATATGGCTGTGATGATGATAAACCTGCTGATATTGAGAATCCTGCGGAATTAATTGGTGACCTTATCCCTATGATCACGGATTGTGGTGCAACTCCCGATGCTTTTGGCTTTGATATTATTAATGTACCAACATATCCAGGATTAACCGTTGAATACACTGATAATGCAAATGTTCCTTCACCAACATGGCAAACAACAAATGAATTCCGTACCTACAAACCTGGTGATGTGGTGTATCCAGCAATACGAACCATTGACGCTAAAGGTGAAATTGTTTGTTACTACGAGTTTAATCGTTTCTTAATTCCTTATCCTTTGGATGATTTAAGTATAGATATTAAATCAACTGAAGTGTCTTGTGACAGTAAAATGCTTTCGGTAACTGTTGTCGGTAGTAAAGGTCTTCCTGGATATCAATACACCTATACAGAAGATGTATTCAATTTCGACCCTAACAATCCTGAAAATCCATGGACTGAAGCAACTCCTGAGGATGGACCTCATGATTTTACGTTTATTGGGCTGATTCCTGGAAGAACATACGTCTTTTTTGTAAAGGATTCCACTGGGTGTATCCGTCAGAGTTCTATAAATATCAATGAGGGCTTAATAGAGTTACCTATGGAAATAGAACTTAATTATGAGCCTACTTGTTTTAGTGCAAATGATGGCCAAATTTCTTTTACTCTTACCGATGAAGACGGTACTGTAGAATCATTTATTCGTTATGAATTATATGAATTAGGAGACGTTGTTCCACTTCACACAAGTGACCCCAATGTTGGTTTCACCTCTCCGCAAAGTTACACCATTCCGACTTTGTTGTCACCAGGGGAATATTATGTAAAAGTAATTCAACATGATGGAGCTGGAAATGATGCTTGTGTTACTGCAACTGAAAATATTACCATTAAAGAGCAAGACCCAATCACAGGAATACCTGAAAAATTGAGAGATATTACTTGTGAAACCCCTGGTTTAATCGTAGTTCCTGATATTCAAGGTGGTGGAGGTGAATACACCTACATTCTGTCTAGCACTAATTTTGATGTTGACGGTGATGGTGCTTATGATCCTGCTATAGATTTTATTGAGACCACTGACAATCCGATGGAGGTGTTCATTGACTATATTTTGAATCCTGCGTTGGGAACTGTTGACGTTCATGTTATTGTAAAAGATCAATATGATTGTGAGCAAAATCTAGGAGAGGTAACATTGATTATTAGTCAACCACCAGTAATTGAAGAGGTACTAGTTGACAATTGTTTAGGCAATTCAACTATTACAATTATTGTTGAGGATGGTACGGGACAAGCACCGTTTTACTATTCTATAGATGGTGGTGCAACTTATAGTGTGGTTGGAGAAAATGAATTTGCCAATCTTTCCTCTGGGAATTATGATATTGTGGTAAAAGACAGCAATGGCTGTACAGTCTCTGCCTCTGCAAAAGTTGAAATTTATGAGCAATTGGCCTTTGCAAAATTAGAAGTAACTGAGGCACTCGATTGTCAAGACGCAAGTGATGGCGGCGGAAATGCTCATATTTACTTTGAAGTTAAGGGAGGTTCAAGTGTTGATGCATCTACTAATATAGTGTATTCCATTAGTGGACCAGCTGGATTTACTTCTCCAGTTACCGAAACTCCAATACCAATATCGGCCACACCTCCGAATTCTAGGTTGTTTACCGATGCAAATGTGGCTGGAACTTACACCATTACACTTAAAGACCTCAAAACAGAATGTGTAATTTCAAGAACTATCGAAGTTCCTGAGAAAGTCGTACCAGAGATTTTAGGAAATCCTATTGTAACTGATGTTACCTGTCATGGTGACGCTGATGGAACCATAACAGTAACTGCGTTGGACAATGGTGTAGGACCCTATACATTTGAGATTGTTTCAAGTAATGGAACAGCCTCTATTATAACACCATTTAGCACTAACGGTTATCAAGCGACTTTTACTGGATTGGCTGGAGCAGCTGGTGGTGTGATATATGGAATTGAAATTACTGCTGATGCAGACAATAATTGTACTTCCACATTAATAGAGGCTATTATCTATGAGCCAGCAGATCTTGAAAATTTGGCTTTAGACGTACTTGAGTTTAGCTGTACCACAGGAAATACTGTAAATATGGCGACGGTTACTGCTAGCGGTGTTACTGGAGGAGTAGTAGATTATACCTACGAGTTTATCTATGATAACGGCACTCCGGGAGACACTAGCGATGATAGAACTCAGAAAGGTTCTGAAACAGTGTTTAATGTTTCAAATCCTTTGGGTGGAAATGTTATTGTAACTGTTTATGATGAAAAAGGATGTTTTATCTCAGATGATACAGATGTTAAACCATACAACAAATTAGAGGATATAGAAACCATCCCAACGAATCCGACATGTAATGGTGGGGATGGCTCTATTGAAGTAAATGCTACATTAGGTTTAGGTCATAACACTGAAATTTTAGAGTTTTTCTTATATGACAATAATGGCGGACAAATAGGAAATAAAAAAGTTCAAGGGACCACTGCAATATTTGATAACTTGGATGTCGGAAGTTATCAAGTTAAGGTCGTTAATATTGATACAACTTGTGAACTTGTGGTTTTCGAAGAATTAACAGATCCTAATACATTTGATATAGAATTAAATGTTATATCAACTGCAGTTTGTTTAGGTTCTGCTACTGGTGAAATCACTGTAGCTCTTGTGGATCCAAATGGCTCACCATCTTATTCTGGATCGTTCACATGGACGATTTATAACACCAATGGTTCACTAGTTGATAAAACCGATGACACCGTCTATAAAGTTGGAAGTAGTCCTGATAATGGTCCGATTTCAATCGATCAGTTTGAAGCTGGGACATATATCATTTATGTCGCCCAGGATAATAATCCGATGTGTACTCAAGAAACTGTGTTTACCATAGCAACTCCACCAGCAGCTTTAGATGCTGAAGCAACTGTGACAGCTCAAACTTGTGACCTTGATGATGGTATTATTGAGATAATTAATGTATCTGGTGGATGGGGTGGTTATAAATACTATGTAAGTACTACACAAAATCCAGATCCAAACGACAGCAATAATTATATGACCAACCCTCGTTTTGAAGATTTGCCTACAGGGATTTATTATATTTGGGTGATCGATCAAAAGGGTTGTCCTATCCAGTTGCCGAATAAAGAGATTGTTAAACCAACTCCAATTACAGCTGCTATTTCAGTAAGCTCACCAAATTGTGATGGATTAGAAGGGGAAATTACCGTAGATAATGTTGTAGGAGGTTCTGGAGGGCCTTATACATTCCAATTAATTAAAGATGGTGCTGATTTCGGTGCACCAAAATCAGGAAGTACAGCGACCTTCACTGATCTTGGAGCGGGAGCTTATAAGATTAGAATCTCAGACAATTGGAATTGTAGCACCACCCCTATTACGGAAGTTACAATATTTGAAGAGATCAGCTTAGGCTACACTATTGACAAAGTGATCTCATGTGATGTGTCCAATAACAACCTAGCAGGGGCAGTGACGATCAATGCAAATGGTGGTTCGGGAACCTTCACATATAGTGTAAAATTCCCTGATGATACTACAGCAGGCAATGGAACTAGTGCGAGCTTTACAGGATTAGATCAAGTTGGAACATATACTTTCACAGTGACAGATAGTGAAGGCTGTGTGGACACTATTGATTTAGAATTAAGTGCACCAGTTCTACCTGTCCTTGAGATCAGCGATCAAATAAACGTTTCATGTGAAGAAGCAGCTGACGGAGCGATAAAAGCGACTGTTACAGCAGAAACCACTATCAACCCACCTTATACATATACCTTAACTGGTCCAGTTACCGCAACTAATACCCATGGATTGTTTACAGAGCTTCCTGCAGGTAATTATGTGTTAAGTGTGACTTCTGATTTAGGGTGTTCTGACCAGACTATTGTTACCATTACTGAACCTAAAGCCTTAGATTTTACAGCTGCAGTTACAACAGAATTTGTTTGTAATCCGAGTAATACAACTGCTTTAGGTCAGATTACAGTAACAGTTGATCCAACAACAGGGACGGCTCCTTATTTATACAGTATCGATGGTAATAATTACCAAACTAGTAATGTCTTTGATGTAATTGATACTGGAAATGTAGAAACCTATACCTTGTATGTTAAGGATGCTAACGGTTGTTCGTATACTAGCGGGGTAAGTATTGATCCACTGCCAAAAATAAACGCAGTAGACGTCACTTCAATTACAGCGATTACTTGTTCAAATCCAGAAAATGTCCGTGTGGAAATTCATGGTGGTTCAGGAGAATTTGTTGTAGAGTTATTACCAAATGGACCAACACAGACAATTTCTGGGCAGGTAGCCACCTTTTATCTACCAGAGGCTGGAGATTATGTGTTTAAAATTACGGATACCGCTACGGGTTGTTTCTATATTACCGCACCCTATACGGTTGCGCCATATGATCTTATAACAGCTACGGTAACAGCTCGTTCGCCAATAGACTGTTATAACACAGCAACAGGGGAAATCACCGTAGATGTTGTAAACTACACCGGAACCTTTACATATGAAGTTTATAGTAGTGATGGTGTTTCTACAGCAGTAACTGGCACAGGTGCTGCACCTGGAACTGTTACAATAACTGGAGTCGCTGCTGGAAATTATTATGTTGAAATTACAGCATTAGAATCACCTTTCTGTCTAGAGACAACAAATACAGTAACAATAAAAACTCCAATAAAAGCATTAGATCTTAGTGTTGGTGTTGAGAAAGATTTGAGTTGTGAAAATAGTGCAGCAGAAATTTCTGCAACAGCATCTGGAGGATGGGGCGAATATGAGTTTGCCCTAGTTAACTCAGGTGACATACCAACGCAAGCAGACTTTAGTACAACGAGTACTTTTACTGGAATTGCAGCAGGAACCTATGATGTATACGTGAAGGATGCAGAAGGTTGTATGATTTTTGAAACCGTATCATTCGTTAAACCTGATCCTATTATTACAACTGCAATCTCAAACTCAATTGATGTTCTTTGTGAAGGAGATAATCAAGGGAGCATAACAGTGACAGCAACAGGTGGTAGACCTGATTTTGATCCTTCAGTAACGTATTTGTTTATTTTAAATAGACTGGATGATAATGGGGTTATTCTTTCAAGTAGCGCTCCACAAGAATTAAATGTATTTAGCAATTTAGGAGCTGGAAGCTACAGTGTGACTGTAACAGATAATCGTGGTTGTGAGGCCACCACTACTCCAGTATCTATATCAGAACCCGATCAAGTTATGGCTTCCTTAGGATTAGTGAAAAGCAACACTTGTACAACGGGTGCTATTTTAGAACTAACTGCAGTAGGAGGTACAGGTACTGGATATGAATATAGTGTTTCAGCTACAGGACCTTGGACTCCGTTCGGTACTAACAATACTGTTGAAATTGAGCTTCCAGTGGTAGTAAATCAGGAGCAAGTTCACACGTATTTTGTGAGAGACTCCAACCTTTGTATTTCTGCGGTATCAAACAGTGTTACACTTTCACCGATACGATCACTTGAGGTGACTCCTACCGTAGTGTCTGATGTTAGCTGTTATGGCGATGCAACTGGATACATCAAAGTAGATGTTAAAGGAGGACTAGGAAATTATAAGTACACTTTAATAGATGGGTTGCGTAATGTAACATTGATCGAAAAACAAGATGACAATACCTTCAGTGGACTTTCCTCAGGAGTGTACTATGTA
>NZ_DATGNU010000071.1:0-6846 GCF_035306585.1 Galbibacter sp.
CAGGGCTGTTTTCAACTGGGCACCACATTCATCCCCTTTAAATGAGAACGTTATTTATCCGACTCAAAAAGCAACCTTACTTCCTTATAAACCCGCTTAAAATTAGCCTCTAAATCCGCTTTTGTGAATCGTTTGGTGTCCTTGGGTAGCTCTTTTTCAATGCCCCTTAATTTGAATTGGACTTTTTTATCCCGGCCGTCAGCATAGGTAATAAACTCTCCCTGCTTTAACCTAAAAAAGACATTGGCTCTAATTTTGGGAATTTCTTTTTCCCCTGTGGTTACACGAGTATCAAAATTTAAATTATAACCACGATTTACACTTTTAGTAGGGTCTTTGACAATTTCAAAGAAACGTTCGTAATACTTTGCAGTATCCGGATCATTGGCCTTGCCGAAAAACTGATAAGAAAGATTGCTCAATATCGCCTTACTCGCCTTATCGCCATACATCATATCATTTTGAATCTTGTCCTGCATTACATAGACTGTAGAAATATTATAGCTCCGTAATGTTGCCGGAATACGGTGCATATTCAATAATCGAATAGTCGGCGCCTCTTCCATCAACAGGAATGAAGGTTCGGAATTTCGTACACTCATCTGCTTGGTTATAGTGTGGATAATAGTGGCAATCACCGGTGAATAAGAACTTTCATATTTGGGATTGTTCACCACAGCTATCACGCAAGGGTTTTCGTTGCTATTAATGTTCAACGGCACTTCATCTTCAGACAACGCCATAAAAATCCGTTGGGTACTGATGCGTTTTAAAGCATTCGCCAAGGTGCTCTTCACTCCTGCTGTTTGTTTATCGGAGTCCTTCCCACTGATAAAAGCATCCGCCATAGCCCTTGAAGTAATATTGGATTCCAGAAAACATATCAGGCGATCGGTATCCAGGTATTGATAAATGGCAATCAAATGTGGCAGCGTGCAGAATTTCGGGTAGGTCGTTTTCAGTTTCCAGATGAGTCCTCCAATCAAACCTTCTGCAGCATCATTAAAAAACTTGGATGTTCCCGTTGCACCTGATTCTCGGTTTTCTAAGAGATTTTCTATAATCACCCGCGATATTTCATGAACGCTTTCTTCATTCTCTAAATAGTGTGGCGCAATAGGATTTACCCGGTGAATGATCTTATCGAAGGAAATGATCTTAAATGGGATTTCGCCATCCATAAAAAGCGGATAGGCCATTTCGGTAAGTTCAAAATCCTTATAATCGTGAATGATACCACAAAATTTTTCTTTCCGAAAGTGTCTTAAAAATGCATATACAATACTTTCGGTTTTCCCACTCCCGGCCGAACCAATAACCGATGCTCCGCGTTTAATGTTATCCAATTTAAAGTTACCTCGGGTTGTTTGGAAGGTAACTTGATAACGCGGGTTGGTAGCATTAGGCACTTGGGCATTATGAAAAAAGACGTAAAAAACCGTGTTAATCAATAGTAGCGGACAAATTATATGAAGCAATACCAGCGCCATTTGATTCCAATACTGAAAAACAATAAATACAAGCAGTATTAGCAAGTTGTTAAGAAAAAAAGCATTGTTAAGAACTTGGAACAATGCGTAGCATAGTATACTTGTTAATCCAATAATTACCAAGCAAGTAAAAAGAGTATCAATATACATGGTTAAAAAAATAAATAATTTTAAGGGTACCTTAGATTATTTAAAACAACTCCCCGACCACCATTAGCCTCCTGAAGCTCCACCTGAAGCCTTTGATGATCCCCTAGCACAAACCTCTCAAACACCAACACGAACCTATGGCGCTGCACATTTTTGATGCTACTAGGCATTTGAAACCTATACAAAGGCTTAAGCAGAATGCGCTGATAAGAAGCATTCTGGCTCTTTTTACCACTAACCCTATACACATTTAAAAAATCAATATCAAACCGGATGCCAGAAGCATTCGACACCTCAATAACCAGATAGGTCTCCGATTTATAATACGCAATCCGCTCCAACTGTACTGTAATTCCGGCTTTTCGCTTACGTTTTAAGTTTCGAGGTTTTGACTTTAAAAGATATTCACAAAATTGCTTAAATTCATTTAAAGCCCCAGATATACCTTCCACTTTTTTCGCTCCCACCAAACGCTCCTTAACTGGAACTGCACTTGCGATGGAATTTTCTGCATCAATAAAATAATTCAGTTTCGGTAAACTATCAGTATACTTTAAAATAAACGAGTAAACAGCACCTGTATCCGTAACCACCAGTAAATTACTCTCTTCCCCCGGCTGGGCCTGTAACAGCCCAAAATACTGCTCCTTCTCCCTGTTGTAGGTAAATACAAAATGAGAAGCCCCGGTTATCCCTTGAACAATGGCTTCGGGAAAAAACAAGGCCACATTCTTTTTATCATTAGCGTAAATTGTATTAAGCGGTTTTTGCGCCTGTAGTACACCACACACAAGTACTGCTATCCATAATCCTATATTTTTCATTTTTTCAATTTTAACGTTAATCTATACCCATCCAGCACCCTCACTTTAACCTTGCGATTACTACGCCGAAAAAGCTGTTTAATTCCACTAACCTGGGGAACTCCGGTAATATTAATATCATCCACCACATCACCCAACAGCTGCTGCTGTGCTTCTGCCCTAAAGCTGTTCTCTATATAAACACCCTGACCACCATCCTGAATATCATAAGCGGTAAGTCTCACCGGATTTCCCTTAATATGCTCAATACGAATCATTGTCCGATTCGGCTTAAAGGATACAAAACCATATACAGGCGTATTTTTGGCAAACCACTGCCCATTAATCTGAGCCGGTTCAGTAAGGCGCATTAAAAGCCTAAAATCCTTCTTTACCACCTGCGATCCATCTACACGAACATGAATAACATCATCGGTAATCCCAAAAACCACCTCCTCTTTAGGATTGGATGCAAAAAACAATTGATGCTCCAAAGCGCGTTCCTTAGCGGCAATCTTCTGCTGTTGTACTATCTTCTGCAAATTCTCTTCTGTCGGATTAGTCTTTGATGATGTAGCTACCGCTCTCGAGCTGGCCCTTTGCGACTTTTGTTTAAGTGCATTTAATTTCTTTAAGCGTTCATTGCGCTTTTCTCCAAGGGCATATACGCTGTCAATTAAACGTCGTTTAACAATACTATCCATATCAGCGTGATAAAACCCCAGCGTATCGATCAAATGTTCTTGGTAAACACTAGGTGCATTAAACTTCCGCTGCTGTTCAATAGCCTCAATAGCCTCCAGTTTCCCGTTAAACTCTTGTGCACCCCCCTTTAATTCAGGAACAGGAATCTGACTGGTATTAAGCGAGGCTTCCTCCTTGTCTCCAAAGGTGACAACAGCATAGCTAACGATAAAAAGAACCACACTCAGCACAATGCCACCCATCACCAATTTACCTTTCTGTATCTTCATAATTCTCAAGTTTTCTTAATGCATTTTCAAAAAAATCAGTCACCAGTAACCCATGCGGATTATGCGGAAAATTCCGGTCCACATGTAGTAGATTACCCGAGGTAGTCAACTGATAAGTATCGGTCACCTCACCCCTTCGAATCTCAAACACCACCACGCTGCGAAAAGAAAAATAATCACCCTGATCCTCAAGCTCGCTATCAATAGAAAGCACCTTTTGAATCAGTGAATACTGTAGCAATCTGTTATAAATCCCTTCTGACTTTTTCTGCTTGTATAACTCACTAACAGAACGATCCCCGAGCCAAAGCGCCTTTTCCAAATTACGCTTATAATTACTAGCATCAATCCCATAGAAGTCCTGATGAAAAAGTTCCAGATGCGCCAAGGCTTCAACCTCAAAGTTCTCCTTCACCTCCACTAACTTTAACGGAATAACGCTCCCCTTGGTAGATATAGCAAAAGCGCTATTAAGCGACTTCTGATGCATGGTAAAAGCCATCCAAACCGAAAAGGCACTACAGCTCATAGCACAGATCACCACCGTATAAACAATAAACCTGTTGAGATTTAAAACGTTGTAAATATTTTTATAAGGAATCTTCATCTATTTTGATTTTTAAAAAAAATTAATGTGTAAATAAGCGAAGGGTAAAAGAAGTAGCCCTACGGTAGAGCTTAAATTTCAGAAGCACTATAAAACCGATTGTAGCACATTGAATCACCGGAGCAAAGAATTCACTTCCCCAATCCGTTCCAAAGAGCGTATCCCAAAAATTAGTAGTAATCTCCCTATACAGGGCATTTATAAAAATGTTCACCAAAAAAAAGGCCGGCACCAGCAGATATACAGCTGCATAAAGCTTAAAAAAAGTAAAGGCCAAGGATCTAAACTTTTCAAAGACCGCCAAACTGATCACAAACGGAAAAAACACCTGCATGATCCCTAGCAAAAAATAACGCTCCGCCAAAAACAGCGGATAGATAAACAAATCCAACAGCCAAAGTCCAACCCCTAAAATAAAGGCCAATATTTTCATCCCATAAAGTGGTGTCACCAAGGCTTCATACAAGATAGACATCGCCTTTTTTGCAGCCTCCAAAGCCCCAACATCCTGCTCCAAATCGATCTCCTGCAATTGCAAGGGAAGAAGCGCCGGAGCAGTGTCCCTGTATTGGTTTTCAATAGCCACCAAGATCCCATCAAAAACACCCAACACCTGAGTTGAAAAGATCACCAAAATAACAATTGTAAAGTTCTTGGTAAGTTCTGTCGGGGTAAGTCCCCACGTATGACCATCGGTGGAAGCAATACCTTCATTGTATTTTTTTAAAATGTTGATCAAAAAAAACAATACCGCCAAGCCTTTCATTCCGGTGATGGTATACTGGGAAAAATCACTCGCTTTAATGGTCTGAAAAACCGCATCAACATATTCCAAGCCTATTCCCATTAGTACGCCCCTTCTCTATCGTTCAACCGCTCTTGCATCTTACGAAACGAAATAATCTCCTTATAACGCCTGGTTTTATTTTCCACCTCAATTACCATCTCATCCGATTGCTGCTGGTAATCCTTAAGAAGCTTAGCACGCTCCGCATCAGTCATTTTTAAATAATCACTGGTTAATATCCGATCCACATAATTCAAAGACTCCATGGATCGCTCTAGGATCTCATTAAAGGATCGGGTAACCCTATTAATTTCATTCGGCTTTATAAATGGAGAATGGAGCACCTCTTGTAAGTCTCCTTGTACCATACCAATGAGCTTTTGATTATTGGCTATCAGATCCTGCACGGCACTCAGCTGCCTGACTACATCACTCACCTTCTCTATTTGCTGCTTCTGATCTTTTAAAAACTCCACCGTTTTTAAAAGATTGGAAGTTTGCTTCCCTGATTCTATAAGCTGCTTGGCAAGACTTATAAAATTGGTATTATCATACACTGGCATCCCCTGGGCGGTCGCACCGCTGGGCAGGCATAAAAAAGTAAAAGATAATACCATTATTAAGGTTTTAATTTTGTACTTCAATGTTTCTAGTTTTTAGAGTTAATAAATTCGTTAATTGCTTTCTCCATATTATGGGTCTTGTTATAAAGAGCCATGATCGCTTCACTCTCAGCCCCATCGGTGAGATACGCCGCATGCACCTCTGGCGGCACTTCCAAGCGGAAAATGTTACTCTGTTTCCCGATCTTTACAAAGATTTCTGTGTACTTACGTGCTCCGCTAAGGTTATTACGAATCGAATACAACTGATTCACATCATGAGAAGATAATTTGAGTCGCTCCTGGAGCGCATCATAACCCTTCTCATTTCGTAGACTATAAATCACCTGGGTGTTTTCCAATATACTAGCAGAGGTACTGTTCTCTGGCAACTGATTAATGGATTGAAGAATAATACCAATAGCCCCGTTTTGTTTACGAATAGCTTGGTAGTAGAATTCTACACTTTCTAGTACATTATCAAACTTCAATTGCTTAGCAAACTCATCAAACAAAATGATTCCTCGCTCCGAGCGATTGCGCCAAATGGTTCGCTCAATGGCCGACTTGATAAGTTTGAGCATAACCGATAGAATTTCCTTATTGTCTTGTACTTCATCAAGTTCAAAAACAATCATGCGTTTATCCTCTATCCTATATGTTTGATCCTCCACCTCACTAAACAAGAAACCATATAAACCATCCCCAACATATTCTGAGAGAATATGCAGAAAATTATAGGTGCTAAAATGCGTTTCTTGGATTGTTAAATCCTGTATCAGACTTTCTTTGTGCTGCTCCACAAAATGATACAAGGAAGCCAATGAATGAGAGGTTCGAACATGGTTGTAGTAGTACAACAACACTTTTTTCATG
This sequence comes from Galbibacter sp., assembly GCF_035306585.1. GTDB lineage: Bacteria > Bacteroidota > Bacteroidia > Flavobacteriales > Flavobacteriaceae > Galbibacter. The sequence continues at coordinate 6,290 of NZ_DATGNU010000071.1, forward strand.
GCCACTTCTTTACCCTTAGCAACCGATTTACCTTCGGCTAAAAGTTCCAATAAGAAAATCGAAAGATCTTCTAACCGTTCAGGGGTTAAGTCAGCTTCATCAGTAATATAAAAGGGATTGATACCTAAGTTTTTTCCTTGCTCGTATCGTAATACGATGTGCTCATCAGGATACAGTTTAGCAAACTTGGCATAGGAACCACCTAAATCGATGATCACCAGACGTACCTTATCTTCAAAATACTGCCGAAGAATATTATTAGCCAAGAAAGATTTCCCTTCCCCAGTAGGTGCAAAAATGGCAAAGTTCCGTGCCTTGATGCGTTTCTTTTTTTCATCCCAAACATCCTTAAGAACAGGAACATTGTGTAGTCGGTCGTTAAAAATAATACCCGTGTTGTCAGAGCTATAATTGGTGCTATTGATCCATAAACATAAGGCATGTTTAAGATCGGTGACATACAGATCATCATTAGAGAAATTAGAAGAAAAACAAGGGTAAGAATTCAAAAAATAATGCTTGCGCTGTTCCCCTTTAGGATAGTAAGGTACAATATC
>NZ_DATGNU010000072.1:0-12732 GCF_035306585.1 Galbibacter sp.
ATGCCTGGATTTTGTCTTCTGTAATAAAGCATAAACTCGTTTTGGTCAGAAGGATGATTCTCGTATAAGTCTAAGGGATCTCCTAATTGTTTACCGGGAGGAAGAGCCGCAGGATCATTATAGAGATACTCGAATATGTAATAGGTATTATTTCGTCTATTGTCATTAGGGTCTTCATTAAGAAGATCAATCATATATTGATTTAATGAAATAAAACCTGCTCCAGCACCTCCATTTTCAACCGATTGCATCATGCCAGGGGCATCCGAATAAGCTGCTACCATATTCCAATTCATAATATGCGCACTACCTCCCCCTATGGTCTCTTTCATAAAATTAACGGTAAAAAGAGATTCTGAATGCTCTAATGTTCCAGCAAATACTTGCTCCGTCGGTACCAGGGAGTGAAACCCACTATTTATTATAGCATCTGCTTGTGCAGCAGCTTCAGACCAGTCATTCTCCCACATAGCTACTTTTGCCCTAAGGTGTCTCGCAGCACCCTGCCCCCATCTACCAAATTGCTCGGTTGCATAATCTAAATGTTCGATGGCAAAATCTAAATCGGATCGCAGAAGCGCAAAGATCTCATCGGGAGACGATTTATCCTGAGGTACATCAAAGGCATTCTCTGGGGTAGTCGGTTCTGTGGTTATATAAATATTATTAAACAGACGGTAAAGGGTGAAGAACGCGTGAGCTCTCATCGCTTTGGCTTCTGCCAAGATTTGATTCCTTCTATCCGGGTTTATTTCATCTAAATTCTCTGCACTTTTAATAATAGCATTACTTCTGTCTACTAAACGATAAAAATGCACCCAATGGGCATTAATCCCTGATGTAGTGCCATAATCTCCAAGCGAAGCCCCCCAAAGCAACCGGCTATAAAGGGAAACCTCCCCAGTGATTCCAACCCCTAAATCGCTCTTTGCTTGAAGGATCAGTGGATAAGTCCCGTTAAGGCTTTGATCTTGATAAATATTTCTATGTAGGGAATAGAGTCCTACTACGGCTGATTCTAGCCCTTCTTCGGTAGAATATAAGAAATCAACCGAGGTATCCGAATGCAAGCTATCCTCTAAAAAATCCTTCTCACAGGAAATAAAAAGGACAAGGGACAACAAGACTGTAAAAATCCCTTTTGATGATACTATAAAATGTTTATTTTTCATGATGTTTTTTTTTTAGAATCCTACTTTGACACCTAATGTAATATTCCGGGTTTCAGGGAATTCTGACTCCCATCCCGAGACTGGAGGCTGCTCTGGACTATACGACCTAAAGTCAGTGGAGGTAAATAAATTGGTGCCGGTGAGGTATACATTGGCACTCTTAATACCAAATTTCGATAGACTTTCTCCCGGAATATTATAGCCCAAAGAAAGTGTTCTAAGCCTGACATAGGAAGCATCTCTAACTGCAAAAGAATACAGATGTAAATGCGTGTCTGGTTTTGGACGTGGGTACTCAGTCGAAGGGTGTTCTGGTGTATAATATTTGGTGCGTATACCATTAATAGCCCCTTTCCATAGCTCACCATTTGCAAGTACCGGATTGAGTTTTGTAGCGCCTTGTACGATATAGATATCGGCAAATAGATCAAAGTTCTTATAAGAAATCGTATTGGTGATGGATCCATACCAATCAGGGTCAGTACTCGTGAATACATTATCCCTATCGTCGATTTGTCCGTTACCATCTTGATCCACTACCCTCACATCGCCTGGTTGCGCTAAGGGATTTCCTGAGCTAGCAATATCATCTCCTACTTGATAGATTCCATCATACTTTGGTTGCCAAATGTTGTTTATGGATTGCCCCACAGACAGTCTTCTTCCCCATGTATCTGTCATATCAATTGGATTACCATCATCGTCCAATTCTCCAGTGAGTGCAATAATTTCATTTTCATTTTTAGAAAAGATCAATCCCAAGGTCCATCTAAAATCTTCGTTGCGGATTATATTGGTCATTAAAGAGGCCTCAATTCCTCGATTCTCAAGTTCACCTGCATTAAAACGCATTACATTAAAGCCTGTTGTACCGGCAATAGAACGATCTAACAGTAAATCTTTTGTATTGGATTTATAATACTCGAATGTCCCTTCAAAAAGATTGTTGAACAATCTAAAATCTACTCCCGCATTAAAGGTAGTGGTAGTCTCCCATTTAAGGTTTGGGTTTGGAAGTCTGGAGGAAGGGGTGGCTCCTGCTACTGTTTCTCCACCAAATACATAAGGAACATCATCGGCAACACCTAGCGATTCTAAAGGATTAATTCCTTGGTTCCCTGTGTTTCCGTAACTTATTCTGAACTTCATTTCATTCACAGCATCCACTGCTTGCATAAAAGGTTCATTGTGCATTTTCCATGCAAGGGATAGGGCTGGAAAATAGCCCCATTTATTATTTTCAGCAAACACGGAGGCTCCATCGGCTCGCGCAGTCGCCTCGAGTAAGTAGCGATCAAGATACCCGTAACGAACTCTCCCCATAAAGGAAAGCAAACGGCGTTGCGATACATCTCTGACGCTATTTAAAAGTACCGTAGCATTACCATTAAAACCTAAAGCATCATTGGTAAACCCGGATTTATCTAACTGGGTGTATTCATTTCGTTGTTCATCGAACCCTTGGACGGCTGTAAAATCTAAAGAGTGATTTTGATTGATCTCTGGGGTGTAATTCACGATATTCTCAACCAAAACCTGTTTAAATAACGTATTAGAGAGAACCCCAATACCATCGTTACCTTCATCTCCTTGGGAGTGTAGCGAACTTCTGTAGATCCCTCTATTGGTGTTTCTATTTCTTAAAAAGGTCTTTAAAGTATAGCTCAATTGAGGTGTAATATCATATACCAAGCTAAGACTCACGTCTGTTAGATTTATTTTACTTTCGTCCATAGACTCCCTTTGATCCCATAATGGGTTTACCGCAGTATTTGTCGGTCCCAAATAGAACTTTTCTAATTCTCCCTGGTCATTGTACGGTTTTGCCAAGGGCGTAATAGTAGTAAAGTTAAGTCCACCTGTTTCGCGATCTTGTTTGGCATTTTGATAATTTAATATCCCTCTTAACAATAGCCGATCGTTAATTCTTTGTTCAAGGTTTAATTTAAAAGTCCCTCTTTTATATCCAGAATTGGGGATTATACCTTGTTGATCGAAGTAATTAACACTGGAGAATATTTTGGTATTCTCCGATCCTGCGGATAGTGAGAGCGAATGACTTTGGATAATAGCATCTCTTAAAACGAGATCCTCCCAGTCTACAAAGTTTTTATTCTCAATAGCTTCGAGTTCAAAAGGAGAAAAGATATTTTCATCATTTAGATAATCGCCCGTAAACCTATTTCTGTTGGCTTCTCTTTTTAAGTCGATATACTGTTGTCCAGTGTATTGATTAAAATTTTTAGTAAGCGATTGAATAGTAGTATACCCGTGGTAATCAATTCTTGGCTTGCCTTCCTTACCTGTCTTAGTAGTCACAAGGATGACTCCATTAGAGGCACGTGAACCATAAATAGCAGTGGAGGCAGCATCCTTGAGAATCTCAATATTGGCAATGTTATCAGGTGCCACATCATTTAAGTTGTCATAAGGCAGCCCATCCACAATAATTAGTGGTGCATTGCCACCAGGAGCAACAGACACATTTCCTCGGATAACAATATCGGAATTTCCACCAGGTCTAGCATCACCTAAATTGACCTGTACCCCCGTTGCTCTACCGCGAAGCATTTCAGAAACATTTGTAGTGGGTACTGTTGTGGCCTCCTCCACTTCAATGCTGGACACTGAACCAACCACATTACTTTTAAGCTGCGTACCGTAACCAACAACGATCACCTCGTCTAATGCCTGAAAATCTGCCTGTAAAACTGGATTAATGACCACGCGGCCCCCTACCGTTATTTCCTGGGTAACAAATCCAATATAACTGAATACAAGAACATCAGTTTGGGAAACTCCATCAATAGAGAAGTTTCCATCAAAATCACTTACGACCCCTCTAGTGGTTCCTTTTACAAGGATATTCACTCCAGGTATAGGGCCAGTATTATCAGATACTGTCCCACTTACGGTCTTGGTTTGTGAAAAGCCAAAGCCCGTACATAGTAATAGTACTATGGTTAGAATGCCATACTTCATTTTGTTTAGATTTTTAGAGTTTTTAGTTAGAGTTATAAATATAGCTGCTAACCTGATCAATCTTCCAAAATTGAACTCTATTAAAAACCTACAGTTTTATTATGCCTCCCAACAGGACACTATAAGGTGCACAACATATGATATTACAAGAGAATGCTACAAATAAGTTTGATCGTAAAAGTTGGTTCTTCTACAACCAAAAATTCTACTTGTAGAGCCGATGTAGTGGTATTTTTAACCTTTGTAGAGTAGCGAAGTTTTAAAAAACACCTTGGTTAGAAGTTTAAAATATAATCCGTTAGGTTGTCCTGATGTGGAAGTTTAAGTTTTTTACGAATCCTATAACGCTTCATTTCCACACTTTTCACTGATATATTCAATAGTGGTGCTATTTCTTTGGAAGAGAGATTTAGCCGTAGATAAGCGCAAAGCCTAAGGTCATTATTGGTTAAGTTCGCATGTTTGGATTTAATACGATTCAAGAAATCCTTATCAGCATTATTAAAAGCATCCTCAAAGAATTTCCAATCATCTTCGCTATTGATATTTCTGTCGATCTCGCGAAGCACTAATCGAAGTTGTTTATCTTTCTCTGGGATGGAATTGAGTTGAGATTTTATGGAAGATAAAAACTTATTCTTTTTCAAAATACTCATAGTGGAGATAGCGAGTTCTCTGTTCTTGCTCTCAATTTCATTTTGTAATTTTTCATTAAGAATATGACTAATGCGCTCTTTCTCCTGTAGGTTTCGACGCTCTAATTCTTTCTTATTGTTCAGAATAAGGGCTTCTTGTTTTTTCCTATAGTGCCGCTTATAAATTCGGTGGATTACAAAAAACAACAAGACTAAACTAAGTGCATACAAGGTGAGTGCTAAGAAGGAGAGATACCATGGTCTAGCGACTGTAAAACTATATTGTGCAGTATTTGTGGTAAGATTATTTCCTGCGAGCCCTCGAACGCTAAAGGTATATTCTCCAAAGGGAAGATTCATAAAGGTTACCTCCGGAGTTTCCGACCATTGACTCCACTGCTTATACAAGCCTTCTAATTTGTACTGATATTTTACATCAGTATACTTATCATACTCTGCTACACCGTATTGGAATTTTAAATTGTTATGTAAGTACTTAAACTCTTTTTCCCTTCGAAGATGCGTTTTGGTAGAAATATTTTGATAGTCACCGTATTGAATGGCATGAATGGCAATTTGATGTAGCGATGGATTCACCTTCTCTAAATCAAGTGAGATATAGCCATTAGAGCTTCCAATGAGATAATGAGAATCTGAAATCTTTGAGATATTCTCAAAACCACTCACCCCTAGATTAGTACTGAGTGTATTTGGAATAGAAATATTAAAATCATTTAATTTTCCACTTAAACTACTCTGGTAGATGTATTTTATGCCATTCTCAGTAAAGTACCAAACTCTTTGCCCTATGGTGTCAGGGATCAAAATACTGATGGGTCTTTGATTTTCTTTAAATACCAAGTCGGTCATCGTACTGTCTAAGGTGATATCTTTTAGGGTCTCATCGATGCGGTATATGCCTGTAAAGGTTTTATAGTATAACTGGTCATGGAATTGAAAAAGGTTCGAACTGTGACTAATCGGCGGCACATTATCTACTTTAACAACCTTTTGTAAGGCGGAATCTAGAACTAGGTGAAACAGGCCTTTTTGTTCATGATTTATAACTACATCCAAATTGTTTATCTCGAAAAAACGACTTGAAGTATCAAATCCTTCGACTACATTGCGTAAAGACCAATGATCATCTTCTTTTTCAAGTACACTTAACCCATTGTAATTCCCTTGTATAACAAGATCAGCTCTTTGGTCTATTGGCTTCACGCCCCAGGTTCCTCTGAAGTCAGAAACTAATGTTGCCTGATCTCCTTGGATGACGAAAGTACCACTGTTATGACCGCAAAAAATGGTTTGATGAACATATTGAAGGCTCCATACCTGTCCTTGGGTTCCTTTAATTAATTTAAAATCACCTTCACCTTCCGTCCTTCGTACAAAAAGGCCTTGATTGGTTCCAAGGTAGAGATAGCCATTATGATTTAAAGCCGCATACACTACACCTAACTTTCCGAGTTTATCGATATACTCATTAAAGGGTGAATACAGATTGACCACACTAATACCATTATCAAGACCTAACCATAAATTGTTATCGGCATCCTCAAAAAGTGATAGAACAGTATTATTGTTAAGTCCTTTCGACTGATCAACATTTCGGATTTGTCGTCCATTTTGATCCAAATGAAAAAAACCATTGGAAATACTCCCAAGAACAAAAGTACCATCCATTAGTTTGATACTACTATAGAGTCTAAGGTCCAAAGAGTCCATATCCGTTTTAAAGGGTGTAAGGGAGTTAAAATCATACAAGTACCACTTTGCATTATCAGTGATCATTAAGAGCTTCCCTTGATATTCATAAAGCCCAATTACGGATTGTGATTTCAATACAGGGTGGTCAGACACTAAGACCGGCTCCCCTTTTTCCAAGGTAAATAAGCCTTTTCTAGCTTTTTGAAAATAGACCTTATCCCTTAACTTGTGTAATTTTGCTTTAGCTGATTTGGCTTCTATAATCCGAAATTCCCGTTCAAATAAATCGTAAATGTAGATGCGGTCTAAGGATTGAAACAGTACCCAATGGTCATGGGCTAATATATCCCAAAATTCTTCGTCCATTGAAACAGGTGAGTCCAACCTATCGGACAGAGAGATATAATTCAATTGCCCGGTTTCATCTTTTGTCCAATACCCGAATTCTCGATAAGATCCCGTATAAATTCTTTCGTGTACTACCTCAACCGATCGTATTATGGATGCCGCTGGTAATTTATAACTCCGCCACTTACGCCCATCGAACTCTAAAAGACTCGAATGGTTGGCGATATAAATAAGTTTGGAAGAAGATTGAGCGATTCCCCAATTCTGGTATTCTCCATCATAGTTCTTTGGAGTGTAATTCTGAATTGGTGGAAGTTCCTGAGAGAACAGTCCATAAGAAAACACTAGCAGAAGGGAAGCAAACAAAAGCCTCAACATGATTAGTTTATATTAGGTCTAGCTAAAAAGTAAAGATATAAAATTTAGCCCAGTTAGGCATTTCTTAATAGTGGTAGTCGTACATTCTACTAAAAGTGGAAGCAAGCCAGTTTAGTGCTTTGACTAAAAACCTATTTTGCGCAACATATCAGTCCACTACCTTCTTGGAAGCTGTAAACAAGACTTCGATTAGGTAAAAAACTGGGTACTCCATCGATTTTTTGCTAGGAAGAATGGTATTATAGGTAACACAGTTCTACATTCTATGAGCAACCCTATAATAATTTTAAAACCCGTAGTAAAAAACGTCTCAATATGCGCTGCGACACAGAGTCGTGCCTATCCTTTAGAATTTAAGAAAAAATGGAAATGGATAGCTATCGAACCACTGATACCATGGAGGTATCAATAGATCAAAAGTCACAGTTAAATTGAACCCTCAATCAACCAAAATTCTTCAATTGTTTGAGAAGAACATTTAATACTGCCACTTTTTTAGCAGTTTTCCACTTCCATATAATGTAATTTAATAGGCCGCTGTAAATCGCTTCCTAATATGAGCCCCTTTTTCGGCTTCATCAATTAGTACTACGGCAGTATCCTGGACAGAAAGTTCGCTATTACCATTTTCATCAAAAACGGGGTTATCCAAACCTGTTCGATAGGTATTTTTCCGTTCTTGTGGTTTTCCCGGTGCCATTCCTAAAGCTGGGCTAAAAAAGGTCCACTCCAACTCTTGTTCTTTTGTTAAGATATCAAGGTACTCGGAGGCAGCCATTGCCCCTGGTTTAATAGCTGCAGGAAAATTAGGATCGTCGATCACTTTAGTGTCTTTGTCAAGGTACAAACTTCCAGCTCCTCCCACTACTATAAAACGCGTAACCCCTGAATTCTTAACCGCCTGCTCAATGGCTTTGGATCCTTCTAGAAATTCTTCATAGATATTTGGATTGGTCCACCCTGGATTAAAGGCGCTTATGACCACATCACTTCCAGCTACTGCTTGTGACAATTCATCTACATTTTTCACATCCACGGCCTTTTTAATGAGAAGGTTGCTATTGATTTCAATTTTACTGGTATCTCTCGCTATGGCAAGTACCGTATGTTTGCGATCAAGGGCTTCTTTTAAAACTTCTGCGCCCACAAATCCTGTGGCGCCAATTAATGCTATTTTCATATTATTTTTTATTTCAATTACAAGTTCCATCGGTAGAACAAGATTCACCGTTGATTATCTCCAGCTGGTTACCACTATTAGAAAATTCCTCCCAAGCCTTCTCGAGGGTCTGAAGAAACACCTTTGGGGATTGTGCTCCTGACACCGCGAACTTATCGTTAAACACAAAGAAAGGAACTCCTCTGACCCCAATATTTCTAGCCTCTAGTTCATCTTGCTTCACTTGGTAGGAGAATTCATCCGAGGCAAGCACTTTTTTTATTTCCTCCGCATTCATTCCTATAGAACAACCGATGCTTATAAGTTCCTCCTGGCTATCTATGTTTTTTCCATCCTCAAGTTGCGCCTTAAAAAGAGCTTCTTCTATTTCATTCCCTAAGTCTTTTGATTTTGCCATTTGGATAAGACGGTGTGCATTAAAGGAGTTTGCTACCATTGAATTTTCAAAATCAAGTGCTAGTTCAACTTCCGCTCCCATTTGGGTTGCGTTATTTAACATTTGTTTGGCTTGATCGATGGAGACTCCTTTGGTGTCTACAAAATAATCAATAGTACTAACCGAAGGGTCTGTTTCAAGCATTGGGTCAAGTTGAAAACTCTTCCAATTTATCGTTAATTCATCACGATACTGAAAGTTCTCTAAAGCTGTTTCGAACTTTCTTTTACCTATATAGCAAAAAGGACATCGTACGTCCGACCAAATTTTAATTTCCATATATTTTCTTATATTATAGCAACCCTATAGGATTTACTGATGGAAAATAAGTATTTAAACCACCGTCTCTAAGGGTCGCCAATTCAACTTCTATAACCCTAGAATTAGGAAGGAGCTCTTTTAAACCATGGCACATTTTTTTTGGATACCCCTGGTAGATTACCAAAACCGTTTTTTGTGTAGCCACTTCTCTAATCCTCTCAACTACCTTAGTCGACAAATTGGAAGTTTCATACAATAAAATAACATCGGCTTGCCAACATCCGTCTCTCTCGCAACTTATAAAATCCAGCTCTGCCATCATGTCAAATTTTGCGAGCTGCCTTAGAAGTCTCCTCTTGGCTTCGCTATCTGGCGAAACAAAGAGTAATTGAAGCTTTAGTTCTGATAAGGCTTTTAAGAGTATTTGAGGATAGGCTTCCTCCCCTGTAATAATGGCGATTGTTTTTGTCAACATCAATCACTAGTCAAAAAGAAAAATCCTAGAAAATCCAACCTTGTACTCTCTAGGACTGTCCCTATATCGTTATACTTGCTTTACAAATTGAACTTCTAAATTCAGGCGTACTTGATCGCCAACAACAACACTTCCAGCCTCCGTCATACCGTTCCAGGTCAATCCGAATTCTTTACGACTAATTTTACCATTAACCGTTAAACCTGCTTTAGTTTGTCCATATGGATCCACTACTACCCCTCCAAATTCAACTTCAAGGGTGACTGGTTTTGTAATCCCTCTCATGGTAAGTTCTCCATGTAATATATCACTTTTTACATCGAATTCCGCGGCTTTAAAGGTCAATTTAGGGTGATCATCACTAGCAAAGAAATCAGATGAACGCAAATGTTCATCACGCTGATCGTTGTTGGTGTCAATAGATGCAATATCTGCTGTGAATTCGATATTTTTCAATTTTTCAAATCCATCCCCCTGGGATTCTAAGGATCCCTCAAATACTTTGAACCTTCCGGTCACTGTTGAAATCATTAGATGCTTCACTTTAAAAATTACCTCACTGTGTGTTGGATCAATAGTCCATTTTGAAATTGCCATAATATGAATGTTTTACTGATTAATACTTATTTATACAACAAAGTTAAACCCATCCAACACCTTTGCCAATGACCTATGATAAGAAATAAGCGTGATCTATATCACCAATTTTACTTAAGGGATTGTTAACAATAGGACAGGTATTTCTGGCTAGTGGAGGCCTCCAAGAGTGTAATAAGTGCTTATGATTATTAATTCTACCTAATTACTGATGGCTAATTTGACTGCGAAGCCTGCTGAGGGTTTCTCTGGTGACTCCAATATAGGATGCAATCATGTGCTGAGGCACTCTTTGACTAATATCAGGAAACTCACTTATTAATTTGGTATAACGTTCCTCGGCAGAGATGGTCATATTCCTCATTAGCCTGTTCTGAGTGGCAATAAGATTATTTTGGATAAGAATTCTAAAATAGCGTTCCAGCGCAGGAACTTCATTTAAGAGTGTATCCCAAGATGGTTTTGTGATAAGAAGCAGCTCGCTTTCTTCCAGAGCTTCAATATTATACTGCGATCCTACACCAGTGAGAAAACTATATAAATCTGCGATCCACCAACCTTGCATCCCAAACTGAAGAATATGTTCATTCCCTTTCTCATCAATACGAAAACTCCTCAGAAGTCCTCTTTCTACAAAACAAGTATAAACACACGGGTCACCTTCCTGCAACAGGAATCTTTTTTTACGAAGTTTCTTGGGTATAAAAAGGGTCTTAACATGTTCAAAATCTTGATCCGTAATATCGATGGTCTCATTTATTTTTTTATGAAGTAACTCAAACATGTTCGTCGTTGTTATAATGCCTTTTTTTCTTTGTAACTTATTCAGCCAATAAAACAACCCTAAAAATACTAAATTTATTCTGTGGTAAATACTTCCAATGGGTAGAAGAAGAACTTTCTCCAATCTAGAACAATATAATAATCTCACGCGTGACACTACATTGGGAAGAAACACATTTAAACCTTCAGAGAATCTTTCTCTAGTAAAAAAACTGTAAATGCCCTTTAGGCTTTACTCCTTAATCAAAATGAATCATGGCCTTTATCACTGCAGTGTGAGGGTCTAACCACGAATCAAAATTAGAAATCATTTGAGAAAAATGAACTTGATGGGTTATAAAGGAATCCGTTGGAAATTCTTTTAAATGCTTTATTACAAATTCAAAATCTTCTTTGGTAGCATTACGACTGCATTTTAATGTGGTTTCTTTTGCATGGATTTTAGGATGAGAATAACATAGCTCCTCTTTAGAAAGGCCTACTAATATAAATTCTCCACCATGGGCCATGTAATCAATTCCTGTTTCCAAAGCTCTTTTGTTTCCAGTGGCATCAAATACTGCTGTTGCCATGTCTGTATTTGTTATCGCTGAGATTTGTCCAGAGGGATCTTTCAAGGCATCAATGGCGTATGATACACCAATCTCATCCACCACATAACGCAGACGATCCGCATTTACATCTAAAGCAATAACATTGGCTCCAGTGATTTGGGCGAGTTTCATAAGCCCTATCCCTATGGGGCCACAACCAATAACAACGATCGTATCCCCCCCTTGCACATTAGATCTTCTAAGTGCATGAGCACCAATGGCTAATGGCTCTACTATAGCCATCTCATTAAAGGTCAACTCATTGGCTAGAATTAATAGATCCGTAGAAACGGAAACAACTTCCTGCATCCCTCCATCAGCGTGTACGCCTAATACTTTTATATTTGAACAACAATTTGTTTTTCCTCCTCTACAGGCAATACAACTACCACAACTTACATAGGGCATCACAATTACCTTATCACCTTTTCTCAACCCTTGGTCGTTATGATCGATTTCTATAATCTCCGCTGCCAATTCATGGCCCAGAATTCTTGGATAATTAAAAAACGCTTGATTTCCCGCATAAGCATGTAGGTCGGTACCACAAATACCTACGCGATGAATCTTTAACAATGCCTCCCCCGCACCTTTGACAGGGATCTCTTTTTCTTTTAATACCAACTTGGTAGGTTCTTCACACACTATATATTTCATGGAAATCTTAAATTTTCAATTAAAGTTAAATAGAAAATTTTAATTCAATTCAACATCTTGGTTGGAAACTGTTATTGTCAAGGATTCTGAATCCAATCCCTCACTTGTGGCTTTCAAGGTAACAGGCTCGTTTTTATAATTCGACTGTATAATCACTAAGCATTTCCCGTTATATGCCCTGCGTTTATTTGCTTTAAAAGCCTCCATACTAGCTTGGTAACCATTATCTACACCAATAATTTTCCCACCACCAGTGATCTCAAATTGCACCAAATTATCAGCTTTTGGAACTAAAATGTTTTTGTCATCAAGGATGTTCACAGTAACAAAGATCAAATCATTCCATCTGCCTTTAGTTCCTTCTTATCACTGATTAATTGGATTTTAGCTGGTGATCCTGCAGTTCTTATTTCCTTCTCCAAGACAACTTCACCATCGCTTCGCGAGACTGCATAAAGAGTACCAGGCTTAAAAGGAACCCTCCAAGATACATGTAAATCATCTCCCTGTTTCGTTTTACTC
>NZ_DATGNU010000073.1:0-7071 GCF_035306585.1 Galbibacter sp.
GAGAGTATCTCAGTGTTAAAAGATGCATCCGCCGCTATCTATGGAGCTCGGGCTGCCAATGGTGTTATATTAGTAACCACTAAGCGTGGTAGCGAAGGAAAAACTAGTGTTACCTATACCAGTAATATAGGGTTTTCTCAACCGACGGTGATTCCAGAGCTCGCTGGCGCCGTGGAATACTCCGAAATGCGAAACGACTTAGAGATCTATAAATTACCTGTAAGCCAATGGGCTGATGCTACAAGAGCTTTTCGTGAGACAGGTACCTATACGCGTCCTGATGGTAGTACGGTAACAGCACCTTTCTCTCCTGAGGATAGAAGATTGTTTGCTAACGGATCTGATCCATGGGGTCATCCCAACACAGATTGGTTTGATGCTACCATGAAAGGATGGTCGCTGCAAGAACGACACAACCTGCAATTAGATGGTGGAAGTGAAAACTTTAGGTTCCTTACCTCCTTAGGATATCAAGATCAAGATGCTTATTATAAAAATTCTGCAACAAATTATCAGCAATATGATTTACGAATTAATTTGGATGCCAAGGTAAGCGACCATATTAGCACCCAAATTGGCGTGTTGGCAAGGCAGGAGGATCGTAATTTTCCTACTAAAGGTGCTGGCGCTATCTTTAGAATGTTGATGCGTGGTATTCCAACCGAACCAGCGTATTGGCCAAATGGAATGCCTGGACCAGATATTGAATACGGAGAAAATCCTGTGGTAATCACTACCAGTCAGACAGGATACGATAGAGATCGTAGATACTATTTTCAAACCAATGGTAAAGTAGATATAAAGATTCCAGGTATTGAAGGACTAAAATTTACGGGTACCGCAGCAATTGACAAATACATTCAGCAAAAAAAGCGTTGGGAGATTCCGTGGTATCTTTACACCTGGCAAGGAGACTATGAGGCTGATGGCGTGACTCCAGCTTTGGTAAGAGGTAAAAGAGGACCAGCGGAACCAAACCTACGACAAGAAAACCAAGATCAACTTAATATTCTTCTTGGAGCAACGCTCACCTACGATCGGACATTTGGCGAACATTCCATAAATGTGCTAGCTGGAACCAACAAAGAAACCATTCGTAATGACAATTTCTTTGCTTACAGACGCTATTTTATCTCTGAGGTAATTGATCAAATGTTTGCTGGTGGTGATGCAGAGAAAGACAATGGAGGAGCTGCTTGGGAACGGGCTAGACTGAATTACTTTGGTAGGGTTGCTTATAACTTTAGTGAAAAATATTTATTTGAATTTCTGTGGCGTTATGATGGGTCCTATATGTTCCCCGAAGATAGTCGGTATGGATTTTTTCCAGGAGTTATGGTTGGATGGCGTATTTCTGAAGAAGACTTTTGGAGAGAAAACATCCCTTTTGTGAACTCTTTAAAATTAAGAGGATCATGGGGGCAAATGGGTAATGACAATATTTATTACGATGATGCTTTACAAGAATACCAGTATTACTCTACCTATGGTTTCGGATCCTATGTGACCGATGGGAAGGTTGCGAAAACACTCTATGAAACTCGCGTTCCTAATCCACTAATTACTTGGGAACAGGCTGATAATTATAATATAGGACTTGATGGTCAGATGATGGACGGTAAGTTATTCTTTGAATTTGATGCATTTCTAAATAAAAGAAGTAGTATTCTTTGGAGACGTAACGCTTCTATTCCTCAAAGTACGGGAATGAGCCTTCCAGCTGAAAATATTGGTAAAGTTGAAAATAAAGGTTGGGAATTTAATGTCGGTTATAATGGTAAGTTAGGTGAAGAAGTTTATTTCCAGTTTGCCGTAAATGGTGGATACGCCAAAAACAAAATAAAGTTTTGGGATGAGGCTCCAGGGGCACCAGAGTGGCAGCGATCAACTGGTAGAGCTATTGATGCTGGTCTGTACTACATTTATGACGGGGTCTTTAGAGACCAGGAGGATATTGCAGCCAATACATTAGATTATAGTGATATTACTAATAATATTCGCCCTGGGGATATGAAATATAAGGATTTCGACGGAGACGGCGCAATTACGCCTGATGATAGAGTTCGTAGGGATATGAATACACAGCCAACTTTTCAAGGCGGTGCAAATCTGCAAGTTCGATATAAGGATTTCGACTTGACCGTATTACTACAGGGTTCTGCTGGAGCAGAAGTACCTATTTTGACCTATGAATCTGGTGCTATAGGGAACTACTTAATGGATTTTTACGAAAATCGTTGGACCGTAGACAATCCAAGTAGTGTCCATCCTAGGATAACCGACCGAAGTGATCAATATTATTCAGATGGTAATACCTACTGGCTGAGAGATACGGATTATCTACGTTTGAAAAATATTGAGATAGGATATACACTTCCTTCAGAAGTGGGAGAAGAAATAGGGATTTCTAATCTTAGATTCTACATGAATGGGCTTAACGTGGCCACTTGGAGTAAAATGAAAGTAATGGATCCAGAGTCTGTGCAATCAGTTGGACATTATTATCCTCAGGCACGTATAATTAACTTTGGTATGTCCGTAACCTTCTAAAATTTTTTGTTATGAACAATATAAAACAATATACTTTAAGGATTTGTGTACTGCTACTCTTGGTAGGAGTTACTTCGTGTAATGATGATTTTGTCAATACAAAACCTTTAGATGAGGTGCCTGATACTGATACTTGGGCAGATCCTTCATTATCCGAAGCTTTTGTTCTTGATATATACAATGGCTTTGGTCAAGGTGGATTTGATGAACAAATGCAAGCCTCACTTACTGATGAGGCGCTCTTTACGCACTCTGGAAGAGGAATTAATACCATTACCGAGTCAAGATCCAACCCAGTTGATCAAGGCTGGATTAATTACAATTATAACTGGACTGATATGTATAAGCGCATTCGTGCTACCAATGTCGCTTTAGAAAATCTAGAAGACCCGCTCTTTGATGATCAGCAGGTCGCTGATAGATTAGTAGGGGAGGCGTATTTTTTGAGAGCATTTTATTATCACCAGTTGCTTCGTTATTATGGCGCAGTGCCAATTGTAGATAGAGTTTATAAACTTGAGGATGAAGATTATCTTCTTCCCAGGAATACCTATGAGGAATGTGTTGATTTTATCATCGCTGATTGTGATAAAGCTATTGACCTCCTAGAAGGGCAGCCTACCGTTACTGGTCGTGCAACGGATATTGCTGCTATGGCACTTAAGGCACGCATGCTGGTATACGCCGCTAGTGATCTTCATGATATCCCTACGGCTTCGGCAAATTCAGCAACAATTGCAGGATATTCAAACCCAGAATATTTAGGATATGTATCTGGAGACCAAACTGCGCGTTGGCAAAAAGCAAAAGCAGCTGCTAAGGCAGTCGTAGATAAAAACCTAGGGTATAAGTTGAATTTAGATGCCCCAGTAACACCAGAAGAAGGCAAGGAGAATTATATTGCTTTGTCTATGGGAGGTGGTAGTTCAGTTGCTGATGCCTCAGCGGAAATCGAACTTATTCTAGGGCGTTATTTTGTGGATGAAAAAGATGAAGGAGGTACTTGGATAGGACGTGCCAATGGTCCAAACGGTTACCATAATTGGTCAGGAAACACGCCGACGCAAAACTTGGTAGATGATTATGAAATGATCGATGGTACTCCATTTGATTGGAATAATCCAGTTCATGCTGCTGCGCCTTATGAAAATCGTGACCCACGTTTTTATGCTTCTATTCTTTATGATGGTGCGGATTGGAAGCCAAGAACTGCTGATGTGGAAGGGGCCGATCCATATAATCAAATTCAGACTGGTCAATATGAAATCGTTGATGAAAAAGGAAATATAGTGGTGCACGAAGGTCTCGATACGCGAAACAGTACAATTGAGGATTGGAATGGTAGTTACACGGGATACACCATGCGTAAGTTCATCGATCCAGATCCTGCGATTGTTAATCAAACTGATCGTCAAAAAGTACCTTTCCCTATGTTTAAATACACCGAGGCTGTTCTTAATTACGTAGAGGCCTGTATAGAGCTTGGAGAAGATGAAGAAGCTAGAACTTGGCTTAATAAAATTAGGTTCCGAGTGGGGCTTCCAGCTGTTACAGAATCTGGTGAAGCTTTAATGGAGCGCTATAGAAATGAGCGTCGTATTGAGCTGGCCTATGAGGAGCATCGTTTTCACGATGCCAGACGTTGGATGATCGCTCCAACAACGCTAGGAGAGCAGGTTCAGACCATTGATATTTTTGGAGAGTTAAAACCAGGAGCACACGTAGAGAAGTATGGTTATAGTACTGATAATTATATCTATCATTATAATGTGTACGATCTTGATCCAGGAATTGAGAACAGACAATGGTTGGATAAAATGTATTTTATTAGTATTCACAGAGATGAAATGAATCGTAACGAATTGTTGAAACAAAATCCAGGATACTCAGAGTAGAATATTTTAATTCATCTAAATTTTGTTACAGTGCATCAAAGCACTTAAGCCAAGCCCGGCAAACTTTACTTAAAAAGTGCCGGGCTTGGCCTTTAATATGTTTTTATTACAAGGGTTCTTTTTCTTTAAACTATTTATGGTTCTGGAATGAATTTATAGTAAAAGAACACTGGACTTTAATTTTTAATACAGTGTTAATAGCTAGAACTTTCTTTTAATCCTGCTGATAATTGATTAATTTTAGTTCAGTTATGAAGAATAAACAAAGAAACGGATTTGTGTTCACCTCCTATAAGGAGCCTTATCGGACACCTTTTGAAAAACTTTTTGAGATTTTTAAAGAGCTCATAACCCATACCTCGGGAGACTTTGATGAGGCTATCGATTGGCTCAGGGAATTGGATCAAGAGTATCAATTAACTGACGCTAATTATACCATTGATGATTTTATTGAAGATCTGAAACGAAAAGGATACATAAGAGAAGAAATCGATCCTAGTGGTGATGGTTCCACTGGTGATCAAGGAGGCTATTCTATTACAGCCAAAACCGAGCAGCTTCTTCGCAAACATGCTTTGGAACAAATTTTCGGAAAGCTAAAAAAGAGCCGTTCCGGGAATCATCCAAGTAAATACATTGGGCAAGGGGATGAATTAACTGGAAACTTACGGGAATATAGATTTGGGGATGCTCTTGAGAAAGTGAATATTTCTGAGAGTATTCGCAATGCGCAACGCCATCATGGTTTTGATTCATTTGCCATGGGTGAAGATGATTTGGTGGTTGAAGAAACCCACCATAAAGTGCAGATGAGCACGGTTCTAATGATTGACATTAGCCATAGTATGATACTCTACGGGGAGGATCGTATTACACCCGCAAAAAAGGTTGCCATGGCCTTATCGGAACTGATCACCACGCGATATCCCAAAGATTCTTTGGAGGTGTTGGTTTTTGGTAATGATGCCTGGCCGATACAAATCAAAAACTTGCCTTATTTAAACGTGGGGCCTTACCATACCAATACGGTTGCTGGGTTGCAATTAGCTATGGATATGCTAAGGCGCAAACGAAACACTAATCGACAAATTTTCATGATTACCGATGGTAAGCCTAGTTGCGTTCGAAAGCCCAATGGGGATTATTATATGAATAGTGTAGGCTTGGATCAATATATCGTGGATAGGTGTTATACCATGGCCAGGCAGGCTAGAAAGCTTCAAATCCCTATCACTACCTTTATGATTGCTCAAGACCCTTACTTGATGCAATTTGTAAGACACTTTACAGAGGCTAACAAAGGTAAGGCATTCTTTACGGGCTTATCTGGATTGGGAGAAATGATATTTGAGGACTACCAAAGAAATAGAAAAAGAAACATTCGATAATATACCTGATTCTTTGAAATGGTGATTATCAACTAAGCAACATAGAGATAATGAAAATAGATAAAATTACTACCCTTGGAGAATTAAAGGCCGCTGGCTATCAAAGTAAAACAATCAAAGAAGAGCTTCGGTCAAATTTAATTAAGAACTTAAAAAACGGAGTTAACAGTTTTAAAGGGATTCACGGCTATGAAAATTCCGTGATCCCGGAACTTGAAAGGGCAATTCTTTCCAAACACAATATAAATTTATTAGGGCTTCGTGGTCAGGCCAAAACCAGACTTGCTCGGGCCATGGTAGATCTACTAGACCCATGGATTCCAGCTGTTGCGGGATCTGAGATCAACGATGATCCATTTCATCCAATATCGCGCTATGCTATTGAACTCCTTGAGGAAAAAGGGGATCAAACTCCAATTGTATGGATAGCACGCTCCGAACGCTTTTTTGAAAAATTAGCAACGCCCGATGTTACCGTGGCAGATTTAATTGGGGATGTCGATCCCATAAAGGCTATGAATTTAAAACTCTCCTATGCGGATGATAGGGTTATCCACTACGGGATGATTCCCAGAGCAAATCGAAGTATATTTGTTATCAATGAATTACCAGATCTTCAGGCTAGGATCCAGGTATCCTTATTTAATATTCTACAAGAGGGAGATATACAAATCAGGGGGTTTAAGTTACGTCTTCCACTGGATCTTCAGTTCGTATTTACTGCTAACCCAGAGGATTATACCAATAGAGGAAGTATTGTAACTCCTTTAAAAGATCGGATTGGTTCACAAATTCTTACCCATTATCCAGAAAATCTTGAAGTAGCTAAGGAGATCACTAGGCAGGAGGCAAAACTAGCTGAGGTTCAAAAATCGGCAGTTTATGTACCACCGCTGGTCTATGATGTTTTGGAACAAATTGGATTTCAAGCTAGAGAAAGCCCGTATATAGATCCTAAGAGTGGTGTAAGTGCTCGTTTGAGTATAAGTGCACTTGAAAATCTGATTAGCACCGCTGAGAGAAGGATGTTAAAAAGTGGTGCCAGTGAAACAAGTGTACGACTGTCGGACTTTATGGGGGTGATACCTGCTATTACAGGTAAGGTAGAGCTGGTTTATGAGGGTGAACAAGAAGGTACACTTTTTGTTGCTCAAGAACTTATGGATCAGGCGATTGAAAGTCTGTTTCCGCTGTATTTTCCAGAGATTAAAAAACTCGAAAGACCTGATCAACCAAAT
>NZ_DATGNU010000074.1:0-8170 GCF_035306585.1 Galbibacter sp.
ACATATCCTTAAATGCTACTAATCTATAATTTTCTGGATGTATACCTTTTTTCATCGCCTTTATATTTTTAACTATCTTATTCTTTCGATTTTTCGAGCTGCAAATTTATATAATTATTTTGAATCCCCAACACTTTTGATCCAAAATTTATAGTTGAATATTAATTTCGCTATTTATGTAACAAATATACACTATTTCATACTAACTTTATAGAAACAAAATCAACTATAAAAATGGATAATACTCAACCCACTACAGGACAGTTCGCTTTGCGGTACGGATTAATACTTGGCGCATTAACCATAGTCTTTAGCTTAATGCTTCATTTTATGGATATGCAATACGACCAAGGAATGGCAAAAAATATTGTCTCCATGATTATGCTAATAGGGGTAATTCTCTTAGCAATCATTCAATTTAAAAAGTTAAACGATGGTTATATAACCCTTTCAGAGGCTTTAAAAATAGGAGTAGGAGCTTCCCTTATTGGAGGAATAATCGCTGTTCTATATATATTGGTCTATGTAAACTTTATCGACCCAAACTTCCATGAGCAAATTGCGGAATTAAGCCGAGCTGGAATGCGCGAACAATATCCAGAAATGACCCAAGAGCAATTGGATAATGCAGTAGAAATGCAACAAAAGTTCTTCTGGGTGACCTACCCTTTCATTTTGATTTTTAATATTTTCATCGGTTTTGTAGTCTCTTTAATCACAGGACTTATCGTGAAAAAAGGAAAAAATGAATTCTAATTTATATCTTTGAACACAGTTACAGTGTTAATTAAGTTTCATGGATATATCAGTAGTAATACCACTACTCAATGAACAAGAGTCTTTAAAAGAATTACACGATTGGATTGCAGAAATCTTGCAATCCAATCGTTTTTCTTATGAAATTATATTTATAGACGATGGAAGTAATGATCAATCCTGGAACATTATTCAGTCACTATCCTCTAAAGATCCTCAAGTAAAAGGCATACGATTTTTAAAAAATTTTGGAAAATCTCAAGCCTTACATGCTGGTTTTATAGAAGCTAAAGGAGATGTCGTTATCACTATGGATGCGGATCTTCAAGATAATCCAGAAGAAATCCCTCAACTATTCAAGCGAATTAAAAGCGAACAATTAGATCTTATTTCCGGATGGAAAAAAGTCAGATACGATTCCGTTTTAGCTAAAAACCTTCCTTCTAAGCTATTTAACTGGGCAGCAAGAAAAACCTCTGGTGTCCAATTACATGATTTTAACTGCGGTTTAAAAGCTTATCGCAACGAGGTCGTTAAATCGATCGATGTACATGGCGAGATGCATCGCTACATCCCAGTTTTAGCTAAAAACGCTGGCTTTACAAGAATAGAAGAGCAAGTTGTTAAACACCAGGCCAGAAAATATGGAAGTACTAAATTTGGAATGGAACGTTTTATAAATGGATTCTTGGATTTAATTACAATTTGGTTTGTATCGCGCTTTGGAAAACAACCCATGCATTTGTTTGGAGCCTGGGGTGTTGTAATGTTCATCATAGGATTTGGATTTGCAGCCTATCTGGGAATCGATAAGTTATTTATCAACCCTTACGGCCGTTTAATTGCATTACGCCCACAGTTTTATATCTCCCTTATAGCTATGGTGATTGGAACCCAGTTATTTATTGCTGGATTTTTAGGAGAACTTATCCTTCGATCTAGAAAACAAGAAAATCGATATAAAATCGTAGAAACAGTGAATTTTTAACCTTTAGGGAACATTGAAAAACCTAAGGCAATTAAACAAAAGTACAGTAGATGGAAATAGAAGAAATTATCAAAAATGCTTCAGCGTGGTTAGTTGACACTTTTGACCCTCAAACAAGAAAAGAAGTACAACAGCTAATGGACAACGATCCTGAAGAATTAAGAGAACGGTTTTATAAGAATTTAGAATTTGGCACTGGTGGTATGCGAGGGACCATGGGCGCTGGAACAAATAAAATCAATAAATACACCCTGGGTAAAAACACCCAAGGAATTAGTAACTATTTAAAGGAACAATTTCCTGGGGAACAATTAAAAGTGGCCATTGCTTATGACTGTCGTCATAATAGCGATACCTTGGCTAAGGTAGTTGCAGAAGTATTTTCTGCCAATGGGATAAAGGTTTATTTGTTTTCAGACCTCCGCCCTACTCCAGAACTATCTTTTGCTTTAAAATACCTTCATTGTCATTGTGGAATTGTACTTACCGCCTCACACAATCCTCCAGAATACAACGGATATAAAGTGTATTGGCAAGATGGCGGTCAAATTGTACCTCCAAATGACCATCAAATCATTCAACATATTGACAGGCTCTCCTTTGAGGATATTAATTTTAACAGCAATGAGGGTTTAATTGAATATATTGATAAAGAAATTGATCAAGCGTTTGTTAAGGCCAGTGTGGCCAATGCTGGTTTTGGAGCTAAAAACAAAGATGATTTCTCTATTGTTTTTACTCCTTTACACGGAACCTCCATTACCCTTTTGCCAGCGGTATTAAAAAGTGCTGGTTATAACAATGTCCATATTGTGGAAAGCCAAGCCAAACCCGATGGGGATTTTCCAACGGTAGCCTCTCCAAATCCTGAGGAACCAGAGGCCTTAGCCATGGCTATTACATTAGCTGATGAATTAAACGCGGATATGGTTATTGGAACCGACCCAGATGGTGATCGACTTGGCATTGCCGTTCGAGATCACAATGGAAAAATGACCTTATTAAACGGTAATCAGACGATGATCCTAATGACCCGTTTTTTACTAGAGAACTGGAAAAAGCAGGGGAAAATTAACGGAAATCAATTCATTGCCTCTACCATTGTATCTACTCCAATGATGAAGGTGCTCGCTGATAAATACAAGGTTAAGTACCGCGAAGCTTTGACGGGATTTAAATGGATCGCAAAAATGATTGTCGATTATCCTGAAGAACAATTTATTGGAGGTGGTGAAGAGAGCTTTGGATTTATGGTAGGGGATTTTGTTCGAGATAAAGACGCTATAACCGCTGCTTTATTGGCCTGTGAAATAGCCGCTACCGCTAAGTCAAATGGAAGTTCTTTTTACAAGGATCTTATAGATTGTTACCTAGATATGGGACTGTATTATGAAAAATTGATATCGCTGACCAAAAAGGGAATCAGCGGCGCCCATCAGATCAAGCAAATGATGATCCAATTACGGGAAAATCCACTTAAATTCATTGATGGTTCTAAGGTAATTCGTATCGAAGATTACGCCAATTCAACCCGGCTTAATGTAGAAGATTCCACCTCCGAGACCATGGATATTCCAAAATCCAATGTGCTGATTTATTATACAGAAGATGGAAGTAAGATTGCTGCAAGACCAAGTGGAACGGAACCAAAAATTAAGTTTTATTTCAGTGTCAAAGGTTATTTAGAGAGTGCCGAGCAGTACCATCAAGCCATTGGTATATTGAACCAAAAGATTGATCGCATTATCAAAGAACTACCCTTGGATTAATGTATTAGAATCAAGATGCAATGAATTCGTAAAAAATAGCCCGTTCTAAACAACGGGCTTTGTTATAATAAAATGTAAATTTGCACTCTTACACCAATTACACCAAAGTGTTAAATCTTAGAATTGCTAATTAAATATGAACTACTTCAAAAAAATTCTACGTTTTGCGATACCGTATAAAAAGTACGGATTTCTCAACATTTTTTTTAATATTCTCTACGCCTTATTTAGCTCATTATCATTTTTAGCACTTATTCCAATGTTAGATGTATTGTTCGGGCAAACCAAACCTGTGACCGTGCGACCTAATCTGGATCAAATTGGCAATTTTAAAGATTACATATTTAATTATTTAAATTATTGGACCACCCAATACGCAGGGGATGATAAGATGAAAGCGCTGGTACTAGTAATCGGTTTAGTGATTTCATTATTCTTACTGAAGAATTTATTTAATTACTTGGCTATGTACTTTATCACCTTTCTTAGAAATGGGGTGCTAAAAGATATTAGAAACAGTTTATATAGTAAGGTAGTCCAACTACCCGTCTCCTATTATACTGAAAAAAGAAAAGGGGATGTCATTGCAAGAATCACATCCGATGTCCTTGAAATTCAGCACTCTTTCTTATCCATATTGGAACTCATAGTAAGAGAGCCCCTTACCATATTATTTACCATTGTAGTGATGTTTGGAATTAGTGTGGAGTTAACGCTCTTTGTATTTATCTTTATTCCTATTTCTGGTTTATTGATCTCCAGAATTGGGAAATCACTAAAAAAACAGTCAGACAATGTTCAGAAGGAACAAGGCTACTTCTTATCTATTATAGAGGAGACATTAGGTGGCCTTAGAGTCATCAAGGCTTTTAATGCAGAGAATAGATTTACCAATCATTTTAAAAACTCTACAGGCCGTTTTTACAAATTCTCCAATAGCTTGCTTAATCGCCAGAATTTGGCCTCCCCCACAAGTGAATTTTTAGGGATTTTGGTAATCGGTATCTTACTGTGGTTTGGAGGTCGTATGGTGCTTATTACCCAGAGCTTAGATCCTTCCTCATTTATAGCCTATATGGGACTCGCTTATAATATCCTAACACCAGCAAAGGCCATTAGTAAGGCATCCTACGGTGTAAAAAAGGGAAATGCTGCAGCGGAACGTGTACTAGAGGTATTAGAGACAGAGAACAACATTAAAGACGCGGTAAATGCCATTGACAAAACAACCTTTGAGCATCAAATCGATTTGAACCATATTTCTTTTAAGTACGAAGATGACTATGTATTAAATGACTTTAACCTAACGATCCCTAAAGGTAAAACCGTAGCACTAGTAGGACAATCAGGGAGTGGAAAAAGTACCATCGCCAATTTAGTCACGCGCTTTTACGATGTCAATAGCGGGAGTATAGAAATCGACGGGCATAACATTAAAGAACTATCATTAAAGAGTCTTCGAGGACTTATGGGAATTGTTACCCAGGACTCCATTCTCTTTAACGATACCATTGAAAACAATATTCGCATTGGTAAATTAGATGCCACCGCAGAGCAGGTAGAACACGCAGCTAAAATTGCCAACGCCCTTGAATTTATCAATGAATTACCACATGGCTTCCAGACTTCCATCGGGGATGCGGGAGGTAAACTAAGTGGTGGACAAAAACAACGACTTTCCATCGCCAGAGCGGTTCTTAAAAACCCGCCAATAATGATTCTAGATGAGGCCACCTCAGCATTGGATACAGAGAGTGAAAAACTAGTACAGGATGCCCTGGAGAAGATGATGCGAAATAGAACTTCCATCGTTATTGCACACCGTCTCTCTACTATACAAAATGCAGACCTTATTGCAGTGATGCAAAAAGGCGTTATCGTAGAGCAAGGTACTCATCAGGAATTAATGGACAAAAATGGGGTATACCAAAAACTAGTCAACATGCAATCCTTTGGCTAAGAACCTAAATTAGGATTTATAACCCGCTATTGTCTACCAGCCGTACCTTTAAAGGTCCGTATATTTTCGACCCCTACAGCAGTAAGGATGAGCGCTCCTCCTATAAGGGTATGCCATGCCGGAAATTCCCCTAGAAACAACATTCCCATAACAATACCGTAGACGGGCTGTACACTACTCATAATACTAGCGGTAGTAGCACTGAAGTACTTAAGGCTCCTTAACAATAAGGTATGTCCAAGGGTGGTGGTAATCAAAGCCAAAAACACAATACCTGGCAAGGCTGTATAAAGCTTACTAAAATTAGTAAAATACAACAATGGTGCCATCAGTATACTGATCACCAATAATTGATACATCATCAGCACCGAGCCATTATAATACTGTACCTTGGGCTTAATCATAATATTTCTCACGGCATAAAAAAAGGCAGAAATCACCCCTAAACAAATCGCCACAAACTGTGAATTAGAAAAGTCGATATCAGGAACCAAAAAATATATGCCCGTAATCACTAGTACCCCCAACACAAGATGTGCTTTCACAAAGGAGGTTTTAAGTAACACCGGCTCCAAGAAAGAAGTTATCACCGGATAGGTGTAAATGGCTAGCATTCCAATGGCCACACTTGATAGGCTTAAAGCGTAAAAATAGCTCACCCAATGAATCCCAAAACACAGTCCACACCATAAAACAGTATAGGTGTCTTTTCCTTTTTCAAGCTTTAAACTCAAGTGGTTAAACCGACACAATAAGTAGACAAAAACAAGCGCCAGAAAAGCCCTAAAAAAAATAATCTGTTCTGGCTCAAGAGTAATATAGCGTCCCCATACCCCAGAGGTACTAATGCAAATAACTGCAAAATTTAATTGGGCTACCTGCTGGAGGTGATTTTTCTGAGCAGCCAAATTAACGGTTTAGTTTTTTGGCCTTCTCCTTAATAATATCCGCCACAGATCGATTTTCAATTTTACTCTCTAACCACGATATAATATCGAGATATAAAAAGGCCCTTTTCTCATAAGGGTGGTCTTCAAACTTCTTAAGTCTGGTGTGTAATTTTTTAAATTCATCTTTAAGTTCGTGTGGATAAATCTCTCCGAGGTTTCTTAAGAATTTTATCATCTCCTTTTGAACCTCATGCAAGTCGTTCATCTTTAAGAGAAATTTGTACGTACTTTTTAACTGTACCTCGAGGTGATAATCCATTCCCGCCTCATAATGAGCTACCAGGCTTAAAACCCTGGCAAAACACATCAGGTCTTCTCGCATGGTCAACTGCTTGTTGTTGATGATTTTTTTTAGGTATTGGATACACATTTTATTGTCGCCCATCCCAAAATACATACAAGCCAATTTGTAATACAACACCATTACATGATGTTCATCGATCTTATCTTCATAGCGTTTAATTCCATCTAAAATATCCTGTTCTAAATGTTGCGCCTGTTCAAAATCTCCACTCATAAAGTAAAGATTGAGCTTGTTGCCATAGATACAAAAAAACGAAAGCACCTCTAGGTTATCATTTCGGGGAAACTTAGAGTTTGCAATGGTTTGTTGCAATCGTTCTAAAGATTCTTCAAACTCCGACCTATATTTAATATAGAACATCGAATCAAGAAGATAATTAACCCCCTTTAGGTAAAACACAGGATTGAGATAGATCATGTTCTCATTGTCATAAAAAAGGGTTACCCACCTGGAGGCGTATTTGTAACAGGACAGAAAATCTTGGGTTAAAAAGCTATACCACAGCTGTGCTTTATACAACCATAACTTCTCCCTAAAATCTAAATCAGCGAGTTTAAATTTTGGCATATGTGCCTTGTAATAATCAGTCACCCAATGATACTCCTTATCACTTTTGACATATCCGAATCGCAGCATAATACCATACAACTGAAGGGATAAATTAGAGAGCTTACTTGTTAACACGTTTTGAAGGCTTAATTCTTTGGCCTGGACAGCCAACTCATCAGCCCTACCACTAATACTTCGAGTGATGTACTGCGTCTCAATTATCTTCTCCAGCTCCACAATTTCATAAGCAACGACCTTTTCTTGATAAGCGATGGCCTGAGCTTTTGCTTTATCTAAAATCTTTAGACTTTGTTTATACAATCCTTTGTGGTAAAGAATAGTCGCAAAATCTAGTTGTTCCCGTATTTGCAATCGGACATTTTGATTGACAGGGTTCAGTCGTAAACTCACTAGTATTTGCTTGTAGAGATGCGCCTTAAGATTGGATAGTTGTTGCTTTTTAACGATGCCACTTTTTAGAATTTCACTCTCCTTATAATCCTGCATCTTATCCAATAGATTAAAAAGAGCAAGAAATTTAGCATCCGCATTAACTCCTAATCTATTTACGTATAACTTAAATTGTCTCTTTTCAGACTTCGACAAGGATTTAATCAGTATAAATAAAGTGTCTTTTTGGTGACTTGTCATTGTAATAATAAAAATTCAATTAATTGATTATCAGATAATTTAGCTTATAAAAGTTCCCTTAAACATTGTAAAGAAATAGTTAAGGGAACAACAAATTACGCTAACAAGATATACATTCGTAATTCAAAATCTGAAATTACATTAAAAAATCAAGATGAGTAAAGAAAAAGTCCAAATCTTTGACACCACATTAAGAGACGGAGAACAGGTCCCTGGATGTAAGTTGAACACAGAACAAAAGCT
>NZ_DATGNU010000075.1:0-6875 GCF_035306585.1 Galbibacter sp.
TATTATACACTGTAACCAAATTATCTGGATAATTCTCAATCCCCTCAATTTCCCAAAAATCATTGATAGCATCCCCATTTGGAGATATTCCGTATTTAGTAGCAAGCAAATGATTTTCAGTAAATGCTTCAGTGGTGAATTGTTCTTCTATGCAAGCAGTGGCCTCACCCGCCTGGTTATAAGGGGTAACTCTTACATATATAATAGAACCTTCTGGAAAATTAGATGAGTGCGAGTAACTAGTCTCATCTCCTAGATCAAGATTATTCACAATTTCAGTCCCCATCGGAGTAGTACCTATGGAAATCCTATAACCTACAGCTTCTTCCACTAAGTACCATTGTATGTCTGTATCAATAGCAACTTGGCTTGATCTATCTAAAGGACTTATAAGCTGTGTACACGCTGGGATTTTTAGTAAAGTCTCGGTGGTAAATTGTTCTTCTAAACAAGCAGTGGCCTCACCCGCTTGGTTATAAGGGGTAACCCTTACATAAATGGCAGTACCTTCAGGAAAATTAGATGTATGCGAGTAACTAGTTTCATCTCCTAGATCAAGATTATTTACAATTTCAGTCCCCATCGGAGTAGTACCTATGGAAATCCTATAACCTAGAGCTTCTTCCACTAAGTCCCAATGTATGTCTGTATCATTAGCAACTTGGGTTGACCCATCTATTGGACTTATAAGCTGTGTACATGCTGGGGTTTTAAGTAACGTCTCGGTGGTAAATTGTTCTTCTAAGCAAGCAGTGGCTTCACCCGCTTGGTTATAAGGGGTAACCCTTACATATATAATAGTGCCTTCAGGGAAATTAGATGTATGCGAGTAACTAGTTTCATCTCCTAGATCAAGATTATTCACAATTTCAGTCCCCATCGGGGTAGTACCTATGGAAATCCTATAACCTGTAGCCTCTTCAACGGCATCCCACTGTATGTCTGTAACAATAGCAACATCGGAAGCATTATTTAAAGGATTGGAAAGTTGAGTACAACTCAAAATGCTACTGTATTCGTACGCCCCTAAATCAATATTGGCTGCAGTTAAACGACTTTCTCCAGCCAAATCTTCGGAATTTCCGGCATTCACATCTGAAACGCCATTGTATAATAAGGCTTTACCAGCATCAATAGCTGGACTTGCATGTTGAAGTTTAAAATCCCCTGACTCCTCTTCTATAAAAAGGGGTTCGACTCCGATTAAGTTATCCTGATAGACTCCAAGAGTTGGGGACACTTGTAAAAGGTTTTGAATGATCTCAATATTGAGGGAATTAGAATGGGCATCTTCTTGTACTGCAATATCCGGATTGGCATATGACATGCTCGCTAAGGAGGTATTCTTATAAAATATAGAATTATACAAGTTACTGGAACTCGACGGACCTATTAAAAATGCAATGTTAGTATTGCCAATAAAATCGACATTGCTCAAGGTGATGATTTCGCTATTATAAATTGCTCCACCACCATTTACAGCCTTATTATTCCAAAATACGGCATCTATGATAGCCATGGTTGCTGCACTACAGTAGATAGCGCCCCCATGAACTGAAGCCCGATTATCCTCAAAATAAACTTTAGATATTTTTACTTCATTAAAACTACCATATAGCCCACCTCCATTGGACACAGCTAAATTTTCCTTTAAAACACACTTTGACAGCACTAATGGGTCGTTGTTGTTATACACGGCCCCTCCATTTTCACCAGCTTCGTTCCCAGTAAAGGCGCAATCCTTTATGGTAAGGTTATCAAAATTCTTATAAATTGCACCACCATGACTCTGGCTATGGTTATTGGTAAATGTACAGTTTTCAATGCTGGTATTCGGTCCCCACGAACTAATGGCACCCCCAGGGTAATAAGACGTATTATTGAGGAATTGACAATTTACAATTCGCGTATTGTTAATGTGTCGGATATGAATTGCTCCACCAGCATTACCACCAGGATCATCTTTACGGATTACTTGATTTTCCTCGAATTTTGTATCCTCAATAAGGACATTATTTTCTCGAATATATATCGCCGAAGAACCTATGGAACTCTCAGAAACATTGTGTCTAAAGGTGCAGTTGCGAACCTTTACTTCAGATCCTTGAATTGTTAACGCACCTGCATAGTTACTACCAAATCCATTTTCAAAATAAACACCCTCTATTATTGATCCCATAGAAGAGTATTTTAGGTGCATTATACTTTCTTTATTTTGTCCATCCAGTATACTCTTATGCGTTTCAGGGTCCCTTGTATTTCCAGTACTAGAATAACCTCCTAAAATAATTAATGCCTTATCTATTTCCAAGGTAGTTGTAATGCTATAAACACCTTCCCTTAATTTAATAGTATCACCATCCAAGGCGTTTAAAACAGCATCTTGAATATTACTGGCATTTTGCCAACTAGTTCCATTTCCATTTGAATTAGGAGCAACATAAATGGCGGTCTGTGCTGATAGTCCAATTACATATAATAAGATATACAGGATAGTTAAAATTATTTTTTGTTGCATATGAATTTGGGTCAGGTAGTAGAGTTGAATAGAGGTAAACAGCAGTATGAGTTGCCGAATTAACAAGGGTAAAATTAGCATTCCATAGTACTAAGACCTATTGTAAGCCACATACTCCGCGTCTACAAAAAATCCATAAAACGTCTACAATGCGTCTACAAAAAATTCAATTTTCTATTAAAAGGCATTAAATGATTATATTTACTTCATGAGGAAAACCCTAACAATTTTAGCCACCCTCCTATCCCTACTACAATTTTCAAATATCCAGGCACAATCCATTATCATCGATTCCTTGAATAGGATCATTAAACAAGAAGAAAGTTCCAATTCAAAACGTATTGAAGCCTTGGCAGATCTGGCCAAAATCACAGCTAGAAACAACCAAAGAAACCATGCAATGGAATTGGCAAAGGATGCGCTTAAGTTAAGTTACTACGAAGATGACCCAGGATATACTGGCTTTGTTCAAGCTACCATTAGCTATCTATACTCCCAACAAGACAGCCTAAAGCATGCTTACAGTATTATGGATAGTGCCCTTGCAAATGCAGCACAAACAAATAATGTTATTTTAAAAGGACGCGTACTTCTGCAACAAGGTTGGCTAGAGAACCTTGTTGATAACAGGGGAAAGGCTTATCAATATATGCTCGATGCGCTTCGCTTATTTGAACAAAAAGAAGAAGAGACCTGGTTGTTTCAAAGTATTTTATACCATCATTTAGCATCCATTCAAGGTTATTGGAATTCTCCAAAGCAACAACTTCGGTATACCAAATTATGCCTAGAAACCGCATACAAAAGCAAAGACCCAGATGCCGTTGCAAACGCATATCTCAGCATGGGTTCGTATTACCTTTATAAATCTAGAAAGAAAAGGTCGCAACAACAGTTGGACTCCGCTATGTATTACTATAAGGCCATATTAGCTCTTACCCAAACAAACCAAAATCGAATCAAAAGTAAAAGCATTGAAGGAATTGCTGCTTTAAATATCGCCAATCTTTATTTTGAATTCTACCCACTATCATATAAGGATAGTGCAACCCATTACATCAATCGGGCACTTGCCAGAGCAAGGGAGTATGATCAACCACAAATTGTAGCCAATAGCTATGGAATTCTCAGTGAATATGCCTTAAAACAAAACGACTACAAAAAGGCAGAAGAGCTTCTTCAAAGGGCCATGACAGAAATTATCGCCAGCCCGTGGGGAACTAACAGAACAAAGTCTAGGATCAGCAACGCCCTATCCCGTGTAGCAGAAAAGAGAGGAGATCACGAGAAAGCATTGGAATATTACAAGCAGTACATGCGTTATGATCGTGAACTTTTTAATCAAGAAAAACATTCCATCACTCAAAAACTTGAGGTGGTTTACCAATCCGAGAAAAAAGAACTAGCACTCAGCACAGCCAAACAAGAAGCGGCTCTTAACAAGAAATTGAATCATCTTTATCTGATTCTAATTACTATTGGGCTGATCGCTCTATTCTTTGTCTTTCGAACCTACCATTTCCGATTAAAAAATGCCAAACAAAAACAGTTACTTTTAGTTGGTCTTAAAAGCGAAGCTGAACTACAAGCAAGTCTTAAGGAGGAAGAAGCTGCGCGATTAGAAGTTGAGCAGATACTGTTACAAGAACGGTTAGATCGATTAGAAAAGGAACTTTTAGCTGGCAAGTTGCATGTGGAGGAAAAGAACCAGTTACTTAGTAGTTTAACAGAAAAACTGAGTGGTTTAAAAAACACAGACCCCATGTATCAGCAAATCAAAAGACTGATTTCAAAAAATATCGAGGTGGATAAGGGCTATGAGGAAATTAAAACCGAGCTCACAGAAATACGCCCTGAATTTATTGAAGGATTGCAAAGCAAAGCAGATCAAAAACTCACGCGACTCGATCAGAAATATTGTTTTTATATACTAATGAGGCTTACCAACAAGGAAATTGCAGCTAAATTAAATGTAGATCCCAAAAGTATCCGCATGGCAAGATATCGAATTAAACAAAAATTGCAATTAACCAAGGATCAAAATCTCGATGAGTTTATACACAGCTTAGGAACCAAAGAAGAATAAATTATACACATAAAATAAAAGGCCAGAG
Organism: Galbibacter sp.; assembly: GCF_035306585.1. Classification (GTDB taxonomy): domain Bacteria; phylum Bacteroidota; class Bacteroidia; order Flavobacteriales; family Flavobacteriaceae; genus Galbibacter. The sequence goes on from NZ_DATGNU010000075.1 coordinate 4,633, forward strand.
CATAAGGTGATTATTCATCACCGATAACTCTGGCCTAAAGCAAGGTTAGGTTTCTATGGAGTTCGACAAACAATATAAATGAATAGCGCCTAGTTTACATTAGGAATAATAATATCATTTACATTACTTTTATAGGAACTGAGTATCTCAAGTACGGTTTCTTTTTGATCCTTAAAAAAAGTGGTTTCAGCACCAAAAAGATTCTCGTAATAGCTAATTCCCTCCATGAGATTACGCTTAAATAATTTCCATCGTTTTACTTTTACCCTGTTAATTCCCTCAAGATTGTTTTGAATATCATCTACTAAAAAATCAACATACAATTGCAGTTCTTTAATAAACATATGAGGACGGATGCCTTTTTTCAACACATTGGTGTATCCGTATATATGACGCACCATTTCCGAGAGTGAAATCTCCTTATCAAAATAAGCTAAATTGGGCCCTGGACAAATCACCACCCCTTGTTTTTCTCCTTTGATTTCCATTTCCTTCTCCATATAAGCAGGGTTGGCTAGGCCCACACACAGACACGATTTTACCGTGATACTATCGCGCTTAGCTTGTAAGGATTTATTGGTATAATCCGATTTCGATTCTTCTAACTCATTGATTTTGAGCTCTTGGTATTTTCGAGATGCCGTACAAATTCCCTCTTCCCCAAATTCTTTACTAAGGGCAAGATACTTTTTGGGACAAGAACTTCCTGGCCTTTGTTTATCAATGCGCATTTGCTTATAGAAATCATTACTAGCTCCTCTAAGGGTATTAAAAGGCACCCCTAATGGTGATAGTTCACTTCTATAAAGATCTTCTTCTTTAGCGCTCGCTAAAAGCTGACGTGTTTGCTGATCGATAGCAGTTGCCTCTGGAACTAATAGAAAGGGGCTACCCCATCCAACAGCATCTGTAGAATAGTGATCCAGAAGAAAATTGTGTTCTTCCGAAGTACCTACACCACCTTGTACCGTTATCTTAGTTTTTAGCGGTTGGTCTGGAACATAACATCCCTTATCCTTCAATGCTTTTATTAAAACTCCGTGAATACTTTCTTCCAATTCCGTTCGTCTTGTTTTAAATTCCTCCAGTATAGGGCCCAATAATAAACCATCTGTTGCAAAGGCATGCCCTCCACAATTGAGTCCTGATTCAATGCGGTATTCCGATACCCATACGCCTTTTTTAGCTAAGAAGTTCCCTTGGATCATCGCAGATCTAAAGTCACTTACCTTTAAACTCACTTTTTTCTTTAATTGTCCATCGGCATCTGGAAGAAAATCGCTAAAAGTACCTATGTAACTGTAAAGTGACGGATTCATTCCTGCGGAGAGAATCAAGGTTGATTTTAGGTTGCTCTGAGCAAAGCCTCTAAGGGAAGCGTGTGCATCATTATATATAGTATCTAAAGCAACCTTATTTCGAAAGTTTGTCTTATCCACCTTGGTCATTATATTAACATCAATAGCTCCAGGAGAAAGGTGCTCTTTAATAATCAAACTTGCGTGTTGTAAAAAATTCTCCGGTGAGAGCTCCTTAATCTTTTCTAGAATGACGGACTTAGGTGGCAACATTCCGATGAATTGATCTAATTCCTTTTTATTGGCGGAGAGTTCATCAAGGAAGTTTTGAAACTTTTCTTTAACCAACCGATCCAATACATTGAGATAAGCTGTTATCCTCTTGGCTCTATGATCGATTGATTTCGCAGAAATTGAAGTATATGGGAGTTGATGCTTTTTACAAAAAAAAGCGCGCATTTTTTCAGCCAAATCATCATCTACAATGGACACTACAGAATCGATTCCTTTAGATGCCACTCTTAATGGTGTATCGATGGTGTATGCCAATCCCATTACTGGAATATGAAAATTATGTGTCATACAAATAAATTACAATATAATGTTCACACAAAGGTTCAAATTGCAGTAGGCTTAAAAAATGATAATTATCATTAAAACCAAACTTAAAAGCCAAGAACCGGGATCGTTAAATGGTTGTTGAAATTTCTAGAGAAAGAAATCCAGTGATTATACTAGTGTTATGCATTGGTTGCAAAAACATTATCACTTGACTTTATGGCAAAAAAAATCCTAGTGTTGTTTAACACTAGGATTTTAAAAGAAGGCGGCGACCTACTCTCCCACTTTCGTAGTACCATCGGCGCTGGCGGGCTTAACTTCTCTGTTCGGAATGGGAAGAGGTGAGCCCCGTCGCAATAACCACCTTAAATCATAACTCTTACC